>NZ_JBHTUR010000025.1:0-128769 GCF_042793755.1 Nocardia sp. NPDC056564
GGGCGCGGGGGGGGCCGCCCCCCCCCCCCCGGCCCACCCCCGCGCCAAACGGGCCCCGGCAGTACACCGCGGGGCCCACTTCCCGTTGTTCAGCTGATCGAACGGACCTGCTCCTCGTATTCGGCGCGGGTCTTCTCGTCGGCGGGGTGCAGGGCGCGGTCGCCGTCGATGAGGCGACGGACCAGGCGCATGGCGCGTTCCGGCGTGGCGGCCACGGCCACGTCGATCGAGCCGAGGTAGCCAGGGACGGCCACCTCGCCCTTGCGGGTGGCGACCGTGCGCAGGATGGCGGCGGCGACGTCCTCGGGGTCGACGGTCGGCATACCGTGGCCGAGCGTCAGGCCGGAGGACAGGCGGGTGCGCACGGCCGAGGGCATGACGCAGCTGACGCTGACCCCCTGCGGGGCGAACTCCAAACGAGTTGCGGCGGAAAGGCCTACGGCGGCGAACTTGCTCGCGTTGTAGACGGCGAGACCGGCGATCGGGATCTTGCCCGCCAGCGAGGCGACGTTCACGATGTGGCCGCGGCCCCGCTCGATCATGCCGGGCGCGACCGCGCGCATGCCGTGGATGAGACCCCAGACGTTGATGTCGATCGTGGCCTGCCCCACCACATCCGGTTCGTCCAGGAACGAACCCGCCGGCATGACACCGGCATTGTTGACCAGGACGTCGACGTGGCCGAGATCGGCGATCACCTTGTCCCACTGGCCGCGCGAGCGCACGTCGAGCTCGTAGGACCGCGCTCCGAGCGCGGCGGCGGCGGTCTCGGCGGCGCCCGTGTCGACGTCGGCGATCACCACCTCGGATCCCTTGGCCGCGAACAGCTCCGCGGTGGATTGCCCGATGCCGCGCCCGGCGCCGGTGATCAGGACGCGCGCGCCCTGCAGGTCGAGGCCGGGGTATCCGTGACCGAGAATTCTCATGCGAAGGCTCCTTGTTCGAGCGCACGGCGAGTGCTGCGCAGACTGTGCTGGAAGGTGTCGAGGCGGCGGCGGCCGTCCATGAAGTTGGGGCCCATCACCGCGAGATCCGCGGCGGTGGCGTCGAGGCGCAGGACCCTGGTGCCGGTCGCGCGCAACCGGACGATCTCGGCATCGAGCGCGGCGCTCATGCGGTGACGCAGCTGCCGTTCGAGAAAGTGGCCGGGACTGGTGGCGGGCAGCTTCCCGGTCGAGGCCATCGGCGCGAGCACCACGACCTCGTCCAGCCGCTCCGGAATCAGCAGGTCCACCGAGGCGGTCGAGCCGGCGCCACCGTCGATGAAGCGGCGGCCGGCGATGGGTACCGGCGGGAACCAGCCGGGTACCGCCCACGACGCGCGCAGGGCCGCACCGAGCGGCGCGGGCGGCGCGTCGGGCGATCCGAACGCAATCCGTTCTCCCGTCGCGTAATCCATGCTCACCAGCCAGGTGGCCGGATGCGAGACCCAGGACCGGCCGGGGTTGAGCCGCTCGGCCAGCCGCTCCAGCCAGCCCGCGTCACCCCTACCGACCGGAAGCAGCCCGCTGCCCGCGGTGAGCAGAGCCTGCCCGGAGTCGGTGCGGCGCAACGGAAGCCGCACCGAGCCGAGCCGCGGGCGCGGGACCGGCGGAACGCGTCCCGGGCCGGACCGCAGGTGGGCCAACAGGATCGGGTTCGTGGACGTGCCGTCCTGCATCGCGATCAGCTCGTCCACCGAGACGCCGCTGCCGAGCATGGTCACGTACTCCGCGCCCGCCGACGTCCCGATCAGCACGTCGGCCTCGCGGGGATCCCAGTCGAGCGCGTCCCGGACCGCGGCCAGCGCCGCGACGATCCACGCCGCACCGAGCGTGCCACCGCAACCGATGGCCAGGCCGCGCCGCTGCGTCCCGTTGTTGTTACCCATGGTTCCAAACACTAACAGAATTCAAATACCAGCGGTATCCCAAATCCGACGGTACGTAGAATCGGGGCATGGCACGACTGACCCGGTCCGAGAGCCAGGCTCGCACCCGCGCTGACCTGATCGCCACGGCACGCGACCTCTTCCTGGCCGACGGCTACGCGAGCACCAGCCTGGAGCGGGTGGCCGAGGAGGCCGGCTACTCCAAGGGCGCCGTGTACTCGAACTTCCGCACCAAGAAGGAGCTCGGCCTCGAGGTGATCGAACTCATCCACGCGACCAAGTTCGGCGAGGTGACCGATCTGCTCGCGGCGGGCGACAGCTTCGAGGAACAGCTCGCGCGATTTCAGGAATGGGCCGAGCGGACGGTCGGCGACGTCGGCTGGACCATGCTCGAATTCGAGTTCGCGACCGTCTCCCGCGACGATCCGGCCTTGCAGGCGGCGCTGGTGTCGAGCCTGAGCGTGGTGCGCGGCGCGGTGGCAGCGCAGGTGCAGACGCTGGCCGACACCATCGGCATCGAGCTGCCGGTGCCGCCGGAGGACGCCGCGACGGGCATCCTCAGCATGGGCATCGGCCTCGGCATGCAGCGCGCCATCGACCCGTCCATCCCGGCCCGGCTGATCACCGACGCGGTTCGGTTGCTGGTCACCCTCGGCGCCGGACCGCTCGCGGCGAAGCGCACGGTCACGCCGTGAAGTGCAGGGTCCATTCGCCGCGGTAGTGCAGGCGGGTGACGCTGCCCGGCGGAATGTCGATCCGCCAGAACGATTTCGGCGGCGCGTCCAGGGTCACCAGCAGCGCCGCGCGGATGACGGCGGGATGGGTGACCGCGACGGTCGACTTCCCCTCCGACGCGATCTCGGCCATCCAGTACCTGGTCCGCTCGATCACGTCCACCACGGATTCGCCGCCGTGGCCGCGGAACATCGGGTCGGTGAGCCAGGCGTAGAGCTCGTCCTGCGGCACCGACATCAGCGCCCCGCCGCGCCACGCGCCCGCGTCGAGGTCGCGTAGCCGGGTGTCCTCGTCACCGGGCAGGCCGAGCAGCGCCGCCGTCTCGACGGTCCGGCGCTCGGGCCCGGTGAGCACCCGGGGCGCGGCGAGCGGCGAGCGTCCGGAAATAGCGCGGCGGCCGGCTTCGGTCAGCGATTCGTCGACTGGAAAACGTGCCTTCCGCATCGCCTCGGTCATGCCATGGCTGACCAGGTCGAGTCTGAGCACCTTTTGCACGCCACGAAGCGTACGACTATGCGCATAAGTCTCGCCCGCCTCTCCGCGGATTCGGGCCGGATTGAGCTGCGCCGGTCGCCGGCGACGCCGATCAGGTTGTCGGTGCCTCGGTGCACACTGATGCCATGGCTCAGTTCTCCCCCGCTACCCAGGAGTGGTTCGACGGCGCCTTCCCGGCGCCGACGTCGGCCCAGCTGGGCGCGTGGGCGGCGATCGCCGCGGGCGAGCACACGCTGGTGATCGCGCCGACCGGGTCCGGCAAGACGTTGTCGGCGTTCCTGTGGGCGATCGATCAGCTGGCCACCCGGCAGAAATCGCCGGAGCGGGCCGGAACGTCGGTGTTGTACGTCTCACCACTGAAGGCGCTCGCGGTGGACGTGGAGCGCAATCTGCGGGCCCCGCTGGTGGGTGTGACGCAAACGGCCAAGCGGCTCGGGCTGGATCCGCCGGAGATCACCGTCGGGGTGCGGTCCGGGGATACCAGCGCGTCCGAGCGCCGGACGATGCAGCGCACGCCGCCGGACATCCTGATCACCACGCCCGAGTCGCTGTTCCTCATGCTCACCTCCGCCGCGAAGGAGACGCTGCGGGACGTGCGCACGGTGATCGTGGACGAGGTGCACGCGATCGCCGGATCGAAGCGCGGCTCGCATCTGGCGCTGTCGCTGGCCCGGCTCGATCAATTGACCACCGCGCCCCGCGACGAGTCGATGGGTGGTGGCCCGGCGGCGGGCGAGCCGGCGCGGCCCCCGCAACGAATCGGCCTGTCCGCCACGGTGCGGCCGCCGGACGAGGTCGGCCGGTTCCTGGTCGGCAACGCGCCGATCACCATCGTCTCGCCGCCCGCGCCGAAGACCTTCGACCTGTCCGTCCGGGTGCCGGTGGCGGACATGACCGAACCCGGCGACTCCGATCAACCCGGCTCGATCTGGCCGCACGTGGACGAGGCCATCGTGGATCTGGTGCTGGAGCACCGGTCCTCGATCGTGTTCGCGAACTCGCGCAGGCTGGCCGAACGGCTCACCGCGCGACTCAACGAGACCTACGCGGCCCGCCTCGGCGAGGCGGTGGAGACCGAGCACAAGCCGCCGGCCCAGCTCGGTGCGGCGACCGAGGTGATCCACGGCGCGAGCCCGCTGCTGGCCAGGGCGCACCACGGATCGGTGAGCAAGGAGCAGCGCGCCTACATCGAGGACGACCTGAAGAGCGGGCGGCTGCGCTGCGTGGTGGCGACCAGCAGCCTCGAGCTCGGGATCGACATGGGCGCGGTCGATCTGGTGGTGCAGGTGGAGGCGCCGCCGTCGGTGGCGAGCGGATTGCAGCGGGTCGGCCGGGCCGGGCATCAGGTCGGCGAGATCTCGCGCGGGGTGCTGTTCCCGAAGCACCGCACCGATGTCATCCACTGCGCGGTGGCCGCGCAGCGGATGACCGCCGGGCAGATCGAGTCGATCCAGATTCCGGCGCACCCGCTGGATGTCCTGGCGCAGCAGACCGTGGCGGCGTGCGCGCTCGAGCCGATCGATGTGGACGCCTGGTTCGACCTGGTGCGCGGCACCGGAAGCTACGCGGCGCTGCCGCGTTCGGCGTACGAGTCGGTGCTGGACCTGCTGGCCGGCCGGTATCCGTCGGACGAGTTCGCCGAGCTGCGACCGCGATTGGTGTGGGATCGGGACGCGGGCACGCTCACCGGGCGGCCCGGCGCGCAGCGTCTCGCGGTGACCTCGGGCGGCGCGATCCCGGACCGTGGGTTGTTCGCGGTCTACATGGTCGGCGAAAAGGCCTCCCGGGTCGGCGAACTCGACGAGGAGATGGTCTACGAGTCGCGGGTCGGCGACGTGTTCGCGCTCGGCGCGACCAGCTGGCGGATCGAGGACATCACCTTCGACCGGGTGCTGGTGACGCCCGCGTTCGGGCAACCGGGCCGGCTGCCCTTCTGGCACGGCGACGGGCTGGGCCGTCCCGCCGAACTCGGCGGCGCGCTCGGTGAATTCGTGCGCAAGGCAGGCCAGCACCCGGAGAATCTGGAAAAGCTCACCGCCGCGGCCGGATTGGACGCGTTCGCCACCGCGAACCTCGGCAGCCTGCTGGCCGAACAACACACCGCGACCGGCCATCTGCCCACCGACAAAACGCTGGTGGTCGAGCGATTCCGGGACGAGCTCGGCGACTGGCGGCTGGTGCTGCACTCGCCGTACGGGCTGCCCGTGCACGCGCCGTGGGCGCTGGCCATCGGCGCGCGGCTGCGCGAACGGTTCGGCGTCGACGTCGCGCCGAACGCCTCCGACGACGGCATCGTGGTGCGGCTGCCGGACACCACCGACGACCCGCCCGGCGCCGAGCTGTTCGTCTTCGAACCCGACGAGATCGACGACATCGTCACCGAACAGGTCGGCGGCTCCGCGCTTTTCGCGTCCCGCTTCCGCGAGTGCGCCGCGCGCGCCCTGCTGCTGCCGCGGCGCGATCCCGGCAAGCGCGCCCCGCTGTGGCAGCAGCGGCAGCGGTCGGCGCAGCTGCTCGACGTGGCGCGGAAGTTCCCCGCCTTCCCGATCCTGCTGGAGACGGTGCGCGAATGCCTGCGCGACGTCTACGACCTGCCGTCGCTGCGCGACCTGCTCGGCAGGGTGGCGCGCCGCCAGCTTCGCCTCGTCGAGGTGGAGACCGCGACGCCGTCGCCGTTCGCCAATTCGCTGCTGTTCGACTACATCGGGCAGTTCATGTACGACGGGGACAGCCCGCTGGCCGAGCGCCGCGCGGCCGCGCTATCGCTCGACTCGGGGCTGCTCGCCGAGCTGCTCGGGCGGGTGGAACTGCGCGAGCTGCTGGACGGCTCGGTCATCGAGCAGACCGAGCTGGAGCTGCAGCGGCTCACCCCGGAACGCCATGCCCGCGATGCCGAGGGCCTGGCCGATCTGCTGCGACTGCTCGGACCGCTGACCGCCGCCGAGGCCGCCGCGCGCTGTGTGGAGGATCCGACCGACTGGTGTGCCGAGCTGGTGAGATCGCGCCGCGCACTGGAGGTTACGTTCGCCGGCCAGAGCTGGTGGGTGGCCGTGGAGGACGCGTCCAGGCTGCGCGACGCGCTCGGCGTCCCGCTGCCGATCGGCACGCCCGCGGCCTTCATCGAGCCCGTCGCCGATCCGCTCGGCGATCTGGTCGGCCGGTTCGCCCGCACGCACGGCCCGTTCGATACCGCGGCGGTGGCCGCCCGCTTCGGCCTCGGCACCGCCGTGGTCGCCACCGCACTGCACCGGCTGAACGCCGAAAAGCGCATCGTGGAGGGCGAATTCACACCGGGCGCGGCGGGTTCGGAATGGTGCGACGCGCAGGTGCTGCGCCGGTTGCGCCGCCGCTCGCTCGCCGCCGCGCGGCACGAGGTCGAGCCGGTCTCGACGGCCACCTTCGGCCGGTTCCTGCCGGCCTGGCAGCACATCGGCACCGGTGAACTGCGCGGGGTCGACGGCGTCGCCACCGTCGTGGAACAGCTTGCGGGCGTACCGATTCCGGCCTCGGCGTGGGAGTCGCTGATCCTGCCCGCCCGGGTCAGGGACTACTCCCCCGCCATGCTGGACGAACTGATGGCCACCGGCGAGGTCCTGTGGTCCGGCCACGGGTCGATCACCACCAAGGACGGCTGGGTCGCGCTCCATCTCACCGACCAGGCCCCGTTCACGCTGACGCCACCCGATGACATCGAACTGTCCGCGGTGCAGCTGGATCTGCTCACCGCGCTCGGCGCCTCCCTCGCCCGCCCCGGCGCCGCGGAGACCCCGATACCGGTGCCGCACGGCGGTGGCGCGTACTTCTTCCGGCAGCTCTCCGATGCGACCGGCTTGCTGGACGACACCGCGGTGGCGGCGGCGCTGTGGGAATTGGTCTGGGCCGGAATGGTTTCCGGTGACACGTTCGCGCCGGTGCGGGCCATGCTCACGGGTACCGCCCGCACCACCACCGCCCACCGGACGCCGCGCCGGGCACCGCGCGGGCGGGCGTATCTGCCGCGCCCGAGCATGCCGAGCCGGTCCGGCCCGCCCGCGGTAGCCGGTCGCTGGTCGCTGCTGCCGGAGCGAGTAGCGGACAACACCGTCCGGGCGCACGCGACGGCGGACACGCTGCTGGAACGCTACGGCGTGCTGACCAGGGGGTCGGTGCAGAACGAGGGCGTGCCCGGCGGTTTCGCGCTGATGTACCGCGTGCTCACCGAGTTCGAGGACCGAGGACGTTGCCGCCGTGGCTATTTCATCGATTCGCTCGGCGGCGCCCAGTTCTCCACCACCGACGTGGTGGATCGGCTGCGGTCGTTCGACGGCGAACGTAGCCGGCCCGGCGACACCAGGCCGCAGACCGGGCAGGCGCTCGCGTTGGCGGCGTGCGATCCGGCGAATCCGTACGGCGCCGGCCTGGCCTGGCCGAAAGGTGACGGTGACGGCGGACATCGACCCGGCCGGAAGGCCGGGGCGCTGGTCGTTCTCGTCGACGGCGAGCTGGTGCTCTACCTCGAACGCGGCGGCAAGACCCTGCTCACCTTCACCGAGGACCCCGACGCCCGCCAAGCCGCCGCCCGCGCGTTGGCCGACCTGGTGCACCATCGCCGCGTGGACTCGCTCGTCATCGACCGCGTCGACGGGGAAACCGTGCACGGCAACACCTTCGCGGGCTTCCTGACCGAGGCGGGCTTCTCCGCGACGCCCCGCGGACTGCGCCTGCGGAGCCGCCCATGAACCGCGCCCGTTCGACCGCGCCAGGGACACGCCATGCCCGAGGGTGACACCGTCTACCTGGCCGCCGCCCGACTCCGCGCGGCATTGGCCGGTAAGACGTTGACCGCCAGCGACTTCCGCGTGCCGCGCTACGCGACCGTCGACCTGCGCGATCAGGTCGTGGAGAGCATCGGCAGCTACGGCAAGCACCTGTTCATCCGGACGCCGACGGTCACCATCCACAGCCACCTGAAAATGGAGGGCACCTGGCGGATCTTCCACTGCGGCCAGCGCTGGACCAAGCCGAGGGTGACCGCCAGGGTGGTGCTGCGCACGGACGAGGTGGAGGCCGTGGGGTTCTCGCTCGGCAAGGTGGAGGTCCTGCGCCTCGCCGACGAGCACACCGTCATCGACCATCTCGGCCCGGACCTGCTCGGCCCGGACTGGGATGTGGCCGAGGCGGTTCGGCGCCTGGAGCGATATCCGGAGCAGTCGATCGGCGGCGCGCTGCTGGATCAACGGAACCTGGCCGGCGTCGGCAATGTCTTTCGCAGTGAGATCTGCTTCCTGCGCCGCATCCATCCGGCCACCCCGGTCGGTCAGGTGCCCGATCTGCTCGCGCTGGTGAACGAGGCCCACCGGGTGCTGACCGAATCGGTGCGCAAACCCCCACGGCGCGAACTGGTCTACGGCCGCGCCCGCCGCCCCTGCCAGCGCTGCGGCACCACCATCGTGACGCAGCTGTTCGGCGAACCCGCGCCCGCCTCGGACCGGATCGCCTACCGCGAGCGCGGCATCTACTTCTGCCCCCGGTGCCAGCCGGCTCCCGGCAACTGAACGTCGGACCACTTCGCGCCGACGGCCGAATCCCGCGAGAAAGTCCGTCGCGCGACCAAGCCATTTGGTTCGCCGCACCGAATCAATTGTGCAATCGGACCAACCGCTCGGCGTGCCCACCGGCTATTACCCGCCCACCACTGTAATTTGCCACTCAGTTGCTAATGATCGGTGCGCTCGGCACGACTACATCCGTGGCAGTCACGACACAGCACAGGAGCAGGCCATGACGACGGTATCGAGATCGGGCAGACGACCGCTCCTCGCGATCGCCAACCGCCTCTTCTTCGCGGCGCTGGCCACCATGGCCACCGTGCTGTTCAGTTATCTGCTGCTACATCCGAATTCGAGCACCCAGACGCCGAAGCCGCCGCACCCGGCGATCTCCTCGGAGTCGCCGCGCCCTTGACGAACCACCCCCTCGGCCTTAACTTACAACATGTAAGTTAGCGAGGAGTGCGGCATGGACGATCCCCGGCGGTACGTGGTCATCGGCGGCGGATTGGCCGGCCTCGCGGCCGCGGTCTGGCTGGCCGAAGCGGGCAAGCGGGTCACCCTGCTGGAACGTCGCGGCCGGCTCGGCGGACGCACCCACGCCATGCGGGTCGACGTGGTCGACGACCCGCCGGACAACGGGCAGCACGTGATCGCCAGCGGCTACGACCACCTGTTCCGCTACCTCACCAGCATCGGCACCCGCCGATACGTCGCCTTCCCGCACCATGCCACGCTGCGCTGGCCCGACGGCCGCAGCGTCACTATGAGCACCAAGGGGCTCGGCGCGCTGCGCACACTGTCCGGCGCGCATCCCGACGCCAACCCGATCGAACGCGTCCGCGCCGCCGTTGCCACCCTCCGGCTCGGCTGGCAATGTCTGCATCAACCGGCCGACCTGCCCGGCCTGACCACCGAGCAGTGGTTCAACCGCGTCGGCATGCCCGCGAAAGCCCGTGAGGCACTGTGGGATTGGCTCGCGCTCGGCGTCGCCGCCGAGCCGGTGCAGCAGGAGTCGGCGAAGGTGCTCGCCGACGTGATGGCCACCGGCATCCGCCTCGGCATCAAACACCGGCGACCAGCCACCATCGGCTATCCGACCACCGACCTGGACACGCTCTACGTCACCGGCGCGCTGAAGGTCTTCGCGCGGCACGGGGTCGAGGTGCGGCATCGCGCTGTCGCCCGGCGAATCCACATCGCCGACGGCCGGGTCACCGAGGTGGCGCTGGCCGACGGCACCACCGTCGCGGCGGACGCGGTGGTGTGCGCCGTGCCCAACTCCAATATCAACGGCCTGCTCGACGACCTGCCCGAGCATCCCGAAATCTACGCTGCCGCAGACAAACTCGGCTACACCCCGATCGTCAGCACCAACCTGTACCTGGACCGCCCGCTCGGCACCACGGCCGAATTCGAGGCGCTGATCGGCGGCACCGGCGTGATCGACGAGGTCTTCGATCGTCAGCGCATGACCGGTCGCAAGACCGACCAGGCCTGGCTCTACTGCCTGACCACCAGCGGCGCCTACGCCCAGATCCGCAAGACCAACGAGGAGATCCTCGCCGAGCAGATCGCCCTGCTCCGCCGCTACTACCCGGCCGCCGCGACGGCGAAAGTGATTCAGGGACACGTGGTTCGGATGCCGAAGGCGACCTTCTCCCAGGTGGTCGGCACGCACGCGCTGCGCCCCGGCCAGCGCACCTCGGTGCCGACGCTGGTACTGGCCGGCGATTGGACCGCCACCGACTGGTCCGCGACCATGGAAAGCGCGGCACAGAGTGCGGCCAAAGCGGTCGACCTGCTGCTTGCGCTACCGTCGGTGCGGTGAGCACGGATCGCGCCACGTCCCCATACGTTGCCCAGCCCTCGACCGGTAGGCCGACGCCGAGGCGCCGGATGTCGGCGGCGGACCGGCGGGCCCAACTACTCGACGTCGCGCGCGACATCGTGGCCGCGGACGGCTTCGGCGCGGTCAGCATCGACCGGGTCGCGCGTGAGTCCCAGGTCGCCCGTGCGCTGGTGTATCAGCAGTTCACCGACCTGTCCGGGCTGATCACCGCGCTGCTCGACCGGGAGTCGGCGATCGCGCTGGCCGGGATCGGCAGCGTCGACTGGTCCGAGGCGGTCGAGGTGGATCAGGTCGGCCGCGGCATCCTGGCCTATCTGCATGCCGCGCCGACCAGTTGGCGGATCATCCTCAGCCCGCCCGACGGCGGCCCACCCGATCTGCGGGACCGGCTCGAGCTCGGCCGGTCCTACGCGCGAGCGATCGGCGCGCGGCATCTGTCCCGCTACGCGGGCGTCACCGTCGACCCGGACGGCCCGACCGAGCGGATCCTGCTCGCCGCGATGGAGGAGCTGGCCAGGCTGCACCTCACCGATCCGGAGCAGTACCCGGACGAGCTGGTGCTGCGCTATCTGCGCTCGCTGGTCGGCTGGGCGATGCGACTGGAAGCACCGCACTGAGCTGCGGCATCGCCCTGCCTCACGAAAATCTCACGGACAGTTCGGTTTTCTACTCACCAGGCGCGGATCCCGCGCCAGGGAGAGAGGAAACACCATGAAGATCAGCACCCTGCTCGCGGCCGTCGCGCTCTCGGCAGGCCTCGTCGCCGGAGGGTCGGCGGTGGCCAACGCGGAGACGATCTACGTCGGTACCTACGGTACCGAGGCGGCCTGCCGGGCGGACGGCGCGAACGCGCCCGCGCACCCGGACTGGAAGTGGTGGGAGTGCCAGCAGACGCCGACCGGTGAGTGGGATCTGTACTACTCCACCAACTGATCGCGGCGGTGCCGGACCACAATCCGGCCCTGTGCCGATCCGTCATCCCGACGGTCGCCCGGGATGACGGATCGGTCCCGTCTGAAATGACCTATTCTCTGATCTCGTGCGTGTGCTGGTGGTCGAGGACGATGAAGGTCTTGGCAATGAGGTCGTCGCCGGGCTGCGCTCGGCAGGCTTCGCCGTCGATCTGGCGCACCGGCTCGCCGACGCCGACCTGAAAATCGCCGTCAACACCTACGACGTGCTCGTCGTCGACCGCGGCCTGCCCGACGGCGACGGCCTGCACCTGGTCGCCGCGCAACGCGCCGCGGGCCAGCGGGTGCCGGTGCTGATGCTCACCGCACGCGACGGGTTGGCCGACCGGATCGCGGGATTCGAGCACGGCGCCGACGACTATCTGGTCAAACCGTTCGCCCTGCCCGAGCTCGCCGCCAGGGTGCGCGCGCTGAGCCGCCGGCGCGAACATCCCGCGCCGGCCCGCCTGGTCCTCGGCGATATCGATATCGACCTGCCGCGCCGCCGCGTGCAGCGCGCGGGCATCCTGCGCTCGCTGACCCCCAAGGAATTCGCCGTGCTCGAACTGCTCGCCACCCGCGCGGGCAGCGTGGTCTCGCGCACCGAGCTCATCGAGTGCTGCTGGGACGAGATGGCCGAGCCCGCCTCGAACGTGGTGGACGCGGTGATCGCGCAGCTGCGGCGCAAACTCGGGCCGCCGCAGGTGATCGAGACCGTGCGCGGCACCGGCTTCATGATCGGAAGTGCACCATCCGCCCGCTGATCCCCGGGACCGCCACGGCCCCCGGCCGCTTCGCGAACCCCCAGCCCGCGGTGGCCAGGCTGCGCCGCACCCGCTGGCTGCTGACCGCCCTCATCACCGTCATCACCGCCACCTGCCTGGTCATCCTCGGCGTCCTCGCGGCGACCATCGACGCCCGCTCGCGCCACAACGCGGTCGACAACGGCCTGGACCGGGTGGTGACCGGGCTGTGGCGCAGCGTCGACTTCGACCCCGACGCCCAGGCCATCGACCTCGCCTCGGTCGAACGCGACGACCTGGCCAACGGCGAGACCGCGGTCATGATCGTCACCAACGACGACAACGGGCACTGGCGCGAGATCTACGGGCACCTGCGTTCCTGGCTGCCGCCGAGCAATGGCGCGGAGGCCATGGCCGACGACGCCGTGCGGGCCGGCGGGATCGTCTTCCAGGACAGCTACGACAGCGCGGGCCGCCCGGTGCGGCTGGCCGCCGCGCCGATCTTCTGGGACGACACGACAACCCGGGCGGTCGTCATCGCGGGGACGAATCCCGGCCGGGTGGACCGTGATCGGGCGCTGCTGCTGTGGGCGCTGGTCGTCGGCGGTCTCACCCTGGTGGTGCTGTCCGCCCTTGCCGCGCATGCGCTGTCGGGGCGCAGCATGCGCCAGGCGCTGCTGCTCGTCGAGGAGCAGGAACGGTTCCTCGGCGATGCCGCGCACGAATTGCGCACGCCGCTGACCACTTTGGGCTTGGTCACCGCCCCGCGCAGGCGCAACCCGCACGAGGTGGAGCGGGCGCTGGCCGACGCGGGCGAGCTGGGGACGCGGATGGAGCGGATCGTGGCGGGCCTGCTCGCGCGGGCCAGGATGCAGGCGGGGGTGACGACGATGGAGCGGGTGCAGTTGCTGCTCGATCAGCTCACCGAGTCGGTCGCCGAGGAGTTCAAGGCGAATGTCGTTGTGCACAGCAGTCCCACGGTGGTCGTCGGCGACCCGAACCTGCTGAGCCTGGCGGTGCGCAACCTGATCGAGAACGCGATCACGCACGGCGCGATCAATCCCGGTGCGCCGGTGGAGGTGCACGTCGCGGAGGGGCGGGTCACCGTGCGCGATCACGGCGCGGGACTGAACCCGCAGCTGTCGAGCAATCCGTTCGCGCGCGGGGTCACCGGCGGGCGCGGCAGCGGCATCGGGCTGGCGCTGGTGGCGTGGATCGCCGAATTGCACGGCGGCACCGCGACCATGGAACCGGCGCCGGGCGGCGGCACCCTCGCGACCATCGCGCTGCCACCGCCCGGGCTCGCCTGAGTTACCGGTTCGCCTGCCGCACTTCCTTGTTCGGCACGCCGTCGGCGGGCACCGGCTCCAGAATCTCCGGGCGCGGTTCCGGGGCCGCGATGCGCAGCGCGTCGGCGGAGTCGTCGTCGGGCTGGGTCTGCGAACGGATCTCCGCCTCGACCCGCGCGCGGTACGTCGTTACCTCACGCTCGATGTCGGCGGCGTCCCAGCCGAGGATCGGCGCGACCAGCTCGGCCACCTCCGCGGCGCAGTCCGCGCCGCGGTCCGGGAACTCGATGGAGATGCGGGTACGGCGGGCCAGGATGTCGTCCAGGTGCAGCGCGCCCTCGGCCGCGGCCGCGTACACCGCCTCCACCTTCAGGTACGCCGGGGCCGCGGTAATGGGTTGCAGCAGTTCGGGTTTGCCGTCTGCCATGGCCATCACCTCGTCGATGAGCGCGCCGTAGCGGTCCAGCAGGTGCTTGATCCGGTACGGGTGCACGCCGTATTCCTCGGCCAGCTGCACCGTCTGATTGACCAGCGCGAAATAGCCGTCGGCGCCGAGCAGCGGCACCTTCTGGGTGATCGACGGCGAGACGCGCGCCGGAATGTCCTGCGCCGCCTCGTCCACGGCGTCGTAGGCCATCACCCGGTAGGTGGTGTACTTGCCACCCGCGATGCTGACCAGACCCGGCGCGACACGCGCGACGGCGTGTTCGCGGGACAGCTTGGAGGTCTCGTCGCTCTCCCCCGCCAGCAGCGGGCGCAGGCCCGCGTAGACGCCGTCGATGTCGTCGTGGGTGAGCGGGGTGACCAGCACCTCGTTGACGCGTTCGAGCAGATAGTCGATGTCGGCCTTGGTCGCCGCGGGGTGGGCGAGGTCGAGGTTCCAGTCGGTGTCGGTGGTGCCGATGATCCAGTGCGTGCCCCACGGGATGACGAACAGCACCGAGGTCGGGGTGCGCAGGATGATCGCGGCGTCGCTGACGATGCGGTCGCGCGGCACCACGATGTGCACGCCCTTCGAGGCCCGGACGTGGAAATGGCCGCGCTGGTGGGCCAGCGCCTGCACCTCGTCGGTCCACACGCCGGTCGAGTTGATCACCACGTGCGCGCGGATGTCGGCGGTGCGGCCGTCCTCGCTGTCGCGCACCTGCACGCCGACCACCCGGTCCGCCTCCCGCAGGAAGCCGACCACCTGGGTGGAGGTGCGGATCACCGCGCCGTAGTGCGCCGCGGTGCGGGCGACGGTCATGGTGTGACGGGCGTCGTCGACCACCGTGTCGTAGTAGCTGATGCCGCCGATCAGCGCGCTGCGCTTCAGGCCGGGGGCCAGGCGCAGCGCCCCCATCCGGGACAGATGCCGTTGGCCGGGAACGGATTTGGCGCCGCCCATGGTGTCGTAGAGCATCAGCCCGGCCGCGACATACGGACGCTCCCACGCGCGGTGGGTGAGCGGGTAGAGGAAGCGCAGCGGCTTCACCAGGTGCGGCGCCAGCGCGGACATCGCGAGCTCGCGCTCCTTGAGCGCCTCGCGGACCAGGCCGAACTCCAGCTGCTCCAGGTAGCGCAGGCCGCCGTGGAACATCTTCGACGACCGGCTCGACGTGCCGGAGGCGAGGTCACGGGCCTCGACCAGGGCTACCTTCAGCCCACGGGTGGCCGCGTCCAGCGCGATGCCCGCGCCGACCACCCCACCGCCGATCACGACCACATCGAAGTGGTCCTTGCCGAACCGCTCCCAGGCCGTCCTGCGCTGCTCCGGACCGAGGAACTGGGATTCCGGTTTCTTGGTCATGCTCGAACTCCTCCAGCCGCGGGTCGACGACGTAGTGGTCTTAATCGGGCATTCGATCGAGCTGCTCTGGCTACAGGCTATGCCAGTGGCCGCGGATCTCTTCGACCACGGCCTCGCTCGTGTCGTGCGGCACTACTCGTCGGTAACTGATATCGACCCTAATCGAGCGGCCCGCGGACGGCGATGTGATCCGCGACCCGGACCCGCGAACGCCGCAATCGGGCCCAGCGGGCTCTGCGTTTAGTAGCCTGCACCAATGCGTCGCTATGTGGCCGCCATCGACCAGGGCACGACCTCGAGTCGGTGCATCGTCTTCGATCGGCAGGGGCGCGTCGTCGGCGTGGCCCAGCGGGAACACGAACAGATCTTCCCGAGACGGGGCTGGGTCGAGCACGACGCCGAAACCATCTGGAAGAACACCGAATTCGTGCTCGGTGAGGTGCTGAAGCAGAATCAGCTCAGCAGCGACGACATCGCGGCGGTCGGCGTCACCAATCAGCGCGAGACCACCGTGGTGTGGGATCGCGCCAGCGGCAAGCCGATTCACCACGCCATCGTCTGGCAGGACACCCGCACCGACCGGCTGACCACCGAACTCGGCGGCGACATCGGGCCTACCCGCTATCAGGAGCGCACCGGCCTGCCGCTGTCCACCTACTTCGCCGGGCCCAAGCTGCGCTGGATCCTGGACAACGTCGAGGGCGCACGCAAGCGGGCCGAGGCGGGCGAGCTGTGTTTCGGCACCATGGACAGCTGGGTGCTGTGGAACCTGACCGGCGAGCACATCACCGACGTCACCAACGCCTCGCGCACCATGCTGATGGATCTGAATACCCGGCAGTGGGATTCGGAGATCTGCGCGGAATTCGGCGTGCCGGAGTCGCTGCTGCCCGAGATCCGTAGCTCCTCCGAGGTGTACGCGGAGATCACCTCCGGCCCGCTGCAGGGCATTCCGGTGGCGGGCATCCTCGGCGACCAGCAGGCGGCCACCTTCGGTCAGGCCTGCCTGTCCCCCGGCGAGGCCAAGAACACCTACGGCACCGGCAATTTCATGTTGCTCAACACCGGGACCACGCCCGTGGTCAGCAAGCACGGGCTGCTCACCACCGTGTGCTATCAGCTCGGCGACGAGCCTGCCGTGTACGCGCTGGAAGGGTCCATCGCGGTGACCGGCTCACTGGTGCAATGGTTCCGGGACAACCTGGGCATCATCTCCTCGGCCGACGAGATCGAACCGCTGGCCCGCAGCGTGGAGGACAACGGCGGCGCCTACTTCGTGCCCGCGTTCTCCGGGCTGTTCGCGCCGCGCTGGCGGCCGGACGCGCGCGGCGTCATCGCCGGGCTCACCCGGTTCGTGAACAAGGCCCATCTGGCGCGAGCCATCCTGGAGTCCACCGCTTTTCAGACCCGCGAGGTGGTCGACGCGATGCGCGCCGACGCCGAATCCGAACACCTCGATCTCGAGCTGACCACCCTGAAGGTGGACGGCGGCATGGTCGGCAACGACCTGCTCATGCAGTTCCAGTCCGACATCCTCGACGTGCCCGTCGTGCGCCCGGTGGTCAACGAAACCACCGCGCTCGGCGCCGCCTACGCCGCAGGCCTGGCCGTCGACTACTGGTCCGGCACCGACGACATCCGGGAGAACTGGGCCGCCGACAAGACCTGGGAGCCAACGATGTCCGCCGAGGACCGCGACGAACACCTGAGGTCTTGGAACAAGGCCGTCGAGCGCACCTACGACTGGGCCGACTGACCCTGTACCCGCACTCGCCGCCGGCGCTTTGGCCCGTGCCGGCCAGCGGGTGAGTCGTGCTCGATTCCCGGTGCGACGGAACAGGTCTATGTGGACGCCGGCAATGGGGTGGTGCTCGGCTGCGTCCGTTCCGGCGGGGGATACCAGTGGGGTGATCACGAACTGCCTCCAGCCGGGCGTCAACGACGGCTGATCCGTCCGCCCGCGAGGCTCCGAGCCGACCGACTACCCGGCCGCGCGGGCCAGGCGGTCGACGGCCTCGGCCAGGGTGTCGGCGTCGGAGGTGGTGAAGCACATGCGCATCGAGTCGCGGTAGCCGCCGTCGACGGCGAAGGCGGAGCCGGGGACGTAGGCGACGCCGGCCTCGAGGGCGCGGGGCAACAGCGCCTGGGTGTCGGTGCCGTCGGTGAAGTCGGCCCAGACGAACATGCCGCCGGTCGCGTCGGTGCACCGGATGCGCTCGCCGAAACGGGTGCGCACCGCGTGCACCAGGGCTTTCGCGCGGGTGCCGTAGACGGTGCGGACGTTGTCGACGTGCGCGGTCAGCCAGGCCTCGTCGGCGAGCAGATCGGCGGCGATCTGCTGGGTCAGCGCCGAACCACAAAGGTCCGCACCCTGTTTCAGCAATTCGACCGCGCGGCACACCGGGTCCGGGGCGACCATCCAGCCGACGCGCAGCGCGGGCGCGAGGATCTTCGAGGCGCTCGACAGGCGAATCACGTTGCGGGAGTAGGTCGCCACCGGCGCGGGCGCGGGATTGTCGAACCACAGCTCACCGTACGGGTCGTCCTCGATCACCCAGAAGCCGTGCGCGTCAGCGAGTTCCGCGAGCTGAGCGCGCCGCTGCGGGCTCATGGTCACGCCGCCGGGATTATGGAAGTTGCTCACCGTGTGCACCACGGCCGGGCGTTCGCCGCGCGCCAGCAGCTCCGCGAGCGCATCGGTGCGCATGCCCTCGGCATCGAGCGGCACCGCGACGATCCGCGCGCCGGCGGCCCGAAAGACCTGCAGCGCACCGACATACGCCGGATCCTCGACAACGACCAGCGCACCGGGGTCGAGCAGCACCTCGGCCAGCAGCGACAGCGCCTGCTGCGAGCCGTGCGTCACGAAGACCTCGTCGAGGTCGACCGTCCGGCCCAGCCGAGCCGATTCGCGTTCGGTGAGCACCGCGCGCAGCGGCCGCCAGCCCGGCGACTCGGTGTATTGCAGGCAGCCCGCACCGCTCAGCGCGGCGTCCGCCGCGACGGCGATCCGCTCGCGCGGCATCAGCTCCGCATCGGGCAACCCGCCGGCCAGGCCGATGATCTCCGCGCGCGTGGTGAGCTTCAGCAGGTCACGGATCGCCGAGCTCTGCAGACCGCCGAGCTTGGCCGCGAGCGGTGGGATGGTCGGCGACATGGAAACCTCCGAACGGACGCCAGGGGACGCGAGAATTCACTGTCCCACAGCACTACCAAGATATGAAATTACTTTCTCACTATCTGAGACTACTCACCGCGCTTGTCGATCGAGTACAGCAGGTTCTTACCGTCCCGCACCACCGTGGTGATGGTCTGCGGATAGAGCTGTTCGGTCCCGTCGGGCCGGAATTCCCGCAGGTCCACCGCGTAGGTGCCGGTGGCGAGTTCGGAGATCTTCAAGCAGTGCGTCGTGCCCTTCGGCACCTGCTCATCGATGCCCTTCTGGATGACGTCCGCGGGTGACACATTCAGCGTGTCGTCGGCGACGAACTTCCGCGCGTTCGCCCCGCTGCGCAGCACGTAGAAGGCGTACTGGAAACCGAGAATCGCGCCGGGCCCGGAGTTGGTGTCGCCGTTGCCGTTGCCGACGGTCACCTTGCCGTCCTTGCTGATGCTGGTCGGGCAACTCGGCCCGGCACTCGTGCTCGCGACGGGCGGGGCCGGGGTGTCGTTGCCGCCGCCCTTGGACACCACGATGACGGTCACCGTGAGCCCGACCAGGATGACGACCGCGAGGAGACCGGCGAGCACATTGCGCCCGGTGTGCGATCCGGACTTCCGCGCCGGGGGCTGCGGGGCCGGCGGCGTGGCCGGGGTCAGCATCTTGGCGATCGGATCATCCGACCAGGACAGGCTCGGCGAGGTCAGCGGCGGCGGCTTCGGCACGCTGCCGGTATCGGTCGGGCGGGTCCACCACGAGTCCTGGTCGGCGTCGGCGGCCTGCTCCCGATCGACCGGCGGCACCCGCGGCGGAACCGGTGGGGTGGGCCGCGGTTCGGGGAACGACGTCGAGTCCGGCGCCCGGTACTGCGGGGCAGGCGGCGGGGTCGGGCCGGCGTCGGCGGCGGGGCGCCAGACCAGTTCGGGATGGTCACCCGTCTGCTCCGTCGTCTGCCAGCGCGGACCGGTATCCCCCATGGGCGGGCCGAATTCCGCGACCGGCGGACCGAATTCCGAAACGGGAGGTCCGAATTCTGAGACAGGCGGGCCGAATTCACCCACCGGGGGGCCGAAATCCGACGCGGACTGGTCGTCGGATTCCTTCTCCCTCGGATCACCCTCGGAGGTCACACCCAATCCTTTCCCCAAGACACGCGTATGGGGCGGTCGCGAACGACCGCCCCACCCGTCGAATCAGCCCCAGTCAGTCTCAGTACTGGAGTGAACCACCCCACTGGGTGGTGACACCACCCACATCGACCGTTTGCGGAGCGAGATCGCCCGGCTGCAGCGGAAGTTTAACCTGCGCGGCCGCTTCGAGCGCCGCGGCACCGCCCGGCTGTTCCTTGATCCAGTCCTCGACCGCCGCCTTGGCCAGGTTGGCCTGGGTGGTGTCGAAAACGGAGATCGTCTTGTTGTCGGCCAGGCCGACGCCACCGGTGTAGGTGGTCACCTTGACGGTGTTGGCGTCGACGTACTCGACCGACACACCGGCCTCACCGGCACCGGCCGGGGTGCGGTAGCCGATGGTGCCGACGTAGCCGGACTCGTTGTTGAAGTGGTGCGTGTTGGCCACGTAGCCCGGCAGCACCGCGCCGCCGTCGACGTTCGCGCCGATCTCCTGGTGCGGACCGGTCATCTCGACTACCGGCGCCGGCGGAGCGGCCTGCAGCTGCGGGGACTGCCAGCGCGGCTGCTGCTGCGGCTGGATCAGCGTCTCCGGCTGCTGGGCCTGATTGTTCTGCTCGCCCGGCGCGGTCTGGGTGCCCGGGGTGCTCGGCGTGGTCTGGGTACCCGGCGTGCCGGGGGTGGTCTGGGTGCCCGGCTGGGCCGGCGTGGCCGCACCCGGCTGACCGGGCTTCTGCTCACCCGGCTGATCCGGCACGACCGCAGGCTGCGGCTGATTCGACTGACCCGGCACCGGCAGCGGCGCGACGCGCGGGGTGGTGACCCCCGGCTGGGTCGGCTGGGCCAGCTTCGGATCCTTGTTCGGATTCGGCATGACCGGATCCGGCGTGTTCACGCCCGGCTGTCCCGGCGTGGTGACACCGGGCTGGCTCGGCGGCTGCTGCGGATTGGTCGGACCCGGCGTCGCGGTGCCCGGACTCGGTGGCGCCTCCGGGTTCACGACTCCCGGCTGAGCCGGCGAAGGACTCGGCGGTGCGGTAGTGGGTGGAATGCTCGGATCACCAGGAGCGGCCCCCGCCGGCGCTGCCAAGAGAGAGGCCACAGCGGCCGCGGCGGCCAGTGGCAACGAGGTGCTCGCCATCGCTCGCTGCGCCCGACTCGGCTTACGATGTTTCACTTTTCGTATTCCCTTTCCCGGGTGTGACCTGGAGTTCAGCCACACTCAGTTGTCTCTGACGAGACGCCCGGTCGCCGAACGACGCGAAGGTCGTTCGACGTGTCGATTGGGAAAAGAACCATCCCCCCGAACACCGAACCACGCGACCGCCCGCCGATCGCATCTCTGCGGGAAGTGAACCATATGTAGACCTGATGAGCAATGTGAATCAAAACTTCAGGCTGCACGAACGGCGCTGAACCGCAAGACCATTCAACCCACCCCGGCAGACCGCCGCCGCTGACGCGCGGAAATCGGTCCCCAGTTGCCTCGGCAAGGGCATCAGTCCAGGTCGTCGTGCCGCATCAGCTGGCGAGCCGCCTCGGTCACCGAACCGGTCAGCGACGGGTACACCGAGAACGTCTGGGCCAGGTCGTTGACGGTCAGGTTGTTCTGCACCGCGAGCGCGATCGGCAGGATCAGCTCGGACGCGATCGGCGCCACCACCACGCCGCCGATGACCACGCCGGTGGCCGGGCGGCAGAAGATCTTCACGAAGCCCCGGCGCAGGCCGGACATCTTGGCCCGCGGGTTGGTGTTCAGCGGCAGCATCACCGTGCGCGCCGGGGTCTCGCCGTTGTCGATGGCGGTCTGGCTGACGCCGACCGTGGCGATCTCCGGGCGGGTGAACACCGCGGACGCCACCGTCTTCAGCCGGATCGGGCTGACGCCCTCGCCGAGCGCGTGGTACATCGCGATCCGGCCCTGCATCGCGGCCACCGAGGCCAGCGGCAGCAGGCCGGTGCAGTCGCCGGCCGCGTAGATGCCGGGCACCGAGGTGCGCGAAACCCGGTCGACCCGCAGGTATCCGCCGCGGTCGAGTTCGATGCCGACCCGATCCAGGCCGAGGCCGTCGGTGTTGGGGGTGGAGCCGACGGTCATCAGCGCGTGCGTGCCCGCGACGGTCCGGCCGTCGGACAGCTTGACCACCACGCCCTCGGCGGTGCGCTCCACCGCGTCGGCGCGCGCGTGCTTCACCAGCTCGACGCCGCGTTCGGCGAGCGCGTCCTCCAGCACCAGGGCCGCGTCGGCGTCCTCGCCGGGCAGCACCCGGTCGCGGCTGGAGACCAGGCGCACCCGCACGCCCATTTCGGTGTACGCGGAGACGAACTCGGCGCCGGTGACGCCGGAACCGACGACCACCAGGGTCTCCGGCAGTTCTTCCAAGTCGTAGAGCTGGCGCCAGTTGAGGATCCGCTCACCGTCGGGCTCGGCGCCCGGCAACACGCGCGGGCTCGCCCCAGTGGCGATCAACACAACCTCGGCCTCGATGGTCGCCTCGGTGCCGTCGGCCAGCTTGGCCAGGATCTGATGCGCGGCCAGTCCGGTGGAGGCGTCGGTCAGCTCCGCGCGACCGGCCAGCACGGTGACGCCGACGGTCTGCAACTTGGACCGGATGTCGGAGGACTGGGCCAGCGCCAGCGCCTTGACCCGGCCGTTCACCTCGGCCAGCTGCACGGTCGCCTGGTTCGGGTCGAGGGTGATGCCGAGATCGCGGGCGCGGCGCAGGTCGGTGCGCACGCCGGTGGAGGCGATGAACGTCTTCGAGGGGACGCAGTCCCAGAGCACACAAGCCCCGCCGATGCCGTCGCTATCGATCAGCGTCACCGACGCACCGTGCTGGGCCGCCACCAGCGCCGCCTCGTAACCGGCCGGTCCGCCACCGATGATCGCTATGCGGGTCATGGATACCTCCGCTTCTGGTTGCGCACCGGGATCTCCGGTACCTGTCAACGTTATCGGGCGAGCCTGGTCACACCGTCGCCGCGCCCGGAACGCGCCACGGGAATACCGCATCTGGCCGGGATAGAGTCGATCCCTCGATGTTATTGGCTACCCTTCTCTGGTGCCGATCTACGCCGCCTACGGGTCCAACATGGACTCAACCCAGATGCTCGAGCGCTGTCCGCACTCGCCCATGTCCGGAACGGGCTGGTTGGAGGGCTGGCGGCTCACCTTCGCTGGTGACGACATCGGCTGGGAGGGACCGCTGGCGACGGTGGTCGAGGAGCCCGGCTCCCGGGTTTTCGTCGTCCTCTACGACGTGTCGCCGGAAGACGAACAGCGGCTGGACCGCTGGGAGGGTTCGGACTTCGGGATCCACAAGAAGATCCGGCTGCGCGTCACCCGCAGCGAGAGCGGCGCCGAGCCGACGCTGTCCTGGTTGTACGTGCTCGACGCGTACGAGGGCGGCCTGCCCTCGGCCCGCTACATCGGCGTCATCGCGGACGCGGCCGAAAAGGCCGGTGCGCCTGAGGATTACGTACATTCCCTGCGCACGCGCAACAGCCGCAACGTGGGTCCCGGCAACTTCGGCTGACCGACGAACGACGTGGCCGACCCGAACGGGCCGACCACGTCGTAGTTCTCGAAGCTCAGCGCGCGCTACGCGTTGAGCACGATGTTCGTCAGCACCCGCACGCCCACCGCGAGCGCCCGCTCGTCCAGGTCGAAGGTCGGCTGGTGCAGGTCGAGCTGCTCGCCGTGCCCGGACCAGACACCGAGGCGCGCCATCGCGCCGGGCACCTCCTCCAGGTACCACGAGAAGTCCTCGCCGCCACCGGATTGCATGGTGTCGGCCAGCGCGTCCGGACCGATCTTGCGGATCGCGTCCTCGAACATCCGGGTGGACTGCTCGTCGTTGACCACCGGCGGGACGCCGCGGCGGTAGTTCAGCTGGTACCGCACGCCGGTCGGCGCGAGCAGGCCGTCGACGATCTCGCGGACCATCGGCTCCAGCAGCGACCAGGTCGCGTGATCGCCGGTGCGGACGGTGCCGGTGAGCATGCCGGTCTGTGGAATCGCGTTGGGCGCCTTGCCTGCACTGACCGCGCCCCACACCATGACCGTGCTGGTGCGCGGATCGATGCGGCGGCTGAGCAGACCCGGCAGGCCGGTGATCACGGTGCCGATCGCGTAGACCAGGTCGCTGGTCAGGTGCGGGCGCGAGGTGTGCCCGCCCGGCGAATCCAGCACCAGCTCGACCGTGTCGGCGGCCGAGGTGATCGCGCCGACCCGGATGCCGACCCGGCCCACCTCCAGTCGCGGGTCGCAGTGCAGCGCGAAGATCCGCTCCACACCCTCCATCGCGCCGGTGGCGACCACGTCGATCGCGCCGCCCGGCATGACCTCCTCGGCGGGCTGGAACACCAGCCGCACGCCGACCGGCAGTTCCGGCACCTCGGCCAGCGCGAGCGCCGTGCCGAGCAGGATCGTGGTGTGCGCGTCGTGGCCGCAGGCGTGCGAGACGCCGGGCACGGTGGAGGCGAAGCTCAGGCCGGTGAACTCCTGCAACGGCAGCGCGTCCATGTCGGCGCGCAGGCCGATGCGCGGGCCCTCCGGCCCGATGTCGCAGATCAGGCCGGTGCCGCCGGGCAGCGGCTGCGGCGTCAGGCCGGCCTTGATCAGCCAGGACGAGACGAATTCGGTGGTGGCGAACTCGGTGCGGGAGAGTTCCGGGTTGGCGTGGATGTGCCGGCGAAACTGCACGAGGTCTAACGCGTGCTCGGCCAGCCAGCCCTCTACTGATCCCAAACCTGTTCCTACGGTGCTCGGCATTACGATGTCCGCCGGGTCTTCGACCAGGGCGCAGGCCCCGGCCTCGATTCCCGTCGCCCGCTCCGCCGAACGGCCGGTAGTACTCACCGAATGTCCTCCTGTCGTTGAACGAGCCGTTGCAACAACCTGTCTCTGTGTCCTTCATCGCCGGCAGCGGTGATCGCGGTACGCGCGAGTGCGAGCGCACCATCGACAACCGCACGATCCGCCGAAGCGTTGACGCTCGCCGCGGCGAAGCCGGGCTGGTGCGTCACCGCGCCACCGGCATCGATGCCGATGACCGGGTGGATGCCCGGAAGGACGTTGGTGACGTTGCCCATGTCCGTGCTTCCGAGCGGCCGCTGTGCCTCGAGCTCGGGTGCGATCGGCACTCGTCCCAAACCGGTTATCTGCTCGCGGTAGGCAAACAGTAACGCCGGATCGGGCGTCAGCTCGGTATATGTCGGCGCGACAGTCCGGATTTCCTGGGTGCAGCCGGTCGCAAGGGCACCGGCCTCGAAACACGCCGACGCTCGTCGCATCAGATTGTCGAGAGAGGCGGAGTCGACTGCGCGTAGGTAATACAGCAGTTCCGCACGTCCGGGCACGATGTTGGGGGCCACGCCACCATCGCCGACTATACCGTGAAGTTGCTGGCCAGGCTGGAGATGCTGCCGCAGCAATCCGAGAGCTACCTGGGTGACGGTGACCGCGTCGCCCGCGTTGCGGCCCAGTTCCGGCGCGGCGCTGGCGTGCGCCTCGCGGCCGTGGAACACGATGGACAGGTCGGCCATCGCCAGTGAGCGCGCGCCCACGATGTCGGCCGGGCCGGGGTGCACCATCATCGCCATCGCCACGTCGTCGAACACGCCGCGCTCCAGCATCAGCACCTTGCCGCCGCCGCTCTCCTCGGCGGGCGTGCCGAGCACCAGCACGGTGAGCCCGAGCGCGTCGGCGACCTCGGCCAGGCCGAGCGCGGCGCCGACCGCCGACGCGGCAATGATGTTGTGCCCGCAGGCATGTCCCATGCCGGGCAGCGCGTCGTACTCCGCGCAGATGCCGACGGTGAGGGGGCCGCTGCCGAAGCTCGCGCGGAACGCGGTCGGCAATTCGGCCACGCCGGTGGCGACCTCGAAGCCGCGTTCGGCGAGCGGCGCGATGATCTTCGCGACGCTCCTGGTCTCCTCGAACGCGAGCTCCGGTTCGGCGTGAATCGAGTGCGAAAGATCGATCAGCTGGTCGAGCGCGGACTTGATCGCCGCGTCCGACTGCCGCATGGCATCGGCGCGCGCGACGTCATCGTCGATGCGCGAATCCTGGTGCCCGCTGCGCGGTGGTGGCATGGAACACAGTCTTACACTCGGCCGCAAACCGAGCGCACCGCATATCCGTCCAGCGAACCGCGAGGCACCGCGTTCCGGGGTGCCGAACCGACCGAACGGCCGTCCGGCTAGCCCGTGGCGAAGGCGAGGTTTTCCGGCGTGGTCGGCACCGCAAGACCGGCCAGCGCCTTGGCGTGCAGCGCGCGCTTGATCACCGGCAGGTTCGGCTTGCGGTTGCTCGCCAGTGCCGCGGCCTTGGCCACCGCGGTCGCCAGCAACGACTCCGCGTCGGCTTTGCCGTCGACGATGCCCGCGGCGATCGCCTCGTCGGCCGGGTAGCGGTAGCCCGTGGTCATCGCCTGCACGCAGACCTGGTTGCTCAGCCGCTCGGTGAGCAGGGCGTTCATCCCGACGGTGAACGGCATGCCCAGGTGCACCTCGGGCAGGCAGTAGAAGCCCCGGTCGGCACGCATCACCCGGAAGTCGTGCGCGGTGGCCAGCATGGCGCCCGCACCGAACGCGTGGCCGTTCATCGCGGCGACGGTCGGCATCGGGAACTGCAGCAACCGGGTGTACAGCGAGTGCACGCGGTCCAGGTAGCCGTGCGACTTGTCCAGATTGCCGAACAGCCAGTCGGTGTCGAGGCCGTTGCTGTAGAACTTGCCGGTCGCCACGGTGACCAGCGCGGCCGGGCCGTCGGAGTCCTCGACCTTGTCCAGCAGGCCGTGGAATTCGTCGATCCAGTCCGGGTGGAAGCGGTTCTCGCTGTCCGTCTGTCCCTCGCTTCCGAGGTAGACGACGAACACATCCCCTTCACGTTCCAGATACGGCATGGGTGCAGAATATCCGGCAGGCGGCGGCACTCCTACTCGCGGGTAGCAATCTCACACCGGGGCCCCTACCTCCGGTTCGTCCGCCACCGGCGCGGACCGCAACCACCGCGCACGACGCCTTCGACAGCCGCTCGCGGCCCGGCTGCCGGCCGAACGGACCCGCGCGCGGACGGCGACGAAGGTCGCGCACACCCGGAGCCCCAGGCGGCGCAATCCAATACAGTGATCCCCATGCTTGCCGAACAGGCCGCCGAGGCGATCGCCGAACGTACTGGAGTGCCGCGTCACCGGGTCGCGGTGGTGCTCGGCTCGGGCTGGCAGGAGGCGGCCGCGGAGATCGGCACGCCGGTCGCGTCGGTGCCGATGCCGGAGCTGCCCGGGTTCGGCACGCCGAGCGCGCAGGGACACGGCGGCATGGTGCACTCGGTGACCGTCGGTGACACGCCCGTGCTGCTGCTCATGGGCCGTCAGCATCTGTACGAGGGCTACCAGCCCGCCGACGTGGTGCATCCGGTCGCCGCGGCCATCGCGGCCGGTGCGCAGATCGTGCTGCTCACCAACGCCGCGGGCGGCATCCGCGCGGGACTGCGGGTCGGCGAGCCGGTGCTGATCAACGATCACCTGAACCTCACCGGGCGCACCCCGCTCACCGGCGCCACCTTCGTCGACCTGGTCGACGCCTGGGATCCCGAATTGCGTTCCCTGGCAAAGGAAATCGACCCCACCCTGACCGAGGGCGTGTACGCCGGCCTGACCGGGCCGCAGTACGAGACCCCGGCCGAGATCCGGATGCTGCGCACCATGGGCGCCGACCTGGTCGGCATGTCCACGGTGCTGGAGGCCATCGCCTGCCGCGCGCTCGGCGCCCGGGTGCTCGGCATCTCGTTGGTCACCAACCTGGCCGCGGGCGTCACCGGCGGGCATCTCTCGCACGCCGAGGTGCTGGCCGAAGGTCATGCCGCCGCACCGCGATTGGGCAAGCTGCTGCGCGGCGTGCTGGAACGGGTGTAGATGCTGCGCTTCGGCACCGCAGGCCTGCGGGGACCGGTGCAGGACGGTCCGGACGGCATGAACGTGACGACGGTGACCAGGGCCACCGCCGGCATCGTCGACTGGCTGCGCGGGCGGTGCCTCGGTGGCGGAACGGTGATCGTCGGCCGCGACGCCAGGCACGGTTCCGCCGAATTCGCCACCGCGACGGCGGAAATCTTTGCCGCGGCGGGCTTTCCGGTGACGTTGTTGCCGCGCCCGCTGCCCACGCCGGTGGTCGCGTACGCGGTGCGCGAGCTCGGCGCGATCGCGGGCGTGCAGATCACCGCGTCGCATAATCCCGCGGCCGACAACGGATACAAGGTCTATCTCGACGGCGGCGCACAGCTGCTGGCGCCGGCCGACACCGAGATCGAACGATGCATCGACGCAGTCACCGAGCCGGTCGCCCGCACGCCGGTCGACCCGGCCGACGACGACGTGGTGCGGCGCTACCTGAAACGGGTGGCGTCGCTGCCCGCGACGATCGGCGGCGCGGGCGCGCGCTCCGCGATTCGGATCGCCATGACCCCGCTGCACGGCGTCGGCGGTGACCTGGTCGTCGAGGCGCTCGCCGCGGCCGGATTCACCGACGTGCACGTGGTCGAGGAGCAATTCGCACCCGATCCCGACTTCCCCACCGTCGCCTTCCCGAACCCGGAGGAGCCCGGCGCGACCGATCTGCTGCTGGCCCTCGCCGCCCGGATCGGCGCGGACGTGGCCATCGCCGTCGACCCGGACGCCGACCGCTGCGCGGTGGGAATCCCGTTGCCGGACAACACCTGGCGCATGCTGCGCGGCGACGAGACCGGCGTGCTGCTCGGCGACTGTGTGCTGCGCACCGCACCGCCGGACGCGCTGGTGGCCACCACGATCGTGTCCTCGCGACTGCTGTCCAAGCTCGCCCCCGCCCGCGGCGCCGGGTACGCGGAGACGCTCACCGGCTTCAAATGGCTGGCCCGGGCCGGCGACGGCCTGGTCTACGCCTACGAGGAGGCGATCGGGCACTGCGTCGACCCGGCCACCGTCCGGGACAAGGACGGCATCTCGGCGGCCGTGCTGACCGCTGACCTGGTCGCCCGGCTGAAGTCGGCGGGCCGCACCCTGACCGACCAGCTCGACGACTACGCGGTCGAGTTCGGCCTGCACAGCACCGATCAGGTGTCGCTGCGGCTGGATTCGGCGGCCGCCGCCGCGGACGTGGTGGCCCGGCTGCGCGCGAACCCACCGGACGCGATCGCCGGCGAGGCGGTCAAGTTCACCGACCTGCTCCAGGTCCGCGGCCGCATGCGTACCGACGCACTGATTTTCGAGGGCGCCACCGCCCGCATCGTGGTCCGTCCGTCCGGCACCGAGCCCAAACTCAAGTGCTATCTCGAGGTGGTGACACCCGTCGGGTCGGCCGCCGGGCTGCCCGCCGCCAGGACAACCGCGGGACAGCACCTTTCCGCATTGCGCGAATACTGCCAGGGGCTCTGAACAGCCAGGCATCATCAGATGATGACGGCGATGCACTGTACCCACTGCGGCAGCGAGGGCATGTTCCGCGGCTACATCGAGGACTCCGGCGACAGTTCACGCGGCCATGCCCGCTGGGTCGAGGGTCCGCTGGAAATCGGCTTCTGGGGCGCCAAACGAACCGGCCGCGCGCACTGGCTGGTCGACGCCTATCGCTGCGTGGAGTGCTCCCACCTCGAGCTGTTCACCCGGTCCGAAGACGGGTGAACAGCGCAGGCGGGAGCCGGTCGCGCGCCGCCTAGCGCGGGCCGAATTGGCGGTCGCCCGCGTCGCCGAGGCCGGGGACGATGTAGGCGTTCTCGTTCAGGCCGAGGTCGACGGCCGCCGTGACGAGATTTACCGGATGACCTGAATCAGTCAGTGCGGCAACGCCTTCGGGTGCCGCGACGACGCAGACCGCGGTGATGTCGGTGGCGCCGCGGGCGGTCAGGAGTTCGAGGGTGTGCAGCATCGAGCCGCCGGTGGCCAGCATCGGGTCGAGCACGTAGACGGGCAGCCCGGCCAGGTCGGCGGGCAGCGATTCCATGTACGGCGCCGGCTGGTGGGATTCCTCGTCGCGGGCGATGCCGACGAAACCGATCCGGGCATCCGGGATCAGCTCGGCGGCCACGTCGAGCATGCCGAGGCCGGCCCGCAGCACCGGCACCAGCAGCGGCGGCCGGTCCAGCCGGGTGCCCTCGGTCGGCCGCACCGGAGTGGTGATCTCGAAGTGCCGGACCGGTGCGTCGCGCAGCGCTTCGTAGATCAGGATCCGGGTGAGATCGCGCAGTGCCGAGCGGAAGGCGGGATTGGCGGTTCGCTCGTCTCGCATCGTGGTCAACAGGGCGGCGGCGAGCGGATGGTCCACGGTGTGAGTACGCATGAGGGAACGATAAAGTGACCCGTGGACCCACCGCCCAGGCTCCACCCGAAACTTTTTTCGCATCGGGGGGAACCGAACGGGAAGAGGGCGCGTCGAACCAAGTGAATGACGTACTCTGCCTGGGAACAACAGATGGGGGAAGCTCTGATGCGGAAGATGTCGGCGGACACCGAGGGCATCGCAGCCTATGGCGCGACCGCCCATGTGATGGCCGGGGAAATGGCTTCGGCCGGGGCCAGCGCGGTCGCGGCGGAGCCGGCGCTGCTCGGCCCGATCATGGGGTTGATCGGCGGCGATTTCATGGCCGCCTACGCCGCCGCGCACGCGGGGCACGTGGCCTCGATCGGCCAGCTCTCGGCGGTGCTGACCAGCATGGGAGTAGCCACCACCGGCGCCGCCACGGTGCTCACCGAGACCGACCTGAACCACGCCGGATCGCTGCAGAGCGTGGCCACCGAATTGGACGGGTGAGCCCGTGATCGATCTGAACGCGCTGGCCCAGCCGATCTTCGACCTGCTGGAGAGCTTCGGCTCGGGCGTGCTGCCGACCGGCGGCCCCTCCGACGCGCTGCGCAGCACGTCCACGGCCGTCGACCAGATCCATCAGCTCGGCCGTGACGGCATCAACAGCATGAACACCGCGTGGGACGGCCAGGCCGCCGACGCCGCGACCGCGAAGGCGCTGCGGGTGCAGACCTCCGCGGCCACCATTTCCGACCGCGGCAACGACATGGCTACCGTGGTGAGCCAGGCCGCGGCCGAGGTCGAATCGGGCCAGAAGGACCTGGTCGGCATCGCCCAGTCGTTCGTGAACACCGCGGCGAGCGCGGGCCCCGCCCTGGCCACCCCGGCCGGGCTGACGATGATCGTCGGTTCCGCGATCGACCATCTCGGGCAGGCGCTCAACGTGGTCGGCCGGGTGCAGAACGAACTCGGCACGCACACCGCCTCCATGACCGATCTCACCCCGGCGCCGCCCACTACCTCGCTGGCCGGCACCCCCGCCGTCACCACCGCCGGTGTGCAACAGCTCGCCTCGACCGCGACCAGCGGGCTCAGCGGCGTCGGCTCGATGGCGAGCAGCCTGATGAGCACCGCGATGTCGGCGATCCCGTCGACGACCTCGACCTCGTCGAAAAGCACCGCCGGCACCCCGAGTTCGCCGAGCACGCCGAAGATCGACACCGGTTCGTCCGGCCTGCCGAGCGACGGCAAGGGCGTGAAGATCACCCTGCCCGACGGCAGCACGGTGGAGGCGCCGAACGAGAAGGCGGCCACCGCGGTCCGGTCCGCGATCAGCGCGGTCGGCACCCCGTACGTCTGGGGCGGCAACACCCCTGGCGCCGGCCTGGATTGCAGCGGCCTGACCAAATACGCCTACGGCGAGGCCGGCGTCGACCTGCCCCGGCTGGCCGCCGACCAGGCGACCGGCACCTCGGTCTCCCCCGGCGACCTCATGCCCGGCGATCTGGCCATCTGGGACGGCCACGTCGCCATGGTGATCGGCAACGGACAATTCGTCGAGGCCGGCGACCCGGTCCAGATCAGCTCGATTCGAACGGAGAACTCAGGAATGGGCTTCCACGGCTTCTATAGGCCGACAACATGACAAACCCGCAGCAACCCGCGGTTCCCAATGTCACTGTCGCGAGCAGCACGAACCGGTCGGGCACCATCTCGGTGCGCGCCACGGATCAGGGCATGCCGGTGGAAATCAAGTTCGAGCGCAGCGAATATCGTTACGGCGCACAGAGTCTCGCGAACGAGATCCTGCGGCTGACCAAGCGCTCCACCGTCGCCGCGAAGGCGCGCCGGCGCGAGCTGCTGGCCGAGGCGGGCATGCCCGCCGACATCCTGGACCGGCTCGGCCTGCCCACCCGCCAGGCCGCGGTGGACGAGCTGGACCGGATCGACGACGCGGACACCGGACCGACGACCTGGATGAGGCCAGTATGAGCGAGCGGAGCGAGCGAACAATGAGCACAGCTGCCCCCGCACTCATGCCGGAGCCGAACACCGGCGAGGCGCAGGCATGAGCGCGGAAATGGACGCCCTGGTCGCCAACGCGACGCAGAAGCTGGAGGCACTCGAGGCCGCGCTGTACGGCCTCAAGCAGGTGCGCGGACGTCACACCACCGAGGACGGCTCGGTCACCGTCGAGGTGGACAGCGACGGCGCACTGGTCGCGCTGAGCCTCGCGGAGACGGTCACCTCGCTGGCACCGGCCGAGGTCGGACAGCTGATCGTCTGGGCGTGCAGGCAGGCCGCGGAGGACGCGGGCAACCAGCGCTCGAAGGTCGTTGCGACACTGAACGAGTCATTCGTTCCCGCGGCGGACGACGCCAAAGGGACCATTGGGGGCGGGCCGGATAGTGCCTGACGCGGAAGGTCGATAGGCTTCCGCACATGGCTTCTGGAGACATCGTCCCGATCGAGCTCGGCCTGACCGACGGCGATCTCGTCACCCTGTGGGCACCGCGCTGGCGAGACGGTGACGACGAGTGGGAGGCGTTCCTCGGACACGAGGACTCCCTCTACGGTTTCGAGACCGTTGCTGAGCTGGCCGCGTTCATCCGGACCAACTCCGACAACGACCTCGTAGAGCATCCGGCATGGAAGGTCGTCGCCGGGCTGTCGGCGGTGGAACTGGAGCCGGAGGAGAACTTCTCCTTCGATCTGGTCGCGGTGCCGGAGCTGGCCGCGGGCGAGCCCGACGTGGACACCATCGCCGAGCTGGAAGACACCCTCGGCATGGTCCGCAACATCGGCGAGGTGTGCGAGCTGGAGACGGTGACCAAGTTCTTCGGGTCGCATCCGGTGCTCGGCGCGCTGCCCGGCGGGATCAACGCGTTCATCGGGCGCGACGGCGAGGAACTCTGGGACCAGATCGGCGCCGCCATCGCCAAGGGCTGGGACGACGTCCTCGACGCCATCGACTCCGTCGTGCACACCCCCGATGTCGACGCGGAAGCCGTCGCCGTCGCCGAGGCGGAGCTGCTGGCCGCCGAGGAGAACGTGGTCGACGCCGACGATGCCGCGGACAACGAGGAGGACGAGTTCGAGCCGGTCGACCTCGACGCGGACGACGAGGACGAGGAAGAGGAAGAAGACGATTCGTTCTGGCACGAGGTCGGCATCGACCCGGTCAAGATCATCGCCTCCGACGGCACCTACTTCACCCTGCGCTGCTACCTCGACGACGAGCCGATCTTCCTCGGCACCGACAACACCATCACGGTGTTCACCTCGGAGCGCGCCCTGGCCAGGTACCTGGCCGACGATCACGAACACGACCTGTCCCGGGTGAGCACGTTCGCCGACGTGCAGACCGCCGCGGTGGACGGTTCGCTCGAGGTCGAGGTCACCGACGAGAACGTCTACGTGCTGCCCGGGCTCGCGGACGACCTGGCCGAGGGTCCGGAGGCGGTCGACATCGAGCAGCTCGATCTGGCGGTCGAGCTGTTCACCGACGCCGCCGACTACGCCGGCGACGATACCGTGGAACAGGCTCTGGCCCAATCGAATCCGCTCGGCTGGTACGTCTCGTACCTGCTCAACCCGGACCCGAGCCGGATGGCGCCGAACCCGCCGTTCACCGCGGAGGCCCAGTCCTGGCGGGACCTCGAGCGCAACTTCGAGGCCCGGCTCAACCAGCAGTAAGCGACCTACTTCAGCCGGATCCAGATCTGCTCGGCCCGGCCGAGCAGACGGTCGTCGGCACCGTAGACGGCGGTGGACGAGAACGACTTCCGGCCTTGTTCGCCGTGGTTCTCGCCGATGACCACGCACGGTTCGCCGACCTCGGGAAGGCCGTGCACGGCCGCGGTCATCGAGCCGAGCAGGGCAGGGCGGTCGAACATGTCGGGCAGCGACCAGCCGCCGGGGCAGTCCATCGCGGCCCACAGGACGGCGGCGCCGAGCGGGAGCGAATCGTCGGGGATCCACGGTGCGGCCACCCGGCCTGCGCCGACCGCCCCCGCCTCGATGCGCAGCCCGTCCGTGCGGGCGGTGCCGCAGACGAAGCAGGACGCGAACATCTCGTTGCTCTGGTAGGAGCTCGCCGCGCTGGACGCGGTCGCGAACGGCACGGATTCGGGTGTGTCCCGGGCGAATTCGCCACTACGGGATTCCGCGAGCAGGGTGTCGCCGTCATAGAGGCTGCCGTCCCGAACCTCCAGCGGGGTGTCCAGCGGCGGCGGGCTGCGCAGGATCACCGTCACGGCGCCGTCCCCGTGCTGCTCGGCGAGCAGCCCACCGACGTAGCCGCCGTTGCCCGAATCGGGCGGCCCGTTGAACCGACTGGGGATGTGCAATGTCGCCATGCGCACCCACGCTAGCGAACCGGCGCCCCGGTCCCCCCGCCCCGTCCGGCGGACGAGACGTGGCTCACGGGGAACCGGTCGCGCCGGCCGGTTCGCTAGCCGAGCAGTACCGCGTACCCGGGCTTGATGATGTTGTCGATGATGCGCAGCCGCTCCGGGAACGGGATGAACGCCGACTTCATCGCGTTGATGGTGAAGCGCTCCAGATCACTCCAGCCGTAGCCGAACGTGTCGACCAGCTTGAGCATTTCCTGGCTCATGCTGGTGTCGCTCATCAGCCGGTTGTCCGTGTTCACCGTGACCCGGAAGCGCAGCCGGGCCAGCAGGTCGAACGGGTGCTTGTCCAGCGACGGCACCGCGCCGGTCTGCACGTTCGACGACGGACAGAGCTCGAGCGGAATTCGCATGTCGCGCACGTAGTTCGCGACCAGCCCGAGGCGCGCGTCCTCGATCGCGCCGGGCACGCTGATGTCGTCGGTGATCCGCACGCCGTGCCCGAGCCGGTCGCAGCCGCAGAACGCCAGCGCCTCGTGGATCGACGGCAGGCCGAACGCCTCGCCCGCGTGAATGGTGAAGTGCGCGCTGTTGGCGCGCATGTACTCGAACGCGTCCAGGTGTCGGCTGGGCGGGAACCCGGCCTCCGCGCCCGCGATGTCGAAGCCGCCGACGCCGCGATCGCGGAAACGCACGGTCAGCTCGGCGATCTCGCGCGAGCGGGCCGCGTGCCGCATGGCGGTGAGCAGGCAGGTGACCACGATCGGTCGCCCCGCCGCGGCGGCGGCGGCCTCGCCCTCCCGGAAACCTTCCAGGGTGTGCTCGACCACCTCGTCGAGGGTGAGCCCGCGTTCCAGATGCTGCTCGGGCGCGAAGCGCACCTCGGCGTACACCACGCCGTCCAAGGACAGATCCTCGGCGCATTCGCGGGCGACCCGGCGCAGGCCCTCCGGCGTCTGCATGACGGCCACGGTATGCGCGAAGGTCTCCAGATACAGTTCCAGCGATCCACTGTCGGCCGCGTCCCGGAACCAGGCGGCCAGCGCCGCCTCGTCGTCGGCGGGTAGGTCCGCGTAACCGCACTCGGCGGCCAGCTCCAGCACTGTCGCGGGCCGTAGACCACCGTCGAGGTGGTCGTGCAGCAGCGCTTTTGGCGCCTGTCGGATCGAGGCAAGGGTCAATGCGGTCGGTCCAGTCATGTAACGACGGTAGCCGCACCGGGCCCGAACGGCACCCGAGTGCGCAAGTGGCAACCATCTCGTTGCCGAGTCACCCTGTGCCCGGCCACACCTGGACACCCACGCGCCCCGCTGCCCGGTGTCAACGGCAGATCTGTGCGGTATCGCACAGCACGACATCGCCGTGCCGCTCGGCACACGATTCTGCGCGCTGAACCAATTCGCGCGCGTCGCCACCTGGATGGATGCGGGGCGGAGCACAAAGTTGCGCTCAGCATCGCCGATCCGCTCCACCTTCGCCGTCTATGCGCACCGCCGCAGATGTTGCGCGGCAAGCTGATTCGATCGGCGCAGGTAAATCAGGCTTCGATGCGGCCGAGCACCAACGGGGTGGCGGGCTTTTCGGTGGACTCGCCGATTGCGAAGGAATCGACCAGTGCGGCCCGAGCGCCGGCGAATGCGTCCGGGGTGTCGGTGTGCAACGTGAGCAGCGGTTGCCCTGCGGTCACCGAATCGCCTGGCTTGGCGTGCATTTCGATGCCGGCGCCGGCCTGGACCGGATCGCCCTGCCTGGCCCGGCCCGCGCCGAGGCGCCAGGCGGCGATGCCGACGCCCATCGCGTCCAGGCGGGTGAGCACGCCGTCGCGCTCGGCCCGCACGATCTCGGTGTGCTTCGCCGTCGGCAGCGGTGCGTCCGGGTCGCCGCCCTGCGCGTGAATCATCGCGCGCCACTGGTCCATCGCCCGCCCGTCGGCCAGCACCTCGGCGGGATCGATGTCGAGTCCGGCCAGGGCGACCATCTCGCGCGCCAGCGTGATGGTCAGCTCAACGATGTCGGCCGGGCCGCCACCGGCCAGCACCTCGACCGACTCGGCGACCTCCAGGGCGTTGCCCGCGGTGCGGCCGAGCGGGGTGTCCATCGCGGTCAGCAGGGCGACCGTGCGCACCCCCGCGTCGGTGCCCAATCCGACCATGGCCGTAGCCAATTCGCGGGCCCCGTCCAGGGTCTTCAGGAACGCGCCCGCGCCGACCTTCACATCGAGCAGCAGCGCCGCGGTGCCCTCGGCGATCTTCTTGCTCATGATCGAACTGGCGATCAGCGGGATGGATTCGACCGTGCCGGTGACGTCGCGCAGCGCGTACAGCCGCTTGTCGGCCGGCGCGAGATCGGCGCCCGCCGCGCACACCACCGCGCCGATCGCGGGATCGGCGAGGATCTCGCGCATCCGGGGCACCGAGACATCCGCCTGCCACCCGGGAATGGCTTCGAGCTTGTCCAGCGTGCCGCCGGTGTGCCCGAGCCCGCGCCCGGACAGCTGCGGCACCGCGGCGCCGCACGCGGCGACCAGCGGCGCCAACGGCAGCGTGATCTTGTCCCCCACCCCGCCGGTGGAATGCTTGTCCACGGTCGGCCGCGGCAGGTCGGTGAAGTCCAGCCGGCTGCCCGAGGCGATCATCGCGCCGGTCCACCGCGCCGTCTCCCGCCGCGTCATCCCGCGCCACACGATCGCCATCGCCAGCGCCGACATCTGCTCGTCGGCCACCGTCCCGCGGGTGAATCCATCGACCACCCAGTCGATCTGCGCGTCCGACAGCTCGCCGCCGTCCCGCTTGGTCGTGATGATCGAAACCGCGTCCAGTGCCGTCACATTCGCCAGTCTGGCACGAGATCGACAATGCGGCTGGTTCTTGTCGGTGGGGTTCGATAGCCTCTCCGCATCAATCGTTCGAGGGGCTAGGGGGCAGCAATGACATCCATCCATATCGACCGCCGCGTCCAAAGGCTCGAAACCCGAGTCACCGACATCGAGGACACTCATGGCGAGTCGCTCTACAAACTCACCCGGGCTTGCGCCGGCTCCAGGATCGAGACCGGTCGGCTGATCGACAGCGTGAACCAGTTAGGACGCGGCATGGCCTTGGTGATGGAACGGCTAGGGATTCCGCCGATTCCGTTCCCGCCGATCACCCATGCGACCGGGGCCGAGATCGACGCGGCACTCGAGGCGGATCTGTGAGCGCTCGCTCAGACCTGTCCGGCACCTAGGTCGTCCGGGCCGAAGGCGTCGGGCAGCAAGGCGCTCAGGGGGACGGGGCCGTCCTTGTGATCGACCAACAGGTCGGGTCCGCCGTGTTCGTAGAGGAGTTGGCGGCAGCGGCCGCAGGGCATCAGGATTTCGCCGCGAGAATCGGTGACCGAGATGGCCACCAAGCGTCCGCCACCATCCGAATGCAAGTTACCGACGAGTACACATTCGGCGCACAGGCCCAAACCGTATGAGACATTTTCCACATTGCACCCGCGCACAATTCGGCCGTCGGCGCTGAGCGCCGCCGCGCCGACCGGAAACCGCGAGTATGGCGCATAGGCGTTGCGCATAACTTGAATCGCGTTGTCGTGCAGGGATTTCCAGTCGATTTGCGACATCGGGAACCTCTTCTGGAACAAGCCGAAACTGGCCGCGCGGGACCCCCTGAGGAACCCTTCACGTATCAAGAAAGGTAAACCTAACCCGCAAGACTGTAGCGCAACGCACGGCACGCCGAATTAGTTCCGGCAAACCTAGAGGATTAGAGTCCAGAACAGATCGGTTCAGGTTCCCGGCAGCGGGCCGCAGCGCAGCCACCTGGGCATTTGCGCCCAACGCAGCCGGCCTCGGATCAACGAACCGGGTCCATCAACGACGTTGGAGGCACCGCACTCTATGACCACGATAGAAGCTCCGGCCCAGCCGAAGCGGAAGACGCTGTACCGAGGCGACCCCGGGATGTGGTCCTGGGCGCTGCACCGGATCACCGGTGTCACCATCTTCTTCTTCCTCTTCGTGCACGTCTTGGACACCGCACTGGTCCGGGTCAGCCCGGATACCTACAACCGGGCGATCGAGACCTACAAGAGCCCCATCGTCGCGCTGATGGAAATGGGCCTGGTCGTCTGCGTGCTTTTCCACGCGCTCAACGGCGTCCGGGTCATCCTGGTCGACTTCTGGGCCAAGGGCCCGAAGTACCAGCGCCTGATGCTGTGGATCATTCTCGCGATCTGGTTCCTGCTGGCTGTTCCCGCGATCGGGCGCCAGTTCTTCTACCTGTTCACGGAGCACTGAGATGACCGCACCCGTTCTCGGTAAGTCCTATGACCGGCCCGCGAGCCTGGACAACCCGCGCTCGCCGCGCATGCGCGCGAACGGCAACTTCGAGAAGTACGCGTGGCTGTTCATGCGCTTCTCCGGCCTGCTGCTGATCATTCTCGTGCTCGGCCACATGTCGATCATGCTGCTGCTCGACGGCGGCGTGAAGCGGCTGAACTTCGGCTTCGTGGCCGGCCGCTGGGCCAGCCCGTTCTGGCAGCTGTGGGACCTGAGCATGCTGTGGCTGGCGCAGCTGCACGGCGGCAACGGCCTGCGCACGGTCATCGCGGACTACTCCCGCAAGGACTCGACCCGGTTCTGGCTGAACACGCTGCTGGCCATCTCGATGATCCTGATCCTGGCCGTCGGCACCTACGTCATTTTCACCTTCGACCCCAACATCAGTTAGGAACAGGTCAACTCGATGAGTGACTCGCGGATTCAGGAGCATCGCTACGATGTCGTGATCGTCGGCGCCGGTGGCGCCGGCATGCGCGCGGCGATCGAGGCCGGGCCCCGGGCGCGTACCGCCGTGCTGACCAAGCTGTACCCGACCCGCAGCCACACCGGCGCGGCGCAGGGTGGCATGTGCGCCGCGTTGGCGAACGTCGAAGAAGACAACTGGGAATGGCACACCTTCGACACCGTCAAGGGTGGCGACTACCTGGTCGACCAGGATGCCGCCGAGATCATGGCCAAGGAGGCCATCGACGCGGTGATGGACCTGGAGAAGATGGGCCTGCCGTTCAACCGGACGCCCGAGGGCAAGATCGACCAGCGCCGCTTCGGCGGGCACACCCGCGACCACGGCAAGGCGCCGGTGCGCCGGGCGTGTTATGCCGCCGACCGCACCGGTCACATGATCCTGCAGACCCTTTACCAGAACTGCGTCAAGCACGACGTGGAGTTCTACAACGAGTTCTACGTGCTCGACCTGGTGATGACCGAGACCGACCGCGGCCAGGTCGCGACCGGCGTGGTCGCCTACGAGCTGGCCACCGGCGAGATCCACGTGTTCCACGCGAAGTCGATCGTGTTCGCCACCGGCGGCTCGGGCCGGATGTACAAGACCACCTCGAACGCGCACACGCTGACCGGCGACGGCATGGCGATCGTGTTCCGCAAGGGTCTGCCGCTGGAGGACATGGAGTTCCACCAGTTCCACCCGACAGGCCTGGCCGGGCTCGGCATCCTGATCTCGGAGGCCGTCCGCGGTGAGGGCGGCATCCTGCGCAACGCCAGCGGCGAGCGGTTCATGGAGCGTTACGCGCCGACCATCAAGGACCTCGCGCCGCGTGACATCGTCGCCCGCTCGATGGTGCTCGAGGTGCTCGAGGGCCGCGGCGCCGGACCGAACAAGGACTACGTCTACATCGACGTGACCCACCTCGGCGCGGACGTGCTCGAGGAAAAACTGCCCGACATCACCGAATTCGCCCGCACCTACCTCGGTGTCGACCCGGTGACCGAGCTGGTCCCGGTCATGCCGACCTGTCACTACGTGATGGGCGGCATCCCCACCAAGATCCGCGGCGAGGTGCTGCGCAACAACACCGACGTGGTGCCCGGCCTCTACGCGGCGGGCGAATGCGCGTGCGTCTCGGTGCACGGCTCCAACCGCCTCGGCACCAACTCGCTGCTGGACATCAACGTGTTCGGGCGGCGCGCGGGCATCGCCGCCGCGGAGTACGCGCACCGCACCGAGTTCGTGGAGATGCCGGAGAACCCGGCGCGGATGGTGCAGGACTGGCTGGAGCTGATCCTGTCCGACCACGGCAACGAGCGGGTGGCCGACATCCGCACCGAGCTGCAGTACACGATGGACATGAACGCCGCCGTGTTCCGCACCGAGGACACGCTCAAGCAAGCCCTCACCGACATCCACGTGCTCAAGGAGCGCTACAGCCGGATCACGGTGCAGGACAAGGGCAAGCGCTACAACAGCGACCTGCTCGAGGCCGTCGAGCTCGGCTTCCTGCTCGAGCTGGCCGAAGTCACCGTCGTCGGGGCGCTCAACCGCAAGGAATCGCGCGGCGGCCACGCCCGCGAGGACTACCCGGACCGCGACGACGTGAACTTCATGCGGCACACGATGGCCTACAAGGAGAGCCCGGATCTCATCTCGGACATCCGCCTCGACTTCAAGCCGGTGGTGCAGACCCGTTACGAGCCGATGGAGCGTAAGTACTGATGACTGCTGTACTCGAGACACCCCCGGCCAAGCCCGCGCCGATCCCCGAGGGCTCGGTGATGGTCACGGTCAAGGTCGCCCGGTTCAATCCGGAGGACGACAAGGGCGCGCACTGGGAGTCGTTCCAGGTACCGGTCCTGCCCACGGACCGCTTCCTCAACGTGCTCATCTACATCAAGTCCTACCTGGACGGCACGCTCACCTTCCGGCGCTCCTGCGCGCACGGTGTGTGCGGTTCCGACGCGATGCGGATCAACGGGGTGAACCGGCTGGCCTGCAAGGTGCTGATGAAGGACATGCTGCCCAAGGGCGACAAGGCCCTCACGATCACCGTCGAGCCGATCCGCGGCCTGCCCGTGGAGAAGGACCTCGTGGTGAACATGGAGCCGTTCTTCGACGCGTTCCGCGCGGTGAAGCCCTACCTGATGACCTCGGGTAACGAGCCGACCCGCGAGCGCATCCAGAGCCAGGCCGACCGGGCCCGCTTCGACGACACCACCAAGTGCATCCTGTGCGCCTGCTGCACCACCTCCTGCCCCGTGTACTGGAGCGACGGCAGCTACTTCGGCCCGGCCGCGATCGTGAACGCGCACCGCTTCATCTTCGACAGCCGCGACGAAGGCGCCCGCGAGCGCCTCGACATCCTCAACGACGTCGAGGGAGTCTGGCGCTGCCGCACCACCTTCAACTGCACCGACGCGTGCCCCCGCGGCATCGAAGTCACCAAGGCCATCCAAGAAGTCAAGCGCGCCCTGCTCTTCGCCCGCTGACCTCCCGGCACCCGAAGGCCGCCTGCATCGAAAGATGAGGGCGGCCTTCGTCGTTCGCGGGGTGTCGGGCCGGATCAGTTGTCGTAGGAGGCTACGCCGACCGGGCCGGAGCCCAGGCAGAGCGTGAGTTCTGGGGTGCGGGAGGCGATTCGGAGGGTGGAGCCGCTGCCTACCAGGCGGACGAAGACTGTACTGAGGCCCTTGTGGACGGGGACCGTGACGAACCTGCCGTGTTCCATGGCGACGGACAGCTGGCCGTCGCTGCCGGCCAGGTAGTTGAGTTGGGCGGTCCATTCGTGGTCGAGCATGGGGCCGTCGAGGGCGATCGGGAGTGGGTCGGCGGTGCGGATTCGGTAGCCGCAGTCGGGATCTGGGCCAGGAAGGATGCGTCGGTTCCACCAGACCTGGGCTTCGACGATCGTGCCCGCGTCGGTGATCATGCGCAGGTGCGGGGTCGAATCGGCGAAGGTGCCCGGTGCGGCGATCGGGGCGAGGACCTGCGGGGTCAGGTTCTGCGGGTAGGCCAAGGGGTTCAGGACGTCCCAAGGGACCTCCTGCTCCAGCAGTGGCGCGCCGTCCCAACGATCCAGGGCCGGTTTCACGTTCGCCAGATAGGTCTTGGTCGGGCTCGGACTCCAGGACCGAACGAAGGTGTAGGTGGAGAACAGGCTGCTCACGACGAACAGCGCCAGCACCGGTATCGCGATCCGGCGGCCGGGCAACCACCTCGTCGTTCGCGGACTCGCGCGCACGATCAACGCACCGACGACGGACAAGGTCACGCCGAGGTCGGCGAAATAGCGCAGCGACTGCATGAGTTCGGCCGCGGTATTCGGCCCGCCGCGCACCAGCGCCACCGGCAGCTGCATCACCAGCACATAGGCGACGGCGAGCACCCAGAGCGGCCACACCCGGCGTCGCGCGTAAATCGACAGTGCCACAACCGAAATCAGCACGATCCAGGCGACGACCACGGCCGCGGCGGGCGGGTCGGCCCACGGCGCGGCGGGCAGCCAGCGCTCCCACCGCCACGGCCCGCCGACCAGCGCGGGCACCACGCCGAGCGAGGTCGCGTTGGGCAACCAGTCCCGCATGCCCTGCGGGTTGTTGTGCACCCCGGAGACGCCGACCACCGCCAGATACGCCGCCAACCAGCAGAGCAGCACCAGGCCCGACCCCACCCACAGCCGCACACCACGCCGCGCCACCACCCGGACGGCGGAGTCCCGCCCGTCGACATAGTGCGCGAGCACCGCGACGGCGAACGCGACGAACGGGATGATCACCGACTTCTCGAAGAACAACAGCGCCACGGTGAGCACGACCATTCCGGACAGCACGTATCGCTGCCGTCCGGTGCGCACCAGCAGCAGCGCGTCACCGATGACCCAGGCGAGCGCGAATTGCAGCGGCAGCGCGTTCAACGCGGCCGACCACCAGGCGAACGCCGGAAGTGTGACCGGGGAGAACAGGAAGAACGTCAGCGGAAGCAGCAGCGCCCACCGGTCGCCGACCAGCACGCGCAACATGCGCAGCACCGACAGCGACACCGCGAGCTGTCCGACCAGCAACGAGATCACCGGCACCGCCCACACCAGCGGCGCCGCCTTCGTGGTCAACCAGGCGGTGGCGAAGGCGAGCGGCATGAAATGCCCGTCGTGGTCGTGCAACAGCAGATCCGCGGAGAACAGCGGATACCTGGCCGCCCGGCCAACCAGGATCAGGTCATCCCAGTAGAAATAACCGCTGCCCGCCACCCAGCCGCGCAGCGCCAGTTGCAGCACGATCAAGCACACCGCCGCGACGACAACCGGCGACCGGCCGAGGCGGTACCGGACGCGCACCGGCACCGAACTCGGACGCGCTGCGGGCACGGCCGTCGACGGTGCGATCGCAGCGGTGTCCATGCCGAGCCACCCTAGTGGCGATCCGTATCCGCCCGAGGACGACGCCGCACCGGAGCGGTCAGGCCGCGTACCCGGTCGCCTTCTCCACCTCGACCCGGACCGCCACCCGAACGTGGCCTTCGCCGGGCAGCGCATGGTCCTTACCGTCGTACTTCCACGACAACCGGTGGCCTACCTCGAGATCGACGTCGGGCACGACGGTCGCCGTGCCCCGCAGCTCGACGTAGCTCTCGCCGTCGGCGGAGTCGATCACGGTCACGCTGACCCGCGGGTCGCGCAGCATGTTCCGGTACTTGAGCCGCCCTTCCAGGGTGGAGAACAACAGGTCATCGCCGTCCCTGAGTACCCACATCGCGGAGGTCTGCGGGCTGCCGTCGGCGTTGATCGTGGCGAGCACCGCGTAATTCTTGGCATCGAGCAGAGCGATGGTGGCTTGGCTGAGCGTGATTCCCATGCGCTGGACAGTAGCGGGCACGCCGGAAACCGGCCTGTCGCTGCTCTCGATAGCCAATTGCCATCAATCCGAGCCGGTTGCCGGTAAGTTGATCTTGGACGTGCTCTCCAGGTTGCCGCACACATCGTCGGCCGCGCCCCGACTATCCGTCGCGCGTGGCTCGGGAGGAAGGCGCTAACCCCATGTACGTGTTCCGAACGGCCATCGCCGCGACCATGCTGACCTGCCCCGCACTGGTCGCCGCGGCCGCGACGGCATCGGCGCCGACCGGCGCCGGGCCACACCACAATTGCGCGACCGCACAGGTGACCTCGGCCGTCGTCGCCACGAACGCGCGCGGCTCGGCCGGTCCGCACCGCACGGTGCTCAACACCCTGCTCTACCCGGGCCTCGTCGATACCGCGGGCCCGCTCGGCATGGGTGGCGCGGCCTTCGGCCTCGGCTTGGCCGGCCTGATCGGCACCGGCAGCGCCATGCTCGGCACCGGCAGCGTCGCCGCCGCACCGTGGGCGGCGTTCCTCGGCAGCGGCAGTGCGGCGGCCGGCACCGGCAGCGCCGCACTCGCGCCGCTCGGCGTTGTGCTCGGCACGGGTGCCGCGTTCCTCGGTACCGGTAGCGCCGCCGCCGGCGCCTCGGGCAGCGTCGCCAGCGGCGGTCTCGGCACACCGTTGGCGGTGCTCGGCGCGGGCAGCGCCGCCGCGGGCACCGGCAGCGCGAGCCTGGCCGGCGCGGGGGCCGCCGCCGCACCGTTCGCCGCGCTGGCCGGTACCGGCAGTGCCATGCTCGGCACCGGCAGCGTCGCCGCGGTCCCGTTCGGGGTCGCCCTCGGCGCCGGTATCGCCGCCGGAATAGCAACCGGCAGTGCGGGAATGGCGTCGCTGAGCGCGGCGTCACCGGTCGCGGGCGACGAAACCACCCGCGCAGGCACCACCAAGGCCGAGCGCACCGACACCGGCACCACGAAAGGCACCGGTACGAACAGCGAGTCGGCCGATCCCGGATACCGCCCGCTGAAGCTGGGCCCGCCGACCCGTTGATCGAATACGCGAATGTGCTTCATGTCGACCTGGTGCCCGTGGGTGGCATAGCAGGACGACCTCGACCAAGACCGGCTCGGCACCGATCGCACGCTCTCTGTCGACGCAAGCGACCACCCTCGCCACGGGCCCAACGCCCCCTCGACTTCGCTATCTGTCTCGAATCTTGTAGCGCGCCAGACCTTTACAGAAAAGCACAAAGGCCGCCGAACGAATGCAGGCAGCCGCCGGGGTATCAGATCTACAGCGCCGCACGGACTTTCGCGGCGTACTCATAACCGCGCCGCCAGTCCGCACCGGTCGGGAGCGTGATCACCCGCGAAACACCCTGGGCCGCATACGCGGACACCTGCTCGACGGCCTCGCCGACGTCCGACGACAGCCCGGTCGCCAGCACGGTGACCGGCAGTGGTGCACGCTCGTGCTGCGCGGCGAACTCCTGAAGCTCGGCGATATCCTTCGTCAGTTGCGCCGGATCGGACTGAATGGTGATCCACCCGTCCGCGTAGGTGGCGGCCCGGCGCCGCGCCCGAGTGCTGTTGCCGCCGACCAGGATCGGCGGCATCGCCGAGCCGGGAGCCAGGGTCACCTCGAGCCCGTCGGGCAGCGTGGTCGGCTGTCCGGTGACGAGACCGGGCAGCACCCGCAACGCCTCGTCGGTGCGCCGGCCGCGCCCCTCGAACGCGGCGCCGGCGGCCCGCCAGCCGATGTCGCCGTGCGCCGGATTCCCGGTGCCGACACCGACCACGAGCCGGTTGCCGGACAGGGTGTGCAGCGTGCTGATCTGCTTGGCCGCCCAGGCGACCGGGCGCAGGGCCAGCAACAGCACGTTGTAACCGATACCGATCCGGTCGGTCACCGCGGCGGCGGTGGCCAGCGTGACGGTGCTGTCCAGCATCGGTGCGGTCGCGATCAGGTGATCGGTGGACCAGATCGAATCGAGCCCGAGCTCCTCGGCGAATCGGGCACTGGCCCGCACGTCGCCCAGGATCGGCTGCTCAGGGTCGGGGGTCGAGGTCGGCAGGATTACGCCTATCTCCATGGTCATGTCGGTCCCATCACTCGCTATCGGCTACGCGAAAGCAACGCTACGGGCCGAAGACGAGCGTTCCAATCTTCTGTTAGCTCATGCTGATGTCGCAAACGCTCACTGCCTGGCCGCACCGGTGGGTGCACGAGCAGCGCACCGGTTCCGCGTCGCCGCGCGATATACCCTGACGTATGGGTCTGTCTCGTCGGCAACTGCTGAGATTCGGTGGCGCAGGCTCCGCTGCGGTGCTGGTGGGGGCAGCGACGGCGAGCAGCGGGCGGTTCCGGGTGCCGCACTGGTCCGACGATCCGTTCAGCCTCGGCGTCGCGTCCGGCGACCCGACCGCGGACGGCGTGGTGTTGTGGACCAGGCTGGCGCCGGACCCGTTCGCGCCGGATGGCCTGGGCGGCATGCCGTTACACCCGGTGACCGTGGAATACGAAGTCGCGCATGACGAGAACTTCCGGCAGGTGGTGACCCGCGGGTCGGCGGTCGCCACGCGCGAGCTGGCGCACAGCGTGCACCCGGAGGTCAGCGGGCTGGAGCCGGACCGCTGGTACTTCTATCGGTTCCGGGCGGGATCGGTGCTGTCCCCGGTCGGCCGGACTCGCACGGCTCCGTTACCCGGGCGGCCCACCGCGCGCATGCGATTCGCATTCGCCTCCTGCCAGTCCTGGAGTTCCGGCTACTACACCGCCTACCAGCACATGAGTGCCGAGGACCTCGATCTCGTCGTACACCTCGGGGACTACATCTACGAGCGCAGCTGGACGCAAGGTCGCAAGGGAGTGGTGGAGGAGCCCCAGTTCCGGACCGAGGCCGTCGACCTGCCCGGCTATCGACTCCGCTACGCGCAGGCCAAAGCCGAACAGCCGCTGCAGGCCGCGCACGCCGCCTTCCCCTGGCTGGTCACCATGGACGATCACGAGGTGGACAACAACTGGGCGGGCGACTCCCCCGGGCTCGGATTCGACATCCACCGCATTCCCGCGCTCTTCCGCCGTCGCAAGGCCGCCGCGTTCCAGGCGATGTACGAGCACCAGCCGCTGCGCATCGCGCAGCTGCCGTCCGGGCCGGATATTCACCTGCACCGCCGCTACGCCTTCGGCGACCTGGCCGAGATCACCATGCTCGACACCAGGCAGTACCGAGACAAGCAGGCCTGCGGCGACGGCAACACGGTCGTCGACTGCACCGCCCGGCTCGATCCCGATCGCACGATATTGGGTGCACGGCAACGAGATTGGCTGATCGACGGATTCGCCGGCTCGCCGGCCCGCTGGCAGATCCTCGGCAACCAGGTGTCGATGGGCCAGTCCGATCAGGACGCGGGCCCGACCCTCGCCGTCGGCACCGACTCCTGGGACGGCTACGTGGCCGACCGCAACGCAGTGCTCGGCGCGGCCGCCGACCGCGAGGTGCCCAACCTCGTCGTGATCACCGGAGACCGGCACCAGAACGTCGCCGGCAACCTGCGCCGCGACTTCGCTGATCCCGAATCACCGGTCGTGGCAGCGGAATTCATCGGCACCTCGATCTCCAGCGCGGGCGACGGCGCCGACTTGACCGACTCCGGCCGCAACCTGCTCGCCGCCAACCCCGACCTCGCGTTCTTCAACGCCCAACGCGGCTACGTCCGCGTCGAACTCGACCACACCCTGTTACGCAACGACTTCCGCGTCGTCCCCTACATCCGCCGCCCCGGCGCCCCCATCCACACACGAGCGAGTTTCGTTGTGCAGGATGGGATCCCGGGGACAACGCCGGCCACACAACCCGACAGGCCTGCCGCAGCCCCCGATCCAGGCGCCACCGCAGGCCCGACCGACAACGCCCCGCGTTAGCCGGATTCCCGGCCCGAGGTCCGAGCAGACGCACGTTCTGCCCGAACCCCTTGCCGACGGCGGAAGGGTGAAGCTCCACCGCTGCCGCACCCGCCCGGATCAATAGTGGCTGGTGCTGGCGGGCGCGCTGGACCAGGCCTCGCCCGCGATCACCACGTGGTCGAGGAAGCGCAGGCCGACGGTGCGCGCGGCCTCGGCGAGCAGGGTGGTGGCCCGGCGGTCGTCCAGGCTCGGGGTCGGGTCGCCGGAGGGGTGGTTGTGCACGACGGCGAAGGCGCGACCGTCGTTGCGCAGCACGGTATTCAGGATTTCGCGGATCGGCACCGCGACCTGATCGACCGCGCCCTCGGCGACGAACACCTTGCGCCGCAACTGATTCTGCGCGTCGCACACCAGTACCAGCAGCCGCTCGACCCTGGCGCCGGTGAACAGCGGCCTGGCCACGGCGGCGACATCCGACGCGGCGCCGAGGCGCACGGGGGTGCCGGTGTCGCCGCGGGCCCGGGAACCGAGGTGGAACGCCGCGATCAGGGCCGCCGCCTTCGCCACCCCGACGCCGGCCCGGCTGGACAGCTCCTCGGGCCGGGCCGCCGCCAATCCGGCCAGCCCGCCGTGTTCGACGAGTAGCTCCACCGCGAGGTCGAGCGCGCTGGCGCCGGGCCTGCCGTGCCGTAACAGCAAGGCCAGCAATTCGACATCGCTGAGCGCGTGCGGTCCGAGCGCGAGCAACCGCTCACGCGGGCGTTGCTCGACGGGTACATCGATAAGCGAAACCGGCATCGTTCCACCCCTTGGTCACGGCGACAGTGCCACGGAGTGTGCCAGGCCCTACCGACATGTTGCCCGCGACCGCGGGGCCGCCCGAGTTGTCCGGTCCTGCCGATTGCGAATCGGCGCGGGTCGGGCACACTGGGAGCGTCGATCGAGTCAGGGGCAGCTCAATGTTCATACCGCGCAAGGCAACCGCGGCACCGAGGCGCGGCGCTCTGTTACCCGCGGTGTGCGCCGCGGTCACGCTGCTGATGACGGCGTGCACCAGCGACAAGGACGCCGTGGCGCCGCCGGTCCCGACCCTCGATCGGTACTACCAGCAAACCCTGGACTGGGGCGCGTGCTCGGACTATCCGGGCGGCGCGGAACTCGGCGCGGCCGGGATCGAATGCGCGCGGGTGACGGTGCCGATCGACTACGGCAGGCCCGACGGCGACACCGCCCGGATCGCCATCTCCCGGCTGCGCGCCACCGGCACCAAGGTCGCGTCGCTGCTGACCAACCCCGGCGGCCCCGGCGCGCCGGGACTGAGTTTGCCGCGCGCGCTGGCGAAGTCGCCGCTGGCCGAACATCTCGACCTGATCGGGATGGACGTGCGCGGGCTCGGCGCCTCCACCCCGCGGGTCAGCTGCCGCTCGGCCGCGGAGTACGCGACGGGTCAGCGGGTGCTCGGCCGCACCGACCCGCTCGCCGAGATCGACCAGATCGAGGAGGAGAACGAGGACTACGCGAACTCATGTGCGCGCCGCACCGGGCTGACGCTGCTCGGGCACGTCGGCACCGTCGACGTCGCCCGCGACATGGACGTCGTCCGGGCCGTGCTGGGTGAGCAGAAGCTGACCTACTTCGGCGGTTCCTACGGCACCCGCCTCGGCTCGACCTATGCCGAGCTGTTCCCGGAGCGGGTGCGTGCGATGGTCCTGGACGCCCCCGTCGACCCCACCACGAACATCGGCGACGAGGTGATCACCGCAGCCGGCTTCCAGCAGGCCTTCGACGCCTATGCCGCCGACTGCGCCAAGGCGCCGGACTGTCCGCTCGGCACCGATCCGAAGAAGGCCACCGAGAACTACCGCGCGCTGGTCAACCCGCTGATCCAGCACCCGGTCCGCGGGCTCGACTACGGCACCGTCACCACCGCGACCATCGCCTCGCTCTACCACCCCTCGTCCTGGCCCGACCTGACCAAGGGTTTGACCGATCTCGCCAAGGGCCGCAGTGAGGTGCTGCTCGGCGAGGCGAGCGCGTACCAGGACGCCTCCGCCGACGACGTGCACCGCGCGGTGCTCTGCCTGGAGGAGATCCGGGTGACCGACCGCGCCGTGGCCGCCGACATCGCCCGCCGATCCCGTAGCGCCGCTCCGGCTTTCGACGACGGGCTGGTCGACACCGACAACCAGGCTCCGCTGGATGCCTGCGCGTTCTGGCCGGTCCCGCCGACCGCCCAGCCGCACGTGCCCAAGGTGACCGGCCTGCCGAAGCTCGTGGTCGTCGCGGCGACCGGGGATCCGGCGACGCCGTATCCCGGCGGCGTCACCCTCGCCAAAACCCTTGGCGCTGCGTTGATCACCTACGAGGGCACCCAGCACGGCGCGGCCTTCGAGGGCATCGCCTGCGTCGACGAACCCGTGCTGAGGTATCTGATCGATCTGACCCCGCCGGCCGACGGCCTGCGGTGCGCGAAATCGTGAGCCGCTGCGCTATCCGTCGACGACGACGACCTCCGGCGCGGGCAACGCGAACAACGAGTTGGCGGCCAGCTTTTCGAGGTGACGTAGCTGACGCTCGTGGACGACGATCCGGCGCAGTGCCTCGTTGATCGTGGCATTGCTCGTCGAGGTGCCCAGCACGGCGGCCGCGGCGGCGAGCAACTTCTGGTCGAGATCGATCCGCACGGATTTCATGCGTCCTCCTAAGTACATTCGCCATTTTGCGCCATCGCGCGCGCTTATGTCCGGCAAATCGGGACAGCGTCGGCGAATTCACGGCGGCGGTCGGCGGCCACTGGTCAGCTCGTCGCCGGAATCCGTCGCCGGATGCCGGTAATTGCACAGCAAAGGACAGTCAGCTAGACAGTTTGCCAAGCTGCGAAGGCTTTTGTTGTCGACAGGCTCGAGCGGTGCTTGCATCGACGTATGTTCACCGAAGCGCAGCTGTACTCACCGGTGACCCGGTCCGGCGACGGCGATGTGACCGTCCACCTCAGCGACGAGCACCCCGGCGTGCACGACGCGGACTACCGGGCCCGTCGCAACGCCATCGCCGCGCTCGCGCTCGATTACGCACCGGGCAAACCGGTTCCGCAGATCGACTACACCGCCGAGGAGCAGCAGGTCTGGCGGATCGCCTCGGCCGAGCTGGCGCGCAAGCACCAGACCTACGCCTGTGCCGAGGTGCTGGAGGCCGCGGCCAGGCTCGCCCTGCCCGAGGATCACATTCCGCAGTTGAACGAGGTCTCGGGGGCGCTGGTGCCGCTGAGCGGATTCCGCTACGCGCCGGCCGCGGGCCTGGTGCCGCTGCGCCAGTTCTTCGGCTCGTTCGCGGACCGGACCTTCCACTCCACCCAGTACATCCGGCACCACTCGGCGCCGCTGTACACCCCCGAGCCCGACGCCATCCACGAGATCATCGGCCACGCCAATCAGATCGCCAGCCCCCGCTTCGCCGCCATCTACGAGGCGGTCGGCGCGGCGGTCGGCCGGCTGGAGACCGAGCAGGCGCTGAAGTTCCTCGCCAACGTCTTCTGGTTCTCGATGGAGTTCGGCGTAGTCCGGGAGGCGGGCGAAGTCCGTTGCTACGGTGCGGGATTGCTGTCCTCCTACGGCGAGATCGAGGAGTTCCGCACGGCCGACCTGCGGCCGCTCGACGTCGCCGCGATGGGCACCGCCGTCTACGACATCACCCACTACCAGCCGATCCTGTACTGCGCCGAGTCGATCGCCGAGATCGAGGACGTGGTCGGCGGCTTCTTCGCGACGATGGACGACGAGACGCCGGACCGGTTGCGGCATTCGAGTGCCGCCGGGGCGCAGTAGCTTTCACCCGGCGAGCCGGATAGTCAACCCTGCTCGCCGGTCCACTCCCTGCCGATCGGCAGCCCGGCTTCCAGCAGATCCAGCATCCGGCCGATGTTGTCGAGATTGATCGGCGAGACGCGCGCGATGGCCAGGCCCGCGCCGGTCAACGCGCCGGCCAGCACCCGGATATCGAAGTCGCGGGCGGAACCGCCGACGCGTTCGGCCATCATGGAGGCGACCATCTCGATGTTGCGTTCCATCTCCCGGCCGATGGCCGAACGCAGCTCGGGCACGTGATAGACCAGCGCCTGCCGTTCCTGCTCGAAGGCCAGCGCCGAGGCGGGCAGCGTGGTGAAAACCTCCGTGATCGCGTTACGCAGGGCGGTCAGCGGCGCGAGGTCGGGCGGCTGCGCCCGGACCGCCGCGATCAGCAACGGGTCCATGTCGTCGGCGAGCACCAGTTGCTCCTTGGTCGGGAAGTAGCGGAAGAAGGTGCTCGGCGACACGTCGGCCGCGGCCGCGATCTGCTCGACCGTGGTGTCGCTGTATCCCTGCTCGCGGAACAGCCGGAACGCTTCTTCGCGAATCGTCCGGCGGGTCCGCTCCTTCTTCCGCTCGCGCAGACCGTGCACGGCTGGCTCTTCTCCGGACAATTCAACCGACATGAGTCGATTCTGACCGATCGGCAGGCCGGATGGCGCCACCGGCGGCCTCCAGCGGCGCCGGCACCGGCTCGACCGGGCGCTTCGCCCGGATGACGACGGCGGCGAGCACCGCCGCCGCGGCACACAGGGCCGCGCAGACCCACAGCATCGCGGCCATCCCGCCGACGAACGCGTTCTGCACCTGGTGCAGCACCGCCGGGTCGCCGAGCTGGTGCGCCGCCGCGACGCCCGAGTTCACCCCGTCGGAGATCGGATCGCGGTTCAGCGCGCCGAGGTCCGAGCGGTACTGCGTGGCCAGCACCGTGCCCAGAATCGCGACACCGATGGTGCCGCCCGCTTGGCGCAGCGCCTGGATCAATGCCGAACCCGAACCCGAACGTTCCGGGGTGAGCTCGCCCATCGCCAGGCCCATCGCCGTCGGCATCGCCAGACCCATGCCCGCACCGAGCAGCGTCGTCCACAGCGCGGTGAAGCCGTAGCCGCTGTCCACGCTGGTCGTCGCACCCAGCCCGAGCGCGCCGGCCAGCAGGGCGAAGCCGAGCGCGAGCAGCCATCGGGCGCCCAGCTTCAGCAGGATTCGGTCACCCAGCCTGCTGCCGACGATCAGTCCGCCGATCAGCGGGAGCAAGCGCAGACCGCTGCCGAGCGCGTCCACGCCGAGCACCGCCTGGAAATACTGCGGCACGGTGAAGAACATGCCGAACATGGCGAAGTTGACCACGATGGAAAGCCCCGTGCCCCAGCGGAATCCGGCGTTCTCGAACAGCCCGAGATCGATCAGCGGATGCGTCGTCCTGCGCTGCCAGAGCACGAACGCCCCGAGCAGCAGCACACCGGCGACGACGGTGGCCCAGGCCGACGGATCGCCCCAGCCGAGGTCGCCGATCCGGATGAAGCCGTAGGTGAGACCGAGCATGCCTGCGGCCGAGAGCAGCACGCCGGGGACGTCGACGCGGAGCTGGTTCGCACTGCGCGATTCCGGCACGAGCGCGAACACCGCGAGCGCACCGACGATCACCATCGGCACGTTGATCAGGAAGACCGAGCCCCACCAGAAGTTCCGCAGCAGCCAACCGCCGAGGATCGGCCCCAGCGGCAGGCCGAGCGCGGTCGCGGTCACCCAGATGGTCAGCGCGCGTTGCCGTTGCGCGGGCTCGGGGAACAGGGACGGCAGCACCGACATGGACAGCGGCATCATCGCCGCCGCACCGACGCCGAGCACCACCCGCGCGGCGATGAGCTGGCCGGACGAGGCGGCGAACGCGCAGGCCAGCGACGCGGCGCCGAAAATCAGCAGCGCGCCGAGCAGGAACTTCTTGCGGCCGTACCGGTCGCCGAGCGCACCGGCGGGCAGCATCAGCGCGGCCAGCGCGAGCGTGTACGCGCCGGTGAACCATTGCAGCGCGGCGGTATTCGCGTGCAGGTCGACGGCGAGCGTGGGCAGCGCCACGGTCAGCACCGTGGTGTCGAGCCCGATGGTCAGCATGGCCAGCGCCAGCGCGCCGAGCGCCAGCCAGCGCCGAGTCGCGTCTGTTTTCATGAACCCTCCGAAATGATAGAAGCTACTTTTTGATAGTAGCTCTCATTTGGTAGCTTCTGTCAATACCCTGCTCCGGTGTGCATTCGGCCGACCCGCCGTGGAATCGCTAGGCTCGCGAACGATGAAGATCCGGGACTCGCGCCGCCGCGCCACACTCCGCCTCGGTTCCGCGCTGGCCGCCCTGGCGGTGATCGCGGGGACGGCCGTTCCGGCGCTCGCCGCGCCGGCGCCGAGCACACCGACGACGCCGTTCACCACCCCCAATACCGACGGTTGCCCGCAGAAGACGCGGCCGCCCGCGCCGATCGACGAATCCGAGGTCCCCGCGCCCGGCGAGCCGACGCCGACCGCCCTGCCCATCCCCACGCCCCCGGTCGGCGGCGGCCGGCTCGGCGAGTGCGGCGCGGTGCTGCCCAAGGGGGCACCCGCTGCGCCGCAAGACATTTCGGCGACCGCCTGGCAGCTGTCGGATCTGGACACCGGCGAGGTGCTCGCGGCCAAGGACCCGCACGGCCGCTACCGGCCCGCCAGCACCATCAAGGTGCTGCTCGCCACGATCGCGCTGCGCACCCTGGATTTGAACAAGACGGTCATCGGCACCGAAGACGACGCGAACGCCGACGGCACCCGGGTCGGCATCGGACCCGGCGGCCACTACACCAACCGCCAGCTCATGCAGGGCCTGATCATGGCCTCCGGCAACGACGCGGCGCACGCCATCGCCACCCAGCTCGGCGGCGAGGCGGCCACCGTCGCGAAGATGAACGAGCTCGCGAAGTCACTGGGCGCCTTGGATACTCGCGCCGCCACCCCGTCCGGCCTGGACGGTCCGGGCATGAGCACCTCGGCCTACGACCTGTCCGTCCTGTTCCGCGAGGCCATGACGATCCCGCTGTTCGCCGAGTTCATCCACACCGAACAGATCGACTTCCCCGGTTATCCGGCGAACCCGAAGATCGAGGGGGACAAAGACCACCCCGGCTTCCCCATCGGCAACGACAACCACCTGCTCTACGACTACGACGGCGCCCTCGGCGGCAAGACCGGCTTCACCGACGACGCCAGGCAGACCTTCGTCGCCGCCGCCGAACGCGACGGGCGTCGCCTCTCGGTCACCCTGCTCAAGGCCGACGTGCGGCCGCTGCGCCCGTCCGACCAGGCGGCCCGGCTCCTCGACTACGGCTTCGCCCTCCCCCGCGGCGCGTCCGTCGGGAAACTCCCCGAGCCCGATCGCAAGCAGTCGAAACCCGGTGCCGCCCTTGCCTCCCCGCCGCCGAAGGACATGGACTCGCGTCCGCTGGCGGAGGACGGGCACGGCGACAACCGCACCGTCTGGATCGTCGGCGGAGTCATCCTGATCCTCGCCCTGCTGCTCGGCGCGCGGCGGCTGAACCGGCGGCGGTAGCCGACCTCGTTCGGCAGGCACACCGGCGCCGAGTTCGACCTCGCACCTTCTCGCCATGCGATCCCCACGGCCATGGAACCGTTCCGCGCGGCGCTGCGTCTATGGCTTGTGTAGGCGATTTCCGTCGACCGGATGCGGTCGCCGCAGGCGAGGGGGTGCGTTGACTTGGCTGGAATTCCCGGCGTGGACATCGGGGTGCCCGGCATCGAGCGGATCGGCGCGGTCGTTCGACTCCAGGACGGCGAGTACCCGTCCTTCGGCCGTCTGCTGGCGGGGTGGCTGCTCCATGCGTATCTACCGCTCGGCAACTGGGGTGGCGCCGGTCCGGATTACGTCGACGATTACTCCCTGCCTGCCGTGCGACGGCGCGATATGGCACGTGTCAGTTCGACGTGAACTGCACGAATTCCTATGTCGGAGAGGACAACAGTGAGTCACTGGCGACACGATCGAGGATGGCTGCGGCCGCTGCCCGCGCCGGAGGAAAGCTCGCACTCACCGGCCGCGCGGTCGGCGCAGGGTCGAAAGCGCAAGGGCCGCAAGGGCTCCTGCGCCGAAGAAGGTGGCTCCCGCGCCGACGGAGAGTTCGCGGGCTGAGGTGCGCGGGGCGATGATGGCGGCGGGGGGCGCGGGGATTTCGGCCTCGGGCTCGTTGTCGGAGGCGGTGGCGGCCCAGGCGGTGGCGAACAGGACGATCCGGTAGGTGACGTAGCTGAAGACCATCAGACCGATGATCGAACCGAAGGCGGCGCCCGCCGGACTGCTCAGCACCTTCTGCAGGTAGATCGAGGCGACGAACTTGAACACCTCGAAGACCAGCGCGGCCAGGGCGGCCGCCTTGGCCGCGCTGGCCAGGGTGACCGGTTCGCGGGGCAGCCGGGCGATGATCCAGGCGAAGACCGCCCAGGAGGCGAGAAAGCCGAGCAGGATCGACACCAGCGCCAGCAGCAGCCGGGCGCCGGGCAGGTGCGACAGGCCGAGGCTGATCAGCAGCCGGGCGCCGAGGGTGCTGGACGCCAGCGCGGAAAGCCCGAGGGAGACGACGAAGGCCAGGCCGAGACCGAGCAGCGCGCCGAGGTCGGACAGCTTGGCCATGAACCAGTTCTGGTCCTCGCTCTTCTGCTCCCACTGCTCGGTCAGCGCCGCCCGCAGGTTGGCCATCCAGCCGAGCCCGGACCAGATCCCGGCGAGCAGGCCGATGACGCCGACCGTGCCGCGCGACTCGATCGCCTTGTCGATCAGCTCGTTGAGCTGCTCACCGAGCGAGCCGGGAATGTTGTCGACGATCTTGGTCTGCACCTCGCCGAGCAGGTCCGGATTGCTGGACAGCACGAAACCCGCGATCGCGAAGGCGACCATCAGCAGCGGAAACAGCGACAGCACGGTGAAATACGTGATGCCCGCCGCGTAGTAGTCGCCGCGCTGACGCTGATACCGCCCGCCCGCGCGCACCAGATGGTCCAGCCACGGCAGCGCCTGGATCCGTCGTTCGATCCCGGCCTTGATGTTGTCGATCACCTGCACCGTTCGCCCCTTCAGGAGAGATCTCGCAGGTGCCGGCCGTCAGCGGGCCAGAAGGCCCACTCGGTCGTAAACCTGTGCGAGGGTGTTGCCGGCGATCTCTCGCGCACGCTCGGCACCGGCGGCGAGGATACGGTCGAGTTCGCCCTGATCCGACAAGTACTCTCGCACCTTCGCCTGCAAAGGCGTGACAAATTCGACCAGCGCGTCGGCCACATCGGACTTCAGGTCGCCGTAGCCCTTGCCCGCGTAGTCCTTTTCCAGCGTGACGATCGGGCTGCCGGACAGCGAGCTCAGGATCACCAGCAGGTTGCTCACGCCCGGCTTCTGCTCCGGGTCGTAGCGGATCTCCCGCTCGGTGTCGGTCACCGCGGAACGGACCCGCTTGGCGGTGATCTTCGGATCGTCGAGCAGGTTGATCAGGCCCGCGTCGCTGGACGCCGACTTGCTCATCTTCGAGGTCGGATCCTGCAGGTCGTAGATCTTGGCGGTGCCCTTCTCGATGTGCGCCTCGGGCACCACGAAGGTCTTCTTGAACCGGGTGTTGAAGCGCTGCGCCAGATTTCGGGTCAGCTCCAGATGCTGACGCTGGTCCTCGCCGACCGGCACCTGGTGCGGGCGGTAGAGCAGGATGTCCGAGGCCATCAGCACCGGATAGGTGAACAGCCCGACCGACGCGTTGTCCGAGCCCTGCTTGACCGACTTGTCCTTGAACTGGGTCATCCGGCTGGCCTCGCCGAAGCCGGTGATGCAGCTGAGCACCCAGGCCAGCTCGGCGTGCTCGGGCACCTGGCTCTGCACGAACAGCGTCGACTTCTTCGGATCGATGCCGAGCGCGAGCAACTGCGCGGCGGCGGCCTTGGTCTGCGCCTTCAGCGCCTTCGGGTCCTGCGGCACGGTGATCGCGTGCAGGTTCGGGATGAAGTACAGCGCGTCGTAGTCGTCCTGCATGGTCACCCAGTACTGCAGCGCCCCAAGGTAGTTGCCGAGATGGAACGAGGTGCCGGTGGGCTGGATCCCGGAAAGGACGCGCTGCTTGCGTTCAGCGGCCGGGGCTTCTGCAGGAACGGACATACCCCGATCTTTCCATGCCGTTCAAGCGAGATTTCGCTCCACCCAGTTGCGTGGGTCGACCCCGGGCATACTCGGCCGTCCCCTGGTGACCAGCTGGTGCTCGCGCCGCGAGACGAGCTTGTAGACCGGCGCGCTCGGCCCGGCCAGGGTGCCCCGCAATACCGGCGGTACCAGCGGCGTCGTCACATGCGCGGTGCGCACGGCCTGCGCGAGCGCCCGATACGCGACCTGATCGGCGAGTCCCCAGCGCATGCCGTACAGCTGCCGGATCCGTGCCGGCAGGCTGCCCTGCACCAGCAGGAAGAACGCGGAGGTGACCTGCTGCATCGGCATCCGCTGCGGATACGGCACGCGCTGTCCGGCCAGATAGGAGCCGACCAGCCGGGCCTCGTCGGTGAGGAACAGCTCGTCGGAGGCGAGATAGGCGTCGAAGGATTCGCGGAACTCCGGGTAGCTACCCGGAGCCGCGTCCGCGGGCATGCCGAACAGCTCGGCCCAGCGCACGTAGTCCTGGTACAGGCCCTCGCGCTCGCCGTCGGTCATGGTGCGGACCAGCAGGTCGTACATCACCTCGGCGGAGTCGAAGGTGAACGCCATCGTCATGTACATCAGGTGCGGGTCGAGCGCGGAGTAGCCGGTGCCCGCCGGGTGGTGCGGCCCGGCGTCCTCCGGCAGGGCGCCACGCACCTTGGCGTGCTTGTTCGTGGTGAAGGCGAGCGCGCGATCCGCCTCCGCCTTGCTGCCGAGGAACACGGCCTCGAAGAGATGGCCGGTGAGCGCGAGCCGGGTGTACGGCGTCATCCGGTGCTCGGTGTTCTCCGCGGTGCCGACGTAGAGCAGCGGGTGGACCGCGCCGACGACCAGGGCGCGCTGGCCGTAGGTCAGGCCGACGGCCCGCTTGCTCATCACCCGCCTGGCCATGGAGTGATCGCTGAAATAGCCGGGCTCGGACATTGCTGCCTCCTCATCGAGAGCATCTGGCAACAGCATCCGCCAGATTCGACAATCTGGCAATAGCCTCTGCCAGAATTGAGCGTGACAGAATCGAATCGTGACTGCATCGCGAAGCGATTCCGTGAGGGGCGGCGGTCGGGCGACGGATGGGCCGACCCAGCGGACATATGGCGGGATCACCGCGGCGCAGCGGCGGGCGCAGCGGCGAGCGGCGTTGCTCGACGCGGCACTGGAGATCATCGGCACGCAAGGGTTGGCCAAGCTGACGGTCTCCGGGCTGTGCGCCCAGGCGGGGCTCAACGAGCGGTACTACTACGAGAGCTTCGACAGTCGCGATGCCGTGCTGACCGCGCTCGTCGACACGATCGCCGAGGAACTGGCGGTCGCGATCGTGGCGGCGGTCGGTGCCGCGCCGAAGGATTCGCGCGCAACGGCACGGGCCGCGATCACGGCGGGTATCCACCTGCTCACGGACGACCCGCGCAAGGCGAAGGTCACGCTGGTCGCCGGGCTGGCGACGCCGGAATTGCGGGCGCGCACAACGGAAACGGTGCGGGTGTTCGCGCGGATGGTCGCCGCCGAGGGGGTCGATTTCTACGGGATCGATGACCCGGACTCCGATCCGGCCATCGACTTCCGGGCCAACTATCTGGTCGGCGGACTGGTGCAGACGCTGACCGCGTGGCTACAGGGCGAACTGCCGCTCACCCGCGACGAGCTGATCGAGCACACCACCGACGTATTCGTCTTGCTCGGTGAGGATTTGGCGCGCCGCCTGGCCTGAGCCGGTTCACAGTTCCAGCGTGATGTCGTGCAACCCGGCCGATTCCCCTTGCAGGACAACGCGGAACGGAATTCCCCGGCGCGACCAATAGTCGGCGCAGTCCCGCATCGCCTCGGCGAACCAGTCCCGTTCGGCCGGTTCCTCGGCCAGCAGATGGACCGAATCCCGGACCACGACAACGTATCCTGTGGCCTCGCCGACGAAATCGTCCAGGTCACGCAGGCATTCGTCGAAGGCGTCCTTGTTCTCGCCGAAGTAGTACGGGAACTGCAGCGCCGAGGCGGTCTCGTCGAACAACCGCCCGACTGTGCGCATCTTGGTGCCGCGCAGTTCGCGCACCAGATAGCCGGGCGGCACGCGATAGCGCACGCCGCTCAGCTCGGCCGCGTCGACGACGGCCGCACCGAGCGCGGGCGCGGCGCCGCGCGATTCGGTCTCGACCGGTCGAGCCAGGAACTGCGACAACGGAATTACCTTGGACATCAGCGCATCCTTGTGAAGGTCTCGTAGTGGTCCCCGGTGTACCAGGCCGACCCATCGCTGCCGGTGACGATGCGCTCGGCGTCCCTGGATCGGCCACGCTGCTTGGGATTGACGTCCCATTCCTGGTAGGTGATCGGTTTGCCCGCACCGTCTTTGGCGGCCAGCGTGCCCGCGCGATTCATCCAGCGGTCACCGCCCTTGGTGCCGGGCGCGTTCGCCGAATCGGGCCAGCGGCCCGCGTCGATCTCGCGCAGGGTGTCGTAGGCCTTGGCGGGCACGCCCGGTGCGCGGCTGGTCGGCGCGGCGGGCTCCGAGGCCCTTGGCGCGCCGGGGACCGCCGCACTGCTGGTGGCGCGCGCGGTGGTGCCGGTCGCGACGGTATCGCCGCCACCACCGCGCAGTCCGAGCACCGCGACCACGACCAGCGCGACCGCCACCGCGCCCAGCCCGGCGATCGTGCGAATCGCCTTCGGCGACAGGTTCATCGGTACTGCACCGTGACCGGCGCGTGGTCGGACCAGCGCTGGTCGTAGGCGGCGGCGCGTTCCACCACGGCCTGTTTGGCGCGCGCCGCGAGGTCGCCGCGGGCGAGCTGGTAGTCGATGCGCCAGCCGGTGTCGTTGTCGAAGGCGCGGCCGCGGTACGACCACCAGCTGTACGGTCCGGGGACCGCCGGATGCAGTTGGCGCACCACGTCGACGTAGCCCGCGGCGAGCAGTTCGTCGATCCAGGCGCGCTCCTCCGGGAGGAATCCGGCCGACTTCAGATTGCCCTTCCAGTTCTTCAGGTCGAGCTCGGTGTGCGCGATGTTCCAGTCGCCGCCGACCACGAAATCGCCGGTGCGGGCAGTCAGGTAGGCGCCGAGTTCGGCCATGTAGCGGTACTTTTCGTCCTGTCGCGGGGTGCCTTCCTCCCCGGAGTGCACGTACACACTGGCGACCGTGACGTCACCGAAGTCGGCCTCGAGGTAGCGGCCGGACGCGCCGAACTCGCTGCTGCCGAAGCCGATTCGAACCGCGTCCGGTTCCCGCCTGGACAGGATCGCGACGCCGGCCCTGCCCTTGGACTCCGGCTCGGCCTGCGCCAGCCACCAGCCCTCGGCCAACGCGGGCGCCAGCGCCGCTCTGGTCTGCTCGTCGGTGGCCCTGGTCTCCTGGACACAGACGATGTCGGCCTCCGTCGCGGCGAGCCAGGCCAGCATGCCTTTGCCCGCGGCCGCGCGGACGCCATTTACGTTCACAGTCGAAATGATGTAGGCCACCGCACGACCGTACAATGCTGGTCAGATGAATTCCCTCGGACACCGCCGTCCAGGAAAGGGTGATGACGATGCCGTCTGACACCGCCAAGTCCGCCAACGCCACAAGCACCGCGCGGACGCCGGTCCCCACCAAGACAAAACCGGAGCTCCCCAAGGCGGTCAAGGCATTGCACCTGGGTTCCGGTGACCCGCTGCTCCTGCTGCACGGCTTCATGATGTCGCCGCACTGCTGGGCGCAGACCGCGACGCGGCTGGCCAGCCAGTGTGAAGTGTACGCGCCGGCCTTCGCCGGGCACTGGGGTGGCGAACGCGCGGACGGCTGGTCGGTCGACGTGCACACCCTGGCCGATCGCATCGAGGATCAACTCGACGAACTCGGCTGGCGCACCTGCCACATCGCGGGCAATTCCCTCGGCGGCTGGGTCGGGGTCGAGCTCGCCCGGCGTGGGCGGGCCCGCACGCTGACCCTCGTCGCGCCGGCCGGTGGCTGGCACGCACCGTCGTTCACCCAGCTGCGGATCAACCTGAAGTTTCTGTCGCTGGTGCCGATCGTCGAAATCGGTAAGCGGCTGGGCGGTTTCGCGATCAACAACCCGATCGCGCAGCGGTTCGCCCTGGTGTGGCTGAGCAAGAACGCGGCCGCGGTCTCCCGGCGCGACTCCGCGGCCGCCGTCATGGCCGCCCTGCACTGCCCGTCCATGCTGCCGTTCCTGGTCAGCAGTCTGCGCGGGCCAGGGCAGGAGGACCTGTCCACGCTGCGGACGCCGGTCCGGCTGCTGCTGTCCGAATACGACCGGATCATCCCGAATCGCGTGTACGCCCGCCGCTATCTGAAGGAGCTCCCCGAGTCCGCCGACCGCATCGTCGTGCACGGGGTCGGGCACGTCCCGATGCTGGAGGCGCCGGACCGCATCGCGACCCTCATCGCCGAGCACGTGTACGCCAGCCGCAACCGGCTTCGCGCGGTGTGAGACAAAGGATTTCCACAGGTCAGGAAGTTATCCCCAGATCGCGGAAAGGTCTCGATCCGGCGCGCGTCCGCGCCTACTGTTCCGAGGCATGGGGAGCACACAAACCGACCGCGTTGTGCATCAACTCCGCGGCGACGTCAACGGCCTGTACGAACTGAACAGCACCATGCGCCGCGAGGCCAAGGAAACCGACGGCGTGGTCCGCGACACCGAGCTACGACTCCGGCGGTTGTGCCGCACCTCCGGCCGACAATTCGGCGTGCTCCTCGCTGCCCACCGCCAGCACGGACATCGCCTGGACCGCGTGGAATCGCTACTCGGAGAGGTGTCGACGCAGGTAGGCCAGCTGATGCCCCAGACGGGCGAGCTGGCGGAACAAATGAGCCACCTGGCACCGCTACCAGCCCGCGTAGACGAGCTCACACACCAAATGGGCCGCATGGCACCACAACTGAACGAACTGACAGAACACATCAGCCACCTGGCACCGCTACCAGCACGCGTAGACGAGCTCACACACCAAATGGGCCGCATGGCACCACAAGTAAACGAACTGACAGAACACATCAGCCACCTGGCACCACTGCCAGCACGCGTAGACGAGCTCACACACCAAATGGGCCGCATGGCACCACAAGTAAACGAACTGACAGAACACATCAGCCACCTGGCACCGCTACCAGCACGCGTGGACAAGCTTGCCGAGCAAATGGATCGCCTGGCACCGCTACCAGCACGAGTAGACCAGCTTGCCGAGCAAATGGATCGCCTGGCACCGCTACCAGCACGAGTAGACCAGCTTGCCGAGCAGATGGATCGCCTGGCACCGCTACCGGCACGAGTAGACCAGCTTGCCGAGCAGATGGATCGCCTGGCACCGCTGCCAGCACGGGTGGATGAGCTTGCGGGGCAGGTGAATTACCTGACTGAGCAAGTCGAACTGCTTGCGCCGCTGCCGGAGCGGGTGGACGGGCTCGCCGGGCAGGTCAACATCCTCACCGGGCACGTGAACGACCTGACCGGGCATATGAACGATCTCACCGGCCATGTGGACGATCTCACCGGGCATATGAACGATCTCACCGGGCAGGTGAATCGGCTGACCGGGCGGGTGGATCATCTGACGGGCCGGGTGGATTATCTGACCGATCACGTGGATCAGCTTGTGGAGTTGCCGGCTCGGGTGTCCAGGCTGGAGGAGCAGATGGGCGAGTTGACGGTGGTGGTGCGGCAGAACGCGCAGACGTTGGATGTGGTGGTCGATCTGCTGCGGAAGGGGCAGCCAACGCCGCTCGCGGGCGAGGGCGAGGACTAGCCGACGCTCGGGACGCGGGCGCTTCCTGCTCCCGGTTCAACTCAACCTGGGCGACACTCGCAATACATCGGCCTGCGGGGCGATGTATTGCGAGCATCAGGTCTGCCGCCCTGATCGAGCCGGACGAGGCACGAGGCTCAGGACGCTACTTCGGGCTGCTTGCGGCCGGTTCGGGGAAAGCCGAGAACCAGTTGGCAGACCTCGTTGGGGACGTCCAATTGCGGGCAGTGTCCGACTCCGGGTAGAGCGACGAACTCGCTGCCGGGCAGCATGGCGTGCAGCGCGCGGGCGGCGGAGAGCGGGATGATGCGGTCCGCGGTGCCGTGCACGACGAGGACCGGGCAGCGCACGACGAGATCGACATGCCCGGACGGGTGTTCACGGGCGTAGCGGGTCGCATCCTGACCGCGGGCGGCCACCGCGGCCATGTCGGGCACCGAACGTGTTGCGGTGATGAGGAATTCGGGATCGGCGACGACGCCGGGCCCGTAGACGAACAGCGCTACGGCGCGGCGCACACCCCAGCGCACCAGCGCGGCCGGAATGGGCAGGCGGCCGACCAGGCGAAAGAACATCCGGTACTCGCGCAGGCGACCGACGCGGGCCAGCCAATGGCGGGCCAGCAGCGGCTCGTCGAGGCAGACCACCGCGGTGACCTCGCCGTCCGGGTGCCGGGCGGCGGCATGCAGTGCGGTGGCGGCACCGAGCGAATTGCCGACCAGGGTCAGCGGGCCGCGCTCGGCGATGATCGCGTCGACGAAGCCGTCGAACTGCGGAGTCATCGGGCCGGGCCGGCGCCGGTCCGCCAGGCCGAAACCCGGAAGATCGACGGCGAAGGCCGCACGGCCCGCGGCCGCCAGCGCGGTGAGCACACCGCGCCAGGTATCCGCGCTATCGGCGTAACCGTGCAACAGCAGGATCGGCGTACCGGAACCGGCGACGGAGAGGACCCGCGTGTTGACGCCGGCGTAGCGCGCGGTGGTTTCGGTGATCATCGGCCGGGTTGCTCCTCATCGAGCACGCACCAGCGCGGTGCGCAGGACCAACGGCGTTTCGACTGCGCGACAGCCGATCCCGGGCGCGCACGCCGTGGGTAGCGCACCCGGGACCGTGGCACGGTCAGGCCAGCAGACCCTTGGCGATGTGGGTCACCTGGATCTCGTTGCTGCCCGCGTAGATCATCAGCGACTTGGCGTCGCGCGCGAGCTGTTCGACCCGGTACTCGGTCATGTAGCCGTTGCCGCCGAACAGCTGCACCGCCTCCATGGCGACCTCGGTGGCCGCCTCGGACGCGTAGAGCTTCATCGCCGACGCCTCGGCGAGCGTCGGCGGCTTACCCGCGCGACCGCGCTCCAGCGTGTTGAACACCATGTTCTGCACGTTGATCCTGGCGATCTCCATCTTGGCCAGCTTGAGCTGGACGAGCTGGAAGCGGCCGATCTCCTGGCCCCAGAGCTTGCGGCTCTTCGCGTAATCCAGGCAGAGCCGGTGACATTCGTTGATGATGCCCAGCGCCATGAAGGCCACGCCGACGCGCTCGGCGGTGAAGCTGGACCGCGCGCTCTCCCGGCCGTCACCGCCCCGGTGCTCCTCGGTCTCGCCGAGCAGGCGGTCCTTGCCGAGCCGGACGTTGTCGAAGAACAGCTCACCGGTGGGCGAGGCGTGCAGGCCCATCTTCTTGAACGGCTTGCCCTGGGTGAGCCCCTCCATGCCCTTGTCCAGGACGAAGGTGAGCACCTTGCGCTCGCGCTTGTCGCCGCCGTCGCCCTCGTCGACCTTGGCGTAGACGATCATCACGTCGGCGAACGGGCCATTGGTGATGAACGTCTTCTGGCCGTTGAGCAGGTAGTCGTCGCCGTCGCGGCGGACGTAGGTCTTCATGCCGCCGAACGCGTCGGAACCGGAGTCGGGCTCGGTGATCGCCCACGCCGCAACCTTTTTCATGGTCACGATGTCGGCCAGCCAGCGTTCCTTCTGCGCCAGCGTGCCGCGGGACATGATGGTGGTCGCGCCGAGCCCGATGCTGACGCCCAGCGCGGTGACCAAACCCATGCAGACACCGGACAGTTCGCCGACCACCACCGCCATCAGCGATTCCTGCCCGGCGAACGGGCTACCGCCGGAGGACTTTTCCTTCTTCTTCTCCGGCAGCGGCTCGCCGGCGGCGATCGCCGCTTCTTTGGCGCGCTGCTTCGCGAGCAGCTTCTCCACCGCCTCGCCGCCCATGGCGTCGATCCCGAACTCGCTGAACAGCTTCCGGATGATCGGATACGGCGACAACTCGCCACTGTCGAGCGCGTCCAGGTTGGGCCGGATCTCCTTGTCGATGAACGTCCGCACGGCATCGCGGATCAAGACATCGGTCTCGGACCATTCGAACATCGTTGTTCTCCTTAGGGTTGCGGCGAGCTCAGGGCAGCCGAGCGGAGATGTCGTCGATCAGCCACGGTCCGTCGGTCTCGATCGTCTTCACATCGTGCCAACCGGCCAGCTCGGAGATGGCGCCGCCCTGCACCGCGAACACCTTGCCGGTGATCGGGCACTTGTCCGAGGCGAGATAGGCCACCAGCGGCGAGATGTTGGCGGGGCTGAACGCGTCGAATCCGCCGTCTTCGACCTCGTCGGCCTCGGCCGCCATCATGGCGCCCATGCCGGGCGTGGCCAGGGTGAGCCGGGTGCGCGCGATCGGCGCGATGGCGTTGACCCGCACGCCGTAGCGGGCGAGTTCGTCGGCGGCGACCAGGGTGAGCGCGGCGATCCCCGCCTTGGCCGCGCCGTAGTTGGCCTGGCCCGCGTTCGGCACGGTGGTGCCCGAAGCGGACGCGGTGTTGATCACCGCGGCGTTCGGCTGATTGCCGGCCTTGCTCTGGTCTTTCCAGTAGGCGGCGGCGTGGTGCAGCACGGCGGCGTGGCCCTTGAGGTGCACGGCGATCACCGCGTCCCACTGCGCCTCGTCCAGGCCCGCGATGAACGCGTCGCGCAGGATGCCCGCGTTGTTGACCACGATGTCGAGGCCGCCGAGCTCGGAAATCGCCTGGTCGACCACGTTCTTCGCGCCGCCCCAGGTGGCGATGTTCGCGGTGTTGGCGATCGCGGTGCCACCGGCGGCGACGATCTCGTTCGCCACCTCCTGGGCGGGCGTGGTGTCGGTGCCCTCGCCCTCGTTGCTGCCGCCGAGGTCGTTCACGACGACGGCCGCGCCCTCGCGGGCGAACAGCAGGGCGTGCTCGCGACCGATGCCGCGACCGGCGCCGGTGATGATGGCTACTCGACCTTCGAGTGCACCCATCGATGTCTCCTCTTCCTGAAGTCTGTGCTGAATAGTGCGACCGGACAACCACGTTCGCCGGGACGGCGGAACCGTCCCGGCGCGCGGTCACTCGGCGATCTCGGCCAGCCCGTCGCTGAGCACCACGTCCTCGCCGCGCACGGTCTCGAAGGCGTAGGTGGTGACGCCGTCGGCGGAGCCGACCTTCCAGATGCGGGTCTCCAGATCGTCACCGGGAAAGACCATCTTGGCGAAGCGCACCGCGAATCGCCTGAGCCGGTGCACATCCGACCCGCCGACCTCGGTGAGCACCGCCCAGGACGCGAACGCCATGGTGCACAGCCCGTGCGCGATGATGCCCGGCAGCCCGGCGTCCTTGGCCACCTGATCGTCCAGGTGCAGCGGCACCGGATCGCCGGAAGCCGGTGAGTACCTGAAGGTTTGGTCGTCGTCCACGTGCTGCCGGACGACCGCCGCCGGCGGCTGCGCGCGCAGGTTCTCGTCGAACTTGTGCGCGGGCGCCGCGGCGCCGACCGTCTTGCCCGCGTCGATATTGCGGAAGAACGCGGTCAGATACTGCTCATTGACCAGTTCCCCTGCCTCGGTGCGGCATTCGATGAGGATGGTGATGGCCGTGCCGTTGGGCCTGCTGGTGTAGCCGGTCGCCTTGGCCCGCGAGACCAGCCGGTCGCCGGGCTGGATGGCCCGGTGGAAGTGGAAGTCCTGCTCGCCGTGCACGACCCGGCCGAAGATGTCCATCGGCGCGACCTCGATCACCGGCATCATCATCGCCTCGAAGACGGGGACGATCGCGAAGACCGGTGACGCGACCTTGCCCGCGAGGTGCGCCTCGATCGGATCGTTGGTGGCCGCGGCGTATTCGCCGATCCGCTCGGCGGTCACCTCGAAACGCTCGTCGTCACACCAGGTTTCGAGCCCGGCATCGTCGAACTCGACGAGCCGGGCGGCAGTTGTCTCCGAACTCATGCCGAAGCCAGCGCGTCGAGCTGCTCCAACGACTTGTCCAGCTGCTTGAGGCCGTCCTTCTCGACCGCCTTGCCGAGCGCGCCCTTGATCAGCGCGCCCTCGAAGTCACCGGAGACCAGGATGGTGCTGCCGCCGTCGCCCTTGGGCTGGATGTCGAAGGTGAATTCGGTCTTCACCCCGGCCATTCCGGTGCCGCCGAGGGTGAGCTTGGTCGGCTGCTCGACCGAGACCACGGTCCACTCCAGCTTGTTCGCCATGCCGAGCATGACGATCTTGGCGACCAGCTTGGCGCCCTCGGTCAGCACGGCGGGCGGCTCCTCCATGAAGCGCTCGTGGATGGTGAACCACTTCTCCCAGGTGTTCGGGTCGGAGACGACCGTCCAGAGCGCCTCGGGGGTGGCGTTGACGTCCTTGGTGGCTTCGATGTGTCCCATTGAGATGACTCCTCGTCGAAATTCGTTGTGCGAGTTGAGCGGTCAGCGAGTTATCGGTCGGCGCGCCGGTAGGCGGTCACGACCGCGGCGCCGCCGAGGCCGATGTTGTGCTGCAGGCAGGCGGTGACGTCGTCGACCTGACGCTTGTCCGCGGTGCCGCGCAGCTGCCAGGTGAGTTCGGAGCACTGCGCCAGACCCGTCGCGCCGAGCGGATGCCCCTTGGAGATGAGGCCACCGGACGGGTTCACCACCCACTTGCCGCCGTAGGTGGTCAGGTTCTCGTCGATCAGCTTTCCGGCCTCGCCGGGACCGCAGAGGCCGAGCGCCTCGTAGGTCAGCAGCTCGTTCGCCGAGAAGCAGTCGTGCAGCTCGATGACCTGGAAGTCCTCGGCGCCGAGCCCGGCCTGCTCGTAGACCTTGCGCGCCGCCTGCACGGTCATGTCGTAGCCGACCAGGTTCTTGGCGGTCTCGTCGAAGGTGGACTTGTAGTCGGTGGTCATCGCCTGTCCGACGATCTCCACCGCCTGCGCGGCCAGATCGTGCTTGTCCACGAACGCCTCGCTGGCCAGGATCACCGCGCCGGAACCGTCGGAGGTGGGCGAGCACTGCAACTTGGTGAGCGGGTCGTAGATCATCCGCGCGCCGAGGATGTCGTCCATCGAATACTCGTCCTGGAACTGCGAGTACGGGTTGTTCACCGAGTGCTTGTGGTTCTTGTAGCCGATCTTGGCGAAGTGTTCGGCGGTGGTGCCGTACTGCTTCATGTGCTCACGGCCCGCCGCGCCGAACATCCACGGCGCCACCGGGAACAGCACCTCGGAGATCTCGGCGAGCGCCATGATGTGCCTGGCCATCGGCTGTTCGCGGTCGTCCCAGGTGGAGCCGAGCGAGCCGGGCTGCATCTTCTCGAAGCCGAGGGCCAGCGTGCACTCGGCCAGCCCGCCCCGAATCGCCTGTGCCGCAAGGTAGAGCGCGGTCGAGCCGGTGGAACAGTTGTTGTTGACGTTGACCACCGGAATGCCGGTCATGCCGAGCTCGTAGACCGCGCGCTGGCCGGAGGTGGATTCGCCGTACACATAGCCGACGTAGGCCTGCTCGACCAGGTCGTAGGCGATGCCCGCGTCGGCGAGCGCCTTGGTCCCGGACTCGCGAGCCATATCCGGGTAGTCCCAATCGGTGCCGTCTTCGTTCTTGCGGCGGCCCGGCTTCTCGAACTTCGTCATGCCGACGCCGACGACGTAGACCTTGTTCGCCATCGAACTCCCTCACGTTGTGCCTGCGCCGCCCGCAGGCGGGCAGCGGTGAACCGATCCATCCGGATCCAGCTGGAAACAAACATACAGAGATGTATGTAAGTACGCAAGGGTGTCACCGTGGCCACCGGTTGCGCGCACTGAATTACCAGGTGGTAGCACCACTCCGGAGACATACAGGTGAAGGTGTATGTATCGCCAGCCCAGGGTGGTACGCAGCGGTTTTCCGGGCCGCACCCCGTTGCCGACGCCAGTGCTGTGACGCGCCTCACCGCCGCCGATGCCGTAACAGCCGCGTAATCGTTCGGAAATTCCCCGTCCACAACCGTGTACGACCGTCGAATGGTTGCAGTTAACGGTGCGGGGATGAGGAGTAAACGTGGTCGAGCTCGATACCCGGTCGTCGAATTCCGACGGGATCGCCGCAGCGAAGGAAACACTCGAGGACTACACGCTGCGCTTCGCGCCACGCAGCTACCGGAAATGGAGCCCGGCCGTCGTCGGCATCTCCGCCCTCGGCGGCATCGCCTACCTGGCCGACTTCGCCATCGGCGCGAATATCGGCATCGCGCACGGCACCGGGAACGCGCTGCTCGGCATCGGTTTCTTCGCGATCGTCATCATGGTCACCGGATTTCCGCTCGCCTATTACGCGGCGCGCTACAACCTCGATCTCGACTTGATCACGCGCGGTAGCGGATTCGGTTATTTCGGCTCGGTGCTCACGAATGTGGTTTTCGCCTCGTTCACCTTCATCTTCTTCGCGCTGGAGGGGTCGATCATGGCCCAGGGGCTGGAACTCGGCCTCGGCGTACCGCTGTGGCTCGGTTATCTGGCCTCGACGCTGCTCATCTTCCCGCTGGTCATCTATGGCATGAACACGCTGGCCAAGCTTCAGGTCTGGACGACTCCGCTGTGGCTGCTGCTGATGGTGCTGCCGTTCGGGTTCCTGCTGGTGCGTCACCCCGACTCGGTCTCGTCGTTCTTCGCCTACGGCGGCGAGAACGGTTCCGGGGTAAGCGTTTCCGGCACGCTGCTGGCCGCGGGCGTGTGCCTGTCGCTGATCGCGCAGATCGCCGAGCAGATCGACTACCTGCGTTTCATGCCGCCGCGCACGCCGGAGAACGCGCGCAAGTGGTGGGGCTGGATGCTGCTCGCCGGTCCGGGCTGGGTGGTGTTCGGCGCGCTCAAGCAGGTGGTCGGACTGTTCCTCGCGGTCTATCTGATCGCGAATCTGCCTGCCGCGCAGGGCATCGCGAATCAGCCGGTGCATCAGTTCCTGGAGATCTACCGGGACATGGTGCCGGGCTGGCTGGCCATGACGCTGGCCGTGGTGCTCGTGGTGATCAGCCAGATCAAGATCAATGTCACCAACGCGTATTCGGGGTCGCTGGCCTGGACCAACTCCTACACCCGGGTGACCAAGAGCTACCCTGGCCGGCTGATCTTCCTCGCGGTGAACCTGGTGATCGCGCTGATCCTGATGGAAGCCAACATGTTCGACTTCCTCAACAACATCCTCGGCTTCTACGCCAACTGCGGCATCGCCTGGATCGTCACCGTCGCCACGGATATCGCGGTCAACAAGTACCTGCTGAAGATCTCGCCGAAGCGGCCGGAGTTCCGCCGCGGCATGCTCTACGACTTCAATCCGGTCGGGCTGGTCGGATTCGGGCTCTCGGCGGTGCTGTCGATCATGACGTTCTTCGGGGTCTTCGGCGAGCTGCTGAAGCCGTACTCGCCGATCGTCGCGCTGGTGGTCGCGTTCGTCGCCACCCCGCTCACCGCGATCGCCACCAAGGGCAAGTACTACCTGCGGCGCACCGACGACGGCATCGACCTGCCGATGTTCGACGAACACGGCAACCCGTCCGGCGAGACGCTGACCTGCCACGTCACCGGCCTGGAATTCGAACGCCCGGACATGATCGCCTCGGCGGTCCCCGGCCCGGCGGGCGAGATCCAGTACATCAGCTCGCTCGCCCTCTCCACCGACAAGGCCGGCGACCACCTACTCCCCCGGCAGCACTGACCCGCGAGCGGGACGTGACGGAGGCGAACGCCGCCGCCGTGTCCCGCTCGGTCATTCGGTAGCGCGCACGTCGGCGAGGGCCGCCTCGGCGATATTGCGCAGGTGGGCGGTGGCGCGGCGCCACCGACGCCGGGCGCGTTCGTTGTCCGGGTCGACGAAGTTGGAGATGAGGATGCCGCGCAGCGCGTCCATCGCGGTGTAGATGAAGTCGCGGGCCTCTTTGCGGCGGATCTCGTCCGGGACGAAACGGGCGACGGCCATCAGGACGGCGTTGTTGACGAACGGCTCGACCTTCTCCATCGCGGCGGCCAGCACCGGGTCGGTGCGGCCGGCCACCCACAGTTCGACGGTCGCGATGAACAGCGGACCCTGATGCAGCTCCCACAGGAATTCCAGCGCGGCGGCGACCGGATCGTCGCCGCGCTCCACCCTCGCCATCTCGCGCATCGCGGTCTCGGCGCGCAGTTGGGCCAGGTGGCTGATCGCGGCCACGACCAGATCGGTCTTGGAGCCGAAGTGGTGTACCTGGGCGCCACGGGTGACGCCGGCGCGTTCGGCGACCCGCGGCGTGGTGGTGCCCGCGTAGCCGTATTCGACCAGACAGTCGACGGTCGCGTCGAGCAGCCGGGTGCGCATCTCGGTGCTGCGCTGTTCCTGGGTGCGGCGCTGCGGCTTCGCCACTTCGATCCTGGCCATCCGGCGATTCTACACTTACATACAGCTCTGTATGTTGCCGCGGCGCCGGGTCAGGCGACCAGTGCCGCCGCCGCGACGAGGCGGGCGTCGCGCCGGGCCACGGCGACCGTGATCGCGAACAGCAGCACGCCGACCACGGCGAGGCCGGCCCCGACCACGGCGGGCGCGGTGTAACCGAGTCCGGCGGCGATCACGGCGCCGCCGAGCCACGCGCCGCCGGCGTTGGCGATGTTCAGCGCGGCGTGGTTGAGCGCGGCGGCGAGGGTCTGCGCCTCGTGCGCCACGTCCATCAGCCGGGTCTGCAACCCGGGCGCCAGCGAGGCGCCGGTCGCGCCGACCAGGAACGCGCCGATCGCGGCGGTGTACGGATTGTGCGCCGCGGCAACGAAGACCGCGAGGATGACGGCCATGCCGATCATCGAGGCGTAGATCGCCCGATCCACGCCCCGGTCGGCGAGCACGCCGCCGACGATGTTGCCGACCACCATGCCGACGCCGAACAGCATCAGCACGATCGGCACCAGTCCGGCGGACATGCCCGCCACACCGGTGAGCGTCGTGGTGATGTAGGTGTAGACGGCGAACATGCCGCCGAAGCCGATCGCGCCGACCAGCAGGGTCAGCAGCACCTGGGGACGGCGCAGGGCGCCGAGTTCGGTCACCGGATTGGTCATGGTGATGCCGGTGAGCTCCGGCACGAAGCGGATCAGCGCCGCCACCGTCGCCAGCCCGATCACCGCGACCACCACGTACGCGTCGCGCCAGCCCAGATGCTGGCCGAGCCAGGTGGCTGCGGGAACGCCGACAACATTGGCGGCGCTCAATCCGAGCATAACCGCGGCAACCGCTTTGGCGCGCTGCCCCACCGGCGCGAGGGTGGCGGCGGCCAGCGAGGCAACGCCGAAGTAGGCGCCGTGCGGCAGGCCGGAGACGAACCGGGCGAGCACCAGGGTGTGGAAGGTCGGGGCGAGCACGGTCGCCACGTTGCCCAGGGTGAACGCCGTCATCAAGGCGATGAGCAACTTCTTGCGGGAGGCCCGGGCGAACACGGCGGCGATGACCGGCGCGCCGATCACGACGCCGAGCGCGTACGCCGACACCGCGTGCCCCGCGGTCGGCTCGGATACCCGCATGGCGCGCGCGATGTCCGGCAGCAAACCCATGGTGACGAATTCTGTTGTGCCGATACCGAACCCGCCGAGCGCCAGCGCGAGCATGGCAGGCACATGCCACGTCGTCCGCGCGGCCTCGGGGCGTGCGGGGGCCTGGGTGGCGAGGGGTGTGGTCACGTATCCATGAAACGCTTCTCGGTGTGGTTTCGCTTCCCGAGTAAACGTGAGTTGAAACACCATGCCGTAAAGAAAACGTGCAGGTCAGAATGTAAAACCGCACATTAGGGACACCCAGGCCGCGCGACCTGGCAAATTCCATTTGGAAACAATTGGGTACACCACGCCGGCTCGGACACCCGGGCGACCGGATGTGGGCAGCGTCTCCCGGCCCCGGATTCGCTTACCGCGCCGGGAAATTCACGCGGAGCGTTGTTCGAAGGTGCGCCGGTATTCGACCGGCGTGACCCCGACGACCGCGGCGAAGTGCCTGCGCAGGTTGGCGGCGGTGCCGAGGCCGCACATCCGGCTGATCCGATCGATGCCGAAATCGGTGGACTCCAGCAGGGATTGCGCGCGGGCCAGGCGCTGGGTCAGCAGCCACTGCTTCGGCGTCGAGCCGATCGACTGCCGCAGCCGCCGGTGGAAGGTGCGCGGACTCATGGTGGCGCGCGCGGCGAGCAGCTCGACGGTGAGCGGCTCGTCGAGGTGCGCGCGGGCCCATTCCAGCGCCGGGGCCAGATCCGCCTCGGCGCGCGCGGCGACGGACAGATCGACGAACTGGGCCTGGCCGCCGGTCCGGTTCGGCGGCGCCACCAGCCGCCTGGCCAGCCGGTTCGCCGCGGCGGCGCCGAAGTCGCGGCGGACCAGGTGCAGCGAGAGATCCAGCGCGGCGGTCATTCCGGAGCTGGTGAGGATGTCGTCGTCGTCCACGTAGAGCGTGGACTCGTCCACCTCGACGGCGGGAAACCGGCGCGCCAGCACCGCAGCGTGCTCCCAGTGCGCGGTGACCCGTCGTCCGTTCAGCAGGCCCGCCGCGCCCAGCACGAAGGCGCCGTTGCACAGCGCGACCATCCGCGCGCCGCGCCGATGCGCCTCGACCAGGGCGTCGAGCAGCTCCGGCGGCACCGGGCGATCGTCGGTGGCGCAGTCGTAGGCGATCGACGGCACGAAAACGGTGTCGGCCGAGACCAATTCGGCCACGCCGTGCTCGGCGCGCAGGAACGCGCCGTGCCCGATGGCGGATTCGCCGACCTCCGGGAGCACCGAGCAGATCCGCAGGTCGTACCAGGGATCGGCGATATCCGGCTGGGGTGTGCCGAAAACCGCGCCGACCACGCCGAGTTCGTAGAGGTCCCAGGGATGCAGCACACCGGGTGTGACGGCGATGGCGACGGTATGGCCGGTCATGCCCGCCAGGATATGGCGGGAACCGTTCGCCGCTCGTCGGTCCCGCCACTCGCGCGATCCGTCCGGCCCGCGAAAACTGAGCACCGGGCGCCCACCCGACGAACTCACGGATCTACGGAGGAACGCATGACCAGCGATCACACCCCCGCGCGGGTGACGGTGCTCGGGCTCGGGCGGATGGGTTCGGCGATCGCCGAGCGCTATCTGCGGGCCGGCTACCCGACGACGGTGTGGAATCGGACGCCGGGGCGGGCACCGCATCTGGACGAGCTCGGCGCCGAACGCGCCGAATCCCTCACCGCCGCACTCGCGGGCGGCGAGCTGATCGTCGCCTCGCACATCGATACCGCGGGCGTGGCGGCCCTGCTCGGCACGGTCCCCGACGCGGTGGCCGGGCGCACGGTGCTGAACGTCTCGACCGGTCGTCCCGCCGACGCCCGCGCCCTCGCGACGTGGATCGCCGCACGCGGCGGACGATTCCTGGACGGCGCGATCCTCGGCATGCCCGCGACCCTGGGCACACCCGGCGCGCTGATTCCGTACAGCGGGTCGGCGGAGGCGGCCGACGAGCACCGCGCGACGATCGCGGAATTGGGTGCCGCGAGCTACCTCGGCGCCGACGCCGGACTGGCGGCACTGCACGACATGGCGGTGCTCGCAGGCATGTACGGCATGTTCGGCGGCTTCTTCCAGGCGACGGCGATGCTCGGCGGCGAACCGACCACGGCACACCGGCTCACCACCGAGTTCCTGGTGCCGTGGCTGCGCGCGCTGCTCGACGTCCTGCCCACCCTGGCCGCCGAACTCGACGCGGGCGAGTTCGCGCCGACCTTCGCGAGCATCGCGGAGATGGGCGCGGTGCTGGAGACGATCCGCGGCGTGAGCCGCGGGCAAGGCGTGCCCACCGACCTGCTCGACCCGATGCAGCGACTGCTCGAGACCGGCGTGGCACACGGCTTCGGCGCGGACAACTTCACCCGCGCCGTGCCGGTGCTGCGCGACACCCCGGTCCCGGCCTGACCGGAAAAACAGTCCGGGCACCCGTACCACGACGTGGTGCGGGTGCCCGTAAGGTCATCCCCCGGCGCCGGAGTAACGTCCAGCGCCGGGATATTCGCTGGTCAGCGCAGGGCGCGGGCCAGGTTGGCGTCGAGCGCGCCGAGGAATTCCTCGGTGCTCAGGTAGCCCTGATCGCCACCGACGAGCGACGCGAGGTCCTTGGTCATCTGACCGCCCTCGACGGTCTTGATGACGACATCCTCGAGGGTCTGGGCGAAGCCGATGACCTCGGGGGTGTTGTCCAGCTTGCCGCGGTGCTCGAGCCCGCGCGTCCAGGCGAAGATCGACGCGATCGGGTTGGTGGAGGTCGGCTTGCCCTGCTGATGCTGGCGGTAGTGCCGGGTGACGGTGCCGTGCGCGGCCTCCGCCTCACAGGTCTTGCCGTCCGGGGTCAGCAGCACCGACGTCATCAGGCCGAGCGAGCCGAAGCCCTGCGCCACGGTGTCGGACTGCACGTCACCGTCGTAGTTCTTACAGGCCCAGACGTAGCCGCCCTCCCACTTCATGGAGGAGGCGACCATGTCGTCGATCAGGCGGTGCTCGTAGGTCAGGCCCGCCGCGTCGAACTGGGTCTTGAACTCGGCATCGAACACCTCCTGGAAGGTGTCCTTGAACATGCCGTCGTAGGCCTTGAGGATGGTGTTCTTCGTGGACAGATACACCGGGTAGTTCTGCTGCAGGCCGTAATTGAACGAGGCCCGCGCGAAATCGATGATCGAAGCCTTGAAGTTGTACATGCCCATGACGACGCCGCCGTCTTCCGGCATCTTCACGACCTCGTGCTGGATCGGCTCGCTGCCGTCCTCCGGCGTGAAGGTGATGGTGACCGAGCCGGCCTGATACACCTTGAAGTCGGTGGCGCGGTACTGGTCGCCGAAGGCGTGACGGCCGATGATGATCGGCTTGGTCCAGCCCGGCACCAGGCGCGGAACGTTGGAGATGATGATCGGCGCACGGAAAATGGTGCCGCCGAGAATGTTGCGGATGGTGCCGTTGGGCGACCGCCACATCTTCTTGAGACCGAATTCCTCGACGCGCGCCTCGTCCGGGGTGATGGTGGCGCACTTGACGCCGACGCCGTGGCGCTTGATCGCCTCGGCCGCGTCGACGGTGACCTGATCGTCCGTCTTGTCCCGGTATTCGATGCCCAGGTCGTAGTACTCGAGATTCACATCGAGATACGGGTGGATCAGCTTGTCCTTGATGAACTGCCAGATGATCCGGGTCATCTCGTCGCCGTCGAGTTCGACGACGGTACCTTCAACCTTGATTTTGGACATGGATCTTCGTGTCCTCCTAGGATGGTGCCCTCATTGCACGGCCAGGTGAACACGCTTGTGAGCGGACCCCAGCTGTTCCAACAGACAACGTATATGCCCCGCGTTGTCCGCGAGACGTGTGGTGCAAACAAGACAAGCGTACTGCTGCCGATGATCGTGGTGTGCTGGCAGCCCCCCGAGTGAGAACCCCACGAACTTACTGACTGGTAGGTCATTCCGCAATTCGTCGCTCGTCACACCCGACGACCTCGGTCCGCGCATCGCCGAGCTGGCGATACGCGGACCGAGGGATGGTGCGGGAAATTCTCAGACGCCGACGTGGACCGGGCGCGCCCCGTCCTCGGAACCTTCGATCAGGTTCTCCGGCCGGTCCCGGATCATGAACGCGATGACCGGAACGGCGGCGAGGAAGAATCCGGCGCCGACGTAGAACGCCACGTCGTAACTGTGGATCGAGGCGCGGGCGATCAGGTTGTCGATCGTCGCGTGGCTCTCCGCGTAGGACTTGGCGGTCTGCACCGAGATGGTGGTCAGCAGGGCCGTGCCGACCGCGCCGCCGACCTGTTGCGCCGCGTTCAGCAGCGCGCTGGCCACGCCGGAGTCCGCCTCCTCGACCTGGTGCAGTGCGACGGTCTGCATGCCGACGAACAGCGGACCCATGCCGAGCGCGATCAGCACCTGCGCGGGCAGCACGCTGGTGGCGTAGCTGTCGCCGAAGCCGAGCTGGGCCAGCCACAGCAGGCCGAGCACGCCGAGCACGGCGCCGGCCACCATCAGCGGACGCGGGCCGAGCTTCGGCAGCAGCGCGCTGGTGATACCCGCGGAGATCGCGATGCCGGCCGGGAAGGGCAGGAACGCGAAGCCGGCCTTGAGCGAGGAGTAGCCGAGGGTGATCTGGAAGTAGTAGCTCAGGAACAGGAACATCGCGAACATGGCGATCGGCACGAGCAACGCCGCGAGGAACGCGCCGCCACGGTTGATCTCACCCGGAATGTGCAGCGGCAGCAGCGGATTGGCCGAGCGCCGTTCGATCATCACGAAGGCGATCAGCAGCGCGGCACCGGCGATGAGCAGGCCCAGGGTGCTGCCGGCCAGCCAGCCGTCCTCGGCCGCGCGGCTGAAGCCGTAGACGATCGAGATCAGGCCGAGCGTCACGGTGACCGCGCCGGGCACGTCGTAGCCGCCGGTGCGCGGGGCAGGCACGTCCCTGACCACCCAGGCCAGCGCGCCGACCAGGGCGAGCAGCGCGATCGGGGTGTTCACCAGCAGGCACCAGCGCCAGGAGGCGTACTCGGTGAGCGCGCCGCCGGCGATCAGGCCGAGCGCGGCGCCACCGGCGGAGATGCCGGCGAACACGCCGAACGCGGTGGCTCGTTCGCGCGCCTCGGTGAAGGTCACCGACAACAGCGACAACGCCGCGGGGGCGAGCAGGGCCGCGAACGCACCCTGCAGCGCGCGTCCGGCGAACATCTCCGCGCCGTTCTGCGCGAGCCCGGCAAGTGCCGACGCGGCGGCGAAACCGACCAAGCCGACGATGAACATCCGCCGTCGGCCGAGGTAGTCGGCCAGCCGGCCGCCGAGCAGCAGCAGGCCGCCGAAGATCAGCGTGTAAGCGGTCAGCATCCACTGCTTGTTGCCGTCGCTGATGCCGAGGTCCTGCTGCGCGAAGGGCAGCGAGATGGTCACGATGGTGGCGTCCAGCACCACCATGAGCTGGGCCAATGCGATCACGCCGAGGGCGAACCAGCGTGCCGAACTGCCTTGTTTCTGGGGAACTTCTACCGCTTGCGCAGTGTCGGTCACGGTCATCTCCTCTTCGTTCGAACTCGGTGGCTATCCTGTCAGTAAGCGACATTTGGCGTCAAGAGCAAAATGTCGCAGTACGACATTTGGCGGTTAAAGACACGAAAACTCTGGGTTGCGATAAGGTGGGAACATGCTCGAGTCACCGACGCCGACGGGCACGACTGCCGCAGCGGAGACCCCCGCGAACGCCCATCCCGGCCTGCGCGAACGCAAGAAGCAGCAGACCCGGTTGCGGATCATCGAGGTCGGGCTGAACCTGTGCGACACACAGGGTTTCGACGCGACGACGGTCGAGCAGATCGCCAACGCCGCGGACGTCTCGCCGCGCACGATCAACCGGTACTTCGACAGCAAAGAGGACATCGTGCTCGGGCCGGTGCAGGACTTCGGCCAGGCCGTGGCGCAGACGCTGCGCGAACTACCGGCCGGCGGCAACGAGCTGGAATCGCTACGTACGGCGTTCCTGCGGGTGATCGACCGAGCCGTCAGCGAACCCGGCGGCGGGCCGGTCTCGTTCCGGCAGTTCCAGCAGATGCAGCGGATCGTGCGCAGCAGCCCCGCGGTCAGCGCGCGCAGCATCGAGCACGCGGACAACAAGAACATCGCCATCGCCGCGGTGGTCGCCGAACGACTCGGCACCACGCCCTGCGCGCTGCCGGTGCGGCTGATCCTCGGCACCTGGCAGCTCATCGGTCACCTCGCGATGGAGTGCGGCGAGAGCATGTTCGACCACGACGATCTGCACGATGCCGCGACCGCGGGGCGCAACTCGTTCTGCGCGGCGTACGACGAGTTCATCCGGGTCTGCGGCGGCGCGCGGACCAGCACTTCCGGCTGAGTTCGCGGATAGGTTTCGGCCGCTGCGGGGCGGCCGGTTATGATTCCCTGAGGTCATGAGTGCCAGCGCGAAGCCCCGGCTTGCTGGACGGCAACCCTCCAGCAGCGGTGGGGTGCTCCGGGTGATGACCGGGCTCTCGAAGGTCGAGAGCAAGCGCGCTTTCAGGAGGTTCCCGAAATGTGTTGTTGTACTTCGCCCAAATCCCGATAACCCCCGTAGTTCTGGCGAACAACCCTTTTCTTTGGAGCAAAGCTCATGAGTGATTCCACCGTGCCCGCGGCCGACGTCGATCCCACCGCGCAGTGGTCCTTCGAGACCAAGCAGGTGCACGCGGGGCAGGCCCCCGACGGCGCCACCGGCGCCCGGGCCCTGCCCATCTACCAGACCACCTCGTACGCCTTCCGCGACACCGACCACGCCGCAGCGCTGTTCGGGCTCGCCGAGCCGGGCAACATCTACACCCGGATCATGAACCCCACCCAGGACGTGGTCGAGCAGCGCGTCGCCGCGCTCGAGGGCGGTGTCGCGGCCCTGCTGCTGGCCTCCGGTCAGGCCGCGGAGACCTTCGCGATCCTGAACCTGGCGTCCGCGGGCGACCACATCGTGTCCAGCCCGCACCTCTACGGCGGCACCTACAACCTCTTCCACTACTCGTTGCCCAAGCTCGGCATCGAGGTGTCCTTCGTCGACGATCCCGACGACCTGGATCAGTGGCGGGCCGCGATCCGCCCGAACACCAAGGCGTTCTACGGCGAGACCATCGCCAACCCGAGCAGCGCGATCTTCGACATCCCCGGCATCTCCGCGATCGCGCACGACGCCGGGCTGCCGCTCATCGTGGACAACACGGTGGCCACCCCGTACCTGATCCAGCCGCTGGCGCACGGCGCCGACATCGTCGTGCACTCGGCGACCAAGTACCTCGGCGGGCACGGCTCGGCGGTGGCCGGGGTGATCGTCGACGGCGGCAACTTCGACTGGACGGTGACCGACGCGCAGGGCCTGCCCCGCTTCCCCGGCTTCACCACACCGGACCCGAGCTACCACGGCGCGGTGTTCGCCGATCTCGGCGCGCCCGCCTTCGCACTCAAGGCGCGCGTGCAGTTGCTGCGCGACCTCGGTTCGGCCATCTCGCCGTTCAACGCGTTCCTGATCAGCCAGGGCATCGAGACGCTGAGCCTGCGGGTCGAGCGGCACGTGGCCAACGCCAAGGCGGTGGCCGAATTCCTGACCGAGCAGCCGGACGTCACCAAGGTGATCTACGCCGGCCTGCCGGATTCGCCGTGGTACGAGCGCGCGCAGCAGCTGGCGCCGAAGGGGCCGGGCGCGATCGTCGCCTTCGAGCTGCGCGGCGGTGTCGATGCGGGCAAGAAGTTCGTGGACGGATTAGCCCTGCACAGCCATGTGGCTAACATCGGAGATGTGCGCTCCCTCGTGATTCACCCCGCGTCGACCACACACTCACAGCTGACACCCGAAGAGCAACTGCTCGCCGGCGTCACTCCGGGTCTGGTCCGCTTGGCGGTGGGCATCGAGGGAATCGAGGACATCCTGAGCGATCTGCGTGCCGGTTTCGCGGCGGCGGCGACGTGACCTCCAGTACCGAACCGAGTTTCGCCCGTTCGTCCGGGGTGGCCCTGCCACCCCCGGACGGGCGGCTCGGCATCATCGCCATCGGCGACGTCAAGCTGGAGAGCGGCGCGGTCATCCCGCAGGTGCACCTCGCCGTGCAGCGCTGGGGCGAGCTGTCCCCCACGCTGGACAACGTGGTGCTGGTCGAGCACGCGCTGACCGGCGACTCGCATGTGGTCGGCCACCCCGACGACATCCACCCGCTGCCCGGCTGGTGGGACGGGATGGTCGGGCCAGGCTGTCCGCTCGACACCGACGAGTGGTGTGTGATCGCGACGAACGTGCTCGGCGGCTGCCAGGGCAGCACCGGACCGTCGACCCTGGCGCCGGACGGAAAGCCTTGGGGCTCGCGGTTTCCGGAGATCTCCATCCGCGACCAGGTGGCGGCCGAGGCGGCCCTGCTGGACCGGCTCGGCATCGAGCGGCTGGCCGCCGTGGTCGGCGGGTCGATGGGCGGCATGCGGGTGCTGGAGTGGATGGTCGGCGCGCCGGACCGGGTCGGCTCCGCGCTGGTGCTGGCCGTCGGCGCGCGTGCCACCGCCGACCAGATCGGCACCCAGACCACCCAGATCGCGGCGATCAAGGCCGACCCGGACTGGCAGGGCGGCGACTATCACGACACCGACCGCGCGCCGATGACCGGCATGGGCATCGCCCGGCGGATCGCGCACCTGACCTACCGCACCGAGGACGAGCTGGATCACCGGTTCGAGAACGGCGCGCAGGGCGCCGAGGATCCGTGGCGCGGCGGCCGGTACGCGGTGCAGAGCTACCTGGACCATCAGGCCGACAAGCTGTGCGGGCGCTTCGATCCCGGCACCTACGTGCTGCTGACCGAGGCGATGAACCGGCATGACATCGGCCGTGGGCGCGGCGGGGTGCGGGCGGCGCTGGCCGCCACGCCGGTGCCGTGCGTGGTCGGCGGGGTCGACTCCGATCGGCTGTATCCGCTGCGCACGCAGCAGGAACTCGCCGAAGGACTGCCGGGGTGCGACGGGCTGGAGGTCGTGCACTCGCGGGACGGGCACGACGGGTTTCTCACCGAGGCCGCCGCGGTGTCGAAGCTGCTGACCGAAACGATGCGGCTGGCCCAGCAGCACCGTCGGCCCAACGGCTGAATTCGGCTCGGGCGCTCGGAAACGTTATGCGCCTGCGTCTTTCGGTGGCGCGCCGACCAGTAGGCCGACGATCGCGTGGACGAAGCCCTCGAGCCGTTCGCGCGGGTATTCGTCGGGCTCGCTGACCGCCAGCCGGCCGAGCATCTCGGCGACCTGGAGCAGCGAGTTGGTGAGCAGCGCGGAATCCACTCCGGCCCATCGGGGTTCGAGCGCGGTGCCGATGCGGACCAGCGCTTCGGCCTGATCGAAGATGCCCGCGCGCGAATTGCGCAGCGCCTCCCGGTATTCGTCGGGTGCGTTGCCCGGTCCGGCCAGGATCAGCCGCCAGCGGGTCGGATTCTCCAGTGCCACACCGACGAACGCCTCCACCGTGGCCGAGGCCGCGACCACCGGGTCGGCGCCCATCAGGTCGGTCGGCAGGGTCTCGGCGACCTGCTCGAGGCCGCGCTCGCGCTCGCGTTCCAGCAGTGCCGCAACGAGTTCCGCGCGGGTCTTGAACACGGTGTAGAGCACCGGCTTGCCGACGCCCGCGGCCTGCGCGACCGCCTCCATGCTCAGCTCGTGCAGTTCCACCCGGCTCAGCACCGCGAAGGCGGCGTCGAGCAGCTGGGCCCGGCGCTGCTCCGGCGGCAGGCGTGGCGCATAGCGCCGGCGCGGCCGGTCCGCCGCGGCGCGCGATGTGGTCACTGCCCCTCCACCTCCATGCGGTCCATCCTGACAGCATTGCGGCTCGATCCCGAATCCGTCCGGACACAAATGCTACGCAACCGTTGTATTCAATGCGAGCAATTGCTACGGTTGCGTTGTATTCACCCCCGGGTGCCGGGGCGATCACCGCAAAGGAGCACGTGATGCACTTCGATCCGACCACCCTGCGCCGGGACGACTACGGGTTCTTCGGTCCTGATTCGCCCAGCTGGAAGGTCTGGACCGCGCCGACCGCGGTCATCGGCTTCCAGCGCGCCGTCGTGCTCGAGCACTTCGACCCGTTCCTCACCGCGGCCGTCGCCGACTCGCGCGGCATCTACAGCGATCCACGCAAACGCCTCGATCACACGTTCTCCTACTTCCTGATCGCCGCGATCGCCGACGGGCGCACCGCCATTCAGGCGGCCGAGCACCTGATGCAGATCCACGCGCCGATGACCGGCATCGAACCGATCAGCGGAAACCGCTACAGCGCGAACAGCCCGGACACCCAGCTGTGGATCCACATCACCGGTTGGCATTCGGTGCTCAAGGCCTACGAGGTGTTCGGCCCCGGCTTGACGCCGGCGGAGGAGACGCGATTCTGGCAGGAGTGCGCGATCGCCGCCGAGTTGCAGACCTGCAAGCCCGAGGATGTGCCACGCTCGCGCGAAGAGGTGCGCGCGTACTTCGAGCGGGTGCGGCCCCGCCTGTGCACCTCCGAGCGAGCCGAGGAGGGCATGCACCATCTGCTGTGGACCTCGCCGCGCAACGGTGCGGGTCTGTCGTATTACGTTGGCAGCAGGCTGCTTTCGCTCGCCTCGGTGGCGACCCTGCCGAAGTGGATGCGCAAGCTCGGGCGGTTCGATCGCTGGGGCATCATCGATCTCGCGGTCCGGCTGCCCGCCAAGGTGCTGGTCTGGGGCTTCAGCCGGTTCAACTCGTTCGGGCTGCTGGTCGCCGCGCCGTTCATCGCGCCGATGGCGGGGCAGATCCTGAAGGAGCACATCAACGCCGCGCCGCCGGCCCGGCCGACGACGGTCACCCCGGCCGAGGCCCGCGCCCTGCACGGCAGTCGATCCGGACGCGCGGCACTGGTCGCCGAGCCGGCCTGAGTTTCGGGCTTCGCCCGCCGCATCGAGGGGTGCGCCGGACGATTCACCGAATTGACCTCCCCACCGCGAAATCCCCGCCACCACGGACACTTTCGCCACCGCCGCACACCTCTTGATTTCCCGCACACGCAATCGCCGGCGATTCGGTGTGCGGGAAGTCGGAAGGTGTGCGGCTAGCCGATGCCGAGGGTGTTGATGGTGGCGGCGATGAAGACGATGGCGGAGCCGAGCAGGGTGAGGGCGCCGACGTCGAAGGGCTTGCTGCGGACGGCGAGGAGGCCGACCCGGGCGGTGGGCAGGCACAGGCGGAATGCCGCGGCCAGCAAGGTGGCTCCGCCGAAGAACAGCGCGCCGCGACGCCATCGATCCTGCGCCACGAACACGATCGCCACCGCGATGACCAGCGTCACGAGCACCATCGGCAGGTGGCTGCGCAGGAACTGGGAGCCCAGGTTGCCGCCTGCCCGCTGGCCCGCGGTGGACGTGTCGGCTTCGGTCACCCCCCGATTCTTACAGACGCCACCTACCGCCGCCCCTACTACAACTCGTAGTTTGTAGGTAGAGTCGATTTGTCCGATCTAGGAGGTGGGTAATGAGAGCCTTGACCCGAATCCGGCACTACCTGACGGCGATGCGAAAAGCCAAGCGGCACAGATCAGATCTGGTCGGCTGGTTGGTGCGCCGGCCGCAGATCTTGGTCGGCACCGGCGTGTTCGAGACCGCACTGCTGTTCAGCAACCGGCTGGACCCGAAGCTCAAAGAGCTGGCCGAACTGAAGACCGCGGGTCTGGTGAACTGCGAATTCTGCCTCGACATCGGCTCGGCTCTGGCCCAATCCTCCGGTCTCACCGAACAGCAGCTCGCCGACCTCCCGCGCTACCGGACCAGCACCGCCTACACCGAACTGGAAAAGCTGGTCATCGCCTTCGCCGAGGCGATGACCGCCACTCCGGCCATCGGTCTCGACGATCTGCGCGCCGACCTGCTGACCCACCTGTCGAAAGCGCAACTCGCCGAACTGGCCTCGGCCATCGCCTGGGAAAACCAACGCGCCCGGCTCAACCAGGGCCTCGGCGTGCGCCCGACCGGCATGGCCGAGGGCGGCATGTGCGCCCTCCCCGAACGCTCGTCGAACTGACGGCAACAGCGGGGAGCAATGGGCCCGCGCGGCGAGCGCGCCCGCGCCTGATTGACTGTCTGCCGTGTTCCGACTGATGTTTCATGAGCCCGCGATTCCCGGGAATACCGGAAATGCGATCCGACTGGTCGCTGGGACCGGGTGTGAGCTGCACTTGGTCGAGCCGTTGGGGTTCGATCTCTCGGAGGCGAAGCTGCGCCGGGCCGGGCTGGATTACCACGACCTGGCGTCGGTGACGGTGCACAAGGATCTCGCGGCGGCGTGGGCGGCGGTGCGGCCGGAGCGGGTGTTCGCGTTCACCACGCAGGCGACGACGAGCTACGCGGAGGTGGAGTACCGCGAAGGTGACGTGCTGCTGTTCGGCACCGAGCCGACGGGGTTGCCCGCGGCGGTGCTCGAGGATCCGCAGGTCACCGCGCAGCTGCGCATTCCGATGCTGCCGGGGCGGCGGTCGATGAATCTGTCGAACGCCGCGGCGGTCGCGACCTACGAGGCATGGCGGCAGCTCGGCTTTCCCGGCGGAGTGTGAGAACGCCTGCCGCACAGGTCGTTCAGCGATCGATGGCGAAGCGTTTGTGGCGCGAAGTAGCGCCGGCCGACAGGCGGACGGCGCTCTTCGGGACTCCGTAGTGTTCGGCGAGCAGTTCGATGGCGGCCCGGTTGGCCTTGCCTTCGACGGCGGGGGCGCGCACGTACAGCTGGAGGGTGCCGTCGTCGAGGGTCTCGACGAGCGGGCCCTTACGGCTGTTCGGTTTTATGATCGCCCGGACCGTCTCCGGCACTCCGCTCTCCTGTCGCCGCGCTGCCCGCGGGTGCCGTAACCGGCGCGGCCGCTGCGCTTTCCGCGGGTGCGGGCCGCGGACCCGCCGGTGCCGATTCTGCCCGATCACGCTTGCCGCGCCGCAGCACCGCGCGCACGACGCCCCAGATCACGGCGGCCAGCACCACCAGGAAGCCGAGCCACGGCAGCGCCTTGCCGGTGAACACGACCGCGTCCTTCAGCCAGTCCACCAGCGAGTTCCAGCCGGTGACGATGCCCTCCCAGAAGTTGTCGGCGCGCTCCTCCTGCGCCTTGGTCGTCGCGGTGGTGATGTCGATCGTGAGGGTGGACAGCGAGACCTCATCGTCGAGGTGCTTCTTCTGCGCGGTGAGACTGTCGAGCTCGCCCTGGCGGCTGGACAGCGCCTGCTCGGCGTTGAGCAGGTCGGCGGTGTTGGTCGCGCCGGCGATGAGCCCGCGCAGCCGGTCGACGGAGGCCTGCAGCGCCTTGATCCTGGCGTCCAGGTCTTCCCACTGCATGGTCACGTCGTCGCGGTTGGTGTGCACCCGGGTGATCCGGCCGAGGCCGCCGAGCCCGTCGATGAACGCGTCGGTCTTGTCCGCGGGCACCCGGACGGTGAGCGTGGCGCTGGGATCGTTGTCGTCGGTGCCGGGCTGTTCGGTCCGGCTGTCCACCCGGCCGCCGGCCTCGCGCACCCGGTCGGCGATCCGGCTCGCCGCGTCGATCGGCTTGCCCGCCGTCATCTCGACGCTGCCGGTGACGACTTCCTTACGCGCGGTGACGGTTTCACCGCTGCCGGTGTTGTTGTCCTTGCGCGCCGGCCCTTGATCACGCAACCCCGGTGGCGTCGCCGCTGGGGCGGGCTCCACGGTGGCGTAGGTCTCGGGCCGTCCCGGTGACGGCGGGACCCGCTTGGCATTGTCGTTGTTGCTGCCACAGCCGACGAGCAACGTCAGACCGAGCAGACCGATGCACAGCACAGCAAGCTTCCGCATATTTCGCACAGTAGCCCCTCCAACTGCGCGAACGGCCCGACATAACCGTTCTCTAGATGGCTTCTAACACTTCTCTAAAAGTGTGGGCGGCCAGGTCATTCGCGGAGCCGGAGTTTTATCTTCCGGATCCGTGCGGCCAGGGGCGGATGCGTCCCGTAGAGACTGACCCGCAGCGCGATCAGCGGGGGCAGCGGCCGGTCGTCCCAGCGGCGCAGGGCGGCGGCCAGCGCGCGGCCGTAACCGAGGTCGACCGAGACCCGGTCGGCGGCGAATTCGTCGCGCCGCTGCTGTGCGCTCCTGGTCAGCGGCTCCACGACCAGCAGGGCAACGATCACCAGCGCGGCGGCGAGCCCCACGATCGGCGTCAGCACGACGGCCACGGCCGGCAGCGACCCGACCGCCACCACCAAGCGGACGTACAGCGCGAGCGGACCGAAGAGGCCGGCTATCCGCCCGGCCTTTCGGCACAGCGCCCACATGACGCGGCCGGGCAGCGCCAGCCAGGTGTCGAGCAGTCGCACCCGGGGGTCGACGTTGATGTGGTGTCCGAGTTCGTGCGCGAGCACCGCTTCGAGGTGCCGCGGTTTGAGCCCGGCGAGCGCCGAACTCGTCACCGCGACAATGCGACTCGGCACGGCGTAGGCGTTCGGCTCGGCGGATTCCTCCACCCAGAGCGAGTACGGCCAGCCGTCCAGGCCGGGCGCGCTGGTGACCTTCGTCCAGGCGGCGGCGAGGCGTTCGTCTTCGGGCGGGATCGGGCGGCGGAACTTGAAGGTCTTGGCGAATCGCTCGCGGCTCGGGGTGAACCAGGCCATGTCGAAGAGGATTATCCCGAAGAACACCCACACCACCGCGGCGGTGATCGCCAGCCAGATTCCCGCCCACGCACCGAGGGTGAGAATGATTGCCACACTGAGCAATACCGTGGGCACGGCGAGCATCAGCGTCACCCCCACCGCCAGGTAGCCGGTCGAGCGGGTGCGGGCACGCTGAGGCGAGCCGGCGGTTGACGGCGCAGGCATGGTAGCTCCCCGATGTGTCGAACGGACCCGCGCTGGGCAGAACCTTCAATCGTACGATGACAACCGTCCGGTGAAAACCGAGTTGTTCGGCGACTCAGCGGAAGTCGCGCGACTTCGACTCCACGCGCAGATCCATCCGTTGCAGATGTTCGGCGACGACACTGACCGCCCCCTCGGCGTTCTGCACGCGACCGCGGATGAGCAGGGCGGGAGCGCTCTGCGCCAGGCGGCGGAAGCGGGCCCACAGGCCGACCGAGCAGACGACGTTCACCATGCCGGTCTCGTCTTCGAGGTTGATGAAGGTGACGCCCGCGGCCGTGGCCGGGCGTTGGCGGTGCGTCACCGCCCCGCCCACCAGGACTCGCGACCCGTCGCGCACGGCGAGCAGCCCGGCGGCCGGGATCACGCCGAGTGCGTCGAGCCGCGGGCGCAGGAACTCGGTGGGATAGCTGCCCGGGGAGACGCCGGTGGCCCAGACGTCGGCGGCGGCCAGCTCGAGGTCGCTCATGCCGGGCAGCACGGGGGCGGTGGTGGCGGCGCCGGTGCCGGGCAGTCGATCCTGGCGTTCGCCCGCGGCGGCGCCGGCCGCCCACAACGCCGCCCTGCGGGTGCTGCCCAGACCGCCGAGCGCGCCCGCGGTGGCGAGCGATTCCGCTTGGGCGACGGTGAGTTCCACGCGTCCGGTCAGGTCGAGGAAGGAGGTGTACGGGCACTGATCGCGGGCGGCGACGATCCTTTCGGCGAGGTCGGTGCCGATGTGCCGGATCGCGGCCAGGCCGAGGCGCACCTGGGTGCCCGCGTGCTCGAGGGTGGGCTCGGCGCGGCTGGCGTTGATGTCGGGGCCGTGCACCAGGACCCCGTGCCTGCGCGCGTCGGCGACCAGCGATTGCGGGGAGTAGAAGCCCATCGGTTGCGCACGCAGCAGACCGGCGCAGAAGGCGGCGGGATGATGCAGCTTGAACCACGACGAGTAGAACACGATCGACGCGAAGCTCTGCGAATGGCTTTCCGGGAAGCCGAAATTCGCGAACGCGTAGAGCTTCTCGTAGATGCGGTCGGCGACCTCGCCGGTGATGCCGTGCAGGTCGCGCATGCCTTGGTAGAGACGGTCTTTCAGCCCCTCCATGCGTTCCGGGGAACGTTTGGAGCCCATCGCTCGGCGCAGCTGGTCGGCCTCGGTGGCGGTGAAACCGGCGATGTCGACGGCCATCTGCATGAGCTGCTCCTGGAACAGCGGAACGCCGAGCGTGCGGGACAGCGAATTCTCCAGCGCCGGATGGTCGTAGGTCACCTCCTCGCTGCCGTTGCGCCGCCGGATGTAGGGGTGCACCGAACCGCCCTGGATCGGGCCGGGCCGGATCAGCGCCACCTCCACCACCAGGTCGTAGAACTCGCGCGGCCGCAGCCGGGGCAGCGTGGCCATCTGCGCCCGCGACTCCACCTGGAACACGCCCACCGAGTCGGCGCGGCAGAGCATGTCGTAGACGGCGGCTTCCCGCAGATCGAGCTTGTGCAGCTCGACGATCTCGCCGGTGTGCTCGCGCACCAGGTCGATCATGTAGTGCAGCGCGGAGAGCATGCCGAGGCCGAGCAGGTCGAACTTCACCAGATCGATGGCGGCGCAATCGTCCTTGTCCCACTGCAACACGCTGCGGCCGGGCATGCGCGCCCATTCCACCGGGCAGACGTCGGCGATGGGGCGGTCGCAGATCACCATGCCGCCGGAGTGGATGCCGAGATGCCTTGGCAGTCCTTCGATTTCGGCGGCCAGCTCCAGCACCTCGGTGGGGATGTCGGTGCCGGTCTCCCCGCCGACGCCGTTCCACCGGCTCACCTGTTTGCTCCACGCGTCCTGCTGACCCGGCGAAAAGCCCAGTGCGCGTGCGGCATCGCGGACCGCGGACTTGCCGCGATAGGTGATCACATTGGCGACCTGAGCGGCGTACGCGCGGCCGTACCTGGTGTAGACGTGCTGGATGGCTTCCTCGCGGCGGTCGGATTCGATGTCGACGTCGATATCGGGCGGGCCGTCGCGTTCCGGCGAGAGGAAGCGTTCGAACAGCAGGTTGTTGGTGACCGGGTCGACGTTGGTGATGCCGATCGCGTAACAGACGGCCGAGTTGGCCGCCGAGCCCCGGCCCTGACAGAGGATGTCGCGGTCCTTGCAGAAGGTGATGATGTCGTGCACCACCAGGAAGTAGCCGGGGAAGTCCAGCTCGTCGATCACCGCGAGTTCGTGCTCGATCTGCTTGTATGCCTGCGGGTTTCGTTCCGGCGGACCGTAACGGACGGCGGCGCCGCGATAGGTGAGTTCGCGCAGCCAGGACTTCTCGTCGTGGCCGGCGGGCACCTCGAACGGCGGCAGGTTCGGCGCGATCAGTTTCAGGTCGAAGGCGCATTCGCGGGCCAGCGTGGCCGCGTTGCGCACCGCCTGCGGGCAGTCGGCGAACAGCCGCGCCATCTCCGCACCGGAGCGCAGGTGCGCGCCGCCGGCCGGGGCCAGCCAGCCCGCGATCTCGTCCAGGCTCTGCCTGGCCCGGATCGCGGCGAGCGCCATGGCCCGGCGGCGCTGCGCCGGGGCGGCGAAATGCGCTCCGGTGGTGGCGATCACGGGCAGACCGAGGCGATCGGCCAGGGCGATGAGCTGGGCGTTGCGCTCGTCGTCCTCCGGGATGCCGTGGTGGGTCAGCTCCACGCTCACCCGGTCATCGCCGAACCGTTCGGTCAGGTCGCGCAGCGCGGCCTCGGAGCGCACCAGACGGGTACTGCCCGACTGTAAATCGTCCGCGAGCGCTTGCCGCAGATGACCCTTCCGGCAGCCGGTGAGGATCTGCCACTGCCCCTCGGCGGCCGCGGTGAGCACGTCGAGGTCGTAGCGCAGGATGCCCTTCTCCCCCGCCGCCAGGTGCGCGGCCGAGATCTCCCTGGACAGCCGGCGGTAGCCCTCTTGCCCGCGGGCCAGCACCAGCAGGTGCGGTCCGGCGGGATCGGGAGATCCGGTGCGCGGCATGGAATCCGGCGCTCCGGCCCGCGCGGTGCCCAGCGACAGCTCGGATCCGAAGACCGTCGGCATGCCCAGCTCCCTGGCCGCCTCCGCGAAGCGCACGGTGCCGTAGAAGCCGTCGTGATCGGTGAGCGCGATCGCCTCCAGGCCGAGCCGCACCGCCTCCTCCACCAGCTCCTCGGGCTGGCTCGCGCCGTCGAGGAAGCTGTAGGCCGAGTGCGCGTGCAGTTCCGCGTACGGCACCGTCGGTCCGGCGGCGGGCGGTGCGGGCTCGGCCAGATAGTCCCCGCGCTTGCGGGACCAGGCCGGGCTGTCGCCGCCGTCGCCGGGGTACCCGGCCTCGGGGTTGGTCCGGCCGGGCCGGCCGGACAGCACCCGCTCCAGTTCCGACCAGGTAGGCGGCCCGTTGCTCCAGCCCACCGCGGGTCACCTCCTCCGGACGGGTCAGCTGGTCGGCAGCGGCGCCGTGGAGCCCTCGGCGAGCGCGGCGTCGACCTGGTCGAGCCCCGCGCGGATCAGGGCGCCGTAGGCGTCGTTGGCGAGGACGTCGAGGTGGCCGCGGGCGATGGCCAGCTGCATGCGGGCGGCCTCGAAGTCGCCGACGCGGCGGTGGCTGTCGGCCAGGTTGAGATACAGCGACGGCAGGAAGCTGCGCAGGCCCTCGTCCAGCGGGATGCCGGGGCCGAACACCGCGGCCAGCGCGCGGCGATCCCAGAGCAGCGCGGCGGCCGGCGTGTCCTGTAGGTCGGCGAGGTGATGCGCAATCACGCAGCGGTGCAAGGGATCACCGCCCTCACCGATCTCGTCCCACAACTTCTCCAGCGCCTGTCGCGCCGCCGCTTGGTCCCCACCACCGAGCCGCACCGCGGCAAAGATTTCCGCCATCCGATCGTCCGCCATGCGCAGAGTATCGCACATATGTTCGATGGATTTCGAGAGGTTGTTCGGCCCGTGTTCACCACCTCGACCCCAGCCCCGAAAAGTGACGCATTCCACTTGGCGGGTAAACTTACTTCAGAGTAAGTTCATGCCCACCAACCCCTGCAAAGGAGCAGCGATGAGTGCAGCATCCGCTGACGCCGGCCTGCCCGAGAACCGGCGCGGCCGTCGCAACCGTGACATCTCCGGGCGGCATGTCCTGATCACCGGCGCTTCCTCCGGCATCGGCAAGGCGGCGGCCATCGCCGTTGCGGGCAAGGGCGCCACCGTGTTCCTGCTCGCGCGCCGGGCCGACGAGCTCGCGGCCGTGGTCGAGGAGATCAAGGCGGCGGGCGGCAGCGCGTACGGATACCAGTGTGACGTCACCGATTCCGACTCGGTCGACCACGCGGTGAAGACCATCCTGGACGAGCACGGCCACGTCGACATGCTGGTGAACAACGCGGGCCGGTCCATCCGCCGCGCCATCCACCGCTCCACCGACCGGCTGCACGACTTCGAACGCACCATGGCGGTCAACTACTTCGGCGCACTGCGCATGACGCTGGCCTTGCTGCCGCAGATGCGCGAACGCAAGTTCGGCCACATCGTCAACATCAGCAGCGCGGGCGTGCAGGTGGCGACCCCGCGCTTCGCCGCCTACCTGGCCAGCAAGGCGGCCCTGGACAAGTTCGCCGAGGTGGCCTCGGTCGAGACCATGGCCGACGGCGTCACCTTCACCACCATCCACATGCCGCTGGTGCGCACCCCGATGATCACCCCCAGCGGCAACCAGGGCCAGCCCGCCGAATCCCCCGAGTGGGCGGCCGCGACGATCGTGCGCGCCCTGACCGAGCGCCCCAAGCGCATCGACGTGCCGATCGGCACCTTCGCCGAATACGGCGCCCTGCTCACCCCCAAGTTCCGCGACCGCATCCTGCACCGCTACTACCGCGCCCTCCCGGACTCCCCCGCCGCCAAGGGCGAACTGGTGGAAGACACCGAACAAGACGCGGAACCCGCTGTCCCCGAACACAACCCACGCCCCCGCTCGGCCGCCCGCCGAGCCACCGGCACCGCCCTCCGCCGCGCAGCCCGCTGGGTCCCCGGCACCCACTGGTAAGCCCGCCACAACGGCCACCCCCGCGAGCGATACCCCACTCGCCTCAACCCCCGACACCGAACAGGCAAAGGCTGCACCATCAACCGAGCAATCCCCCTCGATGGTGCCCCACTCGCCAAACACCCCGGTGCCAAACGGGACACAGCCGCGCCATCCACCAAGCAACCTCTCGATGATGTCCCACTCGCCAAACACCCCGGTGCCAAACGGGACACAGCCGCGCCATCCACCAAGCAACCCCTCGTTGATGTCCCGCTCACGCCTACCGATGGCGCGGACCGGGACAAGGCAGTGGCATCGGCCGAACAAGTCCTCGCCGATGCCCCACACACCCCGAACCCTGGTACCGAACGGGACATGGTTGCGGCATCGACGGAGTAATCCCTCAGTAGAGACCCACTCGCGCCCGTCGATGCCACCGAACGGGACTTGGCGACGCCATCGACCGAGTAGCTCCTCAGTGGCGTCCCCCTCACGTCTACCAATGGCGCCGAAGGGGACATAGCTGCACCATCGGCCGAGTAACCCCTCGGTGATGTCCCGCTCACACCTGCCGATGCCACCGAACGGGACCGGCCGAACAACTCCTCGGCGATACCCCACTCGCCGCGTACCTCGACACCAAACGGGACGTGACAGCGCCACCGACCGAATAACTCCTCAACGGCGTCCCACTCATGTCTACCGACGGCGCCGAAGGGGACATGGCTGCGCTATCGACCGAGTGGCTCCCCGGTGATATCCCACTCACCCCGCACCTCCGTATCGAACGGGACAAGGCTGCGACATCAGCCGAGTAACTCCTCAGTGATGCCCCGCTCGCGCCTGCCGATGCCACCGAACGGGACTTGGCGAGTAACTCCTCGGCGATGCCCCACTCGCCGCGTACCTCGACACCGAACGGGACACGGCAGCGCCACCGACCGAGCAACTCCTCAACGGTGTCCCACTTACCTCGCACCTCGGTATCGACCGGGACAAAGCTGCGGCATCAGCCGAGTAATCCCTCGGTGATGTCCCGCTCGCGCCTATCGATGCGATCGAACGGGACTTGGCGGCGCCATTGACCGAGTGGCTCCTCGGTGATGTCCCACTCGCCTCCTGCCTCGGTATCGAACGGGGCAAGGTTGCGGCATCGGCCGAGTAATCCATCAGTGGTGTCTCACTCGCGTCCGGCGGTGCTGCTGAGCGGGTCCTGGCGATGGCGTTGACCGAGTGGCTTCTCGGTGGTGTTCCGCTCACGTCTGTGGGTGGCGGCGGATGGGGGGGTGTTGGGTTGGGCGAGTGGGGGTTTCGATTGGGGGGGTCAGTTGGGGGGTAGTTGTTCGATGGTGTGGGCGGCTAGGGCGGTTGTGGGTTTGGGGGTGGCGCCGCAGGTGGCTTGGCGGGGTGGGAAGGTGAGGGGGTGGGCGGTTACTCGCCAGCGGCGGCCGTCGCGGTGGGTGACGAGGGCGGCGGCGGAGGTGGGGTCGGCCGGGGGTGCCGGGTCGGGGGTGACGGTGAGGGCGTCGGTGGTGGCGGAGATCTGTTCGCGGACGGCGACTTCCGCTAGTTGTTCGAGGGGTGGGTAGCAGCTGCGGCCGCGCAGGCCGGTCAGCGAGACCTCGCCGCGGCGGGCGGCTTCGACCATCTCCGCGGCGGTGGCGGCGTCGAGGCGGCCGTAGGTGAGCCCGGAGGGCAGCAGGACCAGGGCGGGGGCGAAGCGGTGGCCGCCGGTGTGCGAGCACTCCCACACTTGCCCAGGGTATTTCGCGGCCAGCTCGGCGGCGATGGGGCGGCCGAGCCGGGCGCAGCACTGGTCGCGTTTGCCGTGGGCACACACTAGCACCAGCGGATCGTGTACGGGCACACCGATTCCCGGCGGTGGACCGTTCAGCAAGTCCAGATCGAGATCGAGCAGCTGATGCAGATCGGTGATCTCGAAGCGTTCACACCAGGAGCCCTCGGGCCGCGAGCTGGCGAGCAGAACCGTTCGGGTGCCGGTGAATTCGTTGCGACCGGGACGGCGGATCAGGGTCGGGCGCACGTGCGCGGCGGCGGTGCGGGCGGCCAGCTCGGGCGTGAGTTCCGGGCCGAGCACCGCGTCGCCGAGCACGTCACGCCCCCACGCCCCGGGGTGTTCGACGCACAGCCAGCCGGTCACCCGGGTGGCGGTGCCGGGCAGCGGAATCTCCGCCGCGGCGGTCGAACAGGGCAGTCCGTCGAACGCAACCGCGGGCGCGCTCGGCTCGGCCGTACGCGGGAAGTCGCTCACGCCGCGAGGAAGGGGTGCACGACGGCCGCGAACGCGCGATAGCGGTCGCGATGGATGCTGTGGCCGCTGGCGAAGGCGGTGACCGCGCAGTCCGGGATGGCGGCGCGCACGAGCTCGAGCTTGGCCGGGTCGACCATGCCACCGGGGCCGCCGCGCAGCACCAGCGTGCGCGCGGTGATATCGGGCAGCCGGTCCCACCACTCCGGGTTCGGCTTGCGGAACTGTTCCAGCGCGGTCCTGGTCATGGACCGGTCGAAGGCGAGCACTGCGCGCGGATGCCTGGCCAGGCTGCTGGTGGCGTGCCAGAGCTCGGGCACGGTCGGGAAACGGCGGGTCAGCCGCAGTTCCTCGGCGCCGGACTGCAACGGCAGCGGGCACTCCTCGATGACCAGGCGACGGACCAGTTCCGGGCGCTCCTGCGCGACGCAGGAGACCGCGTAGCCGCCGAGCGAATGACCGACCAGATCCACCTCGGCCAGTTCCAGGCTTTCGCACAGCTTCCGCACGTCGGCGCCGAATTCGTCGAACCGATACGACTCGGTGTGCGCGCTGCGGCCGTGCCCGCGCAGATCGGGGATGATGACCCGGCGACCGGCCTGCACCAGTTCGCGGGCGAACCGATCCCAGGTGTGCCCGTCCCCGCCCATGCCGTGCACCAGGACCACGGGCACGCCGGAACCCGCGGTCGCCCCGGAGTCCCGGTAGGCGATCCGCACGTCACCGAGGTCGAGTCTGGTCACCGTGAGATCCACGATCTTCGAGAATACTGGTGTTGCCGGCCACCGGCCTGGAACTTGTTGCAGGGATCACCTGAGCCGAGCACCACAGCGCAGGTCAACCGCCCACCGGGGAAGAAATCCGCTGGCGATTCCGATCACACCGCGAAATACTCCGCGCATGCCGTCATTCGCGGACTACGACCGCCGAAACTATCCCACCGTCGATGTCGCCACCGGATACGACGGATGGGCGCCGACGTACGAGCAGACCGTCATGGACGAGATGGATCTCGCGCTGCTGGCCCGGCTGCGGCGGCCGGAGTGGACCCGGGTACGGCGGGCCGCCGACCTGGGCTGCGGGACCGGGCGGACCGGGGCTTGGCTACGCGCACAAGGGGTTTCGCAGATCGACGGGGTCGACCTGAGCGCGGGCATGCTGACCAGGGCCGCGGCCCGCGGAGCACACACCACGCTCACCCAGGCGGACGTGCGCGACACCGGACTCGACGGCGGCGCTTACGATCTGGTGATCGCGTCGTTGATCGACGAGCACCTCCCCGAGCTGGCGCCGTTCTACGCCGAGGTCTGGCGGCTGGCCGCGCCCGGCGCCCGCTGTGTCCTGGTCAGCTTCCACCCGCAGTTCATGATGACCACCGGAATGCCGACGCACTACACGCCGCAGGGCGGCGAGCCGGTGGCGATCAGCACGAACCTGCACCTGCTCAGCGAGCACGTGACGGCGGCGCTGGACGCGGGCTGGGTGCTCAGCGAGCTCACCGAGACGCTCATCGACGACACCTGGCTCACCGCCAAGCCGAAGTGGAAAGAGCTACGCGGGCAACCGTTCACGATGGCGACGGTGTGGTCGCGGCCTCAGTCGTAAAGTCCTTCCGCACGCCAGGTCGCGTCGTGATAGACGAGCAGCAGCACCCGGACGTCGGCGGGTTCGCCGTCGAGCTGGACCTGCGCACGAGCGGTGAAAGCGGTTGGGGAGTCACCGTTCTCGGCCGACGCCGGCACCCACCAGCGTTCGTCCACCGGCCATGGACCGGCCCAGCCGGTCAGCCGCCACTGCCTGCTGCCCCAGCGCAGGAGCGACGGGTCGGCGCTGAACAGGGATCGCTCGGTGACCTGGATCGGCGCGCCGTCCACCGCTTCCAGATGGACCAGCGGAAGGCTGAGCAGCAGCAGCGCGGGCGCGGGTTCGGGCAGGCGGCCCGGCCACGGCAGGGCGGGGTCGGCGGCGGGCACGGGTTCGTCGCCCAGCGCGACCAGGGTGATCCGCTCGGCGGGCCCGCGTCCGCCGCTGAGCACGCCGACCCGCACCGCTTCACCGCCGAGCAGGCCCTGCACCCGGACCAGCGCGCGCCGGGCCCGTTCGTCCTGCTCGCCGACGCCGCCCCACAGTCCGAGCTGTAGCGCGCCGGCCGCCACCACCTCCACGGGTTCCAGGCGCAGCAGGGTGACCGGCGCGGTGGGCCGGTCGCGCCGGGTCAGCCAGCCGTCCAGTTGCCAGCGCACCCGGTCGGCGGTGTCCTCGGGGGTCAGCGGTTCCGCGCACCGCCAGATCCGGGAAAGCTCCTCCCCCGCCTCGGTTTCCGCGAAGATCGATAATCGGGTGCAGGCCAGCCCGGCGTTCGACAGCACGGCGTGCAGTTCGGCGGCGAGCATGCGACCGGCGAAGGCGGCGGCATCCACCCGCTCGATCGGCGGGTCGCAGCGGTACTCCACGGTCAGGTCTCTGGGCGGCGGCTGCGCGGAGGGCGGACGCTCGGGTTGCGCCCGCGCACAGCGATGCGCGAGCACGGCGTCGGCGCCGAACCGCGAGGCGACCTCCCCCGGGGTCAGCGCGGCGAAATCGCCGATCCGGCGTAAACCCAAGCGGTGCAGCAGATCCACCAGGTCGGCGCGCTCCGGCGCGGCCAGGCTCGGTTCGACCGCGAGCTCGCGCACCGGCATCGGCGCGAGAAATTTCGCGCCGGCCCCGGCGGGCACGATCGCGCCGCGCCGGGCCGCGATGACCGCCGTGGACAGCTCGTCGGCGATACCGATCTGCGCCTCCACCCCGGCGGCGGCCGCCGCGTCGACCAGTTGCTCGGCCGCCGCCTCCTCGGACCCGAAAAACCGTGCGGCGCCGCGCGCCCCGAGCACCAGCAGCCCCGGCCGCAACACCTCGACTCCGGGCACCGTCGCGTCGACGGCCGCGACCACCGGCTCGAACAGTCGCGCGTCCCGGTCCGGATCCGCTTGCGCGAGAAACAGATCCGGGCACCGCGCCTGCGCCTCCCGCCGCTTCAACCCGCGCCGCACCCCGTCGCCCCGCGCGATCGCCGAGCACGCGATCACCCGATTGGCGAAGAGCACCGCCACCGGCTGGGTCGGGGGCAGCCGCGCCACCGCGGCGGCCGCGACCGCGGGCCAATCCGGGCACCACAGCGCCAATACCCGCGCCGCGCCTTTCTCTCGGCCGGGCGGAATCACGGTGCCATACCGCATATCTCGGCACCGCCGGGAGCGACCGTAGTCCCGATCTCCGACATCGCCGCGGACCGGCTGGGCCGCAAGCCGATCGGCGGCCTGGGCGGCGCAGCGGCCGGACCCCGCGGCGCACACCCATGCCGGCTCGAACAGTCAGGCCGAATCACGGTGCCGCGCGATCTATCCGCGGCCACCACTGCCCGGCCCGTCCGGGCGGGACATGCCTTCCAGCGTGGCCGACAACGAGACCGGTTTCCCCGCAGCGCAAGACAAACGCCGTCACGACGCCGCCTCGCTGGCATCAACCGGCGCGACGGTCCGGGTCACGGCCTCGGGCCGGGCCCATTCGACGCGACCGGCGTTCGAGCGCAGGTCCAACCGCCCGCGACGGGGCGGCCCCGCCTTGCCGCGCACCTCGACCTCGAGGCCGAGCGAACGCAGCCTGCCGCGGCCGTGACCGAGCCCCGCGTATCCGGCGATGCGGGCGTCGAGTTGCAGGGCGGCACCGGGCCAGCGGCCGTCGGTGACCACGAGGGTGGCGCCCTTGTTGCGGGCGCGGGCGGCGATCACCCGGGTGCGGGCGGGCGCGACGGCGGCGCCGCCGAGGCCGAGCACGACCAGGTCGAGCCCGTCGAGCAACACGGCGGCCACTTCCACCGGGTCCGGGCCCGGATCGGGAATCACCGCCAATCGCTCCAGTTGGGCGCCCATCTCCACCGCGGCGAGCAGGCCGAGCCGGGGCACGCCGACCACCGCGGCATGCCCGCCGTCCTCGGTCACCGCGGCGAGCAGGCCGGCCAGCAGCGAACGCGCACCCGTATAGGACACGACGGAACCCTTGGCCAGCCCGCCGCTGGGCAACAGCCCAGCGAGCGCGGGCGGCACCGCGAGCGATTCCCACCGCAGCTCGGCTTCCAGCGGAATGCGCTCGGCCGCGGCCTCCCCGCGACCGGGGATGGCCGCCATTCTTCTGCGCAGCTCAGCCAGCGTCGGTGGGCTCTCCCGGGCTACTTCGCGAGGCCGGGCATACGGTTGTGCGCCCTCCTGCGGTTCCGCATCCGAACCCATCCCTACCACCTACTTCCCACGATGGACCCGAGGCGAGCACCGGTTCAGCTATCGATCTGTATCGAATATACGTTCGATATCTGCTCAGTAGAAACCGACCCCCGGGTTCCGTCAAGTGCCCACTCCCCGCACCGCGATTTCGAAACGATGCCGTTGTAAACCGACGCCCGGTCTGTGCGCAGTCGTTATCCCGGCAGGTAGGCAGGACAACCGCTGTCACAGTGACGAACACGACCGACCGCGCCACCGGTCCGGCATACCGCCGCGGCGGGCTGAACGGACGGAGCGACAGAGCAGAGTCGCGCCGAAACGGCAACCGTTCGTGTCAGCAAACCCCGTAGCCCACCCTGTTTTCCGCTACCCTCGCACCGTGACCGAACGCGCTCGTCCCATTGTCGGCCCCGACTATCTGGTCGCCGGCCGCTACCGGCTGCAGTCGAAGCTGGGTGGCGGTGGCATGGGCGCGGTGTGGCTCGCGCACGACCGCCTGCTGGATCGCGATGTCGCGATCAAGCAGGTCATCTCGACCGCCGGGCTGGACGAGGCGGAAGCCAACGAGATCCGCAGCCAGATCATGCACGAGGGCCGGGTCGCGGCCAAGCTCTCGCACGAGCACGCGATCGCCGTCTACGACGTGGTGCTGGAGGCGGGCGAGCCCTGGCTGGTGATGGAGCATCTGCCCTCGCGCAGCGTGGCCAAGGCGCTCGCGCTGGTGGACACGCTGCCGCCGATCGAGGTGGCCCAGATCGGCGCGCAGGTCGCCGACGCGCTGGCCGCCGCGCACGCCGCGGGCATCACCCATCGCGACATCAAGCCCGGCAATATCCTGGTGGCCGACCGCGGTCCGATCGTCGGCATGGCCAAGCTCAGCGACTTCGGCATCTCGCGCGGCGCGGGCGAGCACTCCGACGAACCCGACGGCGTGATCACCGGCACCCCCGCCTACCTGCCGCCGGAGGTGGCCCGCGGCGCGCAGCCGACCAAGGCGAGCGACGTGTTCTCCCTCGGCGCCACGCTGTACACCGCGATCGAGGGGCAGCCGCCGTTCGGTCTCGACGAGGACAGCGACGTGCTGGTGCACCGCGCGGCGATGGCGCAGATCATCCCGCCGACCCGCAGCGGCATGCTGACCGAGGCGCTGCTACACATGCTCGAGCCGGCGCCGCAGCGGCGGCCGACCATGGCCGAGGCCAGGGACGAAATCCTCACCGCGGCCTTCGGTCCAGGGACCGGGCCGTACATCCTCGGCGCGCCGGTGCGCACCGAGGACGGCACGATTCCCGCGTGGGCGGCCCGCAATTCGGCCTCCGGCCTGCGCAGTCCGCACTCGACCCCGCTGCCTCGACGACCCCAGCGCGCGCCCGCGGGCGCCGCGGCGGCGCCCGCTCCGCAGCGGAGCAAGCCGCCGCAGGCGAGCAACGCGCCGCTGGCGATCGCCGTAGGCCTGCTGATCGGACTGATCATCATCATCGCGATCATCATCGCGGTGATGTGAACCGGCTCAGTCGATTCGGCGGCGGTGCGCCCACCGGGTGAGCGCGTTGCGGTTGGACTGCTGAGTCTTGCGCAGCACGTTGGAGGCGTGGGTCTCCACGGTTTTCACCGAGATGAACAGGTTTTCGGCGATTTCGCGGTAGGTGTAGCCGCGGGCGAGCAGGCGCAGCACCTCGAGTTCGCGCGGGGTCAGCGAGTCCAGTTCCGGATCGAGCGGCGGCTCGGGCACCGGTGACTTGCCGGTGAACGAGTCGAGCACGAACCCGGCCAGCCGCGGGCTGAACACCGCGTCGCCGCCGGCCACCCGGCGAATGCCGTCGGCCAGCTCGGCGCCCGAAATCGTCTTGGTCACATAGCCTCTGGCCCCGGCCCGGATCACCGCGATCACGTCCTCGGCGGCATCGGACACGCTCAGCGCCAGGCACACCGGGCCCGCCTCGATGCCGGCCAGCACCGCGACGCCGCCGCCATCGGGCATGTGCACGTCGAGCAGCACGACATCGGGATTCGTCGCCTTGATCCCCGCGATCGCCTCGGCCACGCCACCGGCCTCACCGACGACCTCCATATCGGTCTCCCGGCTCAACTCCGCCCGCACACCCGACCGGAACACTGCGTGATCGTCAACCAGAAAGACCCGCACGGCCACACTCATCCGCCTCTCCGCGTATTCAGGCCAGACCTAGGTGCCGCGTCGGCAACGGTGGCGGCTGGCGGTGATGTACGGGCCAGGGCGGCCCGTACCCCATAAGTTACCCATGTCCGGACGAAATCGGCTGCCCGGCTTGGTCTATCAACTACCCGCACAAGCCGCCCCACGCTGCCGGAGGGTCACGTTGCCGGAACCTCGTCGCCGCTCGGCACCTGCGCGGCATGGGGCGCAGCGGAATCCGCCGGCTCCGCACCGTCCTGACCACCGGAATCGGTGCGCGGCATGGTGATTCGCACCTCGGTGCCGCGACCGGGGGTGGACAGGATCTCCACCTGACCGCCGCGGCGTTCGATCCGGCCGCGGATGGATTTCGCCAGGCCCTGCCGGTCCGGCGGCACCGCGCCGGTGTCGAAACCGGCGCCGCGGTCGCGCACGAAGATGCTCACCTGGTGCGGCTCGGTCTCGGCGAACAGGTCGATCTCCGGCACACCCGCGTGCTTGGCGGCATTGACCAGCGCCTCCCGGCTGGCCCCGAGCAGCGCGGTGAAGTGTTCCTTCGGCAGGCCTGCCCCGGTCTCGCCGAGGTCCATCGACACGTCGCCGACGGTCACCGGGGTCACCTTCACCCCGTGCTGGTCCTCCACCTCGCCCGCGATGGTGCGCAGCGCGGCGGCCAGACTCGACTGGGCCGGACCGGAATCCTCGAACAGCCACTTGCGCAGTTCGCGCTCCTGGCTGCGGGCCAGCCGCAGCACCTCCTGCGGGTCCTCGGCCTGGCGCTGGATCAGGGCCAGCGTCTGCAGCACCGAATCGTGCAGGTGCGAAGCGATTTCCTCGCGTTCCTCGTTGCGGATGCGCGCGGAACGTTCCGCGTTCAGCGCCCGCATCATGCGCAACCACAGCGGAACCGTCAGCAGTCCCGCGCCGACCAGCGTGACCGCCACCGCGATCAGCGCCGAGCCGAGCGAACTCAGGTCGATCCTGGCCAGCACCACCACGCCCAGCCCGGCCACGATCAGCGTGCCGCCGGCGACGATGCGCGCCCAGGTCACCACCGACGGGCGCGCGGGCAGGCCGAGCAGCGACCGCGGGCCGTCGGCGTCGTACTCCCGCCACACCAGCGCCGCGCCGATGGCGACCACGATGATGGGGGCGATCACGCTCGCGGCGGTCCCGCTGAACAGCCACGACACCCCGACGGCCAGGCCGATGCCGAGCAACGCGAGCCCGATCGCCTGCCGCCGCTCGGAGCCGGACGCCTTCGCCACATCCGTGCCGCCGGGGGTGAAGATCCACAGCAACCCGTAGGTGACGATGCCCGCCCCGAACGCGGACAGCAGCACGAACGCGATCCGCACCTTGAATACGTCGACCCCGAGGTGGTCGGCGAGCCCGCCGGCCACCCCGCCGACGATCCGGCCGCCCGAGCGCCGCACCATCCGCGCGTACGGCGGCTGCTCCTGGTTCAACACCGGCGCGGGACCGAAGCCGCGGGCGGTCTCGAACCCCCGCGTGGCATCGAACCCTCGAGTGTCGAACGAGGGCGCAGACGGGTACATGCTCTCGATAGTGGCACGACCCGGCGACAGCTAGCCATCGGGAATCTCCCTGATCTTGCGCATAGGGGGGATGATTACGTTGACCGGGTGGCTCCAAAAGGATCAGGAGAATCTTCAGGGTTCTCCCCGATGTGCGGATGTGCTGGTCAAGCACAGGATGGGAACCATGACGAAAACGAGCTTCGGGGATCAGCTCCAGCAGATCTGGCGGACACGGCCGGCGCGGTTGCCTCGGCAGGGGCCGATCGCTGGCGTGGCGGCCGGGTTCGCGCAGCGCTACAACGTCGATCCGGTGCTGGTGCGGGTGGCCTTCGTGGTGTCGGCCATCTTCGGCGGGTCCGGAGTCGTCCTCTATCTCCTGGCCTGGCTGCTGCTCAGCGCCGCCGGTGACGAGTCGTCGGCGGCCGAGTCGCTGGTCGGCAAGGGCCACAGCTCCCAGTCCCAGACCAAAACGATCGTGTTGATCGTCGCGCTCGCCATCGCGGTGAGCACAATGGGCCCGGTCGGCGTCGGCCTCGGCGGTTCGGGGCTGATCAGCATGGTCCTGATGCTGGCGGGCTGGTGGATGCTGCACCTGCGCAATCCGGAACCGCCGCCGGGCACCACGAGCGAGTTCAGCGGGCTCGTCGCCGACAGCGGGATCATGGCCACCGGCTACCCCGGCGCGGTCTTCCCGCAGGGCGCGCAGCGGCCCGCCGGTGACATGTACATGCCGCCGACCAGCGTGTACACGCCGTACACGAAACTGCCGGAGACCTACACGCCGGAACCGCCGAGTGCCGAACCGGCACAGCGGGATTCCGGATCGACCGATCGGGTGCCGCCGGTCGAGGCGGCGACCGTGCAGCTGCACAAGGACGACACAGACGACGCACCGAGCGAATCCGTCTCGCTCGACCAGGCCGACAACACCACCGAGGTGCTCGACCCGCGTCCGTCGACCGCGGTCGACACCCCGTCGCTCAGCAAGGATCCGGCACCGCGCGGCCCGTCCGCGGTGAAGCCGCCGACCCCGGCCACCATCGGCCGCCCGACCCCGCCGTCCTGGGATCCGCTCGGCGTCGCGCCGCTGGCCTGGGACCTGCCCGAACCGACCCCGGTCCGCACCGTCGTCGCGCCGCCGCCGAAGCGCCCGCGCTCGCGGCTGACCCCGGTGGTGATCGGCCTGGCCATCCTCGCCGCCGCCGGTGCGGGTGCGCTGGCCGCCTCGGGCGTCGAGTGGATGACGCCCGGCCGGATCGCGGCGGTGGCGCTGGCGGTCATCGGGCTCGGCCTGCTGCTCGGCGCGTTCCTGCGGCGCGGCTACGGCTTGCTGGTGCTGACCGCCCCGCTGGCCGGGTTCGTCCTGCTGGCCTCGGCGATCGGCCCGGTCGACTTCAACCGCGGCGCGATGGGTGAGCACGTCTGGACGCCGACCTCGGCCAGTCAGCTCGAGCCGAGTTACCGGGTGTCGATGGGTTCGGGCAAGCTGGACCTGCGGCAGCTGAACCTGACCGCGAACCGCACCGTGGATGTGAACGTGCAGATGGGCGACTTCCAGGTGCTGGTGCCCCCGAGCCTGACCGTGCGCGCCAACTGCCACGCGACCATGGGTGATGCCAAGTGCGACAACGGAATCACCGGACCGAACACCCCCGGCGCTCCGGTGCTCGACCTGAATATCGATGTCCGGGCCGGCAACGCGGAGGTGCACCGTGGCTGACAAGTCCAGCGAAACCACCGGGCGCCGGCGCGGCCCGTCCGCCTCGCTGCTGATCATCGGACTGCTCGCCCTCGGTGTGAGCGCCTGGGCCTTCGTCGGCCCCGAGGCGTGGCCAGCGACCAGCGCGGTCCCGATCGGCTGGATCGTGGTGCTGGCCGCGATCATCGTCGGCATCGTGCTGGTGGTGTCCCCGCGCCGGCATCGCTGACCTCGCGAACAAGAATGGCCCCGTCCGCGGACGGGGCCATTCTTGTTGCGCTAGTGGGGATTCACTCCCACTCGATGGTGCCCGGCGGCTTGCTGGTCACATCGAGCACGACCCGGTTGACCTCCGTCACCTCGTTGGTGATCCGGGTGGAGATCCGCTCGAGCACCTCGTAGGGCAGCCGGGTCCAGTCCGCGGTCATCGCGTCCTCGCTGGAGACCGGGCGCAGCACGATCGGGTGGCCGTAGGTGCGGCCGTCGCCCTGCACGCCGACGCTGCGCACGTCCGCGAGCAGCACCACGGGGCACTGCCAGATCTGCTTGTCCAGCCCGGCCGCGGTGAGCTCCTCGCGCGCGATGGCGTCCGCCTGCCGCAGCGTGACCAGCCGGTCCTCGGTGACCTCGCCGACGATGCGGATGGCCAGGCCGGGGCCGGGGAACGGTTGGCGGCCGACGATCTCCTCCGGCAGCCCGAGCTCGCGGCCGACGGCGCGCACCTCGTCCTTGAACAGCAGGCGCAGCGGCTCGACCAGATCGAATTCCAGGTCGTCCGGCAGGCCGCCGACATTGTGGTGGCTCTTGATGTTCGCGGTGCCGCTGCCGCCGCCGGATTCGACCACGTCCGGGTACAGGGTGCCCTGCACCAGGAACTCGACCTTCGGAGCGGAGCCCGCGGAGCGACCATCGGACGCGGCCGTCGCTTCGTTTCCCTGCTCGATCACGACCTCGGAGACCGCGTCCTCGAAGGACCGGATGAACTCCCGGCCGATGATCTTGCGCTTCTCCTCCGGGTCGGTGACGCCCTTCAGCTCGCCGAGGAACTTGTCCACCGCGTCGACGGTCACCAGCTTGGCGCCGGTCGCGGCGACGAAGTCCTGCTGCACCTGCTCGCGCTCGCCCGCCCGCAACAGGCCGTGATCGACGAACACACAGGTCAGCTTGTCCCCGATGGCCCGCTGCACCAGCGCGGCGGCGACCGCGGAGTCGACCCCGCCGGACAGCCCGCAGATCGCGTGCCCGGCACCGATCTGCTCGCGCACCGCGGCGATCAGCGACTCGGCGATATTGGCCGGGGTCCAGGTGGCGCGGATGCCGGCGATCTCGTGCAGGAACCGGCTGAGCACCTGCTGCCCGTGCGGCGAGTGCAGGACCTCCGGGTGGTACTGCACGCCGGCCAGTCGCCGGGCCCGGTGCTCGAACGCGGCGACCGGTGCGCCGGCCGAGGTGCCGGTGACCTCGAAGCCCTCGGGTGCGTCGGTGACCGCGTCGCCGTGGCTCATCCAGACCGGCTGGATGGTCGGCAGGCCGCCGTGCAGCACGCCACCGTCGACGTTGAGCTCGGTGCGGCCGTACTCGCGGGTGCCGGTGTGCGTGACGGTGCCGCCGAGCGCCTGGGCCATCGCCTGGAAGCCGTAGCAGATGCCGAAGACGGGGATGTCGAGATCGAACAGCCGCGCGTCCAATTGCGGTGCGCCGTCGGCATACACGCTGGACGGGCCGCCGGACAGGATCACGGCGAGCGGCTGCTTCTCGGCGATCTCCTCGACCGTGGTGGTGTGCGGAATCACCTCCGAGAACACACTCGACTCACGAACCCGCCGGGCGATCAGCTGTGCGTATTGCGCGCCGAAGTCGACGACGAGGACCGGTCTCTGTGTATCTGCCACGCGCACAGTTTAGTGACGCGGCAACACAGGCGAACCATCGGCACAGCACCTTCGCCGAGCCCAGCTCCAGCAAGCAAAAAGGCGAGCCAGCAAATCGCCCCACCCGCCCCCGTGCCGCTGGCTATCCTCGTGCTCGTGCCATTCGCCCGCGCGATCGACGCCGACATCCACTACGAGGACAGCGGCGGGAGCGGCCCGGTGGTGCTGCTAGCACACGAATTCTTCATGGACCGGACGATGTTCGCGGCGCAGATGGCCGCGCTGGCACCGGAATTCCGGATCGTCTCGTGGGACGCGCGCGGTCACGGCCGCACCAGGGACGAGGGTCTGCCGTTCACCTATTGGACCGCCGCCCGCGACGCCTTGACCGTGCTCGATCACCTCGGCGCCGAGCGCGCGGTGGTCGGCGGCACCGCGCAGGGCGGCTTCACCGCGCTGCGCACCGCGCTCATCGCGCCGGAACGGGTGTCGGCGTTGATCCTGATCAGCACCGAGGCGAACGGTCCGACCGCCGAGCAATCCGACGCCACCCAGAAGTTCCTGGAGGAGTGGTACGACGACGGCTCGCGCCAGCAGGCGGCCAACCAGTTGGCGTCCTGGCTGATCGGCGACGACAACTGGCACCGCACCGTCTGGACCACCCGCTGGTTGCTGCGCGACTGCCGCGGCATCGAGGTCGCCGCGGGCTGCCTGCTCAGCCGGGACTCGGTACTCGAGCGGTTGCCCGAAATCACCTGCCCCGCCTTGGTGATCCACGCCACCGACAGCGGCATCCCACCCGACCGCGCCCGGCAACTGACGCAGGGCATCACCGGCGCCAGCTACGTCGAGATCCCCGGCGCCCGCCTCGCGGTCACCATGACCCACCCCGAACCGGTGAACATCGCCATGCGCCAGTTCCTCCGCGAACGAATCACACCCTCACCCGCGCGCTGACCGAACTGCCACCGGCACGCGCGGACACTGCCAAGTCGGCACGGGACTGCCATCGTGCGCCCGAATCCGTCCGGCGCGGAACCGGATTCGGGCCGGTGCCGTCCAAGATATTCGAGTGCCGAACCCGGCCTCGAATTCGCACAGATCACACCCGATTTCGGGGGGAGCCGAGAATGACCAGTTCAATCGTCCGCAGAGGACTCCGCGCACTAGCCGTCGCCACCGCAACCGCGGCGAGCATCGGAGCAGTCGTCATCGGAGCGGGTAGCGCTGCCGCGGTGGAGGCGGACGGAGACGCCTGCCTGGCGCGTCAGACGTTCCCGATGGACGGGGGCGGCACCCTCTACGTCTGTGTCACCGCAGCCCGACCGACCTGCGTCAGCTGGGTGAACGGTACAGCCGCCGCAGTCGGCGGCATAGTTTCCGAGAGCACGTGCGGTCACGTCGAGCAGGGTGAAGGCCGATGGAACCATCCTGCCGGGTTCTACGGCGCAGTCGTCCGCCCGAAATAGCGGCTGCCACGTTTCTGGGTCGCCACCACCGGCCTGCGGTGACGACCCGGAACGCGGCGTCCGCGGCTCAACCGCGGACGCTGAGGCCGACCTTCTGGAATTCCTTGAGGTCGGAGTAGCCGGCCTTGGCCATCGAACGGCGGAGGCCGCCAACCAGATTCAGCGAGCCGAACGGGTCGTCGGAGGGGCCGTAGAGGACCTGTTCGAGGCTGGGGCGCACGACATCGCCGTTGCCCTCGTCCAGTTCCCATTCGACGCCGAGCAGCGAGCCACGCGGCACCGAGGGGTGCGCGGCGGCCGACGGCCAGTACCAGCCGCGGCCGGGCGCCTCGGCGGCCACGGCGAGCGGCACGCCGAGCATCGCGGCGTCCGCGCCGCAGGCGATGGTCTTGGCCAGCTGGCCGGAGGTCTCCACGTCGCCGTCGGCGATGACGTGCACGTAGCGCCCGCCGGTCTCGTCGAGGTAGTCCCGGCGCGCGGCCGCGGCGTCGGCGATCGCGGTGGCCATCGGCACGCCGATGCCGAGCACCTCGCGGGTGGTGGTCGCGCCCTGGAACGAGCCGTAGCCGACGATGACGCCGGCCGCGCCGGTGCGCATCAGGTGCAGCGCGGTGCGGTGGTCGCTGACCCCGCCGGCCACCACGGGCACGTCGAGTTCGGCGATGAAGGTCTTGAGGTTCAGCGGCTCACCGTCGCCGACGTGTTCGGCGGAGATGATGGTGCCGTGCACGACCAGCAGGTCGACGCCGGCCTGCACCAGCGCGGGGGTGAGCGCGCGGGCGTTCTGCGGGCTGACCCGCACCGCGACGGTCACCCCGGCCGCCTTGACCTGAGCGACGGCGGCGGCGAGCAGCTCCGGCTGCATCGGCGCGGCGTGCAGTTCCTGCAGCAGCGAGACGGCGCGCTCGTAGCCGCCCTTGCCGACGAGCTCGAGCAGCTGGTCGATCTTCGCGGCGACGTCGGCGTGCCTGGCCCACAGCCCCTCACCGTTGATCACGCCGAGGCCGCCGAGCCTGCCGAGCTCGATGGCGAACTCCGGCGACACCAGGGCGTCGGTCGGGTGCGCGAGGAACGGGATCTCGAAGCGGTAGGCGTCGAGCTGCCAGGACAGCGACACCTGCTTCGACGAGCGGGTCCGGCGCGAGGGAACGATGTCGATATCGTCCAGCTCGTAGGTACGCCGGGCGGTCCGGCCCATGCCGATCTCGACCATGTCGCGCACGTGTCTACTCCTTGTCTAATTTGCAGTGCCTGCGGCACTGCGTGTTCGCGGCCCCCGGGTGTCGCGCCTCCGAGTTGTCGAGACCCGCGCCTGCGGCGCATGTGCTTCGACAGCTCGGACGCGCGACGGGCCGCGAACGGCGCTCGCAGAACTCGCGCCTCCGGTGGTTTACCTGTGGGCGGCCGAGCACGGACCGCAGGGGCCCGCAACTCTGCTCGACCATCGGTTCGTACCCAGACACCCGTGGGCACGCTCAATCATGCACGGACCAAGCGGTCTCGTACACGATCATCGAGCGGCTAGCCGCGACCAGTGTAGTTAGGGGCCTCGACGGTCATCGTGATGTCGTGCGGGTGGCTCTCCTTGAGTCCCGCCGCGGTGATCTGCACGAACTGCGCGTCCTGCAGGTGCGCGATGGACTGCGAGCCGGTGTAGCCCATGGCCGCGCGCAGGCCGCCGACGAGCTGATGGATGACCTGGTTGACCGGTCCACGGAACGGCACCCGGCCCTCGATGCCCTCGGGCACCAGCTTGTCCTCGGCCAGCACGTCGTCCTGGAAGTAGCGGTCCTTGGAGAAGGACTTGGCCTGGCCGCGTCCCTGCATCGCGCCGAGCGAACCCATGCCGCGGTAGCTCTTGAACTGCTTGCCGCCCACCAGGATCAGCTCACCGGGCGACTCGGCGGTGCCGGCCAGCAGCGAGCCGAGCATCACGGTGGACGCGCCCGCCGCGATCGCCTTGGCGATGTCGCCGGAGAACTGGATGCCGCCGTCGGCGATCACCGGAACGCCGTGCGGCTTGCACGCGGCGACGGCCTCCAGGATCGCGGTGATCTGCGGCGCGCCGACACCGGCCACCACGCGGGTGGTGCAGATGGAGCCGGGACCGACGCCGACCTTCACCGCGTCCGCGCCTGCGTCGACCAGCGCGAGGGCGCCCGCCCTGGTCGCGACGTTGCCGCCGACGATCTGGATCCGGTCGCCGACCTCGGCCTTGATCTTGGTGACCATCTGCAGCACCTGGGCCTGATGGCCGTGCGCGGTGTCCACGATGAGCACGTCGACGCCCGCGTCGGACAGCGTCATGGCGCGCGACCAGGCGTCGTCGCCGACGCCGACCGCGGCGCCGACCAGCAGGCGGCCGTCGCGGTCCTTGGTGGCGTTCGGGTACTGATCGGTCTTGACGAAGTCCTTGACGGTGATGAGCCCGCGCAGCTTGCCGTTGCCGTCGACGATGGGCAGCTTCTCGATCTTGTGCCGGCGCAGCAGGCCGAGCGCGGCCTCCGCGGTGACGCCCTCCTGCGCGGTGATCAGCGGCGCCTTGGTCATCACCTCTTCGACCCTGCGGTTCTGATCGACCTCGAACCGCATGTCGCGGTTGGTGATGATGCCCACCAGGCTGCCGACCTCGTCCACCACCGGCAGACCGGAGATGCGGAACCGGGCGCACATGGCGTCGACCTCGGCCAGCGTGTCGGACGGGCGGCAGGTGACCGGATCGGTGACCATGCCCGCTTCGGACCGCTTCACGGTCTCCACCTGGGCGGCCTGGTCGGCGGCGGACAGGTTGCGGTGCAGCACACCCATGCCGCCTGCCCTGGCCATCGAGATGGCCATCCGCGCCTCGGTCACCGTGTCCATCGCCGAACTGACCAGCGGGGTCCGCAGGCGGATGTCCCTGGTCAGTTGGCTGGAGGTCTCCACAGAGCTGGGGATGAGATCCGAGGCGGCGGGCAGCAACAGCACATCGTCGAATGTGAGGCCGAGCATGGCGATCTTGTTCGGATCGTCACCACCCGTAGATGGGCGGACAGCGGTGCGTTCGCCCGATACGGGATTACTCATTCGGATCGACCCCTCCTGGACGTCGACAGCGACCGGCGCCGGGATTACCGGCGCCGCGCGCAGCTGATGGGATGGACTGGTGGCTCCGGGAATCGTGTCGGGTGCTCGCCGGGGCCTGAGACCATGGTATCTGTCCCGCAAACTCGTCGGCGAAGTGAGCCCACCCGGGCGATGACGGGCAGGCGGAGCCGGGCGGGGCGGGCGCGCACCGGGGTACGGCGGGGACCGGGGGCGGGTAGGACAGACGAAACTTGCGGCCGACATAGCTGGCGCAGACCACCCTGTTCTGCGTACCGTGGGGATGTGCGTGACCATCTACCACCTGGCTTGCCGCCGGATCCGTTCGCCGGAGACCCCTCCGACCCGTCCGCCGCGCTCGACGCCATCGAGCCCGGTGAGCCGCTGGATCCCCATGAGCGCCTTGCGGTCGAGGAAGATCTCGCCGATCTGGCCGTCTACGAGGCGCTACTAGCGCACCGCGGAATCCGCGGACTCGTGGTGAGCTGCGAAGACTGTCGGCAGGATCACTACCACGACTGGGACATGTTGCGCGCCAACCTACTTCAACTGTTGGTGGACGGCACCGTGCGCCCGCACGAGCCCGCCTATGATCCGACGCCGGAAGCGTATGTCACCTGGGATTACTGCCGGGGATACGCGGACGCCTCGATGAACGAGGCCTTCCACGGCGACGGGTTCGACGGATTCGACAACTGAGGTTCGGCCCACCGAACCGATGACGCGGCCCCTTCCGGGAGCTCGCGTAGTGCGGGATATAGCGCTGTGATCTTCACCGCATCCCTGCCGGGGGCACGACGCCGGGAAAGACAGAAAACCGACCGCCAGTCGGCAATCGGTTCTTGTCTTGTTCGAAAGTTTCTCGCGGGTTGCTGACCCGCCCGCCCGCTAGCTCGGGGTCGCCCCGCCGCCCGCTCCGGACGGAATCACGAACGTGGTCCCCGGATCGGGACGTGTCGGCACCAGAGTCGCCGGGACGGTGGGCGCGCCACCGTTTGCTCCGGTCGGCTCGACCACCGTGGGCTTGGACACGGTGGTCGGCGTGACCGGCGGCTGAGTGGTCGGCTCCACCGTCGGCGGCGGGGTCGTCACCGACGGCGGAGTCGGCTTGTCGTCGGTCGGGAGCGTGGTCGGGTCGGTCGGCTCAGTGGGCTTGTCGCTCGGCTGAGTCGGCTTCGTCTGCAAAATCGTCGGGTCGACCGGCGGCTTCGGCTTCGTCGGCGTCACGCTGGTCCCCGTCGACGGGTCGGTCGGCTTCGTCGAGGTGCCCTGATCCAGCTGATCGGCCAGTTCGCCGTAGCCCATGTCCCGCAGTTGATCGACGAGGCGTTGCCACTCCGTCATCAGCTGCGCGTGGCGCACCGGATTGTCGATCTGGTCCGCGTTCGCCTTCGCCTGCACCAGCCGTTCCTTGGCCTGCACCGGATTCTGGTTGATCAGCTTCCCCGCTTCATCCAGATCGGTGTCGGCCCGTTGCGCCACGGTGCTCTGCGCCGCCTGATTGAAGACGACCTCCTTGACCTTCCACAGCGGATCGCCGGGTTCGGACTGATAGGAGAACGCCGTCATGCCGCCGAAGACCAGGGCGAGTGCCGCCGCGGTGCCCAGCAACGGACGAACCAACTTCAGTCGAGTGCTCCCCGTGCCGGTCCGCGCCTGACGCGCCGCGCCGATCTCCTGATTGACCGCCGCGACGATCTCATCCAGATCCGGTCCCGCGGCCATCGGCGCAGCGATGAGCTCCGCTCGCCAGTCCGCGAGCAAGGTCGCGAGCTGATATTCCTCCGCGCTGTCGGTCCGTACCGGGCCATCGCTTGCGATCGCTTCGATCAACGCATCGTCGCGGCGTACCGCGGCGATATCGACCGGTCCCGTGTCTCCGGACGCGTCGGCGTAGGGACCGCTGTTTCGCGATCCAAGCCGCGCTTTCCAGTCACCCCGACCGCGCTCGCCATCCCTAGCCATACATTTCACCTGCCCTCGCCACTTGAGACTTCAGTTTCGCGAGTGCCCTGTGCTGGGCCACTCGTATCGCCCCCGCCGTACTGCCCACGGCGACTGCGGTTTCTTCGGCTGACAAACCCATGACCAATCGCAGGATCAGGATCTCTCGATGTTTCTCGGGGAGTGTCGCGAGCAGACGGTTCATCTGCCTGCTCGTCTCCGATTCGAGAGCTCGTTGTTCCGGACCATGGTCGGTGGATATGACATCTGGTACTTCGGCCATTGCCTCCGCCTTGTTACGGGCGGCGTTGCGATGGGCGTCGGCGACCTTGTGCGAAGCGATTCCGTAAACGAAGGCCATGAAGGGCCTGCCCTGGTCTTGATACCTGGGCAAGGCGGTCATCACGGCCAGACAGACCTCCTGCGCAACATCATCCGCGGAGAGCTGCCCACGCTCCGCGGCTCCGATCCGCGCGCGGCAATAACGCACCACGAGCGGGCGGATCATCTCCAGTACCTGAGCTAAAGCGGATCTGTCGCCCTGCGCAGCCGCAGAGACGGCGAGGTCCAACTCTTCGCCCATGTTCGTCATCGTCAGAGAGATTCCCGGCGTTACAAGTGGCACGGTCGGTGATGACCAGTGCTTCCGCCGAAGGGGCGGAACGGAACTAACAATAGCGATACAGCGCCCGGAACAAGGCAACTGGGAGCGTCCCGTTTGACGGCTAGGCCGTCGTCGGCGGACGAAACCGACCGCCACGTCGGGCGATGGTCGCCGCACAGTCCTCGGCCTCCGCCGCGGCGCCCTCGACCGCCAGCCCCGCCCGCAGCATCGCACTGGCCCAGCGCAACGGGAGCAGGCCGTGTTCGCGACATTCCTCGGCGACCTGATCGGCCAGCGCGCGGGACCGCTCGTGCTCCCCCGCCACCGCGGCGGCCGCGGCGGCCAGCAGCCGGGACTTGACCAGGTGCCGCACCGACGGCCCGCGCTCGGCGAGGTCGAGCGCGGCCGCCGCGTGGGTCAGCGCGGGCTCGACAGTGCCTGCGGCAAGCGAGGTTTCGGCGCTGACCCACTGCCTGCGGATGGCGGGCCGCCAGCCGAGCCGCTCGTCGGGCACCAGGTCGGCGCAGCGGCGCAGCAGTCGCCAGGCCAGCGGCACCCGGCCGAGGCCGAGCGCGTCGGCGGCGAGACCGGTCAGCGCGTCGCAGATCGCGTCACCGGGATCGAACGGGTAGCCGGCCGCCTCGGTCGCCCGGCCGGGACCGACCGCGCGATCGCCGAGGGATGTCGTCGAGATCAGGGCGACCGCCCGCCCGTCCAGGACGGCGGCCCTGGCGTGCCAGCCGAGCTGGCGCAGCAGCGAACCCTCGGCACTCGCGGCCAGCGAAAGCACGATCGGGTCGGCGCCGCGGGCCCGCACAATTCGCAATTCGGCGCGGGCCGCGGCATAACGGCCCTGACCGCCCAGAATCACCGCTCGATACCAGGAAGCCAGCGCGTCGGGGGCGGTCGGCAACTCGGCAGCGGCGCGGCCGGGGCGCGACCCGAAGGCGCTCTCAGCGAGTATCTCGAATCGGGTATCTCCGAGCGGAGCAGGTGCGAACACGGCCGAAACTGTATCCCGGGCCGGCCGGAGATGGCCGGGAGAAAGACCTGGGCCGACCGACCGGCAACTACTCAGCATTTCTGATCTCTATCCGATGTTTCCATCAGGTAAATCTCGTACCGGCAATCACCGGGCGCCCGCGATCGGAATTCACATGCGTTTCGCGCAATTAACCTCGATGCCCCGTTTCCGCCATCTCGGATCTGCTCGCCGAACGGGTCGCCGTGCGGTGCTGTGACCACCCCCACCCGGTCCCGGTTGGGCTCTGATCGAGCACCTGCCCCTAAAAATGGGGTCTACCAGCGGAAATGCGCCCTGATCCAGAGCAGCGAGTACCCAGCTGCCACTGGTCAACCGATCAGTATCCCTGGAACCAATGCGAAAAGTAAACAGCTCAAAGGTTAAATTTCGCGGCCTGAGATTTGGGAAACTGCTGCGTCGAACTATTGACGGAATTTCGCGGCTGGACCTAACGTAGCTCATCGCCACGGACGGCGCCGCGCGAAATTGCAGCGACCGCAACGGGCGAGCACAGGGGCACCCGCCGACACAGCGCCGTGGCCTACCACACTTTGCAGAACAACTGCTCGACAACGCTGACGAGCTCGCACCACGAGGAGTTCACACAATGCCCATGCCGACCCACCTCCCCGGGCCGAACGCCGATGTCTGGGATTGGCAGATGCGAGGGTCCTGCCGCGGGCAGGACTCCGCCGTGTTCTTCCATCCCGACGGCGAACGTGGCCGAGCCCGTACCGCGCGCGAGATGCGCGCCAAAGAGATCTGCCGGGCCTGCCCGGTGCTGATGCAGTGCCGCAGCCACGCCCTCAAAGTCAGCGAGCCTTACGGCATCTGGGGCGGCATGTCCGAGACCGAGCGCGAGATGCACGCCCGACGCAATCGGCGGCGCATGGCGGTTTAGTTGAAATTTGTTCCCATCCGCGGGGGGCGGCGCGCCGAATCCCTAGCAAACAACCGGCAGGCAATAAGCGGTCACCTCCGCCACGCCTGCAGCGGCGACCACCCGAAGCCGCACACCCTGTCGAGCCCTGCGTTTCGCGGTTAGCTATCGGCGTGTCACGGCGTGTCTCTGGTTTGAGTCACCTGGCGTGTCGAAGTTTTCCGCAAAGTCGCTGGGCCACAGGTGGTTTGCCAACCCCCAGCCGAAGGGAGGTCATAGCGACCCGCTACGGTGGTGACCGATGACACAGAATGGAGCGTTGTGACAACGCGGCAGCCGGCCGCAGAGGGCGACTCGTTCCGAAGAGATGCCTTCCCACCCGGTGTTGATTCTGCGGTTACGGCCCGCGCCGCCGAGAGCATCGAACTCGCCGAACTGCTACATCGGTGCGGTGAGTCCGACCAGGAAGCCTTTGCCGAGCTATACGACCGGACGTCCGCGCGCGTCTTCGGTCTGGTGCTGCGCGTCCTGCACGACCCCGGCTACGCCGAGGAGACGACGCAGGAGGTGTACCTGCAAATCTGGCGTACGGCAGCCAGTTTCGACGCCGACAAGGGTTCGGCGGTGACCTGGCTGATGACGCTCGCGCACCGGCGGGCCGTCGACCGGGTGCGCGCCGAGCAGGCCCACACCCAACGCGAGGTCGCCTACGGAATCCGGGTTCTCGGTAACGAATTCGACGAGGTGACCGAAGAGGTAGAGCGAAGGCTCGAACAACAGGCCGTCCTCGACGGGCTCGCCACTTTGACCGAGACCCAGCGAGAGGCCATCTCGCTCGCCTACTACGGCGGGCGAACCTACGCGGAGGTCGCGCAGTACCTCGGAGTAGGGTTACCGACCGTTAAGTCCCGAATTCGGGACGGATTGACACGACTCAAAAGAAGTTTGGGGGTGACGTGAGATGAACGAACGCCAGGTCGATCTCGCGCACACCGTCGCGCTCGGATCGATCGACGACGTAGATCACCATGAGGTGCAGGACCTGCTCGACACCGAAGACCCCGCCCTACGTGCGGAGTTCATGAGGGAGATAAGTCAGACGAGAGAAGCACTCGCCATGCTCGCCGACCGCACGGCGACCCCACCGCCGGCCACGCTGCGCAGTCGATTGCTCGCCGCCATCGCCGAGGAACAGCCGCCCGTCGCTTCCTGATCTAGGTAAACCGAAGGCCCCCGGACAGTCGTCCGAGGGCCTTCTCTGGTTTTCAGCTCAGTGGCTGTGGCCGTGATGGCTGTGGTCGGGCGCCTCTTCGGCGGGCTTGTCCACCACCGCACTCTCGGTGGTCAGGATCATCCGCGCCACCGACGCCGCGTTCACGACGGCCGAGCGGGTCACCTTCACCGGGTCGACGACGCCGTCGGCCAACAGGTCACCGTAGGTCAGGGTGGCGGCGTTGAAGCCGTCCTTGCCGTCGGCGACCTTGCTGACCACCACGGAGCCGTCCACGCCCGCGTTGGTGGCGATCCAGAACAGCGGCGCCGACAGTGCGGTCCGCACCACCTCGACGCCGACCGCCTCGTCGCCGGACAGCGAGTCGCGCAGCTCGATCAGCTTCGCGGCCGCCTGCACCAGCGCCGAGCCGCCACCGGGCACGATGCCCTCCTCGACGGCGGCCTTGGCCGCGCTCACCGCGTCCTCGACCCGGTACTTGCGCTCCTTGAGCGCGGTCTCGGTGGCCGCGCCGACCTTGATCACCGCGACGCCGCCGGACAGCTTCGCCAGGCGCTCCTCGAGCTTCTCCCGATCCCAGTCGGAATCGGTGGCCTCGATCTCGCGCCGCAGCTGCGCGCCGCGGGCCGCGATGTCTTCCTTGGTGCCCGCGCCGTCGACGATGGTGGTGTCGTCCTTGGTGACGACGATGCGCCGCGCCTGGCCGAGCACGTCCAGGCCCGCCTCACGCAGGTTGATGCCGAGGTCGGGGTTGATCACGGTGCCCGCGGTGACCACGGCCAGGTCGTCCAGGAACGCCTTGCGCCGGTCACCGAAGAACGGCGCCTTGACCGCGACGGCCTTGATCGTCTTGCGGATCGAGTTGACCACCAGCGTGGACAACGCCTCGCCCTCGACGTCCTCGGCGATGATCAGCACCGGCTTGCCGGATTCGGCGATCTTCTCCAGCAGCGGCAGGAAGTCCGGCAGCGAGCTGATCTTCTCGCGGTGCAGCAGGATGAGCGCATCCTCCAGCACGGCCTGCTGGCTGTCGGTGTCGGTGACGAAGTAGGGCGAGAGGTAGCCCTTGTCGAACTGCACGCCCTCGGTGACCACGAGCTCGGTCTGCGTGGTCGAGGATTCCTCGACCGTGACGACGCCGTCCTTGCCGACGACGGTCAGGGCCTTGCCGACCATCTCGCCGATTTCCTCGTCCCGCGAGGACACGGTGGCGACCTGGGCGATCGCCTTCTCGCCGGACACCGGGGTGGCCGCGGCCAGCAGCGCCGCGGAGACCGCGTCGGCGGCCTTGGCGATGCCGGCGCCGAGCGAGATCGGATTCGCACCCGCGGCAACGTTCTTCAGGCCGGCGCGGACCAGCGCCTGGGCCAGCACGGTGGCGGTGGTGGTGCCGTCGCCCGCGACATCGTTGGTCTTGGTGGCGACGCTCTTGACCAGCTGCGCACCAAGGTTCTCGAACGGGTCTTCCAGGTCGATCTCGCGCGCGATGGTGACGCCGTCGTTGGTCACGGTCGGGCCGCCGAAGGCCTTCGCGAGCACGACGTGCCTGCCGCGCGGGCCGAGGGTGACCTTGACGGCGTCGGCAAGCTTGTCGACGCCGCGTTCCAGAGCCCGGCGAGCCTTCTCGTCGAACTCGATCTGCTTTGGCATAAGTCCTATTCCTTGGATTGAGACGAGACTGCCCCGGTCCCCGCTCAGGGGAACCGGGGCAGTGTCATGACGACTCGATCCCGGCGGTCGGGTGAGCGTTCATCACTCGATCGCGGCTCGTGCCGCGACGACCGCGCGGAGCGCGGGTCACTTGGTGACGACGGCCAGCACGTCGCGCGCCGACAGGATGAGGTATTCCTCGCCCTGGTACTTGATCTCGGTGCCGCCGTACTTGCTGTAGATGACGGTGTCACCCTCCTTGACGTCGACCGGGATGCGGTCACCCTTGTCGGTGACGCGTCCTTCGCCGACGGCGATGACGGTGCCCTCCTGCGGCTTTTCCTTCGCCGTGTCGGGGATGACCAGGCCGGAGGCCGTCGTCGTCTCGGCCTCGTTGGCCTGGACGAGGATCTTGTCCTCGAGCGGCTTGATGTTCACGCTCGCCACGTTGAGCCCTCCACTTTCAGGGGATGTCGTCCGCAACTGTTGTTCCGGACCATCGGTATCAGGTTTTGATGCTGACCCTGTCGCATAGCCCCGTCGTCGCGGGTGCCGGGACCCCTGCTCAGTAGTCAAAAATGCCTGGCACACGCCCAGTGCACCGAACGGAGGAACTCCGGCCGCGCACATCAGCGGTACCGACTAGCACTCTATACATGAGAGTGCCAGCGCTCAAGGCCGGGAGGTGCCAATTTTGGATCGCGCGGCCCCGCGGCGTTCGCTCGCCCCGGCGCTCCGCCGGACACCCGCGGTCGGCGACACGCCCAACGCACGCCCGGAGGGGTTTTCAAGAGATCCGGAAAACTGTAACGTTCGGATAACGGATTGTGACAGTATTGACGACGGTCGCTGTCCGACCGCTGTGTTCGTCACGAACCAGTGCCGTCGGAGACCAGGGGTTGTCACAGAACGTACGTCGCTACACCGCTCGGCGTCACCGAATACCTCAGCGTGATCCGAAGTTCCGGCGTCATCGAACACCCAGCGTCAGAGAAGAACCAGCGCCAATCGAGCTGCACCAGAGAGCTAGCCACACGTGATCCATCGCCGGTCCCCGCGACCCATCCGGATACCGGGACCGAACGGGTTTCGAAGCCGGATCGCCGGTCGACCACAGGTGATTCGGCAGTCCAATCGAGATGGTCGGCGACACAAGACCATCCGCTCGAAGGGAGGTGAATGAACATGCGAACATCCCTCGGTATCTCCGCCGGGTCCGAGGTCGTGTGCTCGGCGCTCGTCGCCACCGCGTCGAATGGCGCGCAGAGCTTCGATTACCGCGTCGTGTCCGCCGACGCGGCCCACTCCGATCTCGGCGACCTCGTCGCCTCCTCGATCGAGCTGATGACCACCCAGCTACCCACCACGCAGCTGCACGACGCCGGCTATCCGGTCGGCGCGCGCTTCGCCGGCGCGCAGCCGCGCAACCTGGAATCGCCGACCAGCCGCCCGCCGACCAGCGTCGCCGTCGCCTACCGCACCAAGGAACAGGCGCAGGCGATCCGCTCGGCCACCGGCAAGCAGCGCGAACTCCGGCTCGTCCCGGAGGGCACCGCGGCGCTCACCTACCTGCGCCACACCGGCCTGCTCGACCGCTACGACACCGTCGCCATCGTCGACCTCGGCGCGACCGGGCTCACCGTCACCGTCGCCGACCAGGCCGACGGCACCGTGCTCCGGTCCGAGCGCACGATCACGATCAGCGGCAACGCCATCGACGACCTCATCTACCACCACCTGGTCGACCTGCACTACGCCCGGCGCGGCACCCGCCCCAACCGCGGCATGCTGACCAACCGCGGCCGCGCGGCCAAGGAACACCTGTCCATCGCGCCCGCCGTCACCATCGACCACGTGGCCGGCCAGCCGCTCAAGCTGACCCGCGCCGACTTCGAAGAGCTCATCGCCGATCTGCTGCGCGAGACCGCCGTCTTCGCCGCCGCGGTGTTCGCCAGGGCGCCCAAGTTCCCGCAGGCGGTGACGGTGATCGGCGGCGGCGCCAACATCCCCGCCGTCATCGACACGCTCGACGCGAAACTCGACGTCCCGGTGTTCACCGTCGAAGACCCGGACGCCGTGATCGCCAAAGGCGCCGCGCTGGTGGCCGATTCGGTGCAGCCGTCGGTGTTCCCGGTGGCCGCGCTCGGCGCCGACGCACCGGTCGGCACGTTCACCAAGGTGGTCGGCACACTGGCCGGCGCGATCGTGGTGGTCGGCCTGATCATCGGTTACGGCGTGAAGACCTTCGCGCCCACCTCCGACGACGAGGTCTCCCCCGCGGGCACCACCAGCAGCGTCTCGCAGCTGCCGCCGTCGCCGGGCAGCATCGTCGCGCCGACCGGGGCGGGCGCCTCGACCAGCGGCCGGAATCAGGAAAGCACCAATCGTCCACCGACCGGCAACATTCCGCCGATCACCCAGGACCGCGGCCAGCCGTCGAGCACCGCGACGCCGACGCCGGCCACCCCGCCGACCCAGCCGACGCTGCGCCCCGATCCGAACCTGCCGGTGATCCCGTTCCCGGAGCTGCTCGGTCCGTTGTTCGGCAATTCCGTAGGCCCGCAGGGCGGTTCGTCCGGACCGGACAAGAACCGGCCCGTCGTCCCGAACCAGCGATCCGCGCCGACCCAGGCGCCCGCCCAGTCCCAGCTGCCGATGCCACCGAGGCAGAATTCGGGTTCGGCCCACCCGGGCGCGGGAAACCCGTGGCAGTCCGGCGAAAACGACTGACGGGCTAGAACACCCGGCTGATCGAGACCGGCAGCCCCGGATCGGTCGCCACCGTCAGCGGTGAGGGCTTCGCGCCACCCGCGATCACGTGCGCGCCGAGCGCCGCGATCATCACCCCGTTGTCCGTGCACAACCGCGGCTTCGGCACCCGCAGGGTCAATCCGGCCGCCGTGCAACGCTCCTCGGCCATCGACCGAATCCGCGAGTTGGCCGTCGCGCCGCCGCCGAGCACCAGCGTGTCCACGCCGACATCCTGCGCCGCCCGCACCGCCTTCATGGTGAGCACGTCCGCGACCGCCTCCTGGAACGAGGCCGCGATGTCCGGGATCGGCAGATCCTCGGCGGTCAGCCCGCTGCGCTGGGCCGACTCGACATACCGCGCCACCGCCGTCTTCAGCCCGGAGAAGGAGAAGTCGTAGCGCGCGTCGCGCGGCCCGGTCATCCCGCGCGGAAACGCGATCGCCCGCGGATCACCCTGGCGTGCCGCGGCATCCAGCGCCGGACCGCCCGGGAAGCCGAGCCCGAGCAGCCGGGCGACCTTGTCGAACGCCTCACCCGCCGCGTCATCGATGGTGCTGCCGAGCTCGATGATCGGCTCGGCCAGGTCGGTGACGTGCAGCAGATGCGTATGCCCGCCGGAAACCAGCAGCGCGACACACGGCGGCATCGGCCCGTGCTCCAGCGTGTCCACCGCGACGTGTCCGCCGAGGTGATTCAGCGCGTAGAACGGCACATCCCACGCCGCCGCATAGGCTTTCGCGGCCGCGGCACCGACCAGCAGCGCACCGGCCAGGCCGGGGCCGATGGTCACGCACAGCGCGTCCGGCTTCGCGATCCCCGCCGCGGCGAGCGCCCGCCGCATGGCGGGCACGATTGCCTCCAGATGCGCACGCGACGCGATCTCCGGCACCACACCGCCGAACCGCGCGTGCTGATCGACGCTGGAGGCGACCTCGTCGGCGAGCAGTTCGCAGCGGCCGTCGTCGTGCCTGCGCACGATGCCGACTCCGGTTTCGTCGCAGGAACTTTCGATGCCCATGATGATCACGAAAGAACCTCGTCCGGGAGGGGCAGCGCGCTCAGCGCGGGCCTGCGCATGGTGTAGGCATCGGCGCCGCTGGGATGGTAGTAGTTCTTCCGCAACCCGATGATGTGGAATCCGTGCTTGGCGTACAACGCGATCGCGGGCGTGTTGTCGGTGCGCACCTCGAGGAACACCGGCCCGCCGCGGCGGCCTGCCTCGTCGAGCAGCGCCTCCAGCAGCAGCGTGCCGATACCGGCCCGCAGGCAGGCCGGGTCGACACCGATGGTGTGCACCTCGGCCTCGGGGTGTTCGTCATCACCGAGCAGCGCGACGCCGGCGTAGCCGACCATTCGCCCGTCGTCGTCGCGGGCGGTGATGTAGCGATTGTGCGGCGCCGCCAGTTCCGATTGGAAAGCCACCGCGTGCCAGGGGTCGTCCTCCGGGAACAGCAGTTGCTCGAGTTCGACGCAGCGGTCGATGTCCGCGGTGACCATCGGCTCGATCCGGATCGCCATCCGCCTCACGCTCCCGTCCGGTCCAGCGCGCGGTAACTCTTCTCCACGGCGTCGGGCCTGCGCAGGTACAGCGGCACCAGCGCGTCCGGCACCGCGCGCGCGAGCAGCTCGGCCGCGGCCACCCGGACCAGCCCGGCCGGCGACGGCGTCTCCACCGGCAGCACCGGCAGGTCGAAGAAGTCGACGTGCGAGGCCGATCCGGCGATCACCGTGGCCTGCGCCATATCCACGTCGGTCGGCTTGGCCACGTCCGGCCCGGCCACGCGCGCGCCGTCGCGGTAGCGCGCCCAGTACACCTCGCGGCGGCGCGCGTCGGTGACCACCAGCAGCTCGCTGCCGGGTGTGAGGTCCGACACCGCGTCCGCGGCGATCGCGTCCAGGCTGCACACGCCGTACACCGGAATGCCCAGCGCGTCACCGAAGGCCGCGGCGGTCGCCATGCCGACGCGCAGCCCGGTGAACGGACCCGGCCCGATGCCGACCACGATCGCGTCGAGGTCGGCCCTGGAACGTCCGGCCTCCGTGAGACATTCGAGGATCTGCGGGGTGAGCACCTCGGCATGCGCGCGCGGATCGACCCGAACCCGGGAGGCGAGGGTACGCGTGTCCACGCCCCGTGCGGCCTGCTCCAGTTCCACCAATCCCGCTGTCACGGCGGGTGTCGCGGTGTCGACACTTAATACCAGCATGATTGATCCAACGATACCGGGTGGTAGCTGCCATCGGTGCGGAGCTACCGGGTAGTTAATCCACCCATTCCCATTCGGCGGTGCGCACGTCGGAATCCGGTTCGCGCGACAGCAGCACCCGCAGGTGCCGATCGCTGAGGTGCTCCACCACTCCGCGACCCCACTCCACCACGACCACCGCCTGATGCAGATCGGTGTCCAGGTCCAGGGCGTCCAGCTCGTCCAGATCGCCGCCGAGCCGATAGGCGTCCACGTGCACCAGCGGCACCGCGCCGTCGCCCGGGCCGGCCCGGTGCTGGCGGGCGATGATGAACGTCGGCGAGCTGACCCGCCCCTGCACGCCGAGTCCCGCGGCGATGCCCCGGGTGAGCGCGGTCTTGCCCGCACCGAGCGGGCCGTCGAGCACCACCAGGTCGCCCGCGCCGAGTCCCGCCGCGAGTTCCCGGCCGAGCGCCTCGGTGTCGGCGACGGTGGGCAGGATCCGCTGCTGCCGGTCAGCCACTGGTCGCCTCCGAGGCATTGGTCGGTTCGATCGCGCCCGCGCGCACGAGCAGTCGGTCGAGCGCGTCGTTGACGATATCCGGGAACTGAAGGTGTGGCATGTGCGCGGCGCCGTCGAGCCGGATCAATTCGCAGCCGGGTAGCTCCCGGGACAGCGCACGCGAGTTGCGGAACGGGATCACCAGATCGTGGGTGCCGCCGAGCACCAGCACCGGCAGCCGGGCCAGGGTGGGCAGCGCGGCCGATTCGTCGTGCACCTGGATGGCCTTCAGGAATTTCACGATGGTCTCGACCGGCGTCCGATCGATCATCATCGTGGTGAACCGGGACAGGGTCGGGCTCACCGGGCCGTGATACGAGCTGACGTGCAGGATCGGCGTGATCACGTGCCGCGCCGTGGACCGTCCCGCCTGCACCAGCGCCGGCGCGGTGTGCACCACCATCTGGAACCCATCGATCGCCGGGTTGCGCAGCAGTTGGGTGATACCAGCCGCGGTCACCTCGGCGGCCGCCGTGGACAGCAACGCGACCCCGATCACCCGGCCCGCGAACAGCTCCGGGAACCGCGCCGCGGCCGCGAGCACCGCCATCCCGCCCAGCGAGTGACCGACCAGCACCACCCGACCGGTCGGCGCGCTCGCCGTGATCACCGCGGCGAGGTCGCGGCCGAGCTGGGCGACCGTACAGCTCTCGGTCGTCGGCGTGCCGGAGCGGCCGTGTCCGCGGAGGTCGAACAGCACGAGCCGCGCGCGTGCGCCCCACCGCTTTTCGAGGTCGCGGCGCTGAAAGTGGAAGGACTCCATGGTGTTGCAGAAGCCGTGCACGAAGATCACGGTGACCGGCGCGTCCGCGGGGCCGCATTCGCGGGTGGCCAGGCGCACGCCGTCCTCGGTCAGCACCGCGCCGGAGCGGTCCTCGTCGATGAGATCGAAGTTCTCGTCCCGGTATTCGTCGCGCCGGGCCGGCCACAGCACGCGGGCGCCCGCGCGGCGCAGCGCGTGCACCCCGGCCAGGGCGCCCACCACGCCCGCGGTGGCGAGGCCGCCGCGCAGCACGGTGATCCGGCGGGTCACCGGGGGCCGCCGATGTAGCGGCGGACCGCTCGGCCGCGGGGCGAGCAGACGACCTCGTAGTTGAGGGTGCCGAGCCGGGTGGCCCAGTCCTCGGCGCGCGGCGCGCCGTCCGCGCCGCCGAACATCACCGCGACATCGCCCTCCTGGACGTTCGCGGCGTTGTCGCCGAGGTCGACGACGAACTGATCCATGCAGACCCGGCCGACGTTCGGCTGCCGCACGCCGCCGAGCCACACCTCGAAACGTCCACTCAGCGGCCGGAATACGCCGTCGGCGTAGCCAGCGGGGATGAGCGCGATCGTGGTGTCGCGGGGGGCGATCCAGGTGTGCCCGTAGGAGACGCCCTCCCCCGCCGCGATCCGTTTGACCTGAACGACGCGGGCCTGGAAGGTCATCGCCGGACGCAGGCCGAAGTCGCCGAGTTCCGGCACCGGGGACAGGCCGTACATCGCGATGCCCGGGCGGACCAGGTCGAAGGCGAGGTCGGGGCGGGTCAGCGTAGCGGGCGAGTTGGCCAGGTGCACCAATTCGGGTTCCAGGCCGTGCTCTTTCGCGGCGGCGATGGCGTCCAGGAGGCGGTCGCGTTGCAGGTTATTGGTCGGATGCTCGGGCTCGTCACCGCGGGCCAGGTGGGAGAAGATCGCCCGGAAGCGCACCGCCTGCTCGTCGACCAGGGACCGCAGTTCGGCGAGGGCCAGCGGATATTCGACCGCCGACAGGCCGTTGCGGTTGAGGCCGGTGTCCACCTTGAAGGTGACCGTCGCGGTGCGGCCCGTGCTTCTGGCCGCCGCTTCCACCGCACGCAGCTGACTGAGCGAGGACACACCGATCTCGAGGTCGGCGGTGATCGCGGCCGCGTAGTCGGCGTCGGAGTCGTTGAGCCAGCTCAGAATCGGCGCGGTGATCCCGGCCTCGCGCAGCTGCACGCCCTCGGCGATCGCGGTGACGCCGATTTCGGCGGCGCCCGCGGCCAGCGCCGCCCGCGCGACCTCGACCGCACCGTGGTTGTAGCCGTCGGCCTTGACCACGGCCATCACCGCCGCATCGCCCGCGAAATCCCGCAGGATGCGCACGTTGTGGGCAATGGCATCCAGATCGACGACCGTCTCCACCTGCGCGTACATGTCCGCCTCTCCGGGAAATCAGGCCAGATTCGGATGCCACGGCGGTGGCGTCGGCGACTGGCGGTGACGCGGCGGGCTGTGGTGCTCCGCCCGTACCCGACGAGTTACCCAGGCGCGGCCGGAGCAAGTCGTCACGTTCTGCTGAAGTCTATTGGCGCGATGGTGCCCGATCGAAGCGAGTTACCGCAGCCGTGTCCTTGGGCACAGATCATAGGGCGTACCTATGACTGCGTCGGCGGCCACAGCGCTGCTGGTCGGCAGCCCTTTGCAGCCGGACATGATTCCGGAACTGTGGGGTCCGTCGCGACCGGAGCAGCAGCGTCGGCGGGCCGATTGCGTGCGTTCAGCGCGGCGGCAAGACGAAATGGCGGGAGACGATCAAGCAACGTCGCCGAAATGGGGACGGCTTCAAATGTGGCCTTCGCCCGCCGCACCCCGGGTTAGTGCCGAATGGCCATGCGGACTGATCAACACAGAAGTTCTACCCGGGTGCCCACATCAGATCACCGGGCGATCAGCGCCAGGGGTGCAGATGGCCGGGCAAATGCGCTCGGTCCGCCGGAGTCGCCGAAATAGGCACGGCTGCTAATGGGTCTTCTTTCGCCGCACTCGTACGGTGCCGCCAGCAGCGTGATCGACCCACGAGTCCTACCCAGGTATGCGCATCAGATCGCCACCGGACGACCCAACGCGCGGAGGGTGCGGATGGCCGGGCGAAGGTGCTCGAGCAGCGGGGTCGCCGAAATCGGCGCGGCTTCGGGGTGACCCTGGTGCGCGGCGAGGTTGGCGGCGAGGGAGTGCGCCCGCGCGGCGGCCGCGGCGGACCAGGCGGGGGCGTGGCCCGCGGCGAGCAGGGCGCCGATGATGCCGGAGAGGACGTCGCCCGCGCCCGCGGTGGCGGCCCAGGACGCGCCCGCCTCGTTGACCAGGACCGGGGCGCCGGGGGTGGCGACGAGGGTGGCGCGGCCCTTCAGGAGCACCGTGAGTTGCCAGTCCTCGGCGAGCGCGCGCACCGCGGCCACTCGGTCGTCGCCTGCCTCCGCGCCGGTGAGCCGCGCGAATTCGCCCGCGTGCGGGGTCAATACGGTCGGCGCGGTGCGGCCGCGAACCAGCTCGGGTTCCGCGGCGAGCATGGTCAGGCCGTCGGCGTCCACCACGACGGGCAGATCGGTGGCGAGGATCTCGGCGAGCCGTTTGTGCGCGTCCGCATCGGTGCCCGCGCCGGGACCGAACACCCAGGCCTGAACCCGGCCGACGGCCGAGACCTGCTCGGTGGCAATGACTTCGGGGAAATGCGCGAGGACCTCGCCGACGCCGGTTCCGGCGTAACGGACCAGGCCCGACGTGGCCGCGACGGCGGCACCGGTGCACAACACCGCCGCGCCCGGGTATTCCGCGCTGCCCGCGCACACACCGGTGACGCCCTGGGAGTACTTGTCATCGTTGGCATTCGGCACCGGCCAGCGCACGCCGATCGAAGCGGGTTCCAGCGCCGCCAGATTCGGCTCCGGCAGGCGTAACCCGATGGGCACCAGCTCGATTCGACCGCAGTGCGGCGCGGCGAGCACGTGCACCGGCTTGTACGCGCCGAACGCGACGGTGACGTCGGCCTGCACGGCGGGCCCGGTGATCGCACCGGTATCCGGATCCACGCCGCTCGGCAAATCCGCGGCAATGATCGGGACCCGGAGCGAGGCAACGAGTTCCGCGGCATCCGGGCGCAACGCGCCGCGTCCGGAAATACCGACGATGCCGTCGACGACCAGGTCGGGCTCGCCCACCTCCGTGGCTACTCGACCGCCCGTCTTGCGCAGCGCCGCAAGCGCTTTCGCGTGCACGCGGGCCGGGTTCAACAGCACCGCGGTCACCGCGACGCCGCGCCGCCGCAGCATGGCTCCGGCCCACAGCGCGTCACCGCCGTTGTCGCCCGAACCCACGAGCAAGGTCACCGAACGACCGGCGACACCGCCGGTGCGCGCCCGCAGTTCGCCCGCGACGACGGTGGCCAGACCGTAGGCCGCGCGCTGCATGGGGACGCCGTCCGGGACCCGGGTGAACAGCTCGGCCTCGGCCGCGCGTACTTCGTCGGCGGTGTAATAACCCCGCTGCGTGGACATGAATGAATCCTCCACTTCGGCACTACTCGTTCGCAGACTACGCTTGGCCATCATGCCAATGGTCAAACCCCGTGCAAGGTCCATGCAGGTTGTCACCGGGTTCGCGGTGGTAGCGGCGCTGCTGGTCACCGGGTGCGGGGGCGGCGACTCCGGCGCCG
>NZ_JBHTUR010000026.1:0-94144 GCF_042793755.1 Nocardia sp. NPDC056564
GCGGCCAGCCGCCAGAATCCCGACGGCAGCTGGCCGAATCCCACCGCGACCGGCCGACTGACCATGGCCTTCGACCGCACCATGAACATCACCGGAATCGAACAACGCCCCGGATCCCGTTTCGCGGTCGCCGGATTCGAAGGCGACGGCGTCATCGCCTCACTCGGCACCCGCAATTCGGTGCCACCGGCCGTCGCCGACCTGGTGGACACCGCGATCAAACGCGACCCGAATTCGGTATCGGCGCGAATGCTGTTCGACAACGACGGCCAATATCTCGGTTATCGGATCACCGTCGACGGTCGCGATATCGATGTCACCGGCGCAGCTTCCCGGTTCTTCCCCGGCGGGCAACTCTTCAAGCCCGGAACCGGCGACCTCCCACCGCTGCCCGCGGTGAACCCCGGAACGGTGTGGAGCACACAGGATTCCCGATACGCGCTGTCGGGTTCGAGCCGCGGTTTCGCCGCGCAAACCGCATCGAACCGGGACGCCCCACCCGAGGGCGGAAACTTCGACGGCGGCTACGTCGCCTCCGCCACCCAGGCGACGCACTACGCGGCATGGCGACGCGGCGACGCAGACGGGTCGAACGTCATTACCGCTGCGGCCGTGCCGGGCTCGGACTTCCACGGCCACGTCGAACCGCCGTCGACCAGCCACGTCGACCAGATCCGTGGCCAAGTCGACAGCGCGCTGCACAGCGCGATCGATGGGCACGGCAGCCTGCGGATCGAGCCGATCGCCGCGGCCGAAACGGCGAAGGGGATATACCGCGTCACCGATACCAGCGGTGTCTACGGCAGCGATCAACGCACCTTCACGGTGCGCATCGAGACCCAGCGCATCGGTGACGACACCGCGGCCCGCTCGATTCTCAACCACGACAAGGGCCAGCACGTCATCCAGATCTCCGACCGGATCTCCACCAAACACATACCGCGCGCCTTGGCGCACGAGATCGGCGAGATCGTGGCCGACCGCAAGCGCTATCTGCTCGATCAGCTCGATGCGTTCGGCGCTGACGAGGGTGTTCTGCGCCCGGGCGGACCGACCGACGCGCCCGCGCTCACCCCGCACGACGCCGGTCGCATCCAGGAACTCCGCGTCCTCGGCGGGCAACTCGACGAGCTACCCGGCCCGGCAAACCGCACTCCGGAAGACCGAGCCCGATACGACGACCTCCACCGCGAAGCGATGGCACTGGTCGAGCACCTGGGCCTGCGCGACGGCGCGCCGGGCGCCGAGCAACGCAGAGCCCTGGTGCTGGAGCACCTCGAGTCCACCCCCGCCGGTCGCGATCAGGTGCGTCATCTGCTCGACGACGCGGGCGCCAACCGGAACCAGCTCTCCTCCAACGATCAGCGCCTGCTGCGCTCCATCCAGCGCCAGGCCGGGATCGACCAAGCCATGTTCGACGCGCACCGGGCGGCCTTGCGACCGGCCTTCGAGCGACCGATCGCGTTCGACGGAGAACGAGCCACCCCGGAACAGACGCGTGCGCTCGCCGACCAGAGCACCCAGCAACGCGCGGAACGCAGCGCGACGACCCTCGCCGACTTGCGCGAGCAAGCCGCAGGCGGCGATTACCCGAAACTGTCCGTTATCGAGGCGGGCGGCGGGGCCGCGCTCGCCGCGCGCGATCCACAAGCACTGCTCGTCGACGACCGCGGACGGTGGCAGTCGGACAACGGCGACCGCATCGCCCAAACCGCAGACCAACTACGCAATCTGCGCCAAACCGGACTCGGCGACCCCTACCAGTTCGTCGACGAAGGCCGACCCGGCGCCCGGGTGCCGCTCGACGCGGTCCGCTACTGGGAGGACTCCATCGCGTCCCAAGGACCGGTGGTCGACGGCAAAGCGACCTTCCGGATGGAGAACGGAAAACTGCTCTCCGACATCACCCCGCTCGACGGCAGTCCGCCGATCACCGTGGAAGTCCAAGGCACACCGGTCATCGCGACCGGCTTCCCGCCCGAGATCATTCCCGGCACCCGCGAGGTCGGCGGTATGCACGGGACATTCGACACGGCCGCAAAAGAATTGGGCCAGCTCAACACACCCGCCGCCACCGCGGCAAAGGCTCAGGTCGAGGCCTTGTCCTGGCGCGACCCCGCCTCCGCGGACAAGGTCATGACCATCCTGTCCGACAACAACATCGACCGATCCACGCTGTCCGACAACGTCAACCACGCACTGGATTCACTCAGCAACTGGAAGTCGTTGCGCGACGACCACCCCGGCCAGATCCTCTCCGGTGACGAAGCCAACCTGGCCGGCGTCGACCCCGACCTGGCCAAACACTGGATCGTCGCCGGCACCGGCGGCACCGGCATCAGCGGCGTCGAGAACATGCTCAAACTCAGCACCACCGCGAAATTCACCATGATCGGCCGCAACGCACCACCAGGACTCGCCGACAACACCCAGTGGAAAGAAGTACGCGCGCAGCACGACCTCGGCTATGACCACAAGAACCCCAGGGCGGCCAGCAAGCAGATCAACGGTGTGTGGCCCAACCCGGGCGCGACCGGTCGACTGACGATGTCGTTCGACGGAAAAATGGACATCACCGGCATCACGAAACAGTCGGGTCCCGCTCCATTCGTGGTCGCGGGATTCGAGGGAGATGGCGTCATCGCCTCACTCGGCACCCGCAATTCGGTACCGCCCGCCGTCGCCGACCTGGTCGACGCCGCGATCAAACGCGACCCCGATTCGGTGTCCGGACAGATGCTGTTCGACAGCGACGGCCAGTACCTCGGCTACCGCATCACCGTCGACGGTCGCGACATCGACGTCACCGGCGCGGCCTCTCGCTTCTTCCCCGGCGGTCGGCTCTTCAAGCCGGGGACCGGAGTCGTCGCGCCGCTACCCGCGACCGATCCCGGCGCCGTGTGGGCTACCAACGACTCTCGCTACGCGCTGTCGCGGTCGGGCAGCGGCTTCGCCGCACAGACCGCCTCGAACCGGGACGCACCGCCCGAGGGCGGAAACTTCGACGGCGGATACGTCGCCTCTGCCATCCAGGCCACACACTATGCAGCGTGGCGACGCGGAGGCGGTAGAGCCTTCTCATGAACGAACACACCGATGGCGTGGAGGACAAAATGGGTAGCGAACCATGACCGCGGCCTTCGCGGAGGTATGGCGGACGGCAGCGGTGGAGCGGCCGAACGAGTGGGTGCGGGCCGTCGCCTGGGCCGAGGTAGCCGGACGACCGGCAGCGATCGCCGTCGCCGGGCCCACGCTCGCCGCATGGGACCTCGAATCCGGAGCGCCGCTCATCCGGTCGAGCATTCCGGGCGAGCAAGAGAATTCGACGTTGGTGAATCTGACGATCGGGCGCCTCGACGGAGCCCCGATCGCGGTGACCGCCGACATCGCGGGCCGCGTCCACGCCTGGGACCTGACCGGCGGTGAACCACTGGCGAAGCCCGTCACCGAACTGTACGGACGCGCGGCCGCCCTCGTCGCGGCGGGTGAGCTGCTGTTGATCGGCCGTGGCGCGGGCGCGACGTCGTCGGTGTACGAGGTTCCGGCCAGTTCGGGATCGGTCGAGGTGTGCGACATCGCGACCGGGCAATCCATCCATTCGCTCTGGCACGGCGGCTACACGGACTCGGTCGCGGTCATCGACCACGGCGGCCACACGGTGGCGGTCGTGGGATCGACGTATGCCGCGCGACCGCTGCTCGATCCGGACGACTCCGAATCACAGCTCACGACCTGGGATATCCGAACCGGTGCGGGTCTCGGCGAACCGATCCTGCTCAGCGGCAACTCGGTGGCCGCACCTATGGCGGCGGCCGTCCTGGACGGACGTGGGGTCGCGGTCCTGGTGGGCGGCGAGGGCCTGTTCGTGTGGGATCTCGCCGAGCGGCGCGCGCGGACGACGGTCGCATGCCCCGGCCGGATCGAGGCGATCGTCTGGGGGCAGACCACGAGCGGACCGGTGGTGCTGGCCGGCGGCGGTGATGTGCGGGCGGTCGGGCGGAACTGGCTGCGGATGTGGGATCCGCGTGATTGGCGGCTGATCGCCGAAACGAGCACCGGGACCGGCAGCATTTCGAGCTGCGCGGTCACCCCGGACGGGGATGTCATCGTTCCGTGGGGTGACCGGGTCCAACTGCTGCGCCGATCGGAAACGCCGTGATGCGCAGCACATTCGACAGCCGGGAACTAGAGGCGCGCGGACAGTGCCTCGCGGTAGGCACTCGCGGTCGCCGCGAGCCGCGCTCGGGTGAATCGCCCTGGTTCGCGGGCGTAGGCGGCGCGACCGACCGTCGAGATGAACGCGTCCTCGGGAACGGCGTCCATCGAGTCGGGGATGAACTTCAGGACCTCCGACACGGCCTCGACGGCGGTGGCCACCGCGAGACGGTCGCGGTCGCCCTGGTCCGGTGCGGCGCCGGCCGCGGGCACCAGCGCGACCGACGCGGCGGCCTGCTCGGCGACCAGCAGGAATTCGCCGGGACAGATGATCCGCGACGCGGTGGGGCCGCCGAACGCGGGTGGCGACGGCGGGATGGCTTCGTCCAGCTCGAACGTGAATTGCCGCGGCAGCCCGCACCGGGCACAACTACCCGCGTAGACCGCGAGCAGGCGCCCCTCCGGATCCTCACGCAGCACATGTTCGGCTTCGAATTTCGTCTCGCCGCAGGAACAGGCGTGCAGATCCATATAGAGCTGGCATTCAACAGATGACCGAGCGATAAGCACCTGGAAATGCTACCCCGACCGACCGAAGGAGCACGATGGACAAACCCGTAGAGATCAAGCCCGAGGGACTGCGCCGCGCCGCAACCGAATTCGATGATGTCGCCGATCGGGCCAAACAGGTGCTGGATCGGTTGAAAACCGCGTCGGAGAGCAAAGGCGAGCCGTGGGGGCACGACCACGCCGGGGAGAAATTCGCCGACGGGGAAAAGGGGTACAAGAAGAACCGCGACGGCACGTTCTCGTCGCTGTCCAGCCTCGTCGGCGTCTTTCAGGACAACGCGAAGAACCTGCGGGACTCGGCGAAGACATTCGAGGAGAACGAGCAGGCGGCATTGCGCGCCAGGGAACCGCTGCACCCCACTCGAACGAGCGCGGTACGGCGCTTCACGGACGGCTACCGTCCGGCTCTGCACGATTCCATCGCCGCGATGCCGCGCAGCAGGCTCTTGCGCGCCGACTTCAAGCCGCAGAACGACGCGACACCCGTCGAGCCGTTCCAGGAACCGTTGCGTGCGACCGATGTCGCGCCACGCCATGCGGTACGCGCCGACGGGTACACGCCCGAAGGCGAGGTCACCGAACCCGAACCCCTGCGTTTGCCCGACCGCGCACCACTCGACGCGGTTCGCGTCGACAGGTACACGCCCGAAGGTGAGGTCACCGAACCCGAATAGCGTTTGGCCTAGCGGCCAAACTTGTTGAATCTCAAAGTATCTCGAGGGCGGAATCACTATCATCGGCCCGGTGAGCTTTCCGGGGTCGATCGTTCAGGCGTTGCGTGCCGCTCCGGAGAAAGTGGTGGTCGAGCACGGGACCCGGGCGGTCACCCGGGGGCAGTTGCTCGCGATGACGGGCACGATCGCCGAGGGACTGCGCGGGTCCGGGCTCGGGCCGGGGTCCGGCGTGGCCATGGTCGTGGACGTGAGCGCCGAGTCGCTGGCCGCGTATCTCGCGGCATACACGCTCGGCTGCCGGGTGATCGGGGTGCGGCCCGGGCTCAGCGAGCGTCAGCAGCGGCATGTGCTGAACAACGGCGTGGACGCCGTCCTGGACGACCGGCGGGTGGGCGCGTTGCTGCGCGGGCCGGCACGGTCGTTGACAATCGAGGCGCGGGCGAGTGACATCGCCCGGGTGTCCTACACCAGCGGCACCACCGGGCTCCCCAAAGGCTGTGCGCAGACCTATGGGGCGATGTCCGCGCACTGGTCCTGGGGCGAACCGACGTGGAGCCAGGACACCACGGAGTTGGCTGCCTGCTTCGACCGTTATCTGCTGTTCGGCACGTTGGCCAGCGCGGTCGTGCAGGACTACCTCGCGCTGTGCCTGCTCGGCGGCGGTACCGCGGTGATTCCCGAACCCGGTGGCGCGCAACTGTTTCCCGAGGTCATCGAGCGGTTGCGGATCACCGCGACGATCATGAACGTGCCCCGCCTCTATCAGATGCTGGACGCGCTGCGCACCACGCCGACGGACACCGGCAGCCTGCGGGCCATGGTGGTCGCCGGGTCGCCGCTGGCCGCGCACCGGCTCGCGGAGGCGGTCGAGGTGCTGGGACCGGTGGTGCACCAGGCCTACGGCCAAACCGAGACCGGCGGACTGGCCGCGTTGACGCCGCGGGACATCGGCGGCGGCGTGCTCGCCTCGGTCGGCCGTCCACTGCCCGGGGTGGGGGTGGATATCCGCGACGGCGAGATCTACGTCCGCAACGACTACATGATGTCGGAGTACCTCGGCGATCCGGCCGAGACGGCCGCCGTGCTCGTCGACGGCTGGATGCGCACCCGCGACCTGGGCTATCTGGCCGACGGATACCTCTACCTGACCGGCCGGGCCCGCGACGTGATCATCGTCGACGCGCTGCCGGTGTATGCCGGCCCGATCGAGCGAGTACTGGCCGGGCATCCCGATGTGGACCAGGCCTACGTCGTCGGCGCACCCGATGATCGTCGCGGTGAGGCGGTGCACGCCTTCATCGTCCCGCGCGCCGGCCACTCCCCCGACGCCACCGCGCTGTCCGCCCTGGTGCGCGCGGAACTGGGCGAATCGAGCGTGCCGCAGACCTACACGGTGGTGCCGGACGCTCCGATCGCGGCCAGCGGCAAGCCGGACAAGAAAGCCTTGCTGGAGCTATATCCACGGTAAGCACGACGTTTGGAGGAGACCTTGTCAGAGCTCGACTACCTGATCATCGGCGCGGGTCCGGCCGGTCTCCAGATGGGCCACCATTTACAGGCGGCCGGTCGCGACTATCTGATCGTCGAGGCCGGATCGGCCGCGGGCACGTTCTTCAGCCGGTATCCCCGGCATCGTCAGCTGATCTCCATCAACAAGGTGCACACCGGGTGGGACGATCCCGAGCTCAATATGCGGATGGACTGGAACTCGCTGCTGCCAGGGCCGCTGTTCAAGGAATACACCCCGCGCTTCTTCCCCGCCGCCGACGACATGGTCCGCTACCTCGGCGATTTCGCTGCGCGGCACGAGCTTTCGGTCCGGTACGACACCCGGATCGAGCGGATAACCCGGCCGGACGCGTTCGAGGCCGTCGATCAGCACGGAAATGTGCTGCGTGCGCGACGGTTGATCGTGGCCACGGGCGTCTCGAAACCCTATGTCCCGGAGATCCCCGGCATCGAGACCGCCGAGCTGTATACCGAAGTGTCCGTGGACCCGGCGGATTTCACCGACCAGCGGGTGCTGATCATCGGAAAGGGCAACTCGGCCTTCGAGACTGCCGACAACCTCATCGAGACCACCGCCGTCATCCACGTCGCCGGTCCGCATTCCATCCGGCTGGCCTGGCAGTCGCACTTCCTCGGGCACCTGCGCGCGGTCAACAACAACTTCCTGGACACCTATCAGCTGAAGTCGCAGAACGCGATCCTGGACGGCAACGTCATCGACATTGCCCGGCAGTCCGATTCGTCGTATCTGGTGACCGTGAGCTTCTCCCGGGCCGACGAGGTCACCAAGGACATCCGTTACGACCGGGTGATCGTGGCGACCGGGTTCCGGTTCGACGCTTCGATTTTCGCACCGGAGTGCCGCCCGGAACTGGCGATCAACAATCGATTCCCGGCCCAGACGCCGGCCTGGGAGTCGGTCAACGTGCCCGGGTTGTACTTCGCGGGCACGATCACGCAGATCCGCGACTTCAAGAAGTCGACCAGTGCGTTCATCCATGGGTTCCGTTATGGGACAAGGGCATTGCACCGAATACTGGAACAGCGGGAGCATGCGCGCGATTGGCCGAACCGCGAGCTGGCCGGGACCGCCGACGACGTCGGTGAGGCGATCCTGGCGCGGGTCAACCGGACGTCGGCACTGTGGCAGCTGTTCGGGTTCCTCGGCGATGTCGTCACGCTGAACGCGACCGGGACAGCGCGGTATTGGGAAGAGTTGCCGGTCGACTATGTGGCGGACGCGATCGCGACCGGGTCGCTCGGCGAGGTGGACACCTACTTCGTGATCACCTTGGAGTACGGCAAAGACCATGACCGGGTCGATCCGTTCGACATCAATGCCAAGCGCATCGCGCAGTCCGACGCCGAGAACGCCTTGGACGGTCGTTATCTGCACCCCGTGCTGCGGCAATATCGAGACGGCGAGCAGATCGCCGAACATCACATCACGGAAAACCTCGAGAACGAGTGGGTGCACGAAACAGTCCACCGCAAGCCGCTTTTCGACTTTCTCGAGACGGCGCTGCCCGCGCCGGAGCCGTCGCGATGAGCTCGGAGCATTCGCGCGCCGCGCAGGCGGGCGACCGCGGGCCGCTCGCCGCGCTCGAGCAGCGGGCACGGGAACTGCTCGACCCCGCGCATTACGACTACTTCGCCGGCGGCGCGGGCGAAGAGATCACGCTGGCCGACAACGAGCGCGCGTTCCGGCGGCTCGCGTTGCTGCCCAGGGTTTTGCGCGATACCACCGGCAGATCCAGCGCCATCGATCTGCTGGGCGACCCGAGCAGCATGCCGGTATTCGTGTCTCCCACCGCGTTTCACCGATTGGCCCATCCCGACGGTGAGCGGGCGACCGCGCGAGGTGTGGCGGCGGCCGGCCTCGTCCTGATCGCCAGCATGGCGGGCACCGTGCCCATCGGCGAGGTGACCGCGGCCGCCAGGGAGATCGATCGCGAGGCACGGGTGTGGTTCCAGCTGTACCTGCACCCCGAGCCGGAGGTGACCGCGGAGCTGGTCCGGCGCGGCGAGCGGGCAGGCTGCACGGCACTGGTGGTCACCGTCGACTCCCCGGTGCGCGGCCGCAGATTTCGCGAGGACCGGCACGGCTTCCACGATCTGCCCGCGGGCATGTACGCGGAGAACATGCGCGGCTTGCCGGGGACGACCGGAAACGGGGTTCGGTCGATCGCGATGTCGGCCGAATTCACCTGGGACCATCTGCGTCGCCTGCGCGAGCTGACCCGGCTTCCGCTGGTGCTCAAAGGGATCCTGCACCCCGAGGACGCGGGTCTGGCGGTGGAGCACGGAGCCGACGCGATCGTCGTGTCCAATCACGGTGGACGTCAACTCGATACGGTGTCCGCGACGCTGGAGGCGCTGCCCGCGATCAACGCGGCGGTGGCCGGGCGGATCCCGGTGTACCTCGACGGCGGTGTCCGGCGCGGCTCGGATGTGGTGCTGGCGTTGGCCCTCGGCGCCACGGCGGTCGGCGTGGGACGGCCGGTGTTGTGGGGCTTGACCGTCGGTGGTGAGAAAGGGGTCACGGACGTGCTGGACACGTTGCGCTCGGAGTTCGAGCACACGCTGACCATGTGCGGCGTGGCCGAACTGTCCGACTTGAACGCGGATCTGGTCACCGTGCGCGGGGCGGCAAGGTCGTGAGCCGAGTGTTGTCGCTGCTGGCGACCGCGAGCGCACTATGGGCGGTGTCGCGGTGGCTGCCGCGGGCAGTGGTGGCCCTGCGGGTGTGGATTTTCGCGAAAGTCAACGGCAGCAACGAGATAACCCTGCCCGGCGAACGCGGCGGCCCCGACCTGTTCCTGCGCCTGTACTCGGACCCGGCGGCCAACGGACGCAGCCGGGGAGCGGCGCTGTCGGACCTGTTCTGGTACTGGCTCGCGCCCGGACCCGAAGTACACCAGGAACACCTGGAGGACGGCCCGCGCTACGACGAGGCGGCCCGCACCACCCGAGCCATCCTGTCGCTACCCACCCCGGAGATCGAGCGGCTGGCGGACCGCTGCACCCGCCGGGTACTCCGCGAACTACCCCGCCGTCCACTGACTTCGGTCCGGCTACGCGATCTGATGATGCCGATCTGGGCGGAGTTCTTCTACGAGTTGGTCTTTCGCGAGCCCTGCCCGCCGGCCGCCCGAGACCTCATCGTCGGCAACGCCGACGACGTGGTCACCTCGCTGAAATGCACCGGCCTGCGCCACATGCGCCGCCGCGACCGACTGACCCGCTACCTGCTCGCCCGGATCGACGCCGGCGACGTACCGCACCAGCTGCCCAGCTCGCTCAACCGGCGCGAACGCGCCCACTACCTGCAAGGCGCATTCTTCAACACCGCCGTCGTGCAGATGTCCGAAGGCATGGCCCACCTGCTATTGGCGATCGCCCAGCACCGAGACGTCCAGGACCGCCTGCTCGCCGAGCCGAACACCCAGTACCTGGACCACGTGCTCGACGAAACCCTGCGCCAGTTCCCGCTTTTCGGCATCGCCCACCGGATCACGACCGCCGACATCGCCATCGGAAACGGCACCACGATCCCCGCCGGAACAGTCCTCTGCTTCAACTACCAGGAATTCGAACGCACCGGCCACACCGACCCCGACCGCTTCAACCCCGACCGGTGGGCCACCCACCGCCCCAAGGACACCCACCACATCCCCTTCGGCGTAGCCGCCAACCGCCCCTGCCCCGCCTGGCGACTATCCCCGATAGCCATGCGCGCCGTAACCCGGACGGTCCTGTCCCACCATCACCTACGCTCCTCCGTCTCCCACACCCGCTCCATCCCCCACCGAGCCCCCTGCCTCCTCCTCTCCACCGACCGCCCCCATCACCGCATCGGGTACGTGCCGGCCTCACCGCCCTACGCGCACGAGACCGCTTCGAGGACGTCTGGCGCGGCACCACCCAACTGATCCTCGGCACCTGGATGGTCCTCGACGCCCGCCGCCTCCACCTCTGCGAAACCCACTTCGCCACCGCAGATCGTCAAACGGCGCCCAGCTGCCCGCTAGCCCACCCACACCACCCTTCCCCAGCCCCACCGCACTGATCAGGCGAGAGCGGCGAAGCCCGCTCAGCCTGCGGCTGGTTCGGCGGGACGGGTGAACCGGAGGGTGACGAGTTGGAACGGGCGCAGGTGGAGGCGGACTCCGGGGGCCTCCGGGGTGGCGGGGGTGTCTTGCTGGATCGGGCGCTCCAGTAGGTCGCAGACCTGGAATTCGGTGAAGTCGAAGCCGGGGGTTATCCGGGTTGCGGCTCGGCCGCCGTGGGATTCGTAGACGCGGAGGATGAGGTCGCCGGTGGCGTCGTCCGCGAGTTTGACGGCGCTGGTGACTACCGCATCGTTGTCGATGGTGAACAGGGGGGCTACGGGTTCGGCTACGCCGGGGCGGAGCGGGGTGAGGTTGATGCGGTAGCCGGCTCGGACCGCGTCGCCGATGGCGGCGCCGGGGATCAGGCAGTGGCGGAAGTGGTGAGCGCCGTGGTCGGTGTGGGGGTCGGGGAACCGCGGGGCGCGCAGCAGCGACGCTCGGACGGTGGTCGTTGTTCCCCCGTCGGGGCGGACGGTGCGGGTGACGTCGTGGCCGTAGGTGGAGTCGTTGACGAGGGCTACGCCCCAGCCGGGCTCGGCGAAGTGGACGAAGCGGTGGTTGCAGGCTTCGAACTTCGCGTATTCCCAGCTGGTGTTGGTGTGGGTGGGGCGGTACAGGTGGCCGAATTGAGTTTCGGCGGCGTAGCGGTCGGCGTGAATGTCCAGCGGGAACGCGAGTTTGAGGAGTTTTTCGGTTTCGTGCCAGTCGACGGTGGTGTCGATGTCCAGGCCGTGCGCGCCCGGGCGCAGGGTGAGGGTCTGTTCGACCGTGGAGGACCCGAATGCGCGGCGGATCCGGATGCCGCTCGAATCCGGCTCTGCGGCAATGGAGTCCACCTCGACGAGGTCGGTGACGCGGTTGCGATAGAAGATATCGACATCCCATGCGTCCCACGAGTTGGGCAGATCAGGGTGCAGCTGAAGCAGATTCGCGGCCGAGCCAGGCGGCAGGGTCTCGCGCCCATGCTCGGCATCGAACAGCGACACGATGAGGCCGCGCGCATCGACCTCGACCCGCAGCAGACCGTTGTCGAGTACGAATCCCCCCTCCGTGCGTTCGGTCACCGGGCAGGGATCACCCGGCTCCTCCGGGCCGGCCGCACCGGCCGGAATCGAGCGCCACGGGTGCGGCGCCGGATTGAAGACGTTCGGCCCGGCCTGCTCACCGCCGAGCGCCCATTGGGACCGCTCGATGATCGCCGTGAGCTCCTCGGCCACCTCGGCGTACGTCTGCTCCGCCTCTCGATACACCCAGGCGATCGACGACCCCGGCAGAATGTCGTGGAACTGATTCAGCAGCACCGTCTTCCAGATCCGGTCCAGCGCCGCATACGGATACTCGACGCCTTTGCGCACCGCGGCGGTCGCGGCCCACAGTTCGGCCTCCCGCAGCAGATGCTCACTCCGCCGATTCCCCTGCTTCGTCTTCGCCTGACTGGTCAGCGTCGCGCGATGCAGTTCCAGGTACAGCTCGCCCACCCACACCGGCGGGTTCTCGTACTCCGCTTCGGCTTTGGCGAAGAAGTCGGCCGGCTTGTCCCACACCACTTTCGGCGAACCCTCGAGGTTCTTCATCCTGGCCGCCTTGGCCACCATCTCCCGCGTCGTCCCGCCACCGCCGTCGCCGTAACCGGTCGGCGCCAGCGACCTCGTCGCCCGGCCCTTCTCCTTGAAATTCCTTGCCGCATGCGCGATCTCGCGCCCCTGCATGGAACAGTTGTAGGTGTCGACCGGCGGGAAGTGAGTGAAGATCCGGGTACCGTCGACCCCCTCCCACAGGAAGGTGTGGTGCGGGAACTGATTGATCTGACTCCAGGAAATCTTCTGTGTCAGTAGCCATTTGCTCCCGGCGGCCTTGATGATCTGCGGCAGCCCGGCGGCGAAGCCGAACGTATCGGGCAGCCACGCCTCCTCGTTCTCGATCCCGAACTCCGCCAGGAAGAACCGCTTGCCGTGCACGAACTGCCGCGCCATCGCCTCGGAACCGGGCATGTTCGTGTCGGCCTCGACCCACATGCCGCCGGCCGGCACGAATCGCCCCGCCGCCACCGCCGCCTTGACCTTCGCGTAGACCTCCGGCCGATGCCGCTTGATGAAGTCGTACTGCGCCGCCTGGGACATCGCGAAGACGAACTCGGGTTCCTCGTCCAGCAGCGCGGTCATGTTCGCCGTGGTGCGCGCGACCTTGCGCACCGTCTCCCGCAGCGGCCACAGCCACGCCGAGTCGATATGCGCGTGCCCGACCGCCGAGATCGTGTGCGCGGACGGTGTGGCCGGCTTGGCCAGTACCTCGACCAGGCAGGCGCGGGCATCCGCCGCGGTGCCGTTGACATTCTGCAGATCGATCGCGTCGAGCGCGCGCTCGATCGCCCGGACGATGTCGTAGCGCCGGGCCGGATCCTCCGGCATCTCGTGCATCAGCTCGCCGAGCACCTCAAGGTCCAGCACCAGCTGCCAGACCTCCTCGTCGAACACCACGAGATCCATTCGGCCCAAACGGTATTGCGGATCGGAGCCCGCGGTCAACCGGTCACCGAGCGCGGTCGGCGCGAAGAACGGGATGACCGGATTCGAGGCCGCCTCGACGTGCAGCAGCACCTGCTCGCCGCCGACCGCGGGCGCCGCCACCCGCACCCACTGGCTGCGCGGATGCAGCCCCTTGACCGGCGAGCCGTCCGGCCGGTAGACCAGCCCTTCGCACTGGAAGCCGGTCATGTTCGGGTCGAAGCCGATATCGATGATCGCCTCGACCGTCTTGCCCGCCCACTCGGCCGGCACCGTCCCCTCGACGGTGAGCCAGCTGGTCCCCCACGGCGCACCCCATTGTGTGCCGGGACGGACCGGCGTCCGCGGCGCGGCCAAGCCCTCGGCCACCGGCACCGGCTCATCCGGCGCCACCCAGATACCGGCGGTGAGCGGCACCGACTCCGGATAGATCGCCGGCGCGATCCGTTCGGTCAGGACTCGTCCGAGGCGGCTCTCGATCAACCGACGGTCGTCGTGCATAGCGGTGGCTCCGATCGGATCGTGGGCATGATGATCGAACTGCACCCATTCTGCGACAGCGCGGTGAATTCTCCGGCACAGTGAGTATTGGATCTGCCTTGCAGGAGGAGCCCATGGCGTCGAACTGGCGGTTGTTCGCGGCGGTGGTGAGCGTCAGCTCGCTCTTGGTGGGAGGGGCGGCGTGCGGGTCGGACAGCCGCGGGGACACGGTGACGATCACCGCGAACGCGATCAACTCGGCGGGCGGGAAGAACGCGGCCGAGGCGAAATGGATCCAGGACTGGGTCATCCCGAAGTTCGTGGCCCAGCAGCAGGCCAAGGGCGTCACCGTGCAGGTGCGGTTCCAGGCGACCGGAGTTCCGGACGAGGACTACAAGAGCCGGATCGCCAAGGACCTGAAGACCGGCACCGGGGCCGATGTCGTTTCGCTGGACGGGATCTGGGTCGGCGAGTTCGCCGAGGGCGAGCAGATCAAGCCGCTCGATGAGCTGGTCGGCGCGGACCGGGTGCGGGCCTGGGACGGCTGGCAGCACATTCCGGCCACCGTGCAGCGGTTGACCTCGTACCACGACAAGCAGTACGGCATACCGCAGGAGACCGACGGCCGGGTGCTGTTCTTCAACCGCAAGCTGTTCCAGCAGGCGGGCATGCCGGCGGACTGGCAGCCGAGCAGTTGGGACCAGGTGCTGGAGGCAGGCCGGAAGCTGGCGGCGGTGCCCGGAATCATTCCGGTGCAACTGAATGCGGGCACCAGCTTCGGCGAGGCGACCACCACACAGGGCATTCTGCCCTTGCTGGCCGGTACCGGGAGCACGCTGTTCGAGAACGGGAAGTGGGTCGGCAACACCGCGAAATTGCGTGCGGTGCTGGACTTCTACCGCGCTCTGTACGGAGCGAAGCTGGGTGACGCGGAATTACAGCAGGACGCCAAGGGCCGGGAGAAGAGCTTCGAGAAGTTCGCCAAGGGCCAGGTGGGAATCCTGTTGGAGAGCGACTACTTCTGGCGCGGCGTGCTGAACCCGCGCGGCGGCAGCTTTCCGATGGCCGACCGGGACACCCAGGTGGGCTGGGCGAAGATCCCCGCGGCCTCGCCCGGGACCGGAGTGCACAACCAGGACTTCGTGAGCGTGTCTGGTGGCGGCGGGCGGGTGATCAATCCGAAGAGCAAACACGTCGAACTGGCGTGGGAGCTCCTGCAATTCATGAACTCGCCGGCGGCCTGCAGCGCGCTGATCGCCGGCGGCGGGCCACGGATCACCGCGCGGCAGGACGTGAATGCCGATGCCCTTGGCGAAGATCCGATGCTGACCTTCGTCTCCGAGCAGATCCTGCCGATCACGTCGTTGCGCCCCGTGCTGCCGGAGTACACCAAGGTGTCCAAGGCGCTGGCGCAGGCGACGCTGGATGTGGTCACCGGCCGGAGCACCGCGGATGCCGCTGCGGCGTATGGCAAAGCGGTGGCGGATGCGGTCGGCAAGGACAGGGTGGCCGGTGACTGAACCCGTCGTCACCGAGGTACCGCAGGGCGGAGCCGACACCGACGTCGTCGGGTTGGGGCGCTGGCGGGCGAGTGCGTTCGTCACGCCTGCGCTGCTGCTGATCGCCGCGTTCCTGGTCTTTCCGGCGCTCTGGCTGCTGTGGATCGGGCTGACGAACCTCACCGTGTCCGGGCGCACCTCGGTGGATGTTTCCTTTGTCGGCCTGGACAATTACACGAAGGCGCTGCAGGATCCGCTGTTCGGGAACAGCGTGTGGATCACGCTGCTGTTCGTGTTCGGTTCGGCCGTCATCGGGCAGAACTGCCTCGGATTCACGCTGGCCTGGTCGATGCGCACCGCCGCACGGTGGGTGCGCGCGGTGGTGGAAAGCCTTGTACTGCTGGCCTGGATCCTGCCCGCGAGTGTGGTCGCCGTGCTGTGGATCGCGATGCTCGACCGCGATGAAGGCACTGCCAACCGGCTGCTGAACACCCCCGGATACGCGTGGATGATCCAGCAGCCGCTGGCCGTCATCATCGTGTTCAACATCTGGCGCGGTACCGCGTTCTCGATGCTGCTGTATTCGGCGGCGCTGTCCACGGTGCCGCCGTCGCACCTCGAAACCGCCCGGCTCGCCGGGGCTTCCGGACCGCAAGTCCTGCGGGACGTGCTCTTTCCGCACCTGCGCGGGCACGTCCTGACCAACACCCTGCTGATCAGCCTGTGGACCTTCAACGACTTCACCCCGTACCTGCTGACCCGCGGCGAGCCGAACCATCGCAGCGAGACCCTCCCGATCTTCCTGTACCGGCAGGGAATCGACGACGGGGCACTGGGTTACGGCGCCGCGGCGTCGGTGCTGATGCTGCTGATCAACCTGGTGCTCGCGCTGTTCTATCTGCGGCTGCTGCGGCGGAGGACCCGATGAATCCACGCCAGCTCGTCGGCCGGATCGGGTTCTATGCCTTCGTCGCGGTGGTGACCGGGTTCTTCGTCGTGCCGATGCTGTGGCTCGCCTCGGCGCCGTTCGACGCCAACCCCGGGTATGCCCCCAGGGTCCCGGAAAAGCCGACACTGCAACATTTTTCGGCGCTGTTCGAGAACGACCTCACCATGGGCTCGTTGTGGAACTCCGTGCTGCTGTCCTGCTTCTGCATGGTGCTCGTGGTTTCCAGCGCGGCACTCGCGGCGTACGCGCTGTCCCGGGTCCGGATCCCCGGCCGAGATGCCCTGCTGTACTTGCTGTTACTGCTCTCCAGCGTAGTCACCGGCACCGCGGCGATGGTGCCGATCTTCCTGCTGATCTGGAAGATCGGTTTGCTGGACCGGGAATTCGGCGTCGTGCTGGTGCTCTCCGGCGGGTTGCTGCCCGCGGCGATCTTCATCCTGAAGGACTTCATGGACTCGGTGCCCCGCTCCTATGAGGAATCGGCCCTGGTGTTCGGTGCGGGTCCGTTGCGCATCCTGCGCGACATCGTCGTACCGCTGGCCAGACCGGGACTGGCCACCATCGCGGTGTGGACCGTCGTGAACGTGTGGGGCAGCTATCTGGTGCCGTTCCTGCTGCTGCGCGACCAGGACAAGCAGCCGGCCGCCGTGGTCGTGCGCACCTTCTACGACGAGGGCGGCGGCGCACAGCTCGGCCCGATCTCCGCGTTCTCGCTGTTGTACTCGATCCCGGTCGTGCTGATGTACCTGTTCGTCAACCGGCGCTACGGCTTCCGGCTCCACGGAGGGATCAAGTCCTAGATGGCGCGGATCGATCTGTCCGACCTCACCAAGGTCTTTCCCGGTGACGTGAAAGCCCTTGATGCCCTGAGCTTCACGATCCACGACGGCGAGTTCTTCGCACTGCTCGGCCCGTCCGGATGCGGCAAGACCACCCTGCTGCGCACCATCGCCGGCCTGGAATCCCCGACCGGCGGCCGGATTCGGATCGACGACAGGGACGTCACCCGGTTGTCTCCCGGCCGGCGCGACGTGGCCATGGTGTTCCAGGACTACGCGCTGTTCCCGCACATGACGGTGCTCGACAACATCGCCTACCCGCTGAAAGTGCGCGGCGCGGACCGGCGGACCCGCGCGGCGAAGGCGACCGAGACCGGCGATCAGCTGTCGCTACAGGGATTGATGGACCGCCGCCCCGCCGAACTGTCCGGCGGGCAACAACAACGGGTCGCGCTGGCGCGCGCGATGGCCTGCCACCCCAAGGTCTTTCTGTTCGACGAGCCCCTGTCCAACCTCGACGCCCGCCTGCGCCTGGAAGCCCGCACGTTTCTGAAGAAGCTGCAACACGAACTCGGCGTGACCACGGTGTTCGTCACCCACGATCAAGCCGAGGCACTCGCCCTCGCTGACCGGATCGCCGTCATGTCCGACGGCCGGATCCGCCAACTGGGCACCGCCCGCGAGGTATTCCGCAGGCCCGCAGACACGTTCGTGGCCAACTTCATCGGCTCCACCCCGATGAACCTGATCCCCGGCGAGCTGGTCGGACTCGAATCATCCGTCATCTGGGGAGCCCGCCCGGAATACCTGGGCTTCTCCGCCACGGCCGTGGACGGTGCCCTGCACGGCACCGTATCCACCGTCGAACACCTCGGCGCGACGTCCCTTGTCACCGTGGAGGGCAACGGATTCACCGTGGGCGTCACCGTCCCCGAGGCAGCGGAGCCCGGCTTGGGCACCGACGGGTGGGTAGTCCCGCAACCCGACCGCGTCCTGCGCTACGACGCAGAGTCGGGCGATCTGCTCCCCTGACCCCACGCCGCCCAACCGTCATCAGGTAAACCGCGAGCGTCGCATCGATCGATGTTATTTGGCTGTCTCGCTGCGGCTTCGGTGGTCGGCGCGCAGGGCGGTGTTGTCGTCGCGGAGGCGGTCGTTGTCGATATTCAGGGTGGCGTTGGTGTCTTCGAGGTCGAGGATGCGTCCGATGCCCGCGAGGTTCACCCCGGCCGCGGCGAGGGCGGCGATCCGCTGGAGCCGAGCGATGTCGTCACCGCTGTAGCGGCGGGTGCCGCCGTCGCTGCGGGCGGGGGTGAGCAGGCCGTGACGTTCGTAGAGTCGCAGCGTTTGCACACCGATCCCGGCGAGGTCGGCGGCGACCGAGATTCCATACACGGCCTGGCCCGGGTCGGGCAGATGTGATCCTGGCTGGGGGTCCTGCTGCATCGCTCTCCTCATCTGTAGGTGCCGGTCAGGTTTTCTATTCTAGACACTTGCACTCATATGTCGAGAGTGCTACAACAAATCTATGCCAGTTGGCACAGGTTATCTGACTCGATGAAGAAATGGAGTGTGCTGGAGGTGGCGACCATGCTGATGCGTACCGATCCGTTCCGTGATCTGGACCGTCTGACGCAGCAGGTGTTCGGCACAGCGGCTCGACCCGCGGTGATGCCGATGGACGCCTGGCGCGAGGGCGACGAGTTCCTGGTGGAGTTCGACCTGCCGGGGATCGATCCGAAATCACTGGATCTGGACATCGAACGCAATGTGGTGACCGTGAAAGCGGCTCGGCCGGAGCTGGATTCGGGGCGGTCGATGATCGCCGCGGAACGCTCCCGCGGGGTGTTCAGCCGCCAGCTGTTCCTCGGCGAGGGCCTCGATACCGACCGGATCCGCGCCGACTACACCGATGGGGTGCTGCGCCTGGCCATTCCGGTCGCGGAGCAGGCCAAGCCACGCAAGATCGAGATCGAGCACCACGATCGGCGACAGTCGATCAACGCCTGATCCGCCCGCCCCGAGACCGACGAAAGCCCGGCGTTCCGGGCGGCGTCCGGCACCGGATCCGCCCGGTCCACCATTCGAAACAACTACGCGAGGAGGTATGCCATGGCCGCGTCCCCAATAGCTACGCCGGACGGCACACCCAGGTGGACGACCCCGGCGCCGCGGTCAACGCACATGTCACGACGACGGTGGCGCCGATGAGCGCCGAGTCGCGCGCGGTGCAGGTAAGCCTGCACCAGGTCGGCTCGGCGGCGGTGCTGACCGTCAGCGGTGAGGTCGACGCGGTATCGGCGCCCCAACTGCAATCCGGGATCGACGACGCGCTGGCGCGGAAGCCGGCGGTGCTCGTGGTCGATCTTTCGGCAGTGGGCTTCTTCGGGTCCGCCGGGCTCAGCGTGCTGCTGCTCGCGCTGGACCGGCTCGCGAAGGACAGGTTGCGGGTGGTCGCCTCGCCGCAGGTGCGGCGCCCGATCGAGGTGACCGGACTCGACGGGATGCTCGATCTGTTCGAGACCCTGCAAGCCGCGCTGCGATCAGGAGAGACCCCTCGCTTGGCTTGACCCCGCCTCCAGCGAAAACCCTTACCCGCGAGCGCCATAGGATCGCTACGGTTGGTCGGTGGTCATGCTCGTGCACCTGACACCGGAGAAGAACGCCCGCCGAATCCGCCGGGCGGGCATCGCCATGTCCGAATATCGGCATGGGGTGTTCTGCATGCCGGTGCTGCCGTCCTATGTGCTGTCGCATCAATGGTTGCGCGAGTTGCGTCGCGGCGGGCAGCGACTGATGGTCGCGGTGCACTTCCGCGTTCCCGACCACGAACTCGTCCGGGTCGGCCACTATTCGGAATCCGGCGCGGAAATGACCGCGGCCGAAGCCGTTTCGGTGATTCTGCACGCCGACGATCCGCGCGGATACCAGATCGTCATACCGCGTCCGATCGCTCCCACCGAGCTGCATCGGGTTCGGCAGGTCCGCCAGGTGACCGGGTGGCGCTACCAGCCGAACGCGCACGGCCGGCGACCTTGCGCGTGTCCCGCATGCCTGCGCCGCGGCGAATACAAGGCCGTCGACCTGCGCCGCCGGTTCCATCCCGACCCGCCGGAACGCACGAAACCCCAACTGCTGGAACAACTACGGAACGCGACCAATGACGACGACGTGATGATCGCGCTCTACGGTCTCGGCCGCCGCAGTCGTGGCGATGTCGACGACGTCGCCGGCTACGCCGACCACGCAAACCCCGACGTCCGGTCTGCGCTCGCGTGGGCGTTGCACCGATATCGCGGCACCGAGGCCCGGCAGCTGCTGGCCCGCTTGGCCGCCGATCCCGACCCGGAAGTGCGCCGCGAGGCGACGAAGCGCCGGTAGCCCGGCCTACTTGTTATCGATGCGCCCGATCGGGTCGGCGGATCGGGCGAGGTCCAATTGGCACTGCTTCCACCCTGTTTCGTCGATCCCGAGCGCACTGCGCAGGTAGGCCCACGACGACCGACGAATAAGGGCGACCCGGTCCGGGCTCTCGTCGGTGGTGTCCTTGGCGTCGTAGGCGTGGATTCCGCCCAGTGAGTGTTCGGCGCCGAACACGGTGAGCAGGCTTTCCGCGCCGGGACTGTGGGTGTAGACATCGGTGAACCAGTCGGGACCTCGGGTCGAGAGCAGGGACTGATCGTGATCCCCGGCGACCACCAGGGTCGGTGTGGTCAGGCCGGTGAAGTCGGGGTTCATGAAGGCGAAGTTCTGCACCGCGAACGGAGTCAGATCACCGCCGCCGATGCCGGTAGTAGCAAGCAGCACACCGACTTTCACCCGCGGGTCGGTCAGGTCCGCACCGGGTTGCCCGTCGGCGTCCAGGACGCGCGCGCCGAGCAGCATGCCGACGGTCTGCCCGCCCCAGGAGTGTCCGGCGACGGCGATGCGGTCGCGGTCGACGCGGTCGACCAGGCCAGGGACCGCGGCGACGATGTGATCGAGCTGGTCGAGCACGCGTACGACATCGTCGACGCGGGTGCGCCAGATGTCCGGATACCGCGGGTCGGACGGGGTGAGGGCGAGCGTGCGCGAATCGAGGAAGGTCGGCTGGATGACGACGAACCCGTTGCCTGCCCAGAAATCGACCAGCGGGTCGTAGGAGACCATCGATTTGCTGAAGCCGTGGGCGAGGACGACGACCGGGAGGCCTGCGCCGGAGACCGGCGCCGAGAGGCGGACCTGCAGGTCGTCCCCGCGTTCCGGCGCAGGCAGGACAATCGGTTTGATACTGATGATCGGTGTGGTCAGGGCGGGGACGGCACTCGGGGCGGGTGCGGGCATGGGGGTTCCCTTCGAACGTGATGAGCGCCGCGTCCTGGGATGGACGCACATTCCGGCGGGCACAAAAGATGAACCGGAGCACTGTTCCGAATATACGGAACAGTGCTCCGGTTGACAAGGGGACGACGAGGGGAGCGCCACGTACCGGCAAAGAGCGGCCGGGCCGTGGGGCCCGATGCGGACCCCGCGCCCGATCGGGCTGTGCCGCGATCACATTGGTCAGGCGTCGAGCGCCGCGGTGATCTTGCGCGCCATCGCGGCCACCGCGGGGCTCACCTGCCCCTTACCGGACTGGCCTGCGGCTTCGACCGCGACCAGGACGGTGTCGCGGAAATTGCCCGCCTCGACCGGAGACTGCTCGGCGAGCAGCCGCACGCTCGCGGTCAGCGCGGGCAGCACCTGGTCCGCGAGCTCGGCCACGGACTTGCCCGGCAGCTGGATATCTTTCGACTTGGCCGCGAGCACGTGCCCGACCACTCCGGTCGCCGAGGTCAACGCGGTGGACCCCTGCGCGATGCCCTTGTGCGGTGCGCCGGCGGCGGCCAGCAGCGCGACCGCTCCGTAGGCGGCGGTGCGCAGGGTGCTCTTGTCCTGATCGGTCAGGGTGATGGTGGACATGTCGTGTACTCCTCGAAATCGGTTGTGGCACCGGGTCGGTGCCGGTCGTTTTGTTCGATGTACACACTTTGTCCGGGCCTGCTGACATCGCACTGACACGCACCTGACACCTCCGCTGACACCGCGCTCGGCCCCTTACAGGTTCACCCCACCACTGACATCGAGCTTGGTACCGGTCACCCACCGAGCGTCGGCGGAGACGAGAAACGCCACGGCATCGGCGATGTCGGGCACCTGCCCCAGCCGCCCCAGCGCGGTCACGCCGATGTTGCGTTCCACGTTCGCCGGATCGGCCAGCACCGCGGCGGTCATATCGGTGCGGGTGTACCCCACGCCGACCGCATTGACGGTGATTCCTCGCGGTCCGAGATATTTGGCCAGCGAATGGCTGAACACGTCCAGCGCACCCTTGGTCAGCGGGTATCCGATTCCGTGCGCCGAGGCGATCCGGGTGGAAACGGAGGAGATATTGACGATCCGGCCACCGTCGCGCAGCAGTGGCAGTAACCGCTGGGTGAGGAAGAACGGCGCTTTGACGTTGACCGCGATCATCCGATCGAACTCCTCGGGCGTGAGCTCCTCGATCGACCGCCCCATGATGTTGAGCCCGGCATTGTGGATCAGGATGTCGATCCCCGATTCCCCGTGCTCCCGCAGTCCGGCCATCAGCCCGGCCACCAACGTGTCCACATCGCCGGTGACGCCCAGTTCCGCGCCCACGACGAACGCCCGCCCACCGGCCTCGGCGATGGCCGCGGCGGTCTCCTTCGCCGCCGCCTCGTTGCTGCCGTAGTGCACGCCGACCAGGGCGCCGTCGCGAGCCAGCCGCTCGGCGATACCCCGGCCGATGCCCCGGCTCCCGCCGGTGACCAGCGCGACCTTCCCATTGAGATCGCCCATTGTCGCTCACCCACCTTGACGCACAGTTCGGTCCCGCCGTGCGGCGGCGGCGTGACCGACAGAAAGCCGCTGGCCGGATCCAGAACGTAGGCCAGGAACTCGGGCTCGGCGTTCATGACGTACCCGCCGAGGCGCAGCTGCGGTGCGACGATCTCGAACAGCTCGGGCGCGAGCGACGGTTCGGCGCCGAGCCGGCCATCGGTCGGGGCGACATCGATCGGACCGCCGAGGTCGCGCAAGATGGTTCGCGCGTCACCCGTGCGGATCGCACTGTAGGCGTGCGGATCTCGCTCACGGCCGTGGCGCGGATACTGTTGCGCCGCGGCGAGTTTGTCGATGACCGCATTGCCCACGGGGTCGCGGAGGGGGCGGCGGGTGTCGACGATCATGATCGAATCTCCTTCGCTCGGTATTCGGCAACGCTTTCCGGCGGGCGTAGGCTTCGCCCGAGAATCTGTAATACATTGCGGCCCAGCACAAATAGCCGACTCCGGCGCTTCACGCGAGCGGTACGCCGGTGTAAGACAAGGCTAGTTTGGCCTGATGGCGGCAGGCGGCCAACCACAGCCGCGAAACGGCCGACCTCGGACGGCCAGGGGGTGCGAGTGAACACCTACGTAGCGCCGAACCTAACTGCGGGCGAAAGACTTCCACTAACTATGGCGATCCGCACCCAGGTCCAGCGGAGCAGGTCGATGGTCGGACCGGGTCGTTCAGATCCCCGAATCATCTTGGGCGCCAGCGGGTCCGGCTAAGGCAAGGCTCGCGCGGTGATGTCCCGCGGGTTCAGCAGCCGGGTATCCGACCCGGAAGCCGCGACGGCGATCATCGCACGGCCGATCTCCCGATTATCGTTGAACGCGTTCGGCGCCAGCCGTTTGAACAGCGGAATCAACGGCCGCGTAATCGTATACGCGGTGCGGTACAAGCGAGTCTTGGACACCACGCCGTCCGTCGGCTGCACGAACCCCGGCCGGAACATGAACGCCCGGAACGGAAGTGCCAGCAGATCGTTCTCGGTCTTCCCCTTCACCCGCGCCCACATCGACCGCCCCTGCTCGGTGCTGTCGGTGCCTTGCCCGGAGACGTAGATGAAGGTCAACGCCGGATTCGCCGCCGCCAGCGTCCGCCCGACGCGCAAGGCCAGGTCGTAGGTGATTCGCCGGTAGTCCTGCTCGTTCATCCCGACCGAGGAGACACCGAGGCAGAAGAAGCAGGCGTCGAACTCCCCCAGCTCGCCCTCGATCGCTGAAAGATCGCTCGGGTCCGGCTGAACCAGCTCGCGCAGCTTGGCGTTCTCGATCCCCAGCGCGCTGCGCCCGACCGCGAGCACCCGCTCCACCCGCTCGTCCCGGAGGCACTCGGCGAGCACTCCCTGCCCGATCATGCCCGTCGCGCCGTAGAGGATTACCTGCATGCTCGAATCTTGCCCCAACCGGTAAACGGATCGAGGGAGGTGCCGGTCGGCCGGCGCCGACCATCGTGGCGTTTCGGCGATTTCGGGCAAACGAACGGCAGCCCGCTCCCCTGGACAATCCGGACCATCGGCGGCAAAGATAGCTCCATGTTCCGACGCGCCGGTGTCGACCCCGCGGTCGAACAAGTCCGAAAGCTGGCGGATTCGCTCGACGTACCGCGGCCGTGGCATCTGGCGACCTTCGTCGAGTGCGTGGCGGACCGGGTCGGCAAGCCGATTGTGATCGTTCCCCGGCACGACCTGACCACGGGCGGGTTTCCCTGCGGACTCGTCGTCGAGCGCGCCGACGACATCGTCATCGCCTACGACGCGGCCAGCACCGGCTATCACACCGACCACATCGTGATGCACGAGATCGCCCATCTGTTGCTCGATCACGCCGGATTCGTCTCGATGGGCGCCCAGCGCCGGACGCTCGCCACCCTGTTTCCCGACCTGGACATCGACAGCGTGCTGCGCGTGCTCGCCCGCAGCGATTACGACGACATCGACGAGAACCAGGCCGAACTGTTCGCCTCCATGCTGATGTCCGATGTGGAGGTCGAACGCCCGCGCTCGGTGCTCGGCCGCCTGGTCTTCCGGCGCTGAGTCGCGCGCGACCATGACCTCGATGCTGCCGACGGCGGTGACGCTGCCCACCGTGATCGCCGCCTTCCTGCTGCTCGCCGGCCGTCTGGTCGGCTTGCTCAGCACCGGCCTCGACCGCCAAGTCACCATCGCCTTCGGCTGTCTCGTCGCCACGGCGGCGACCCGGGAACCGACGGTGGCCCACCTGGTCAGCGAGCTCTCCGGCGGATGGCTCTCCGAACAACGCATTCTCGAGCTCGGGGTGATCGGCTTCAATGTCGGCTATGCGGGCGGTCTGCTGATCGGGGCGGCACTGCTGCATCGCACCCGCTCGCCGCGTGCCGCCTACGGCATGGCCGTCGTATTCAGTGTGGTGGCACTGTGTTTCAGCACGGTGGACGACGGCGCGGGCACAATCTTCGAACGCACCGGCTGGGCGCAGTTCGGCTACTGGCTGTGCACGATGCCGATCGGTACGGCGATGGCGGTCCTCATCATCCGCGCGGCCATGGCCGAACTGCGCAACCAGGTCGGCCGCCGCGAGTCGGCGGTGTATGTGGCGATCTTCCTGTGCGGCATCGCGGTCCTCATCCGGGTCGGCGCCACCCTGGTGGCGGCCACCATCCGGATCTCCGGGCAGCGCAACTCGTTCACCGATGTCCAGGCCGTGATCGACCGCAACGGGGTGTTCTTCGATCTCCTACTCTGCATGGGACTGACCCTGACCGCGATAGTCGCCGCGGCGCGCACCCGACGCGATGTCAACGATCTGACCCGCCATCGACGAGCGCTTCGCCCGCTCTGGGCCGAACTGACCGCCGCGTGCCCGGAGATCGTGCACCACAGCCCCGTACCGCACGGCGCCCAGCCCGACCGATATCTCTTGCACCGCACCGTGATCGAGATCCGCGACAGCATCCTCGACCTGGCCCGCTACGCCACACCGCATCCGGCCGAGATCGGCGCGGCCATCCTCGGCACCGCGCCGGACAACCCCGCCCACGACGCGCTGGACCGCGCCGTCATGCTCGTGCGCGCCCGCGATGCCAAAGCGCACGGCACGCCACCGACCGGCGGACGCTATTTCGCCCTCACCACCGCCGACAGCCTGCTCGACGAGGTCACCGAGCTGACCGCCATCGGCGCGCAATGGGAGGTCGCCGAGGCGATCGCGGCCGGAGCCGGACAGCGCAGCTCGCGATAGCTCGCCACCCGTCTGGTACTCCGGTGCGAGGGGCTGTAGTACCGGAGTCCAATGTGTTTGCGGGGCCGGGCTTCCTACCGTCGGATCATGCGTATTCCAGGTTTTGCTCTTTTGATCTGCGCGGCGGCGGTGCTGGTGGCCGGCTGTGCGGCGGACCCGGTCGAGGCGGCGGCGCGGCCGGCGGATGGTGCCCGGGTGGACGCGGTGCGTGGCGATCTCGACGGGTTGGTCCGTTCCGGCGCGGTCGGGGCGCTCGCGACACTCACCGAAAAGGGCGACACGACGGTCCTGACCGCGGGCCTGGCGGATGCCGCTGCTCGCACCTCGATCCGCACCGATCGCCCGGAGCATGTCCGGATCGGCAGCGTCACCAAGACTTTCACCGCGGCGATCGTGCTGCAACTGGTGGCCGAACAGCGGGTCGACCTCGACCGGTCGATCGACACCTACCTGCCGGGCCTGCTGGTCGGTGACGGAATCGACGGGCGGATCATCACCGTCCGCCAGATCCTGGGTCATCGAAGTGGGCTGCCCGAGCCGGTCGAACCGGAAGGGTTGAACGAGTACACGGCGGCCCGCGCGGGACGTACCTACACGCCCGCGCAGGAGGTCGCTCTCGCCTTGCGGCATCCGGCCACGTTCGCTCCCGGTGCCCGATTCGAGTACACCAACATCAACTATCTGGTCGCCGGTCTCCTGATCGAGGCGGTGACCGGGCACCGGTACGCCGACGAGCTGCGCGACCGAATCCTCACTCCGCTGGGCCTGTCCGACACCTACCTGCCCGCCACCGGCGACACCGGTCTGCGCGACCCGCACCTGACCGGCTACGCGACGGTCGACGGCATCGTGACCGACCAGACGCGGATCGAGCCGTCCATGCCGTGGACGTCGGGCGCGCTGGTCAGCACCGGCGCCGATCTGAACCGCTTCTTCACCGCGCTGCTGGCCGGTCAGGTGGTGCCGCAAACCCAACTGGGGCAGATGCTCGACGGTGTCGACATGGGTAACGGCGATGGCATGTCCTATGGGCTCGGCGTCGGATACGCCCAACTGCCCTGTGGCGCGCAGTTTGTCGGCAACGTCGGCGGAGTTCCCGGTTTCGCCGCCGTCGCCGGCGCGACGAAATCCGGTCGAGCGGTTGCCTTTTCCTACACCGGCACGGTGGCCGACACGGATCTCGGCGGGATGCTCAGCCACGCCCTGTGCTGAGCGTCCCGCCCGGCAGCGCCGACGCCGAATCTGTGACGGTCTGGGTGAACAGGCGAATCGCGGCGGTCTCGCGTGCGCGTGACCAGATCATCGCCTGGTCGATGGGCGCGGTGCCGGCGAAGGGGACGAAGGCCACGTCGGGACGGGCGTAGTAGTCCGCGGCCCAGTCGCATGCCGGCGTCGCACCCTTCCCCCTGCCGACCAGCGTGAGCATCTCCTGCCAGCCCGCGGCCGCTGGACCGCGCGAGATCGGCCGACCCGCCGGCGTGTGCCGCGGAAGGTGGCTGTCCAGATCGGCTTCGGGGATGCCGTCGACGATGATCAGCGGCACGGTGGCGAGGTCCTCGACGGACAAGCTCGTCTGTTCGGCGAGGGGGTGCGCGGCGGGGACCGCGAGCACCTGCGGTCTGGAGAACACCGTCGGCCCGATGACGAACTCGGATTCGCCCTCGACGAGTGCGACTTCCGCCAGCACCAGGTCCAGCTCGCCCGTGCGCAGCACCTCGCGGACGGCGCCGTAGGTGACCTCGCGCAACTCGATCGTGCACCCTGGATGGCGGGTGCGGAACGGGTCGGTGGCCCGCAGGATCAGGTTGCCCGCCCATGCTGCGGTGAAGCCGACCCGCAAGACGCCATGAATACCGTGTCCGATCGCGGCCGCGGTGTCGAAGGCGATACGGATTTGCTGGTAGGCGGGCAACAGATCGTCTCGGAGCCGGTGCCCGAGTGGCGTCAGGGCGACCCGGCGGCTGGTGCGTTCGAACAGCGGGCTGCCGATCTGGCGTTCCAGTTTCTTGATGGTCTGGCTGATCCGGCCCGGGGTCACGCGCAGCCGTTCGGCGGTTCGGCTGAAGTGCAGTTCGTCGGACAACGTCAGGAACGTCTCCACCTCGAAACGTTCGAACATCCCGCGCACCGATCTGTGAGTCCAGCTAAACGTCGGTTCCATAATGCCTGCTTGATGCGCGATTCCCGCACCGGCACCCTTGATTGCGCCGGTACCCGGCGCTATCGAGCAGAGGAGGAACACGTGGACCGGCAGGTGACCGAGGTGCTGCGCCGGTTCGGTCGCGGTGCCGAATTGTGCGACCGTGAACTGCTGGTATCGACCCTCGCCGCCGATGCCGAACTGGACCCGGGCCGCGCTACCGAGGCGTGGGTCGCGCACAGCCCGCTGTTGATCGGACGCGAGACGATCGCCGACATCGTGCTGGGGATGTTCGCCGGACGGGTCGAGACCACGCACACCCTCGTCGAACCGCAGGTCGTGATCGATGGCGGCCGCGCACATCTGCGCGCACTGGCCGATGTACGACATCGATTGATCACCGACCGCGCCGTCGGCGTGCAGCTCATCTATCGCTACACCACCGAGCTGGTCAGCACCGGGTCGCAGTGGCTACTGCGACGCATCGACCTCGAAACGGTCCGATACCGGGGCGATCCCGCCGCCATCTATTGCCGCACCCCGGATCGTCAACGATCCGGTCAATCAATTCTGTTGAGAGAAAAGGGAATTCAATGAACATCGCGTACCACATCGTCGGCGTGATCGCCGCGCTATGGGTCGGCTTCTCCGGATACTCGCTGTTCTCCAAGCAACAATTCGTGGTCGAGCCGCTCGAACAGTACGGCGTCCCACGGCCGTGGTGGAACTGGCTGGCCACCGCCAAATCGGCTGGGGCCCTTGGGCTTATCGCCGGCTTCTTCGTCCCCCCGATCGGCATCGCGGCAGCGATCGCGCTGATCATCTACTTCCTCGGCGCCACCGCGACCGCCCTGCGCGCCCGCTCCTACCAAACCTCGATCTTCCCCCTCCTCTACCTGATCCCCACCGCCGCAACCCTGATACTGCAAACGGCCCGCTGAGCCGCAGACGATCGTGGCGGCGAGCTCCATCCGTCCGGCCGAGATCTGTTGCCGCCCGATCCGTCAGATGACCGCACGATGCAGATACCGGCAGGGGCAGGTGGCAGCGAGCCCTTCGTTGTCCTCATCGAGATGAACCAGCTCCCGATTCCCCTCCGGCCCAATGAGAGTCCACAACCACGGCTCCGGCTCCGTCCCCAGCCCGCAGAGAACACCGCCACCCGAATACCCGGCCAACGCCACCGCCAACCTCTCACCATCGACCCCCGCCCGCCCGGCCACCCGCGCCTCGACACCGATCGAGAAACCAGAACAGAAATCCCCTCCGACATCCGAAAAGGTACAAAACACCGCGAAAGCCCCCGCCCCCGCACATCCCCCAGCAACTCATCCACCCGATCCGCATGCCCAACAAAGATCTCCGACGCCCCAACCCCGAAACAATCCATCAGAAACGCACGCAACCCCACCGCCTCGAGCCGACAAGTACACAACCCATCCATCACTCGAACGAATGTAATCCCCAGCTGCGCTGGATAATCCATCAGCGCGGCTGGAATCCTGCCGGAACGACTGTCCGGTTCGCCGGTAACGTGATCCGCAGCGCGCGGCCGCGGAGGCTACACCCGTTCCTGTCTGGTCCATCGCATCGTTGCCTTCGATCCGTGGGTCCGGACTCTGAACCGGAATGACGAGGGCGGGTTGTGGGCATTGGTTGGCGGTTCGCAGCATGATGGGGGGATGGCTGAGTTGGTGAGTGTATGCGTGGGTTGTTGATATTGGTCGTTGTGCTGGCGATTGGGCTGGTGGTGGGCGATCGGGTTGCGGTGGTGATGGCGCAGAACGAGATCGGGCGCAAGATCGCGGCGGACTATCAGCTGGCGCAGCGGCCCAGGGTGGAGATTCGCGGGTTTCCGTTTCTGACCCAGGCGGTCGAGGGGAAGTATCGGGATATCGATATCCGGGTCGGTGACTGGAGCGAGCAGAAGGTCACCGTGCACAACCTCGACGTGACCTTGACCGACGTGTCCGCGCCACTGAGCGACCTGCTCAACAACCGCACATCGAACCTGATCGCGGCCACGGCCTCGGCGACGGCGGTGGTGCCCTACGACACCGTGCGGGGCTTCGCAACGTCGGGCGTGGAGTCCATGTCGGATGCTCCGGACGGGCTGCGGGTCACGGGCACCTTCCCGATCGAGGGCATCCCGGTGCCCGGAACGGTGATCGTCACCGTCGCGCCGGTCGAGAACGGGATCGAGGTCACGCCGGTGTCGGTGCAGTCCGCGATCGGTGGACCGACGATTCCGCTGGCGATGCTGCGCCAGACGCTCACCTTCACCGTCCCGTTGCAGCGGCTGCCGCTCGGCGCACGGCTGACTTCGATCCAGCCCGGACCCGACGGTCTGCACGTCACCGCGGTGGCCCACGATGTGCGGTTCTCCGACCTGAACTGAGCCGACTCACCCTCGGCCCGTCGGCCTCCGGGCGGCCTCGGCGTAACGGCGGGACAGCCGACCGAAGGCGGCGGCCAGTTCGGGCGGGCCGACGACCTCGATGTCGGCGTCGAATCTGCCGATCGCGGCGGCCAGGCTGGGCCACGACCATGAGCCCAGGGTGAGTCGGCAGCGGTCCGGGGTGACCTCCTCGACTACTCCCTCAGGAGCGAAGCCGGCGACGACGGTGGCGGGAAGGTCGAGGATCACCTCCCCGCGACAGGGCCAGTCAGCCGAGTCGGACCCGCGAAACCTGCTGGCCACGAAGGCGGTGACGTCGCCACCGGGCAGATCACGCGGGGTGAACCGGGGACCGGCGGGAATGCGGGGCGTGATCCGATCGGCCCGGAAGGTGCGCCAGTCCGCGCGGTCGAGGTCCCACGCGACGAGATACCAGCGCCCGCCCCAGGTGACGAGGTGATGCGGCTCCACGCGACGGGGCGGCGCGTCTGCAGCCGAGGCGTAGTCGAAACGCAGCACTTCGCCGGCGTGCACGGCGGCGTTGAGTGTCATCAGCACCGTGCTGTCGACCTGCGGATTCGACTGCTCGACGGCGGTCACCCGGACGATATCGATCCGCCTGCGCAACCGCGCAGGCATGACCTGTCGAACGGTATTCAGCGCACGCGCCGCACCCTCCTCGATGCCCGCACCGGCGGTGCCGGCGATCTGCAACGCGACGGCCAGCGCCACCGCCTGCTCGTCATCGAACAGCAACGGCGGCAGCTCGGTCCCGGCCTCGAGCCGATACCCACCGTCCGGCCCTTTGCTGGCCGCGATCGGATACCCGAGCTCGCGCAGCCGGTCGACGTCGCGGCGCACGGTGCGCGCACTGATCTGCAACCGCTCGGCCAGCAGCGCCCCCGGCCAGTCCCGCCGCGCCTGCAACAGCGAGAGCAACGCGAGCAGTCGCGCGGACGTTTTCGGCATGCCGCCATACTGCCCGAAGAAGGGGACACATCCTGTCCGCTACCTCGAGCTTGCTCGACCGACCACGAAGACGCCCGCGGCCTCCCTGCGTATTTCGACTTCAGCACCGATATGGGCTTGCCCCCGTCCCGGCGGTGGGCCGTGCGCGGTCGCTTCGCTCCGTCACCGTGTTGCGGAGGGTGCCGATGCCGGTGATCTCGACTTCGACGGTGTCGCCGGGGCTCATCGGACCGACCCCGGACGGACTGCCGGTCAGCAGGATGTCACCGGGTTGCAGGGTGATCCAGCGGGTGACGTAGGCCAATAGCTCCCCGACGCCGAATACCATTTCCGAGGCACGGGCGGATTGGACGATCCGGCCGCCCAGCCGGGTGGTGACGTGCAGGGCCGAGGGGTCGGGGATGTCGGTCTCGATCCATGGACCCACGGGGCAGAAGGTGTCCGAGCTCTTGGCGCGGGTCCATTGCCCGTCGGCCCGCCAGTCGTCGGCGGTGACGTCGTTGGCGCAGGTGTATCCGAGGATGAATTCCGTTGCACGATCAGCGGATACGTTCTGAGCCGGACGCCCGATGACGACGGCCAGTTCACCCTCGTACTCGAGCCGCTCCACCTCGGGCGGGCGCAGGATCGAGGCATCCATCCCGGTAATCGCGTTGGGGGACTTCAGGAACAGCGAAGGTTGTTGCGGCCAGGGCCGTCCCTTCTCGATGATCTGCCCGGCGTAGTTGCTGCCCGCACAGACGATCGTGCGGGGTTCGCACGGCGCGAGAAGCGTTAGCTCCGAGAGCCTTCCCACCACCGCCCCGAGCTCTACGTCGAGCAGATCGTGCACGACATCGCCGACCAGCGCACCGGTTCCGGTCCGTCCGTCGAGTGAATAGCGGACGATACGCATGACTCTCCTATTCGGACCCGGCCAGCGCCGCACGCACCAGCTCGACGGGATGCCACGCGGTTCGCCCCGCGCCGTGAAAGATCTGCTGGCGGCAGGACACGCCGGTCGCGGCCACGATGGTGTCCTCCGGTTCCGCGGCGAGGGCTGGGAAAAGCCGGTCGCCGCCTACGGCCATCGATGTTTCGTAGTGCTCGGATTCGAATCCGAAGGAACCCGCCATCCCACAACATCCGGAGTTGATCTCCATGACCTGCACACCCGGAATCCGGCGCAGCAGAGCCATGGTGGCCGCCGTTCCGACCTCCGCCTTCTGGTGGCAATGACCATGGAACACAATGCGCCGGCCCGCGAGCGAGGAATCCGCGCGCAGCGTCAGCCGTCCCGCGTCGATCGCCTCGACGAGCAGTTCCTCCACCTGCCTGACCCGCTCCGCGACCGCACGCACCGCCGTCGAATCCGGCAGCAGCGCAGCATGTTCGTCGCGCAGCATGAACAAACACGACGGCTCGCAGCCGACGATCGGCGAACCGGGTTCGGTGTCCTCGGTCAGCGAACGGACCAGCGTCGACGCCTTCTTCTTCGCATCGTCGAGCAACCCCTTGGACATGCTCGACCGCCCGCAGCACCCACCACTGGCCAGCTCGACCCGCCACCCGGAACGCTCGAGCAATTCGATTGCCGCAGCACCGATATGCGGCTCGGTGAACGTGGTGAACGAGTCGGCGAGCCAATTGACCGTGCCCAGCGGGGCCTGACCGACGATGACGTCGCGACGACGGAACCAACGAAGCAGGTTGACTCGCTGGAACACCGGCAGCGGGCGGGCGGCGGTGATGCCGAGCGTGCGGTCCATCATCCGGCGCGCGAATCCGTTGCGCCCCGGCAGATTCGACAAGGGGGCGGTCGCCGAACCGATCCGATTGAGCAGCCTGATCGCCCCGAAAGCCCTTGATCGCAAGGGTGTTCCGTGTATCTGATGATGATGCGCGAGCGTCTCGGCCTTGAGCGACGCTATATCCACGCTCATCGGGCACTCGCTCTTACACGCCTTGCACATCAAGCACAGATCGAGAATCTCGTGCAACCGCTCATCACCGAGCGCGGCGTGCGGATCGGGCTCGGACAACGCCTTCACCAGCGCATTCGCCCGCCCGCGGGTGGCATGCTCCTCGTTCTTGGTCGCGATGTACGACGGGCACATCACCCCCGAGGCCGACTTACGGCACAACCCGATGTTCATGCACCGGTCCGCTGCGCCCCGCATCCCGCCGATCACTTCGAAGGTCAACGCCGTCGTCAGCGGCGGTGCGGGCGGCAACGCGTCACGGTCGCGCAGGTTGTCGGTCATCGGTGGCGCGTCGACGATCTTGCCCGGATTCATGATGTTGCCAGGATCGAAGAGCCGCTTGACCTTTCGCATCGCCTCGTACAGTTCAGCACCGAAGATCTCCCGGTTGAACTCGCTGCGCGCGAGACCGTCACCGTGCTCGCTGGAGTTCACCCCGCCGTACTCCGCGACGAGATCCTTGACCGCCTCGGCGACCGTGCGCATCGTGATCACCTGGTCCGGGTCGGTCAGATCGACGAACGGGCGGATGTGCAGGCAGCCGACCGAGCAGTGCCCGTAGAACCCCGCCTCCAGCTCGTGCTCGTCCAGAATCTCCTTGAACCGCTTGGTGTATTCGGCCAAATGTGCCGGATCGACGGCGGTGTCCTCCACGAACGCGAGCGGCCGCCGGGTGCCCTCCCCCGCCGCCATCAGCAGCCCGAGACTGGACTTGCGCACCTTGAGCAGCGCGGTCTGATCGGCGGGGGTGATCGCCCGTAGCGTGTGATATCCGTGCCCATTCTGCCGCCACAGCAGCTCGAGCCGGTCCAGATCGGCGATCAACCGCTCCTCGTCGTCCCCGCTGAACGAAACGAAAAGCAGCGCACCGGGATCGCCGACGAGGATGGTGCCGAGCTCGGCGTACTCGATCTTCTGCCGGGACAATTCCAGGATGGTCCGGTCCATCAGCTCGACCTGGTGCGGTTCGCAGCTCAGCGCGTCCGCGGTCGCCGCGATGGCGCTCACGGTATCGGTGAAGTGCCCCACCGCGTACACCGTGCGGGCCGGCTTGGGCACCAGGTCGACCAGCGCGTGCGTAGCGACCACCAGCGTGCCTTCCGCACCGACGACGAATTTCGCCAGATCGAACGGCTTGTCCGCGCCGAAGCCCAGCAGCCGGTCGAGCCGGTAGCCGCAGGCGCGCCGCCAGAACGCAGGCATCCCCGCCCTGATCGCCGCCTCCTCGGCGATGACCAACTCCGGAAGTGCCCGGTAGAGATGCCCTTCCAGCGTCTGCGCGGTGGCCCGCCGTTGTCGTTCGATCTCGTCGACGGGTTCCAATCTGGCCCGCGACCCATCGGAGAGCACCACATCCAGGGCACGCACATGATCGATCGTCATGCCGTAGGTCCTGGAACCGCTTCCGGCGGAATTGTTTCCGATCATCCCACCGATGGTGGCCCGGTTACTGGTCGAGGTGTCCGGGCCGAACATCAAACCGTGCGCGGCCGCGGCCTGGTTGAGCTGGTCCTGCACCACGCCGACCTCCACCAGCGCGGTGCGCGCCTCGGGATCGATCGACACGATCCGGTTCATGTACCGCGAAAGGTCCAGCACCAGACCGGGACCGACGGTCTGCCCGGCCAGGCTGGTGCCTGCGCCGCGCGCCACGATCGGCACGCCGTGTTCACCGGCGGCCCGCACCGCAGCGGCGACATCGTCGGCGTGCCGCGGAAATACCACGCCCAGTGGGGTTATCGAGTACATGCTCGCGTCGCGCGAGAAGAGGTGCCTGCTGTAATCGTCGAAGGCGACCTCGCCGTCCATCGTCGCGCGAAGCGCGTGTTCCAGCCGTTCGGCGACGGTCGATAGCTCGGGGTCGGTCGTGGATTGGTTCATGAGAGTCCTTCTGGTTGGCGATTCCGACAGCCAGGGCGGCCGATCCGTCCTGCGAATCGGCCGCCACGGCGGTTAGCCGAGCGGCGCGGGGTCCGTCGCCGGATGTGCGTCCGTCTTGACCGATTTCGAGATGACCACCGGTTTCGCCTCCGGCAGAACCGGTTTCGGCTCCGGCGGCGCGCCCTCCTGACTCGTGGCCGCGCGCAACTTCTTTCGCAAGGTCAGGACGAGCAAACCGGCGACGCCGAAGATCCCACCGAAGAACGCCTGCGTGAGCGCGTACCCGCCACCGCTGAGATCGCTGAGCCAGCCACCGATATAGGGCCCGAAGAAGCTGCCCAGATTGCCCACCCCGTTGATGAGTCCCAAACCCGCGCCGGCCGCGGCGGCCGGAACCAGCTTGGTGACCGTCGCCCAGAACGGCCCATACCAGGCGATCGACGCCGCCGTGCCCAGGATCATCGCCCCGAGCACCACCCACTTCTGTTGCGGTGAAACAAGACTCGCGCCGCCGAGGATGATGGCCGCCGACCCGAGCACCAGGGCCATGTGCGCGATGTGCCCGCCGCGCCGGTCCACCGAACGGCCGACGAGAATGATCGCGATACCCGCCGCGATCTGCGGCAGCATGGCGACCAGCCCCACCTTCAAATCGGTGTGGAACGCCTTCTTGAGCACGCTGGGCAGCCACAGCGTGAGCCCGAGCAGGCCCATCTGCGTACAGGTGTAGATCAGCGCGAAATGCCACACGATCTTGCTCTTGAACGCGGCTTTGAACGTTCCGTGATGCTCGAGCGGCTCGCCCTCCTCGAGCCGGGAACGCTCGATATAGTCCCGCTCGGCCGTCGACAGCCAACCCGCTTTGGCCGGTGTATCGCGGACCACGGCCAGCCAGGCGATGAGCCCGACAACCAGCGGAGCACCGCCCTGAATGATGAACATCCAGCGCCAGTCGAAGTAGGTCAGGATGATGCCGGAGAACGGGGCCGCGACGATCGCCGCGATCGGGGTGTACAGCTTGAAAATCGCGTAGGCCCGGCCGCGTTCGGCGAACGGGAACCAGGAGCGGATGGTCGCCATCAGGGCGGGCTGCACCCCGCCCTCGGCCACCCCGAGCAGGAAACGCGCGATCAACAGCTGACCGACGGAATTGGTGACGCCCTGCGCCATCGCGGCCACGCTCCACAGCACCATCAGGATCGCGATCCACTGTCTGGCACTCCATCTTTCGGCCATGTATCCGCCGGGAATCTGCAGCAGCAGGTAACCCCAGAAGAAGATGCCGCTGGCCAGACCCTGCTGGGCTTTGGTGAGCCCCATGTCGGTCTCGAGGTGCGGCAGCGCGAAACTGATGTTGGTTCGGTCGATATAACAGATGACGTAGATGAAGACGACGACCGGCAGAATATAGGTCCACCGTTTCATTTCGGACAGGCGCCGGACTGGGGAAGTTCGCTGAGACAACGACCTACCTCCTCGTAGGTTGCCGGCGAAAAGCGCCGGCGTATTGCGGATCCCGGCTCGTGGCGGAGCATCGGGAGAGTCACTCGGGGCGGAGCATCGAGGGGTCGAGATCAGGAGGCCGGTATCGCGGTGCGGCGCCGATCTGGCGGATCTGTCATTGCGGCCCAGCGCCATTGGCGGGCGGGGGCGTACGACTTGCTCAGCGGGAGCGATCGAATTCAGTGGGGATGGGCTGTATCCGGTTGCACCGGAGGGTAATTCACTCGGCGCGCAGCACCGACAGTGCGGCTTGCAAGCCGTTGGGGTCGACGCTCACGCCGGCCAGTTCGAGACCCATCTGCACGCCGGAGAGGGTGCCGGCCAGGGTCAGGTCGTTCAGGTCGCCGAGATGTCCGATCCGGAACACCCGCCCGGACAGCTTGCCGAGACCGGTGCCGAGCGACATGTCGAAGCGGTCCAGGATGATTCGGCGCACCTTGTCCGCGTCGTGTTCCGCGCCGAGCAGCACGGCGGTCAGCGAACTGGAGTACTCGCGCTGGTTCACGCACAGCACCTCGAGGCCCCAGCCGCGGACGGCGGCCCTGGTGGCCGCGGCGTGGCGGTCGTGCCGGGCGAAGACGTTGCGCAGTCCCTCTTCTTCGAGGAGTAGCAGCGCTTCGCGGAGGCCGTAGAGGAGGTTGGTGGCTGGGGTGTACGGGTAGAAGCCGTGCTCGTTGGCGTCGAGGATCGGCGTCCAGTCCCAGTAGGACTTGGTCAGCCGGGCCGTCGGTGCGAGCGCGAGCGCCTTGTCGCTGATCGCGTTGAAGCCCAAGCCCGGTGGCAGCATGAGCCCCTTCTGCGAGCAGCCGACCGTGACGTCGACACCCCAGTCGTCGTGCCGGTAGTCGATCGATCCCAGCGACGAGATCGTGTCGACCAGCAGCAGCGCGGGATGATCGGCCTCGTCGATGGCGGCCCGGATTTCCGGGATGCGGCTGGTGACGCCGGTCGAGGTCTCGTTGTGCACGACCATCACCGCCGCGATGCCGTGGCCCTGGTCGGCGGCCAGCCGCTCGGCGACGACCGCGGGATCGACGCCGCGGCGCCAATCACCCGGCACGAAGTCGACCACCAGACCGAGACGCTGCGCCATGTCGCGCCACAGGCTGGCGAAGTGACCGGTTTCGAAGGCGAGGACGCGATCGCCGGGCGAGAGGGTGTTGACCAGCGCCGCCTCCCATGCGCCGGTGCCGGACGAGGGATAGATGACGACCGGGCCGCCGGTGCCGAACACCGGTTTCACCCGTTCGCGCAGGTCGAGGGCGAGTTCGGCGAAATCCGGCCCGCGGTGGTCGATGGTCGGTTGCGCGATCGCGCGCAGCACTCGGTCCGGGACATTGGTCGGGCCGGGGATTTGCAGGAAATGCCGTCCACTGTGAGCGGTCATTGCTTCGGTTCCATTCCGTGCCGTGATATGGCACACTGTGCCGTGAAAAGGTGCAGCAAGGGTAGGGATGTGTGATGAAGGAGTCAATACCTTGCGAAACGTGCTGAATACGCTCCGAGTGCTGGAAGAGGTCGCGGCGCGGCAGCCGATCGGCGTCGGCGAGCTGGCGCGGGTGCTGGAGATGCCCAAGAGTTCGGTGCAGCGGGCGCTGGTCACCCTCGATGAGGCGGGGTGGATCCGGCCCGCGTCCGGCGAGGTCACGCGGTGGGTGTTGACCACGAAGGCGCTGGCGGTCGGCAGCCGGGCCGGCGGGGACCTCGGACTGCGCGGGGTCGCCCTGCCGATCATGGAGAACCTGCGGCGGCAGACCGAGGAAACCATTCACCTGACCGTGCCCGAGGACAGCCGGATGGTGCTGATCGAGCGGCTGGAAACCGACAAACCCGTGCGCACCAACATGGCACTCGGCCACTCCCTCCCCATGCACGCCTCCGCCAACGGCAAAGCCGTTCTCGCACACAGCAACCCGGAGTTCGTCCGCCAGCTGCTCAGCGCCGAACTACCGCGCTACACCGACACCACCGTCACCGATCCAGACGAACTACGCGCCGAACTGGCCGTGATCCGCGAAACGGGATACGCCGTGAACCGCGGCGAATGGCGCTCCGACGTAGGCGCGGTCGCCGCAGTCGTCCTGGGCGACAACGGAAAACCCGTAGCCAGCCTCAGCGTCAACATCCCCTTCAGCCGCCTCACAGCCGAAACCGAACCAACCTTCGGCACCGCGGTAAACGCAGCCGCCACCACCCTCACCACCCGCCTCACCTAACCCGCACCCCCACCCCCGTACGCACATCCGGTCGGCGAGTCAGGTTGCGCGGCAACAGCACTCGTGCATCGGTTACCGCAGCACCAGCAGGCAGATGGCCAGACCCGACTACCAACGACGTGATCTCACCAGCCCACGATCGCCCCTTACCGAGCGGCACCGCTGATCAATCAGACACTCAGCCTGATCCCGCTCGGCGTACCGCCACGCGCGGAACGGGACCACACCGAGACAAATGCCGAGTGACACCTCCATCACGTCCCGTTCCAGAAACCACCCACCGAACGGGACCGGGCCGAGACCGGGCTCGAGTAGACGCTCTGCCCGCCTCCATTCGGTATACCGTCACAAGCCAAGCGGAATCAGACTGCGGCATATATCCAATGCTCGCTACGCCAAGTCCCACTTCACGAACCGCCGCACTCCGCACGGGACCCCGCTGAGCCAAACGCCGAGTAGACGCTCCACCAAGTCCCACCCCAAGCACCCCCGCACGCCGAGCGGGACCACACTGAAGCGAATGTCGAGTACACGCTCGGCCAGGTCCCGTTCGGTATACCGTTACAAGCCAAGCCGAATCAGCTGCGGCATATATCCAATGGCCGCTCCGCCAAGTCCCACTTCACGAACCACCGCACTCCGCAACGGACCCGCTGAGCCAAACGCCGAGAGACCGCTCCACCAAGCCCCACCCCAAGCACCCCAGCACACCGAGCGGGACCACACTGAGACGAATGTCGAGTACACGCTCGGCCAGGTCCCGTTCGGGTACTGCCGGGCGCCGAGTGGGACCAGGTGGCCGCTCCGCCAGGTCCCATCCGAAACCATCACGCGCCGAATGGGACACGGCGGAGTAATCAGGAACAGACATTCGGCGCCGCCTTCCAGAGATGGCCGCGCGCCAAATACGACCAGGCCGAGGCAAACGCCGAGTATGCACTCCGCAAGGTCCCCTTCGATGTACCACCACACGCTGAACGGGACCAGGTGGCCACTACGCCAGGTCCCATCCGAAACCATCACGCGCCGAATGGGACACGGCGGAGTAATCAGGAACAGACATTCGTCGCCGCCTTCCAGAGATCGCCGCGCGCCGAATACGACCAGGCCGAGGCAAACGCCGAGTACACACTCCGCCAGGACCCCTTCGATGTACCACCACGCGCTCAACGGGACCACACCGAGACAAACGCCGAGTACACACTCCGCCAAGTCCCCTTCGAGGCACGACCGCACGCTGAACGGGACCACACCGAGACAAACGCCGAGTACACACTCCGCCAAGTCCCCTTCGAGGCACCACCGCACGCTGAACGGGACCGGGCTGAGGCAAACGCCGAGTATGCGCTCGGCCAGGTCTCTTTGGGGTACCACCGCACGCTGGGTAGGCCAGGCTGAGGCAAATGTCGGGTAGGTGCTCCGGCGGGTCGCGGTGGGGGTACGGCTGCGCGTCTAGTGGGGTTGTGCTGGGTGGGTGGGGTGGGGGTGCCGGTCGAGTCTGCAGGTGGGCGGCGGTGGGCGCAGAGCGGGATCAGGGTTGGGGGGCAGTCGGCCGGAGGGGTTGGCGCTTAGGGAGTTTGGTGGTTTGGCGGTGGGGGTGGGGGGATTGCTGTTTGGGGTAGGTGGTGGGTGGCGATGTGGGTGCCTAGGTGTTTCAGGAGGGTTTTGCCCTCGGTGAAGCAGCGGGTGATGTCGGGTTCTATTGATGACAGGGAGTAGGCGGCGGTGAAGCCGGCGGCGTGTAATCGGGGTTGGGCGAGGGTGTTTTGGCCGCAGACCGCTATTACGGGGATGGCTGCCGCCTGGGCGGCGGTGGCGACGCCGGCGGGGGCCTTGCCGTGCAGGGTTTGTTCGTCGAGGGTGCCTTCGCCGGTTATGACCAGGTCTGTGTTGGACAGATGGTTGGCGAAATCGGCTAGGTTCAGTATCAATTCGATGCCGGGGACCAGCGTGGCATCGAGTATCGCCAGGGCGGCGAAGCCTACTCCGCCGGCCGCGCCCGCGCCGGCGGTGTCTCGGCGGTCGGCACCGGTGGTTGCGGCGACGGTGTCGGCCCAGTGGGTCAGTGCGGTGTCGAGGATGGATACCTGGGCGGCGTCGGCGCCCTTTTGTGGGCCGTAAACGGTTGCCGCGCCGCGTGGTCCGGTGAGTGGGTTGTCTACATCGCAGGCGACGGTGATCTCGACTTCGGCCAGTCGTCTGCGTAGTGCGGTCAGATCTATCGTTGCCAGTTCGGCCAAAGCAGCACCGCCGTCGCCGATTTCGAGGCCGTCGGCGTCGAGTAGCCGGGCGCCGAGAGCGCGCACCAGTCCGGCGCCGCCGTCGGTGCCTGCGCTGCCGCCGATGCCGAGCACCACCCAGCGGCAGCCCGCGTCGACGGCCGCGGCGATCACCTCCCCGGTCCCCCGGCTGGTCGCCGACATGGGGGCGAATTCGCCGCCGGGCAGGCGGAGCAAGCCGGAGACGTCCGCCAGCTCTACGACGGCGAGATCGTCGCGCCTCGCGTAGGCGGTGTCGACCGGTTCGCCGGTCGGCCCCGTGGCGACCACCGGTACCGCCTCGAAACCCGCCGCCAGCGCGGCGGCTACCGTACCGTCGCCACCGTCCGCGACCGGGACGACGGTCACCGACGCATGCGGCAGGACCTGCCGAATGCCCGCCGCGACGGCGGCGCCGACCTGGGCGGCGGTCATCGAACCCTTGAACTTGTCGGGTGCGATGAGAACTCGGGTCATCGCTACCTCAGTCCAGCAGTGCGGTCGCGGTGGGGGCGTCCGCGGCGGTTTGGGCCAGCTCCTCGAATTCGACGATATTGTCGATCTCCAAGCCCATGGACACGTTGGTGACGCGTTCGAGGATGCATTCCACGACCACCGGCACCCGGTGCTCGACCATCAGCTTCTTGGCGTCCTCCAGAGCCTGGCCGATGTGTTCGGGCTCGAAGACGCGGATCGCCTTGCAGCCCAGCCCTTCCGCCACCTTCACGTGGTCGACGCCGTACCCGCCGACCTCGGGGCTGTTGATGTTGTCGAAATCGAGCTGCACGTAATAGTCCATGCTGAACGCGCGTTGCGCCTGACGGATCAGACCCAGATACGAGTTGTTCACCAGCACATGGATATACGGAATGCCGAACTGCGCCCCGACCGCCAATTCCTCGATGAGGAACTGGAAGTCGTAGTCACCCGACAACGCGACCACCGTGGCGTCCGGGACCGCGGTCGCCACCCCCAGCGCCGCGGGCAAGGTCCAGCCCAGCGGCCCCGCCTGCCCAGCATTGATCCAATGCCGCGGCCGGTAGACATGCAACAGCTGCGACGCCTGGATCTGCGAGAGACCGATCGTGCTGACATAACGGACATCCGGCCCGAACGCCCTGTTCATCTCCTCATAGACCCGCTGCGGCTTGATCGGCACATTATCGAAATGAGTCTTACGCTGCCCGAGCTGCTTTCGCGCACGCACCTGCCCCGCCCAATCGGACCGATCACGCAACCTACCCGCCCCCGCGAGCTCCCGAGCGACCTCGATGAACACCCTCAGCGCCGCACCCGCATCGGAAGTAATACCGAAATCCGGCGCGAAGACCCGCCCGATCTGCGTCGGCTCGATATCGACATGCACAAACGTGCGGTCCTTGGTGTAGGTCTCCACCCCACCGGTATGCCGGTTAGCCCACCGATTACCGATACCAACAACGAAATCGGACTCCAGCATCGTCGCGTTCCCATACCGGTGCGAGGTCTGCAAACCGACCATCCCCGCATGCAACGGATGATCGTCGGGAATCGTGCCCCACCCCATCAACGTCGGCACCACCGGAACACCGGTCAGCTCAGCGAACTCGACCAGCAGACCCGCAGCATCAGCATTCACGATGCCACCACCCGCCACCAGCAGCGGCCGCTCGGCCGCGTTCAACATCGCGACAGCCTTTTCCGCCTGCGCCCGAGTCGCCGCCGGGCGATGCACCTGCAACGGCTCGTAAGTCTCGATGTCGAACTCGATCTCGGCCAGCTGCACATCGATCGGCAAATCAATCAACACCGGACCCGGCCGACCCTCACGCATCAACCGGAACGCCTTCTGGAAGGTGCCCGGCACCTGCGCAGGCTCCAGAACCGTCACCGCCCACTTCGCCACCGGTCCAGCGATCGAGGCGATATCGACAGCCTGGAAATCCTCCTTGTGCAACTTGGCCACCGGCGCCTGCCCCGTAATGCACAGGATCGGAATCGAATCAGCACTGGCCGAATACAACCCAGTGATCATGTCCGTACCCGCAGGACCCGACGTGCCGACGCACACGCCGATGTTGCCCGCGGTGGCGCGGGTATACCCCTCAGCCATATGCGAAGCAGCCTCGACATGACGAGCCAGCACATGCTTGATCCCACCATGGGCCCGCATCGCGCTATAGAACGGATTGATCGCCGCCCCCGGCAACCCGAACGCCTGCGTCGCGCCCTCCTTCTCGAGAATCAACACCGCAGCATCGACCGTACGCATCCGTGCCATCGTCAGTTCTCCTTGTCCGCGCGCCCACTCAGGCGCTCCACCCCGCGCAGCAGGGCACTGTGGTCGAGTCCGCCGTCACCGATCGCCTTGGCGGAGGCCATCAACTGCTCGACCAGCGAGCCGATCGGCACCACCACCCCGGCCTCGCGCGCGGCGGCGGTCACGATGCCCATGTCCTTGTGGTGCAGGTCGATTCGGAATCCGGGCGGGAAGGAACGGGACAGCATGTTGCCCTGCTTCTGGTCCAGCACCTTCGAACCGGCCAGTCCGCCACCGAGCACGCGCAGGGCCGCCTCGGTGTCGACGCCGTATGCCTCGAGGAAGATCACGGCCTCGGCGAGCGCCTCGATGTTGGCGGCGACGATCAGCTGGTTGGCCGCCTTCACGGTCTGCCCCGAACCGCTGGGCCCCACGTGCACCACGGTTTTGCCGACGACATCGAAGATCGGTTTCGCCGCTTCGAAATCCGCGACGGCACCGCCGACCATGATGGACAACGCGGCGTCGATCGCGCCCTGCTCCCCGCCGGAGACCGGCGCGTCCAACATCCGGAAGCCCCGTGCGACAGCCTGTTTCGCGAGCTCGACGGTGACATCGGGCCGGATACTGGAGAAGTCGATGATCAGCGCCCCCGGCTCCGCGCTGTCGAACACCCCCTTCTCGCCGGCCAGCACGGCCTTGACATCGGGCGAATCAGGCACCATCACACAGATCACCTCGGCGCGGTGCACCGCGTCGGCGATCGAGGTGGCGGCGCGACCGCCCGCTTCGACCAGCGGTGCGGCCTTGGCGACGGTGCGGTTGTAGGCGGTCACGTCGTGGCCCGCTTCGGCCAGGTGGACGGCCATCGGGCTGCCCATGATGCCCAGGCCGAGGAAAGCGATAGTGGTCATCTGTAATCCCTGAAGTCGTTCGCCGACAATGATTTACGTGGTCGCTCGGCGCTCGCGCGGCAGCCAGTCGAAGCTGTCGGCGGAGGCCGCGGACGGTTTGTACTCGAGTCCGACCCAGCCGCCATAGCCGCGGGTCTCGAGTTCGGCGAGCTGGCGAGGCAAGGGGAGTTCGCCGGTGCCGGGTTGATTCCGGCCGGGGCTGTCGGCGATCTGCACGTGCGCGATGCGGGCGGTGTGCTCGGCGATGACCTTGTCGACGTCGTCGCCGTTGACCGCGAGGTGGTACAGGTCCGCGAGCAGTCCGATGTTCGTCGCGCCAGTCGATGTCTGCACGCGATCGATGACCGCGAGCGCGTCGGCGGCGGTCCGCAGCGGGTAGCGATCCGCACCGCTCACCGGCTCGATCAGCACGGTGCCGTCGATGCGGGCGGCGGCTTCGGCTGCGCGAGTGAGGTTTTCGATCGCCAGCTCGTCCTGCTCGGCGGCGGTGTCCGCGCCGGTCCGATTGCCGTAGAGCGCGTTGAACGCCCGGCAGCCGAGGCGCTCGCCGATGCCGATGGTGACGTCGATGTTGTCGCGGAACTCCGCGGAGCGGGCGGGCCAGGACAGCAGCCCGCGGTCGCCGCCCGGCATGTCGCCGGCGGCGAAGTTCAAGCCCACCAACGACACTCCGGCCTCTTCGACAGCGGTGACGAAGGCATCGACCTCCTTGTCGCCGGGAACCGCGCGATCGAACGGCCACCAGAACTCGACCGCGTCGAATCCGGCCTGCCGCACCGCCGCCGGGCGCTCGAGCAGGGGCAGCTCGGTGAACAGGATCGAGCAGTTGACCTCGTATCGGAGCGAATGACTCATGGATCCCTCCAGATCTAATTCCACAATGCGGAAAAACTATTCTGTTATACGGAATATCTTAGGAGCAGGCCCTGACCTGGTCAAGGAACGTTCCGCCCGGTCACCGCCGGTAGGCTTCCACCATCCGGAAACATGGAGGCAGGCAGTGACCGCAGCGAACGAAACCAAGGGACGCACCGGCGGCGTCCAGTCGATCGAGCGGGCGTTCGGACTGCTCGAGACCATGGCCGACGAGGGCGGGATGATGGGGCTCTCGCAGCTCGCCACCGCCTCCGGCCTGCCGCTGCCCACCATCCATCGCCTGGTGCGCACGCTCGTCGACCTCGGCTATCTCCGGCAGGAGCCGTCACGCCAATACGTCCTCGGCCCGAAGCTGATCAAACTCGGCGAAAGCTCCGCGCACATGCTCGGCCTGCGGGCCCGCCCGCACCTCGCCCGCCTCGTCGACGAACTCGGCGAATCCGCCAATATGGCCATGCTCGACGGCGACCAGATCGTCTACGTCGCCCAGGTCCCATCCCGCCATTCGATGCGCATGTTCACCGAGGTCGGCCGCCGGGTCCTCCCCCACTGCACCGCAGTGGGCAAAGCCCTGCTCGCCGGCATGCCCCTCGAGCGCACCCGAGACCTATTGCAGCGCAACGGAATGCCCCGCTACACCGAACACACCATCACCGACCCCGAAGAATTCGCCCGCCAACTAGAGACCGCGGCCCGCAACGGCTACGCCATCGACGACGGCGAGCAAGAGCTGGGCGTGCGCTGCGTAGCCGTCGCCGTCCCGCAAGCCCCCGCCCACCTCGCCATCTCCATCTCCGGCCCCGTAGGCCGCATGTCCGAACAACTGGTGGACCGAGCCGTCCCCCTCCTCACCGAAGTAAGCGAGGCTCTCTCCACCGATCTTCGCTGAACGAGCCAACGCTCGGATACCCCGCGCAGATCAGACTGCCGGAGGCTGGGCGGGTGTCCGAGGGGTCTCGGTGGTCATGAGGACGTAGGAGAAGCGGCGGATTCGGGGGAGCCAGGCCTGGAGGACGGACAGGTCTTGGAGGTCGATGGTTTCGGCGAGTTTGGTCAAGCCACGGTGGAGGCGGATCCAGTGTGGGAGTTGGGGATTCGGGAACTGGCCGACTACCCGGTTGGACCAGGTCGAGTCCGTGCGGCGGGGCTCCAGGTCGCGGACGAACCGGGACCAGGGGGTGTGCGGCGGGCGGGCGGCGATTCCGCCTTCGAGGCCGCCGGCGGGATCCGGTGGGGTGTCGAGGACGCCGCCGAGCAGGCGGGCGTGGGCGGTGAGCAGGCCGAGAAGCAGGATTACGGCCTGGTATTCGCCGGGGTCGCCGTCGGTGCCGAGGAAGCGGGAGGCGTCGGAGAGGTCACGGGTGGCACGCACCATGCGATAGAGATTGAACAGGCGTTTGGCTTCGCGTGGGGTCTCGATCAGGAGGTCGAGCGAAGTCAGCAGGGCCAGTTCGGGTTCGGTGAGTGGTCTCGGCGGCACCGGGACGCCCCTGGGCTGGGTGTCGACCTCCGAGCCCGGCTCGATGATGGTGAACCCACCCTCGTTGTATACCCGGTTCGCGGAATCGGGCAAGGGTTGTCGACGGGTATTCGCCTGGGTCGCTACTTGTTCGGCCGACGCGGCGGAAGCAGCCTGGTCCTGATCGATCGATCTGAGCAGTCTGCCGAGACTTCCTTCGGACATGACGGGCAGCGCCAGCGGGATATTGAGGATCTTCTCCAGGTAATCCTCGGGCGTATGCCAATCATCGGCCATATCCCCGGCGATTCCGTCGTGCAGCAGGTCCGCGTACTGACTGCGCAGCGAACGCAGCAACCACCGCGGGTCGACGCCGACCACGACCACGAATAACTTGAATGCCAGTAAGAGATGAACCGCTTGCAAGACGGCGACCACCTGATCCGGACGGCAGCGATCGAGATCGTCTATGTACAAAACGATTCGGTCCGCAGGGCGTTGGGTACCAGCCCATTCCTCCGGATTCGCGCGCCATTCCTCCATCAGCTGCACGAGTTGCGCGAGGTCCTTACGGATTGTCGAAACCAGGCCCAGATTTCCGGAGTAGGAATCGCCTTGCGCGCGGTCGGCGAGGAACGAGTACAGCCGTCTGCCCGGCGCTAGCTGCGCCAGCTGCCTGCCGAGCTCGCCGACATGCGCGACGACGTCGTCGAGTTGCGCCTGGGCGACCCGCTGTTCGGCCTCGGCCGTGCGCAATTCGGCGAGCTTGTCGGCCAGTTCCTCGACGGCCGAGCCCCTGGTCGCCTGGCTGAGCTGGGACTGCACGTCCTCGGTGATCTCGCGCAGGTTCCGCAGTCCCTCGCGGGTGCGGGCGAGCAGCCCGATCCCCACGCTGCCGAACACCGTCACCGAGGCGAGGACCGGGGCCGCCCACTCCCGGACCACCGGGGCCACCAGCGCCACCACCGCGCCGACCAGCAGCAGCACCACCGCGACCGCCAGCGAGCGCCGCCCCCAGCGTTCATACGACCCGCGCCGCAGCCCGTCCGCCTCGGTCAGCGTGCCGTGCAGCTGCGCGGTGAACAGCCGGGCCTGCTCCACCTGATCGTCCACGCCCAGTTGACTCCACAGCCGACCGACGCGGCTGCCGAACACCGGCGAGGCCCGCAGCGCCGTCATGAAATCGCCCGCCGTGGTTCTGCGCTCGGCGATCGCCCGGTCCACGGTGGCCTGTAGCCGGGCCGCGGTCAGCCCGGCCTGCTCCGTCACGAATTCCAGTTGATCTCGCTGGTCGAGCCGCTCGGCCAGCTCGGAGCGAATCTGCTTCGCGTGCTCCTTCGGGTCGACGGCGGGACCGGCGAGTTGCCGGAAGATCTCGTCGCCGAGACTCGCCCACAGGTTGGTATCCGCGTAATGCCATGCGTTGAAACCGATTTGCGCCACCTGGCCGCAGTATCGGTTGCCGTCGGATCCGGCGAGCAGGGTGACCCTGTCGCGCAGCATCGCCATGAAAGTGCTCTTGCCCGAGCCCCATTCACCGAAGATGCCGATGGAAAGCGGCAACGGCGTTGCCTTGTCGGCGATTACGGTCGCCAGCATGCTGACGTACGGGGCGAAGCCCAGTTGGTCGCTGGAGAGCGGGAGTCCTTCGTTGGGGTCCACGAGATCACGGGTGGTCCCGCCGGCCAGTTCCGATCCGCTCTGTTGCAGATAGCGGGTGAACTCGCGATTGATCAGTTCCTCGTCTTCGCTTGTCCGGCATACGAAGACGAGGAAAGCCGGGCGCCCGCTCCGCAGCGCCTGCACCGCGTCGAGGACGGCGGGCACGAGGACGGCCGCGATGCCGTCCGCGGGCTCGGCCATGGCACCGGTGCCGAGCAGCGGGAAGCCGAGCGCCCGCGACCCGCTCGCCGCCGCCGCAGCGACGGCGCTCTTGGCGACGAGTCGCAAGGAACCGTCGGTGATTTCGCCGAAGTCACCGACCTGATCGCGCGGTGTGGCCAGGATCGCCCGCCGCAGATGCGTGGCGAAACTCGACGATTCCCCGGTCAATTCCAGTACGGCCGGAGCGTCGGCGCGGATTTCGCCGAACCGAATGGAATTCCACGCCGCGTCCGGGAACCGGCCTTCCAGCGCCCGCCCCAGGTTTCCGAGGCTGCTGCCCAGCGACACCACGATCGTGTCGATCTCCAGGTCCCACGGCCGACTCGTCCGCGCGACCGAACACAGCACATCGCCGATCACCCCGAGCGCGATTCCGGACGGGACCTCGCCAGCCACGTGCACCCCCTGCCGGCCTGCGTCTACTAGGCCGAAAAGGATTGTAGTGCAATAGACATCGACGAAGCCGGGGGTTGCGGGACTAACCTACGTCCCGCCGCAACCAGGTCACCTCGGCCCCGGATTCGGTCCCGTAGCGGTAGATCTCCAGATCCTCGTCCCACGGCGTCCCGAGCGCCCGATCGATCTCGGCGGCCAGGTCGTAGGTGTTGTACTTCCCGAGCTCCCCCGCGGCCTGCAACATGGCCCGCAGTCGCATTTCACCGAGGGTGACGTCGCCGTTGGCACTCGTCGAACCGTGCCAGAGCCCGAGGCCGGGCACGAAGCAGTACCGTTCGCCGTCGACTCCCTCACTGGGATCCTCGGTCACCTCGAACCGCAGCACCGGCCAGGAGCGCAGGGATTGGGCGATGCGGGCGGCCGTGCCGACCGGGCCCAGCCATTCGCTGGTCGCGCGCAGTTGGCCGTCGGCGGGTTGCGCGGTCCAGCGCAGCTTGGCGGTCGAGCCGAGAGCGGAGGCGAGCGCCCATTCGACGTGCGGGCACACCGCAGCGGGCGACGAGTGGATGTACACCACACCCGCCGTCACGTCCGCGAACTGACTCGATGCGCGCACTACTAACACCTCCAGCGTCGACGGGGGACGTCTTCCCCAACGAGCCCGTCTGCTGGTGTTGCCTGAGTGTACTGGAGTGCCCGATGTTACGTGTGTTACTTCACCGCCGTGTTGCGTGGGAGTGTCGCCTCCGCAATAACGGCATCGCTGAGGGGCGGCCAGGCCGCTCTCGCCCAGTCGCCGAAATTCTGGTCGGTCAATACGAGACACGCCAACGACGACGCGGGGTCAACCCACAGAAAAGTGCCCGATTGCCCGAAATGCCCATACGTTTCCCCCGAATTGGCGCTACCCGTCCAATGCGGAGTCTTCCCGTCCCGAATCTCGAAACCCAGACCCCAGTCATTGGGGCGCTGCGACCCGTAACCCGGCAGCACCCCATTGAGCCCGGGGAATTGGACGGAGGTCGCCTCGGCGTGGGTCTGCGCGGAGATCAATCGCGGGTCCAGCAATTCCGCCGCGAAACGCGTCAGATCGGCGGCGGTGGACCGGCCGGCATGACCGGCGGGCCCGGCCAGAACCGAACCTTTCATGCCGAGTGGCTCGAACACCGCGTCGTGCAGATATTCGTCGAACGCGATCCCGGTCTGTTCGGTGACAAATCGCGCGAGCACCTCGAATCCGGCGCTGGAGTAGATGCGGCGGGTGCCGGGCGCGGCCTGGATCTCGGTGGTGTCGAACGCGAGTCCGGAGGTGTGCGCGAGCAGGTGCCGCACGGTCGAGCCGGGCGGGCCCGCGGGCTGGTCGAGTTCGACCGCCCCCTCCTCCACCGCGACGAGCACCGCGTAGGCCACCAGCGGCTTGGTCACCGACGCCAGCGGGAACACCCGATCGAGGTCGCCCTCGGTCACCGTCTCCCCGTCCCGGACGACGACCGCGGCCGCCGCGTGCCGAACCGGCCATTCCCTGATCTGCTCGAGTGCACCCACTCAGCGAGCGTACGAGAAGAACGCCGTTACCATCGAATGACCATGAGTGAAAAGCTGACGATCCACGGTGCGGTCGAGCCCGGCTTCGGGCCCGTCGCCGACGCCTTCCGGCGCAATTTCGCCCAGCACGGCGAGATCGGCGCCGCGGTCGCGGTGTACGCCGGCGATCGGCCGGTGGTGGATCTGTGGGCCGGTCATCGCGATCGGCGCCGGACGCTGCCGTGGGAACGGGACACGATCGTCCCGGTGTTCTCCTCGACGAAGGGGCTGGCGGCGTTCACCGTCGCGTCGGCGGTATCGAAGGGGCTGCTCGATTACGCGGAGCCGGTGGCGAAGTACTGGCCGGAGTTCGCCGCGCACGGCAAGGGCGCGGTGACCGTGCGGCAGCTGATCGACCATCAGGCGGGGCTGTCCGGCCTCGATTCGGTGGTGCGGCTGAGTCAGATAGCGGACCTGGACGGGCTCGCGCCGATCCTGGCCGGGCAGAAGCCCGCGTGGAAGCCGGGCACCCGGCACGGCTATCACGCGATCACCCTCGGCCTCTACCAGGGCGAGCTGCTGCGCCGGGTCGACCCGCAGCGGCGCACGCTCGGGCGAATCTTCGCCGAGGACATCGCGAAACCGCTCGGCCTGGATTTCTTCATCGGCCTGCCCGCCGAGCAGAGTCTGGAACGCATCGCCACCATGGCCGCCACCCGCGGGTTGGACGCGCTGCGGTACGAGCGTGATTTCCCGCTGCGCATCGGCGCCGAGATCGCCGCCAAGCGCGGGTTCGCCTATGCGGCCCTGAGCAATCCGCGCACCGGCAGTCCGGCGCGGGCGACGAGACGCGAATTCCTCGAGGTAGAGCTGCCCGGTTCCAACGGTGTCGGCAACGCCCGATCGCTGGCCCGCGTCTACGGCGCCGCCGCCGGGCGTACGGGCGTCCTGCCGATCGACGACGCCCTGCTCGACCGGCTGGCCGCCGCGGACACCGCCGACGACGTGCCCGCCGGAGATCTGGTGCTGCACATCAAGACTCGCTATCACCTTGGCTTCCGCAAGTCCGGCGGAGAGTTCCGCTTCGGCTCGGACAAGCGCGCCTACGGCACCACCGGCCTCGGCGGCTCCTTCGGATTCGCCGACCCGACAACGGGTCTCGGCTTCGGCTACACGATGAACCGCCTCGGCCTCGCCGTCCTGGACGACGTCCGCAGCCGCAACCTCCGCGAAGCCCTGCTGCGCAGCGCGGGCTAATTACTCAGTGCCACACAAAGATCCTCGCATGGGCACCTGGACCGTCACCCGAGAAGCCTTCGACTCCCCGGCCGCCACCCTGCTGTGGCGCGCCTATTACACCGAGGTGAGCGACCGCTGGTATCAGCTGCACGAAGGCCGCGCGACCGACCCGGCGGAACTCGAACACGGCGTCGCCGCGACGACCGGGGCCGAATTCACGCCGCCGCGCGGCGTACTGCTGGTCGCTCGATATGCGGGTGAACCCGCCGGAACGGCCGGAGTCCATCTGATCGATGACACCACCGCGGAACTGAACCGCATGTTCGTCCTCCCCGCCATGCGTGGAAGGGGCGGGGCGCAGCTCCTCGGCGCCGCCGCCGAACAGCACGCCCGCGCCCTGGGCGCCGCGCGAATCGTCCTCGACACCCGCCGCGACCTGGTCGAGGCCCGAGCCCTGTATGCCCGGCTCGGATACGCGGAGTCGCCACCACACAACGAGCGGATGTACGCCGAGTGCTGGTACCAGAAGAAGCTGTGACCGAACGGCAGTCCTGCTTACACTGACGATGCTCCACCCGCTTCAGCGATTCGAATCACCACCGAGCACGGAATCGAGGGACCTCGTGGCAGAGCAGCCCACCACCGTCGACACATACATCGCCGCGTTTCCCGAAGACGTGCGCGGCATCCTCGAGGAAATCCGGCACACCATTCAGCGCGCCCTGCCGGAGGCGACCGAGGCGATCAGCTACGACATTCCCACCTTCAAGGTGAACGGCCACAACACCGTCCACTTCGCCGGCTGGAAAAAGCACATCAGCGTTTATCCGATCCCGGACGGCGACAAAGCCTTCAACCGCGCCGTCGAACCCTATCGAGCGGGCAAGGGAACGCTGAAGTTCCCGCTGACCAAGCCGATCCCCTACGACCTCATCGCGCAGATCGCGACCACCCTCGCCGCCCGCTCCTGAGCGCCCACAACAACTGGGTCTACGCCGCCATCGCGCTGGGCGGCATGATGATCGACGTCTCGATGTCGATCAACGGTGAGGGTTCGTGATGTCAAGTGGTCGCTATGGGTACGACCGGCTCCCGCCGATCCGGGACCGCCTGATCGAGATCGACCGAGCGATCGCCGAACTCAGCCAGACCCACATTCGCAATGCCGTGATCACCACGGAGAACTCGGTCCCGCTGGGCTACACCGTGCCCCCGTTCGCCACGGTCGACGACGCCGGTCGGCGGGTCACGCTCGACGACATCGTCGCGAACGGCCTCGCCGTGCTGATCTTCTACCGGGGCGCCTGGTCGCAGCGCTGCACCGAAGGTCTGCGCCGATACGAACGCGAACTGCTGCCCGAACTGTCCCGGCGCGGCGTGCGACTGGTGGCGATCAGTCCCCAACTGCCCGACGGATCGCAGTACACCAGGGTATTGAACAACCTGACCTTCCCGCTGCTGACCGACGCGGGCAACGTGATCGCCCGCACGCTCGGCATCGCCCACTTCGCGGACCCGAGCACCATGGACGCGATCGAGCGGGCCGGTTACGCGGTCGGTAATCGCAATCCCGACGGCGAGTGGGAACTCCCCCATCCGAGCACGCTCATCCTCGACCAGAACCGCGCGGTGCGTTTCATCGACGTCCGGGTCGAGGGCCTGCCGCCCACCCACCCCAAAGACCTTCTGGCCGAACTGCATTCGTGACCTGGCCGAGCCAGGTCACGAACACGCTCGACTACCAGTCGGCCTCGGTGTACTTGATGATGCCGCGAATGTTCTTGCCGTCCAGCATGTCCTGGTAGCCCTGGTTGATTTCCTCGAGCGCGTAGGTGCGGGTCACCATGTCGTCGAGATTGAGCTGACCGGCCTTGTACAGGCGGAGCAGGTTGGGAGCGTCCTGACGCGCGTTGCCGCCGCCGAAGATGGTGCCCTTCACCGTCTTCTGCAGCATGGACAGCAGGAAGCTGTTCATCTTCACATCGCCCGCGTCCATCCGGCCCATCGAGGTGACCACGAGCGTGCCCGCCTTGGCGGTGAGGATCAGGCCCTCTTCGACGTAGTCGCCGTGCATTTCGCCCATGGTGAGGATGACCTTCTCGGCCATCCGGCCCTCGGTGGCCTCCATCAGCGGCATGATCGCGGCGGCCATGCTCTCGTAGGTGTGCGTGGCGCCGAACTTCTGCGCCTGCTCGCGCTTCCACGGATTCGGGTCGATGGCAACGACTTTCGAGGCTCCGGAGAGCACCGCGCCCTGCAGCGCGCTCATGCCGACGCCGCCGATGCCCGCGATCACCACGGTCTCGCCGGGCTCGACCTGCGCGACGTGGGTGGCGGAGCCGAAGCCGGTGGGCACGCCGCAGCCGACCAGGCAGGCCACCTCGAACGGGATGCTCGGGTCGATCTTGACCACCGAGGTGTGGTGCACCGTCATGTACGGCGAGAACGTGCCGAGCAGGCACATCGGGATGACGTTCTCCCCGCGCGCCTGGATCCGGTAGGTGCCGTCGCTGATCGCCTGGCCCATCAGCAGGCCCGCGCCCAGGTCACACAGCGCCATGTTGCCGCTCACGCAGGACGGACAGCGCCCGCACGCGGGAATGAACGACAGGATGACGTGGTCGCCCACGGCCAGGTCGGCGGGGCAGTTCGGCCCGAGCTTGGTGATCACGCCCGCGCCCTCGTGCCCGCCCATCACCGGGAACGCGGGCATCGGCGTCGCGCCGGTCACGATGTGATGATCAGAGTGACACATGCCGGCCGTTTCCAGCCGGATCTGCACCTCGCCGGAGACCGGATCGCCGACCTCGATCTCTTCTACCGACCATGGTTGGTCGATCCCCCACAGGATCGCGCCCTTCGTCTTCATTCCTGTCGACCCTCTCGCATGCACGTGCTTATATGTGACTGCACCCACACTAAGCCAAAAGTGGAACGCGTTCTAGTACCGGGTTGGAAATTAACCGGTATCGGCACTCGAGAGTTCGGAACACGTTCTAGTCTTGCGCCGGATGTCAGCCGTGCACGTCGTGCACGTGATGGACCAGATCGTGGATGAAGTAGAGCGCGAACGAGTCGACGGTGAAGTCCGCGCCGTCGCTGCGCTCCCCGCGCAGGCCGCGCCGCTCCGGCGGAACGGACTCGAACGCGCGCGCGATCGTCTCGGCCGCGCCGGCGAGTTCGGCGGCCACCTGCGCCGGGTCCTGTAGGTCGTAGCGGTCGGCCACGGCCGTCTCGTCCTGATCCCAGTTCGCGAAGCGCGGGACCGTGCCGTCCGGCGTGCCGCCCAGGATCTGCGCGAGGCGGTGGTCGAAGAGGCGGCACACGTCACGGACGTGCGCGCCGTACTCCAGCGGCGACCAGGTCGCGTCGTCCGGGCGGACCCGGGCATCGGGGCGGGCCAGCACGTCGGCGAACCGCGTCGCGGTATCCCTGGCCAGTGCGGGCACATCCGCGTAGCCGGTCGCGGCGGGGTCGAAACCACAATCGGCACAGGCGCGTTCGAGCACCCAGGTCCAGTTCTTCACATCAGGAACGATCGGCATGCGGCAAACTTAACCTGGCCGAATATCAGCAACCACGGATATTCAGTCAACTGTCGGCAACATCCCGACAATCACTCCATCAATCGGTGCGCGCGCTCGAACAGCTCCAGCGTGATCGCGTGCAGGAAGTCACCGACCTGCTTGGGCGCCTTGCCGGCGAAGGCGCGGGCGTGCGTGCCCTCCAGCACGATGCCGAGCTTGAAGCAGGCCAGCACGGTGTACCAGGGGACCGCACTGAGGTCGCGGTCGGAGAACTGCCCGTAGTGCGCCACCATCTCCTCCGGCGTCGGCAGCCCGCCCGCGGCGCCGAGCTTGCCCACCAGCGCGGCACCGGTGGTGCCCGGCTCCGGCCGGGTCGCGATCTGCCAGCCCAGATCGAGCAGCGGATCGCCGATGGTGGACATCTCCCAGTCGACCATCGCCGCGACCTGCGGTCCGTCGTAGGCGAACATCATGTTCGCGAGGTGGCAGTCGCCGTGCAGGATGCCGGGCGTCCACTGCGCGGGCCGGTTGCGGTCCAGCCATTCGCCGGTCCGCTCGACGCCGGGGATCTGCGGGCCCGGATAGCCCTCGTTGGCGGAGTACGACTCGAGCTCGCCGAGCCAGCGCGGGACCTGCCGTTCCAGGAAGCCGTCCGGCTTGCCGTAGTCGGCCAGCCCGAGGGCTTGATAGTCGAGCGCGCCGAGCCGGGCGATCGCCTCGACCGCGGACAGGCCCATCGCCTTGCGCACGGCCGGATCGCCCGCGTGCAGCTCCGGCAGCTCGTTGGCCGGATTGAAGCCGTCGATCGGCTCCATCAGGTAGAAGACGGCGCCGATCACCGAGTCGTCGGGGCAGGCCGCGATCACCCGCGGCGCGCGCACGTCGGTGCCGTTGATCGCGGCGAGCAGGCGGGCCTCGCGACGGATCACGTCGTTGCTCTTGGCCCGCAGATGCTTCGGGCCACGGCGCAGCACGTAGTCCGCGCCGCCCCGGCCGAACCGCAGCATGACGTTCTGCGTCCCGCCGCCCAGGGCGGTCACATCCTCGAATTCCCCTGCGGGCAAGCCCTGCTCATCCATCCACTTGCCGACGAGGGCGAAATCGACGAGTGCCGGATCGACGCCGACTGGTTGCGCAACAGACATGTCCCACATTGTGCACCACCGGTCGAACCGAACTGAGGGCACTAGACAACAGTTGGGCCCAACCTGGGCGGCGTAGGGTTTCGGGCACCATGCGCACGTTGTTGATCGACAATTACGACTCGTTCACCTATAACCTGTATCAGCTGATCAGCGAGGTGAACGGCATCGAGCCGACCGTCGTGCGCAACGACGAGGCCGGCGAGCTGGAACTGGCCCGCTTCGACAACATCGTCATCTCCCCCGGACCCGGTCGGCCGGACGTCGCCCGCGATGTCGGCATCTCGGCCGCGGTGATCCGCGAGACGGACCTGCCGCTGCTCGGCGTGTGCCTCGGGCACCAGGGCATCGTGGTCGCCGCGGGCGGGGCCGTCTCCGTCGCGCCGGCCGCGCGGCACGGCTATCTGGACCGGATCGAGCACGACGATCGGGACCTGTTCGCGGGCCTGCCCCAGGGCTTCACCGCCGTGCGCTACCACTCGCTGGCCGCCGAGCAGCCGCTGCCGGACTGCCTGGAGGTCACCGCGACGGCCGCCGACGGGGTGATCATGGGGGTGCGGCATCGCACCCGGCCGCAGTGGGGCGTGCAGTTCCATCCCGAGTCGATCGCCAGCGAGTACGGCGCCGCGCTGCTGCGCAACTTCGCGAAACTCACTGCCGCACATCGGGCCCTGGCGACCGGGCGGGAGACCGCCGCGCGGCGAGCGGATCCGGTGACGATGCGGCTGCGGCCGGTCACCCTCGCGCAATCACCGTCCGCGACAACCCGATCCACCACCTCGACGTTGACTCACGAGCAGTTCCCCGCGCTGGTCGAGCAATTCGGCGCGCTGGGCGGCGACCTGCTGACCGGCGCGGCACGACCCGACATCCTGGATCGCTACGGCGGCGCGCCGCGGCAGTGGCAGCTCCAGCACGCGGTGATCGACCGGGCGATCGACACCGAGAGCGCGTTCGTGCGGCTGTACGGCAACTCCCCCACCGCGTTCTGGCTCGACAGCGAGCATGTGGAGCCGGGGCTGGATCGGTTCTCGTTCCTGGGTGACGCGAGCGGGCCGCTGGCCGAGGTGGTGCGCTACCGGATCGGCACGGGTGCGGTGACCGTCGAATCGTCCGACGGGAATCGGCGCGTCGTCGCCGGTGGGGTCCTGGACTATCTGGCCGCCGAGTTGCGCCTGCGCCGGCTCGAACTGCCCGATCTGCCTTTCGATTTCGCGGGCGGGTACGTCGGTTACCTGGGGTACGAGGTGAAGGCCGACTGCGGCGGCCGGACCACCCACCGGGCACCGACTTCGGACGCGCAGTGGATCTTCGCCGACCGGATCGTGGTGGTCGATCACGTCGGCGGCCGCACTCACCTACTGTCCCTGACGGATTCGACGGCGGACTCGCTGCGCGCGGGCGCGGACTGGCTGCGCGACACCGGCGAAACCCTGGAAACCCTTCCCACCTGGGCGAATCCGCCCACCCTCGAGGTGCCGTCGGACGGCGAGGCGGTCGAACCACTGCTCACCCGCGGCCGCGAACGCTACCTCGCCGACATCGCCATCTGCCGGGAACGGTTGCTGGCCGGTGAATCCTATGAAATCTGCCTCACCGACAGCGTGACCGTGCCCGCCGTCGAGGACGGCGGCCTCGACTTCTACCGCACGCTCCGGCGCTGCAATCCGGCCCCGTACGCGGCCTTCCTGCGCTTCGACGACCTCGAAATCGCCTGCTCCTCACCGGAACGCTTCCTGAAGGTCGACCGGAGCCGCACGGTGGAGAGCAAGCCGATCAAGGGCACCGCCGCGCGCGGCGGCACGCCCGCCGAGGACGAACGGCTGGCCCGCGAACTGGCCGACAGCCCGAAGACCAGGGCCGAGAACCTGATGATCGTCGACCTGCTGCGCAACGATCTCGGCCGGGTCTGCGAGATCGGCAGCGTGCACGTGCCGAAGCTGATGGCCATCGAGTCGTACATGACGATGCACCAGCTGGTGTCCACCGTGCGCGGCACGCTGCGCCCCGGCGTTGGCGTGATCGACTGCCTGCGTGCGTGTTTCCCCGGCGGCTCGATGACCGGCGCGCCGAAGCTGCGCACCATGGAGATCATCGACGAGCTGGAGACCGAGGCGCGCGGCGTCTACTCGGGCACCATCGGCTTCCTCGGGCTCGGCGGCACCGCCGACCTCAATATCGTCATCCGCACGGCGGTGCGCTACGCCGGTCGCTGGCGCATCGGCGCGGGCGGGGCGATCGTGCTCGACTCCGACGCCGAGGACGAGTACCACGAGATGGCGCTGAAGGCCGCCGCCACACTGCGCGCGGCGACGGATCGCATCGCGCGCTGACGCGGGAAACTCCGCCGATATCCGGTGCGGCCCGCCGATCGGAGGGGTCGGCGAGTTCGGCGTGTCGGTGGCTCGTGGCATAGTTCGGTCACGATGAAACTCAGCAAAGGCGCCAACGCAGCGGTACCGACATCCCTTCTTGCCGTGGTTGTTTCGTGGCGGTCGGACCATACGGTGGATGCGCACGCCCTCTTGCTGGGCGAGGCGGGGACGGTCCGCACGGATCGCGATCTGGTCTTCTACAACGCCCCGCGCCACGTTTCCCAGGCGGTGACCCTCGACCAGGAGCCCGCGCCGCGGACGGCCCGGCTCAGCGTTTCGCTGCCCCGCACCGAGGCGGACGTGGACCGGATCGTGATCGCCGGCTCGGTCGACGAGGGGACCTTCGGCGATATCGCCGGCCTGTCGCTCACCATCCACGACGCGCACGGGCCGATGGCCGGGTTCGCCATCGAGGATGCCGATCCGGTCACCGCGCTGATGTTCGGCGAGTTCTACCGGCGCGACGGGCAGTGGCGATTCCGGGCCATCGCGCAGGGCTGGTCCACCGGATTGCCCGGACTGGTCACCGAATTCGGGGTCAGCGTCGACGAACAGCCACGCGCGCAGCACCCGCCGAACCCGTTCGGCGGCCGACCGGCACCACCCCCCACGCCGCCGCGAGTACCCGCCGACGAGGGCACGATCGACCAGCGCGCCACGACGAATCCGCGGCCCGGGCACACAGATCTGATCGACCACCGCCCCCACCAGCGACCGATCGACCTCGGCCGTCGCCTGGCCGACCCGGTGCCGCCGCCGGCCCCACCGCCGAATCCCGAGCTGGCCGACTGGCATTCGGATCCGGAGAACCCGGCCCGCCTGCGCTGGTGGGACGGCGCCGAGTGGACCAGCGCCACCCACCACCGGCCCCAGCCGCGCGACCGGCACTGCGACCGATGCGGAAACCTCCGGCGGCGCAAGTTGTTCGGCGGCCTGGCCCCGTGCGAGTCGTGCGAATCGGAGATCGAGGAGTTCCTCACCCACTGGCACACCCAGGCCTGGCGGGTGCTCACCGCGCACGGCCCGCGCGGCCCCGAATGGGCCGCGCTGTGGGCGTCGCTGCGCTATCAGCGCATCGACGAGCAAGTGGGCCGGGCGGCACTGCGCGACGGCGCGCTCAGCTACGTGGAACGGCTGGTCGCCTTCACCTTCGCCGACGGCGAGGTCGAGCAGGACGAGTTGGCCGCCTTCGAACACGCCGTCACCGAACTGGCGCTGACCGGTCCGCTGATCGAGGACCTGCGCAGGCGGCTGCATCGCGGCCGCACCCTGTCCCGGCTGCGGGCCGGTGATCTGCCGGTGGTGCGGACCCCCGGCCTGCACCTGGACCCCGAGGAGAAGGTGCACCTCGATCTGCCCGCGGTGCACGTCCGGCAACTGGCCCGCGGGCCGCGACTCACCGAGGGCCGGTTGATCGTCAGCAACAAGAAGCTGCGCTTCGTCGGCGACGGCACGGGCACCGAATTGCCTTGGTCACGTGTCGTTTCCGTGCACACCGAACAGAACACGGTGGTGCTCGCGGCGACCTCGGCCCGCGGCGGCGCCAGCTTCACCGTCAGCGACCCGGACTACGTCGCCGCCGCGCTGGAGGGCGCGCTCCGGGTGGCCAAACGACTGATCCTGACCCCGGGGCAGCTCGACACCCGCAGCATCCCGCAGGAGGTGAAAGCCGAGGTGTGGCAACGCGACGGCGGCAAATGCGTCGAATGCGGCGACAGCCACTACCTGGAGTTCGACCACATCATCCCGCTCAGCCGCGGCGGCGCCACCAGCGCGACGAACCTGCAAATCCTCTGCCGCGCCTGCAACCGGGCGAAGGGCGCGCGCATCTGACCCGGGCTACTCGATCAGCAGGCCCGCGGTGTGCCCTAGATCGACCAGCATCGCGTCGAACAGGATCTCCGGATTCGACAGCGGGACCGGGTAGTTGCCGAACACCTCCAGCGTGACGTGCCCGTACAAACGCGCCCACATCTGGATCATCAGATACATCACCCCCAGATCGAGCTTCTCCGCCGGGAACTTCTGCCCGGTCTCCGACAGCGCCGCGAGCAGCTCGGTCTGGAAGTGCACGAGGTCTTCGCGCAACTCCGGCGGGATGACGTCGGTGGGCGGGGTGACGATGTCGTAGTTGGCCAGCAGCCTGCCCGCGGCGGCGAGGAAGATCCGGCCGAAGGGTTCGTCGAAGCGGCGCAGCGCGCGGGCCTCACCGCCGCCGGGCGAGGCGAACACCAGGGTGAACTCCCTGGTGTGCGCCAGCGCCCAGCGGCGAAAGCCCTTGCAGATGGCGAAGAACTGCACCACGCCGTCGTCCGGCAGCGTCGCGATCTCGGCGGACAACTCGTCGGCGAGGTCGGCACAGAACTCCAGGCGCAGCCGGTCCAACAGGTCGTCCAGCGACCCGTAATAGCGGTACAGCGCGGGTGCGGTGATGCCGAGCTCGCGCGCGATCGCGCGCAGGCTCACGGCCGCTTGTCCCTGGTCCACCAGCAGCGTCCTGGCCACCCGCCGGATCTCAGCGTCGGTCACGATCGGCGAGCGGCCCCGGGGTTTGGGGTTACTCATGGTGTGATTCAAGCGTATTGAACATCCCAGCGCTTGATGCCGTTCAACCACCCGGAACGCAAACGCACAGGTTCTGCGACCTGACGCAGGTTCGGCATGGCGTCGGCGATGGCGTTGAACATCAGATCGATCTGCAACCGGGCCAGGTTCGCGCCGACGCAGTAGTGCGTGCCGGTGCCGCCGAAGCCGACGTGCGGGTTGGGATTGCGCAGCACGTCGAAGCTGAACGGATCCTGGAACGCCTCCTCGTCGAAGTTGGCCGAGCCGTAGAACAGCCCGAGCCGCTGGCCCTTCTTGATCTGCTGCCCGCCCAGCTCCAGGTCCTGGGTCGCGGTGCGCTGGAAGGCATTCACCGGGGTGGCCCAGCGGACGATCTCGTCCGGCGCGGTGCGCGGCCGCTGCTCCTTGTACAGCTCCCACTGCGCGGGGTTGTCCACGAAGGCCTTCATGCCGTGGGTGATCGAGTTACGGGTGGTCTCGTTGCCCGCCACCGAGAGCAGGATGACGAAGAAGGCGAATTCGTCGGAGGCCAGGCCTTCGCCGTCGATGTCGGCGTTGACCAGCTGGGTGACGATGTCGTCGGCCGGGCACTTGCGCCGGTCCTCGGCCATGTTCCAGGCGTAGCCCATCACCTCGGCGGTGGCCACCTGGTGATCGCCCTCGAATTCCGGATCGTCGTAGGAGATCATCTGATTGGACCAGTCGAAGATCTTCTTGCGATCCTCCTGCGGAATGCCGATCAGCTCGGCGATCGCCTGCAGCGGCAGCTCGCAGGCGACCTGCTCGACGAAGTCGCCGCTGCCGTTCCGCTTCGCGTCGTGCACGATCTTGGCCGCCCGCTCGGTGAGCGCGGCGCGCAGGCTCTCGATCGCGCGCGGCGTGAAGCCCTTGGAGATGATTCGGCGGACCTTGGTGTGCTTGGGCGGATCGAGGTTGATCAGCAGCATGTCGCTGAGCATGCCGATCTGCTCCGGGGTGACGTCCTCGTTGAACCGGATGATCGAACCGTTCTCGTGCGAGGAGAACAACTCCGGGTGCTTGGAGATCTCTTTGATGTGGTCGAGCTTGGACACGACCCAGTAGCCGCCGTCGTCGAAGCCGCTGGCCCGGCCGGATTGGGCGCACCACCAGACGGGTGCGGTGCGGCGCAGCTCGGCGAATTCCCGCACGGGCAGTCGGCTGGCGAGCATGTCGGGGTCGGTGAAGTCGAATCCTGCGGGAATCGCGGGCGTGGTCACGGTCACGGGGCTATCTCCTACCGGTCTGGCGTGCAGACCTCACAACATTGTGTGGAACACGTTCCAGAAACGATGGAACCACAGAACCGGGGTCGGTGAACAGTATTTAGTAAAACCCGTTTACTAGATTCCGTTCGATGCCCGGCCGCGCGCCCGGCTGGGCGCGCAGGCGGCCGGCTCAGCCGAGCTTCCGGAAGAAAACGCGCAGGTCATCGATTACCGCCTGCGGATCCTCCAGCGACAGGAAGTGCCCGCCGCGACCGAGTTCGGTCCAGTGCACGATGTGGTGATCGCGCTCGGCCCAGCGGCGAATGGTCACATCGTGGGCGGAGACCAGGACGCCGGTCGGGACGGTCGGATGAGCCGAGGCCGACCTATCCGGGCCGTCCTCGGTACCCCAGTTGCCTTCCGATTGCTCGGCCGTCTCGTCCGTCGACCACTCGGCCGAATTCCAGTCGTTCGCGGAGATCTCCTCGTAGTAGATCTGCGCCGACGAACCCGCGGTCCCGGTCAGCCAGTACAGCGACACCTCGAGCAGCATCCGATCGCGATCGATGCTGTCCTCGGGCAGACCATCCTCGGGCATGGTCAGCTCCTTGAACTTCTCCACCATCCAGGCGAGCTGACCCGCGGGCGAGTCGTTCAGGCCGAACGCCACAGTCTGCGGCCGCTTCGAATTGCATTGCAGGTAGGCGTCATTGAAGTTCTGCATCCGCGCCCAGCGCCGCTGCTCGAGCTCGGTGAGACCGTCCAGCTCCCCCTCGGCCCCCACCGGGAAGGTGATCAACCCGTTGACGTGCACGCCCACCACCCGCTCCGCGTCCTGCCTGCCCAGCTGCGGCGCGACCCACGCGCCGGTGTCGTAGCCGTGCACTCCGTACCGGTCGTAACCGAGCCCGGCCAGCACCCGGCCCAGTGCCCCAGCCATTTTCGCCGCGTTCATGCCGGGGCCGGCCAACGGAACCGAGAAGCCGAAGCCGGGCAGTGACGGAATCACCAGGTGGAAGGCGTCGGCCGGATCGCCACCGTGCGCACGCGGGTCCGACAGCGGGCCGATCAACTCGAGGAAGTCGGCGACCCCGCCCGGCCAGCCGTGCACCAGCAGCAGCGGCGTCGCGTCCGGTTCGGGCGAGCGCACGTGCAGGAAGTGGATGGTCTGGCCGTCGACGTCGGTGACGAACTGCGGGTGTGCGTTGAGCCGGGATTCCTGTGCCCGCCAGTCGAATCCGGTCCGCCAGTAGTCGGCGAGCCCCTTCAGGTAGTCCACCGGAACACCCCGGCTCCAGCCGACCCCGGGCAGTTCCGCCGGCCATCGGGTGTTGGCCAGTCGCGCGTGCAGGTCGTCGAGGTCGGCCTGCGGGATGTCGATGTGGAACGGACGGATGCTTTCCGCGGTGTTTGTCATGGTCAGGACGCTATGGGCGGCTTAGGACAGCTAGGTTCCCAACCGTGCGCGCTCCCGTGGGATTCCGCCGTGAGCGAAACCCGAGTCGGCCGGAATCGCGCTCCTTCGCCGGGAGATGGGCATGTAATGGTGTGGAGTACCCGCACCTGTTCGGGAGGTTCCATGCCCAGTATGTACGAGCACGTCGGCGGCGCCGAGGTGCTGCATCGCGTCGAGGCGGCGTTCTATGACAAGGCGCTCGCCGACCCGGTGCTGAAGACCCTGTTCACCGAGCGGCGACCGGATCATGTCGACCATCTCACCTGGTTCACCGCCGAATCATTCGGCGGGCCCGAGCAATTCACCCGCGAGCTCGGTTTCGATCACCTCATCGCGGTGCACCGCGGCCTGGCCATCACCGACGAACAGCGGGAACGCTTCGTCGCGGCGTATATGGAAAGCTTCGAGGAGGCCGGACTTTTCGAGAACCCGGACTTCCGCCAGGCGGTTTTCGAACACGTGGCGTTCGGCGCCCAAGTGGCCCAGCAGAACTCACACGCGGCGACGGACGCGGAACTGCATCCGATCCGCGAGGTACCGCACTGGACCTGGGCGGGCGACTGACCTCAGGACACCGGGGTCAGCGGCGGCGGCTGCCAACGCCCTTGGATCGCTTCGTCTTTCGGCGCGTACAACCGCATGGTGAGGGAGAACTGGCCCGACTCCGGGATGGGCAGCCAATTGCCGGGCGGCACGGCCGGACCGGGGTCGGCGTGCTGCACCGCGAGGTCGACGGACCCGTCCGCGTTGGGCACCACGGGCAGCTGGTGGCCGATGGCATAGATATCGGCCGGGTTGGGCATCAGATAGCTGTCCGCGTCGTAGGCGGTCAGCGACCAGAAGGCGTCGACCGGCGGCAACTGCCCCGGCGGGAAGTGCAACCGGAACCGGCCGGTGTCGCCGTTGGCGCCCGCCGTGGCGAACAGCGTCGGATAGATCGCGTCCTGAGGCAGGTTGGCGCCCAGCCCTTTCCACGCGACGCCTGCCCGTTTCAGATAGTTGGTGCCGTAGGCACCGATGGTGGGATCGAAGGTCCAGCCGTTCTCGTTCACCGCCTCCGGATCGAGGTAGACCGGAATCTGTTGCCGCGCAGTGCTGACCGCGGCGCCGAGTTCGCGATCGGAGAGTCCGCCGAGCTTGCCGCCCGGTGTGAGCCCGATGGTGGCGAAGCGCTTCATCGCGGCCGCGTCGTCGGGTGCGGGCGGATTGATCGCCAGCAGTGCGGACATCCGCTCGAAGAAGGCCCGCGCGTCCAACTGGGCGACCTGCTCGGCCGGCGGCGTCGAATCAGCGTGCGGCGCAGGCGCAGCGGTCGCCGCCGGTCGCCCGGCGGTCCAGTCGCTCAGCGGCACCAGCCGCAGTTGCCGCTGGAGTGCGTGCACGGCGGGCAGGTCCTCGGCGCCGTCGACCTGGATCCGGCCGAGCAGCCAGACCGTCGGCGTCGGCATGGGCAGCGGGGTGACCTCGTCGGGCAGCGCGCCGGACCAGCCGGGGCCGACGATCGCGTAGGTGCACGGAGCACCCGACTTCGCTTGCGGCCGAACGCTGCTCGGATTGTGCACGGTGTTCGACCAGGCGTCGAGCAGTTGCATCAGCCAGTACCGGCCGCCGTCCATGGCAGGCACCTGCAACACCATCGGCTCGGCGCGCAGATCGAGCCACGCGGACGAGTACAACGTATCCAGGTTGAGCCGCACCACATCCCGGCGCGCGGGCGTCGGCAGCGCCGCGGCGTGCTGGAACCGATTGGCCGGGACGCTCGCCTCGGCGGCCGCCCTGGTGACGTCCATCAGCACCAGCGGGAAGCCGAAGATGTACGCGTCCTTGGCGATCGACTCGGTCGTGCTGAGCGCCGCCGTGGTGGGCGACGCCGACGGCTCGTCGGAGCCGCCGCACGCCGTCAACCCGAGCGCGGACGCCGCACCGGTTGCCGCCAAGCCGAACATGGTCCGGCGCGACACTCCGCCGTCGGTCTCGCCCATAGGTCTTTCTCCTGCTTTCCGATCCGATCGGACATTGCGAGAGATCCGCGCAGGAGTATAGCCAAGCGTTTGCCGTAAACGGCTCAGGTGCCCAGCACGGCGTTCATGATGGTGCCGGCGCTGGTCGCGACGACGCCGCCGATCATGGCTCCGGCGATCATCTTCGGCGATTGCAGCGCGCCGCCCTGCCACTTCTCCCAGGCGAACTTGCCGCCGGCGAAGACGATCGCCAAGATGCCCGAGAGCAGCGCGAACCAGGTGAGGTAGCGGACCATCTGTAACAGCTTGTCCGACAACGGCGGCGCCTCCGGGGTCGGGTTGCTCACCTGCGCCAACGTCGTGAAGCTGTCCCCGATCGACGTCAAAATGATGCTCACCGTCTGCTCCCTACGCTTCACTACAACTTTGCCGCCGCCGAGCCGCCGCGCGAAAGTTGTTCAACCACCGATGAATTCGATCTTGGATGAGGATACTGGCACGCGGGCCGTCGCGTGACCGCCGTGCGCACAACCACACGGCACCTTCGGAAATCGCCCCCAAGTGGTAGTAAGCGACAACCCACCGGCGGACCGGCGGCGCGCGGCGACCGGGTCATCGAGCACCCCGCCCCACCCATCATCCCGACGGATGGCGACCCCGGCAAGGGCACAGCGACACCGAACTTCACTGCGCTGCACCGACCCGACTGCATCGCAGCGAACAAACCGATACCATCACAGTCAGCGAATCCTGCCCTGTCCCGAATCCAGAATGAGCTGACCACGATGATCCTGCTCGCCGTGCACGACACACTGCTTGCTCAGATCGGCAACCCCAGCCCCGAGGCTCCGCCGATCTCGGACAAGTTCCTCCAACTGGTCCGCTACTTCACCTGGTTCGTTCTCCTGGCGGGCATCACCGCCATCATCTACGCGGGCGGCAAGTTCGCGTGGGAGAAGTGGACCGGCGGCGGGCTCGACTCCCCGAAGATGGTGGCTGGAGCCATGATCGGTGGTGTCGTCGCCACCAGCGCGGGCACCATCATGAACGCCGTCATCGGCTGACCTACCCGAAAGCGCTGGTCAACGCACGCGAAACGGCCGCGGCGGTACCGAACCCGCCGCGGCCGTGATTCGAACTACCGGTCCGCGAGCCAACTTCCGTGGAACCCGAACGGGACGCGGCGCGGGAGGTGGATGGTGGCCACCGGTTCGGCGGCCACGTCGTCGGCATTCAGGATGGTCAGATCGCTGCGGTCGGTCGCGGCGTCGTAGACGTAGGTCATGAGATAGCCGGGCCCGCCGGGGTTCTGATCCGCGGGGGCGAACGCGGCCTCGCCGGGGATTCGGCCGGGACCGAACTCGTGCGCGGTCTGGCCGCCCGTGTGCAGGTCATAGCGGATGAGCGCGCCGGAATCGCCGGACACCGCGGCATGGCCGAAGCGGGCATCCAGGCCGACCAGGCGATCGTCCACCCGCGGGAACTCGGCATTGCGATCGTCGAGTTGCTCCTCGGTGACGGCGCCGGTGGCGAGATCGAGGGTCCAGCGCCACAGGGTCGACTTGTCGAAGCCGTCCGAGGTACCGCGCCAGAGCTCCGGGTAGCGCATCACGTACAGCACGATTGCGCCCGGCTCGTCGTAGGCGTTGAGCGAGTGGAAGACGTAGCAGGGGTCGATCGGGAACCAGCGGACCTCGCCGAACGGGTCGTCACGCCGCAGCACCCCGAGTCGGGCCTGGTAGCCGTCGCTCCAGCGGAACGGCATGCCGTCCCCGGCGGCCGCGCTCGCCAGGTCGAAAACGACCGGCAGATCCATGAATACGACGTGCTCGGCGGTCAGATTGAAGTCGTGCTGCATCGTCGCGGCCGGCACGTCGATCGGCCGGCTGAGCAGCAGATTGCCGTCGGCGTCGGCACGGTGATAGGTCAGGAAGGGCTCGCCGACCACCTCGTAGCCGAAGAAGTGCAGCTCGCCGGTGATCGGGCAGGTCTTGGGGTGCGCGGTCATCGCGGTGCGCAGCTTGCCGTCGAAGTCGTACGGGCCGACGGTGTCCAGCTCGCGGGTCAATTCGTAGGGGTAGGACGTTTCGACCAACGCCAGGGTGCGGCCCGCATGCCGGATGACGTGGGTGTTGGCGACGCCGGCGGTGAAGTTCCGCTCGCCCGTCTCGCCGTAACTGCGGGCGCCGTCGGTGAACGTCGAGGTGCGGACCCAGCGATTGCGGTAGGAGACCGCGCGGCCGTTCTCGATCCGCACTCCGTGCACCATGCCGTCGCCGGCGAACCAGTGGGGGGCGGCCGCGGCATGCGGGTTGGGGCCGTTGCGCAGGTACCAACCGGTGAGCTCCGGTGGGATCTGCCCGGTGACGGGGAGATCGTGGGCGGTCAGTTCCTCGGTGACGGGTGCGAAGTTGCCGGCGAGGTAGGGGGCTGAAGTAGTCATGGGAGACAACCGATCTGGTCAGGCTTCGGCGCCGGCGGGCGCCTTGGACTGGATGTAGGCGACATAGCGAAGGGTGAAGACCACCGGGATCGCGAAGGCCAGGACCTGCGCGATGGTCCGCAGGGTCGAGTCGGCATGCGCGAGCACGGTCAGCACGACGCAGCCGATGGTGAAGCTCGCGGCCCAGACCGAGGTGAGCACATAGGCGGTCCGGATGAATACCGGGTTGTCCCAAAGCTCTTTCGGGGTGGACTGTTTCGCGACACCGAGGGTGAACGGCTTGCGCACGGCCAGCGAGAACAGCGCGATCAACGCGAGCACGCCCGAGGACAACGCAGGGCTGTAGGGATGCAGGGCGGTGTCCGGATCGGCGAACGCGAGCACGGTCAGCGCCGCGAAGAAGACCAGCGATCCGAGGTCGATCAGCAGAGCGTCGAGGGTGCGGCCGGCCCGGAGCTGGCGGGTCACCTCCACCACCGACAGCAGCAGCGCGATCAGCGCGGCCCACTGCCAGTGCGCGGCCGGAATGATCGCGTAGACGATCCAGGGGGAGAAAGTACGCAAGTACGACATGTCCGAAGCTCCTCGACTCGCGTTGCCGCGATATTCCAGTTTTGACATGTCAAAACTAGAGTCTCTCAGTTCGACCTGTCAATAGTGGAATGTAGAGTGAGGGGCATGAGTCTCCGGTACGCCATGCTCGGACTGCTGGCCGACCGCCCAGCCAGCGGCTACGACCTGCTGCAGCGGTTCAAGTTCTCGCTGGCCAACGTCTGGTCCGCGACGCAGAGCCAGATCTATACCGAGCTGGCCAAGCTCGCCGAGGCGGAACTGATCGCGGTGTCCGACGAGGGCCCGCGCGGCCGCAAGGAATACACGATCACCGAGGCCGGCCTGGCGGAGCTGCGGCACTGGCTCACCGACACCCGGCCGAAACGGGTGATCCGCAACGAGACGCTGCTGCGCGTCTTCTTCCTCGGCGTGGTGTCACAGGCGCAAGCCGCCGACTACCTGGACGGCATCGCGACCACATCCGGCACGGGGCACCAGGAGCTGCTCACGCTCGAGCAGACCATCGACTGGGACGACAATGACTTCTCCCGGTATGGCCGCATCGCGATGGAGTGGGGCAAACGCTTCTACGCGATGAACGAGGAGTGGGCCAGGTGGGCGATGGAGCAGCTCCCCGAGGACTGAGATCCGTTGCGGCTCAGCGCAGGACGCCCGCGGCCGCGGCCGCCCGCAGCCAGTCCGGGAACTCGCCGAGCAGGCGGGTGTACAGCTCGCCGTCGTCGACGCGATCGATGTCGTCGAGCGCGAAAAAGCCCGCGTTGTCGACGATTCGGCCGGTCATCTCGTCCAGCGAGCGCAGAAGACCGTAGTTGGCCCGGCCGAGCCCGATGAACTGCCAGAAGGCGGGCAGGTGCGAGGCCTCCCGCATGAGCGCGGCGATCTCGCGCTTGTTCGCGAAGCCGCCGTCGGTGAAGAACAGGATCAGCGTCGGCCCGTCGCCGGGGCGCAACGACGCCATGATGTCGCGCATGACCGGCAATTCGTCATTGCGGCCGCCGATTCGGTTGTAGTCGATGCCCGCGTGGGTGCCGCTGAGATGCAGATAGGTCTGCGCCCATTCGTCGCTGTGCTCGACGGTGATGTCGGGCAGCTTGGCGAACGAGAGCGCGTAGAGGTACACCTCCAGTGCGCCGTTGTCGTCCAATTGAGTTGCTACCGGGACCATCCGCTGCACTACGCGATGCACCACCTGCTTGCGGTACTGCGCGAGCATGCTGCCGGTCTTGTCGATCACCAGCACCACGCGGGCCCGAATGCCCAAGGCGCCCTTGCCGATCAGCACCTTGGCGACGGCGCGCTTGCGCAGGTCGAGTTTCTGCCGCTTCTCGAACGACAGCGCAGCCTCGCCGGGGACGGTGCGCACCTGGAGATCCGAGCCGGGTGGCACCGAGACCGGCCGCGGCGCAGCAGGTTCCGACTTAGCGGGCGTATCGTCCACGCGCACACCATGATCGGTGACCAGATCGGCGAAGCCTCCGGCGTACCCCTGCCCCACCGCCCGTACCTTCCACTCGGCGCCGCGCCGGTACAACTCGAGCGCGATCACCACGGACTCGCTGCCGAGACCCTCGATCCGATACTCGTACAACACATCTCCGGAAGGGTCGGCGACCGTGGCGACCGGCGCGGCGAACCGGGCGAAGGTGGCCTCCGGATCGTCCAGCGTGATCACCGCTCGTAGCTGCGCGATCTCCGCCGGTACCTCGGCGAGCGAAACCTCCAGCGCCCCGGACCGCAGCACCACCCCGGGCGCCGCCGGCTGATTGAAGAACACGAAGTCGGCATCCGAGCGCACCGTGCCCGCCGAGGTCACCAGCAACGCCGACACATCGACCGCCGCCGCGCTGCGCACCGACACCACCACCCGCGCCTGCGCCAGCGCACCGTTCTGCCCCTTGACCAGTGCAGCACCCATCGCGACTCCCTCATCCGGACCGACGAACGTAGTCAGGTTAGGGCAGCGTCTGCGCGAACGCCGAGGGATCCGGCCGTGCGACTCAGCTCACAGCCCTTGCATCCGGAACAGTTGTAACTCCACAATAGTTGTGTGATTACAACTGTTCCGGAGCTGACAGCGCGGCGGAAGACGCTGGTGCTGGCGACCTGCTGTCTGAGCCTGCTCATCGTGTCGATGGACTCGACCATCGTGAATGTGGCGATACCCGCCATTCAGACCGATCTGCACGCGCCGCTGTCCCGGTTGCAGTGGATCGTGGACGTCTACACGCTCACGCTGGCCAGCCTGTTGATGCTGGCCGGGGGCATGGCGGACCGCTTCGGGCGGCGCCGGGTATTCCGGATCGGGCTGGTCACCTTCGCGATCGGGTCGCTGCTGTGCAGCCTCGCGCCGTCCATCGAAATCTTGATCGGCGCCCGGTTCCTGCAGGCGATCGGCGGGTCGATGCTCAATCCGGTGGCGATGTCGATCATCACCACGGTGTTCACCGGACGGATGGAACGTGCGCGCGCGATCGGCGTGTGGGGCGCGGTGGTCGGCATCTCGATGGCGCTCGGCCCGACGGTCGGTGGCGTGCTGATCGATGCGCTGGGCTGGCCATCGGTGTTCTGGATCAACCTGCCGATCTGCCTGCTGGCCCTGGTGTTCACGGCGCTGTTCGTGCCGGAGTCGAAGTCGGCGACCTTCCGCGGCATCGATCCGGTCGGGCAGGTGCTCGCGGTGGTGTTCCTGTTCACCACGGTGTTCGGGCTGATCGAGCGCATGCCGCTGATCTTCGTGGTCTCGGCGCTGGCGCTGGCCGCGTTCGTCTACTACGAGTCGCGCCGCGTGGATCCCTTCATCGACCTGCGGTTCTTCCGCAGCGTGCCGTTCGCCTCGGCGACGGTCATCGCGATCTTCGCCTTCGCCGCGCTCGGCGCGTTCCTGTTCAGCTGCTCGCTGTACCTGCAGAACGTGCGGCACTACTCGGCGGTGCACACCGGGCTGCTGTATCTCGCGATGGCCGTCGCCGTGGTGATCGTCTCGCCGCTGTCCGGCCGCCTGGTCGGCCGGGTCGGGACCAAGCCGTCGCTGATCGGCGCGGGCGTGATGATGACCGTGGCCGCCGTACTGCTCACCACGCTCGACGCACACACCCCTGTGTGGGCGCTGGTGATCATGTTCGCGCTCTTCGGGATCGGGTTCGGCGCGGTGAACGCGCCGATCACCACCACCGCGGTCAGCGGAATGCCGCTGGATCGCGCGGGCGCCGCGTCGGCGGTGGCCTCGACCAGTCGCCAGGTGGGCGTGAGCATCGGGGTCGCGCTGTGCGGCGCGCTGGCCGGCGCCGGACTGTGGTGGGTCATCTCGGTGTTCACCGCGGGTGTCGCCATACTCGGCGTAGTCGCGAACACGCCGTGGGCCAAGCGGTCCAGTGACCGCGTCGCCCCGCTCCTGGAACAGAAAGTGCCCGTTCATGCCGCATGACAACCCCACACCCGACGAGGTGTGGGCCCTGCTCACCCGCATCGTGATGTACTCGCGCGACCCGTGGCGGCGGGCCGCGAGCGAGCGGGCCGGGGTGTCGTTCAGCCGGATTCGGGTGTTGCGCCGGCTGCGCACCGGGCCGATGACGGTCAAGCAGCTGGCACACGCCGCGGCGATGGACGCCCCGGCCGCCACGGTCGCGGTCAACGATCTCGAGGAGCAGGGCTTGGTGGTCCGCGAGATCGATCCCACCAACCGTCGGCAGAAACTGGTGTCCATCACCGACGCGGGTCGCGCCGTACTCGCCAAGGCGCTGGCGACCCCGGATCCCGCGCCGGAATCCATCGCCGCGTTGTCCGCCGACGAACTGCGAGCGCTACGCGACATCCTCAGTCGGATCGAGCACTGAAACCGTTCAGGCGCTGACGAACTCGCGATCGCCGTACTGAATATCGGACGTATTCCAGGTACCGCCGAGCCCCGCGACGAAGCGCTGGGCCAGCTCCAGGTCGGCGATATCGACGACGAGGATCAAGGTGCCGTCCTCGGTGATCGACCCACCGACGAGCCGTTCCCTGGCCACCGGATCGGCCACCAGGCCGTCGCGGAATCGTTGCGCACCGACTCCCCCGACGGTGACCGTAAAGGCATCCACCCCTGGCGAATTCGCGGCGAGCCGCTGGAACGTCAGCACGGACTCCTGCTGATACCGAGTGCGTACCTGGTCGGCGATCTGCCGCAGCTCGGCGCCGTCGACGCAGGCCAGATGGAATTCCCGAGACCGCTCGTAGGTCGCCTGCTGCCGCTCGTCCGACCAGAACACCCCACTGACCAACGTCGAACCGACGGGTAATCCGATGTGCTGCACCGCGATCGCGTCGACGGCCAGCTCGAAACCGGCCAGCCGGTTACCCAGCCGCTCGTCCTGCGGGTCGGTGATGGTCGCGGTGTTGTCGGTCGCGAACAATTCCGCGGTGGGCCGCAACGGATTTCCCGCCGCACACGCGGCCGGCCCCGCCGCGGCAGGTCCCACTCCCCCGAGCAAGCCCGCACCGACGAACACCGACGCAACAACTGCCACCATCCGTGCCGCGATCATTCCGATCCTCCCGAGTCGCTGATCTCCGCGATAGACCACAGCACCCTATCGCCGTACTCGGCGAACTCGCGACGTTTTACCCCTGCCAAGACATGGACGAGCGGGTGCCGCCCGATGGGGCGCACCCGCTCGACAGCAGTCGACCGACCTATCGGTCAGTTGCGGAAGGCATCCTTGATCTTCTCGCCTGCGTCCTTGAGGTTGGACTTGACCTGGTCGGCCTTGCCCTCGTTCTTCAGGTCCTGGTCGTCGGTGGCGTTACCGAACTTCTCCTTCGCCTTACCGGCGAGATCCTCGGCCTTGTTCTGGGCCTTGTCAGCTGTGCTCACTTGTCTAACCCCTTTCCGAATCGGGTTCGACCGACCTGCCTTTTTTGGGCCAGTCGTGTGCCGGATAACCGGCTCGCGCCGATACAAACACCCGCGGCTTATTTCTGGTACTGCCGGTAACCCGCAAACAGCCCTCCGAGCTGGGGATATGGCGTGGCGTCCGAGGTGAGAATTCCTCGAGTCCAACCGCGGGCGCACAACCGGACCGCCACGACCGCACCGCACACGAAGACGATGCGGCCCTGCGCCGCGCCGCAGCCGTCGCCGGGTGGACGCCGTCGCCGCGTTACGCTGATCCCGTGCATATCAAGGCCGGCCGACTCGCCCATGACCACGAATGATCAGTATGGCGTGGTCGCCATAGCCTCGTCGGCGGGCGGCGTCACCGCACTGTTCAAAGTTCTCGGCGGGCTCCCGGGCACGCTGCCGGTCCCAGTCCTGATCGTTCAGCACCTCGATCCCCGGCACAAGACGGTGCTGGCCGAATTGCTCTCGCGCCGAACCGAATTGCGGGTGAAGCTGGCAGAGTCGGGCGAGCTCGCCCAGCCGGGCGTCGTGTACATCGCGCCACCGAACTACCATCTACTGGTGGAGCCGCATGGCGTCCTCGCGCTCTCCGCCAGCGAGCTGGTCCACTTCGTCCGGCCCTCGGCCGACCTGCTGTTCGAGTCGGTGGCGGGCGCGTACGGCCCGCGCGCGATCGCGTGCGTGCTGACCGGCACCGGCCGCGACGGCGCCAGCGGAATAAGCGCAGTAAAGTCACGAGGCGGCACGGTAGTCGTGCAAGATCCCGACAACGCGGAATTCGACGGTATGCCGCGCGCGGCCGTGGCGACCGGCGACGCGGATCTCGTTGTGCCGCTTGACGAGATCGCCGATGTGATCCGAGGGCTGGTAATAGAGAGCGCATTGTGACCGAGTCGAACGAGGAGATCATGGGAGCACCGGGGGAAGACACCGACAGCGGCGACCCGGCACTCGAGGAACTGCTGCTGTTCGTTCGCGATTCGCGCGGCTTCGATTTCACCGGTTACAAACGCACGTCGCTGACCCGGCGTATCCGCAAGCGGATGCAGGAGGTTCAGGTCTCCGAGTATCTCGACTACCGCGATCTGCTGGAAAGCAACGCAGACGAATTCCGCAATCTGTTCAACACGGTCTTGATCAATGTCACCAGCTTCTTCCGCGACCTGGAGGCGTGGCAATACCTACAGCGCGAGGTGCTTCCGGAACTGATCGCGAACAGCAAGTCGGACAGCGAGATTCGGATCTGGAGCGCAGGCTGCTCCAGCGGTCAGGAAACCTATTCGCTCGCGATCGCGTTCGCCGAGGTGCTCGGCCTGGAAGAGTGCACGAACCGGGTCAAGATCTACGGCACCGACGTCGACGAGGAGGCGTTGCGCGAGGCCCGGTCGGGCATCTACGCGGCGAAGGCGCTCGGTCATCTGTCCGAGGAACTGCGGGACCGGTATTTCGAGCCGATCGGCGACCGGTTCGCGTTCCGCTCGGACCTGCGCCGCCGGGTGATCTTCGGCAGGCACGACATCACCCGCGACGCACCCATCTCCCGGCTCGATCTGCTGGTGTGCCGAAACACGTTGATGTACTTCAATGCCGAGACGCAGTCGCACATCCTGGACCGATTCCGGTTCGCGCTGCGCGAGGGTGGCTTCCTCGTCCTCGGCAAGGCGGAACTGCTCCTGTCCGAGGGCGAGCGGTTCGCGGTGACGAGCATGCGTCAGCGGGTCTTCCAGCGCCGGGCCGGCGAGGGCAGGCCGCCGCGCCAGCCGCTTCCGGCGCGCATCGATGTCGACCTCGGCCAGGAGGTACAGGGTTTGGTCCGCAAGCGCCAACTCGGCGAACTCGCCCTCGAGGCCGCTCCGTTCGGGGTGATCGGCCTCGACACCGAAGGCCGAGTCGCCATCCTCAACCATCAGATGCGCAGCCTGTTCGGATTGACGCCGCAGGATATCGGCCGTCCGCTGAGCGAGCTGGAGATCTCCTATCGGCCGGTCGAACTACGCTCGCTGATCGAGCAGGCGGTATCCGAGCGCCGCAGCATCAGGGTCACCGCGGCGGAGCGTCAACTCGGCTTGGACGAACCACAGTATTTCGACGTGGATATTCAACCGCAATGGGGTAACGAAGGCTCGGACGTCGGAGTCGTGGTCAGCTTCGTCGATACGACGATACCCACGCGGCTCTCGCTCGAGGTGAAAGGCAAAAGAGAAGAACTCGAGACAGCGTACGAGGAGCTCCAATCGACCAATGAAGAACTGGAGACCACGAACGAAGAACTCCAATCCAGCATAGAGGAATTGGAGACGACAAACGAAGAATTGCAATCCACCAACGAAGAACTCGAGACGACGAACGAAGAACTCCAGTCCACCAACGAAGAACTGGAGACAATGAACGATGAAATGCGGATCCGCACCGATGAATTGAACGAGACCCGCACGTTTCTCGAGGGGGTCCTGTCCAGCGTCGCGGCGGGCGTGGTGGTGCTCGACGAACAGTTGCGGGTCCGGAGCTGGAACCGCGGCGCGGAGGAGATGTGGGGGCTGCGCTTCGACGAGGTTCATCGTCAAGGGTTCATGACGCTGGATTTCGGGCTGCGTACCCAGTCGCTGCACGAATCCATTCAAGCCTGCCTGAAAACGGGACGCCGCAGCGTGCCGGTGGAGGTCCCGGCCGTCAACCGTATCGGGCGTTCGATCGTCTGCGCGGTGACCTGCTCACCGCTGGACGGCGCACGCGACGGGGTGGTCTTACTCATGGAAGAAGTTCAATCGGCGACCAATCCCATACAGGGTCATTGACCCGTTTACCGCAGTGAGCCGGTAGGCTCGACAACGTGCGGTCGCCCTCGGACGCTAATCAGGAATTCGCCCGCGAGTGGCGAAAATTTGACGCTGAGCAACAACGCGCCGCTCGCGCGTCCGCGGTGGCGGAGAAATACGAGGCAGCGGTCGGTTCGGAACAACAATCAATGCAGCCATTCCGGCAACGCATGGCAGAGCTGCATCGAAGTATCGAAAGTCGTCATCTCGCCTGTGCGCGACTGCACCGCTTACACGCTTTGCGCCTGCGGCGGTGGTATTTCGGCGATCAGACCGCGCTGCGTCCCGTCTTCATGACCGCGGTCGCCCAGGACCTCGGCATGGACAGCGCCGCGGTCACCCTGTTCGGCCAGACCGGCGAGGAACTACTCGTCGCGGCTTCGGACGTCACCGCACGCGCCGCACACGACCTCGAACAGCTGATCGGCGAGGGACCGGCCCGGGACGCGCTGGACGGCAAGGAGTTCGTCACCGCGGGCAGCCCCGGCATGGCCGCGCGCTGGCCCCAGTACGGTCCGGCACTGTCCGAGCTCGGCGTCAGGTCTGTGGTGGCCGTCCCGTTGCACTCCTCCCGCGTGCTCGGCTCACTCTGCGTGTTCACCGGCAATGGGGGAGTCCATACCGACACCGGACCGGCCACCGAGGAGATGGGCGACACCCTCGCCAACACGGTGCTGCTGGCCTCCTACGGTGCCACCGACGACGGTGCCCCGCACGGAACCCTGTTCGATGACGCCGACTACTTCGGCGCCGTGCACCAAGCCGTCGGTATGGTTGCGGTGCAATGCGGTTGCGGTGTCGACACCGCGCTGGCGATGCTGCGCGCACGCGCCTTCGCCGACAGCCTCGACATCGCGGAGATCGCCCGCCGGGTATTGCAGGATGGATACCAATTATGTTGACCTTCAGGGTATTCCATGGCCGATGAGCTTGCATTGGGCATGTCGGAGCTGACCGCGCTGCTGTTGAGCGGCGACGATGTCGCCGAATCGCTCTGCGCCATCGCCGATACCGTGACAAGGATGCTGCCGGATCATCCGATGACGGGGATCACCCTGGCCCGCGGGGGCGGCACCATCGTCGGCGGTTCGAGCGGCGCGCACGCGATGTTAGTCGAGGAAGCCAGGTTCAGCGAGGGCTACGACCCGTGCCTGCAGGCAATGGATACCGCACAATTGGTTTCGGTGCCCGATGTCGCGATGGAGCACCGCTGGGGCGGATACTCGACCCGAATGCTCGCCTACGGTATCAAATCTGTTTATGCCCAACCGCTTTCGGTGAACGGCGAAGCGCTCGGCGCACTGTCACTCTATTCGACCCGGCCGAACGGCTTCACCGACCGGGCCAGGCAATCCGCCACCCTGACCGCCGAACACATCGGCACGCTGCTCACGGTCGCGGCCGACACGGCCCAGCAGGTCAAGCTGACCGAGCAGCTGCGGGCGACCCTGGCCTCCCGATCCACCATCGATCAGGCCCTCGGCATCGTGATGGCGGAACGCCGGTGCGACCGCGACGCGGCGTTCGAGGTGCTGCGCGACCGGTCTCAGCGGAGCAATGTCCGTGTCGCCGATCTGGCCGCGGAGATCATCGAGACGGTCACCGGCAGTAAACCCGCCTCCCCCCGCTTCATCGAACCGGGTCAGTCGTCGCGCCGACCGCGCCGGTCGTGAGCGATTCACTCCCCCAACATAGTTCGCGCACTCGCGGCCGGCGGGCAACCCGGCGCGCCCACCGACAAACCGACGACGAAATCGGTACTGCCGAGTAGAATTGACCGCGTCCTCCTGAGTCCTGAAGCGCGGCTCCGGATTCCGCCACTCGATGTTCGGGGGACGACATGGATGATCCCGCCTTATCCAGCGCCCACACCAACCACCGCGCATATCGGCGTTCGCTGTTCATCGACCGGCGCGACGCGGGTCGCCGGCTCGCCGCTCGGTTGCAGGCCTTCCGCGGCCCGGATGTCGTCGTCCTCGGCGTCCCCCGCGGCGGCGTTCCGGTGGCCTGCGAGGTCGCCGCCGGTCTGCGACTGCCGCTCGACACGATCGTCGTCAACAAGCTCCACGTTCCCTATCGGCCCGAACTGTCCTTCGGTGCGATAGGCGAGGACGACACCCGCATCATCGATGAGGTTGTCGTCCGCAGCACCCTGCTGACCGATGCGGAGCTGGCCGAGACCGAATCGCACGAGCGCAGCAGCCTGCACCGCCGGTCCCAACGGTTCCGCAGACATTTTCCGCCCGCTGAACTGGGCGGGTGCACGGCTGTGGTCGTCGACGACGGCGTCACCACCGGCATCACCGCACGAACCGCCTGCCGGGCAGCCTATGCGCGCGGCGCGGTCCGGGTGGTCTTGGCCGTCCCGGTGGCGCCGCACCGGATCGCGCGGACGCTGGCTTATGACGCGGACAAGGTCGTGTGTCTGGAAACGCCACCGCGCCCGCGCCCGCTGGACGAGGCCTATCTGCGCTGCGACCCGGTCACCGACTCCGACGTGAACGAGCTGCTCGACCGGCAGGCTGCCGCCCCGGAACGAATTCGCTTGGCGGAGAGTAGATATGGATACAGGTAGCTGGCTCACCCCGGTCGCCGCGCCCGGAAACCGGGCATAGATCCATTCGACGGCTCCGACGCCGACGATAGGTATACGATCCTGCGGACGGTGGAACGGTCCAGCGCGGGGCCGGCCATCGCAATTTTCGAGCACACGAGGCCGGTGTGCGTGGGATAGACCGGAGGCGGCATTGTCCGAGATGTCGATTACTGCATTCCCGACTGAGATCAGCTCCAACGGGGTCAGCGAGGGGCTGCTCTCCGAGTTGGTCGAGCACCTGCGGCAGAACCGCACCATCCTGCGCGAAGAATGGGCGCGCCGCATTACCGAGGCGCAGTTACTCACCGCGATGACGCCGGACGAAATGTTCTCCGAAGCCACCTCCGTCTACGACAACTATGTGGCCGTGCTGGAAACCGGATCGGTAGAAGCGTTGCAGGATTACGCGCGTGATCTGTCCGAGCGCATCATTCCGCGCGGCGTCGAAACCGACGAGGTGCTCGGCATCGTGCTGCTGCTGCGCGACGTGCTGGCCCGCTCGCTGTTCGAGAAATATCAGACCGACTTCCAGTTGCTCAATGCCGTGCTCGACGCGTACGAACCGGCGGCCAACCGCATCGCCAACACCGTGGGCGTCTCCTTCGTCGAGGAGCGCGAGCGCATCATCCGCCAGCAGCAGGAGGCGATCCGCGAGTTGTCCACCCCCGTTCTCCAGGTACGGGAACAGCTGCTCATCCTCCCCATCATCGGCGTGCTCGATGGTCAGCGGGCCCGTCAGCTCACCGAACAATTGCTGCGCGCGATTCGCGCCAACCGGGCCAAGGTCGTCGTCATCGACATCACCGGCGTGCCGACCATCGATTCCACGGTGGCCAACCACCTGGTGCAGACCGTCGACGCGTCCGGCCTGATGGGTGCGAACGTGATCATCACCGGTCTGTCCTCGGAGATCGCGCTGACCCTGGTCACCATCGGCCTGGACCTGTCCAAGATGAACGCGGTCGGTGACCTCCAGGGCGGTATCGAGGAGGCCGAACGTCTGCTCGGCTACGAGGTCAGCCGCAGCGGCACCGGCGAGACCACCCGGCGACCGGAAAGCTGAAGGCTAGTCCGGTCCGGCATTCTCGTGCACGGTCAGCAGCAGATGGTCGAACGCGGTCTGCACCTGTGGCGGCGCGGGCGGCAGTGAGTCGAGTTCGGCGATGAGCCGCGAGGCCAGCGTGCGCAGCTTGACGTTCGTCTCCTGCGAGCGCCACTGCAACACCCGGAACGCTTGCTCGGCATTGAGCCGGTACACCCGCATCAACACACCCTTGGCCTGTTCGATCACGGCGCGCGCCTCGAACAGTTCCGGCAGCGTGTCATCCAGCATCTCCTGGCGCTGCTCATCGATGGTTTCGGTCAGGTCGACGTAGTAGCCGGTGGTGCCGACCACCTTGTCGTCCTCGGTCATGGTGTCGCCCAAGACGATCACATGGCGCACCTGGCCCGCGGTGTCGATGATGCGGTGGCGGCTGCAGAACGGCTCGGCATCGCGCAGCGACTTGGCGATGGTCTCCGCGACCTGCGCGCGATCGTCCGGATGCTTGTGCGACAGCAGTAATTCCGTCGTCGGCGTCACCGTCCCCGGCTCGTACCCGTGCATCGCGGCGACCTCGTCCGACCACTGCCACCGCTGATCAGCGAATCGGAAGGAGAAGCTTCCGGATGCCTGCGGTGTGCCGCCACCGACCACCTCGACGACCGCACGGGTCGCCGCCTCGGTGGCCTTCGCGCCAGTTTCTCTCACCGGGTAAGTATGCGCCCTACCTGCGGTTTCCGCTCCCGGTCGGGGGTCACTGGCCGATGCCTTCAGGCCCTACCGGCAAAGGGCCCTTGTGCCCTGTCCGCGGGGACCTTGTGCCCTATCCCACGGGGTAAGTCGAGTCACATCGCCGGGTCGAGATCTCGGCTCTCCGGTTGGACGCCCGCGTCCCGGGTATGGCGTCAGGGAATCGTTGGGAGGCGGTGAACACGATGAAGGTGGTTTCCGAGACATCGACACCACATCAAACGGCCGTGGTCGCACACCGAGTGGCGTTCGAACTGGCCGCTGAACCGCACGAGTTGGGGATGCTGCGTGCGCTGACCGACACCACCTGCATGATGGCCGATGTCGCGCTCGACGCGATCCCCGATATCCGGCTGGTGCTCAGCGAGGCGGCGACCGCGCTAATGCTCGACGCGGTGCCGGGCTCGGTTCTGCGGTGTGTCTTCATCTACAACAAGCGACGGCTCGGCGTGCGGCTCAGCGCGCACACGACCCGCGATGTCGAGGTCAGCCGCGACCCGTTGAGCTGGCAGTTGGTGCGGATGTTGACCGATTCGGCCGAGTTGCGCCAGGATTCGTTTGATCTCGACGCGGGTGGATATCCGACGGCCATCGAATTCAGCTGGGAGCGAGGTATATCCGATGCAACGTGAGTTGACCACCGACCGGACCGAGATATCGCGCCCCGGCAGTTCGCGCGGTGACAGCTACGACAACGTCGAGCCGTGGTTCGAGAAGATGGCCGCGCTCACCGCGCACGACCCGCACCGAAATGAGTTGCGCGAGGAGATAACCCGGCTGTGCCTGCCACTGGCCGAACACATCGCGCGTAAGTTCTCCGGCCGCGGTGAGGCTTTCGATGATCTGCATCAAATCGCCAGGGTGGGTTTGGTTCTGGCGATCGACCGGTTCGACGTGGCACGCGGGAGTTCGTTCCTTTCCTTCGCCGTGCCGACGATCATGGGCGAGGTGCGCAGGCACTTCCGCGATCACACGTGGGCGGTGCGAGTTCCGCGGCGGCTCAAGGAAGTTCAGCAGCTGATCGGGCCCGCCACCGAGACCCTGTCGAACAGACTCGGCCGGGTGCCCAATGCGAGGGAGATCGCCGCCGAGCTGGGCATCGAGCTCAGCGAGGTCACGCAGGCGCTCATCGCGCGCAACGGGTATCAGTCCAATTCCATCGACGGCCTCACCCGCGACGACGACGAGAACGCGGCGGCGCCCGTGGTGGCCGGCCTCGGCGCCGAAGAACCGTGCTACGAACTGCTGGAGCAGTCGATGACGGTGCGTCCGTTGATCGCGGCCTTGCCCGAGCGGGAGCGGCAGGTGCTGATCATGCGGTTCTTCGAATCGCTGACCCAGGCGCAGATCGCCGAGCGGCTCGGGGTTTCGCAGATGCAAGTGTCGCGCATTCTGAACAAGACCTTGAACACCCTGCGCGAGCAGGCGCTGGCCGACCGTCCCGCACAGGTGGCCTGACCTAGGCCATGTGTCCCGGCTTCAAACCGGCGACCAGGTTGTAGCGCAGCGGTTCCGTTCGCGGCGGCGGCGCCGACGATTCCTCCGGCGCGATGAGCATGCCGACGTGATCGCCCAGATCGTGCCGCTCGAGGATGCGGCCGGTGAACCAGCCCGCGGCGGCGGTCAGGATCGGTAAGTCCGCGGGGCCGGGCTGCCACTTGCAGTGCGCGAACTTGTTGATGTCGTCGCCGGTTTCCGCGCCGAAAAGCGCGGCCAGCGAAGACTGTTCGCGGCCGAGCAGATGAACGGCGAGGTGCTCGGCGGCCATCGCGACGCCGAAGGTGAAGTTGGTCTTGGAGATGCCGACCAGAAAACGCGGCGGCTCGATGCTCACCTGTGAGGTGAAGCCGACCAGACATCCGGCCTGACGGCCGTCGGCCCGGGCGGTCACGACGAACACCGGGTAGTCGGCGGCCGCGATCACCGCGTCGAATCCGGTTCTAGCTGCTGTGGCGTTGTCCGACATGGTCCTCGCACTCGGCTCGGCCGAGATCCTTCCCCGCGGTGTCGGCACGGCTGGGGACCACGGCAAGTGGGCAGTCCGTAACCCACACTACGAGACATCGACGGTGATCAGGGCGACGAATTTCGGTCAGCGCCCGGTCATGACGTCTTCGCGCAGTTTGAGAATATTGGCCTTTTCGGCCAGGAGTCGGTCGATGCCCGCGTCCAGTTGGCGGGTGCGTTCGTCGAGTTGCGCCAGCACGTCGTCGCGATCCTGGTCGGTGGCACTCTGCGGGGCGGTGCAGGCGATGTGGATCAGCGCGGCGGCCTCGGACAGGGACAGGCCGGAGGCGAGCAGGCAGCGGATGTCGTGCACCGTCTTGACGTCTTCCTGGCGGTAGTGCCGGTAGCCGTTGGGATCGCGCTGCGGGGTCAGGACGCCGGCGTTCTCGTAGTGCCGCAGCATTCGCGGGGTCGCGCCGGTGAGCTCGCTCAAATCCTTGATCCGCACCGCAGGCTCCTCCTTGACATTGACGTTAGTGTCATACTTTACCTTGGCCATATGACGAACGAACGGAATCGACCGAACGTCCTGCTTGTGGTCGCGCACCCGGACCACGAATCCGCCACCTGGGCCATCGCCCGCGCGGTGGAGCAAGGCCTCCAGGCGGACGGAAACACTACTGCCACAACGCATGACCTGACCAAATCGGGATTCGATCCGGTGTTCAACGCGGCGGATCTCGCGGTCCACCGGCTGGTCGGCGAGGTCCCCGCGGATGTGCGGCGCGAGCAGGAGCTGATCGAATCCGCCGACGTCGTCGCCCTGTTGTTCCCGGTCTACTGGTGGTCCATGCCCGCGCTCGCCAAAGGGTGGATCGACCGGGTCTTCAGCCGCGGTTGGGCCTACGAGAACCCCTCGCCGAAGGGGCCGAGCGCGATCGACGAATTGCACTTCATCGCCCTGGCCGGCGTCAACCAGGATTCGTTCGAGCGCCGCGGATACAAGGACTCGATCTCGCTCCAGTTGCGGCACGGGATCGCCGACTACTCCGAGATCGCCGCATCATCGATCGAGATCCTCTACGGCACCGAAACCACTGACCCGCAAGCACATCAGGACCTGGCCGCCCAGGGGTACAAGCTGGGTGCCGACCTGGCCCAGCGGGCGCAGGCGGCGTTCGATCGGTCAGCCGGCTCGCACGAGTGACGGCATGACCCGCGCGGCGCGGGCGCGCGGCGTCGCGGCAGCCCAGCGCCCGTCCGTCTCGGCCGCGGCGATCGCCGCGAACCCGGGTGCCCGCATCCGGCCCGCGGCGATCAACGCCTCTGCCTTCGTCACATTCAGCTGCGACCAAGGGCTTTTCGCGCGACGCGGTGAGTACCGTTGCAGAAAATGCCGCTCGTCCAAAGCCTTTCGATGGCTGTCGATCCAGCCGAAGCAGAGCGCGACCTCCAGCGCCTCACCGATCGCGAGCCCCTCGGCTCCTTTCTTGGCGATCACCAGCCACACCTCCGCCGACTCGTCGTGCTGATCGGCGAGCCACGACTCCCACTGCGCCGCATTCGAAAACCGATGAGAACCTGCGTCGACGCTTGTCATGAACCCATCATCCGCACTTAAGTGCTCACCGAATGAGCACTTTTCTGCCCGGATCCGGGGATGATCCCGGACGCGACCAATCCGAAGACCATCTCGGGTCCGAATAGCGGGGTGTTCCACACCGGAATCCCACAGAATCGAGGCCCACCCAGTGCCCTGCCGCCCTGCCCGACTCGCCGCCGGCCTCACCGCCGTCGCGGCGCTGGTCTTCCTCGCGCCCACCGCGCACGCCGTGACGTCTCCGAGTTACCGGTGCAAAACCATCGAGCCCGGCAAGGAAATCAGCGACAACCTCGCTCCCGTGACCGCCGAGACCTGCACCGCGGTCAACAAGGCGCCCAAGGCCGGCGACATCACCGGCCTCTTCTTCATCCTCGACGCCACCAAGAAGGAGCCGTACTACCTCTGCGGCGTCAACCCCGACGGCAAACTCGCCTCCGCGACCACGACCACCGGCACCGCCACCCTCCCCGGAAAAGTCACCGCCAAAGGCTGCAAAACCTTCCCGAAGGGCGACATCAAGTTCACCCCGGAACAGTTCGAGCAGGAACTGGCCAAGCAGACCAGGGAAAAGGGCACGCCGCGTTAGGTGCCACGGCCCGCGGGCACACACCCGCAATCCCGACCAGGCCCTTATCGTGTGGGGGTGCGTGGCGAGACTAGCGAGACCGGTCGGACCGGAGACTTAGGCGGGGACGTTTCGCCGCGGGCGTTGCTCGTGACCAGACTGGCCGAGCTCTGGGAGGCCGCGGGCAATCCCACCCTGCAACGAGTCGCGGACACCACCCAAGCACGACTCAAAGCCACCCGCACCCCAACACAAAACCAGCGTTCCTCAATGCGCTGCTGGCATCCGGAAAACCGGACGAGGCGCTGACCATGTTCATTGCCGCGTCGACCGTGGCCGCCGACTTCGACAACCGAATCGAGCAGGCCCGCGCCGCCGAAGGCATAGCCCGCTGCCGAGTTACCCTCTGACCACACCAAGCACTCATCTGAGTGCATCCGAAACCGATGCCGCGACAGCCTATCTCACCCCACTCGAGCCCCCACCGCCCGAGCCCCAAAGATCGACTCCCGCGCATCGGCCCGGATTACTGGGCCCGCCGCTGATCCCCTCCACCTGCGGCGCCCCGCCATCACCCCTGATGGCGCCGCAATCATCATGGAAACACTGAAGTACCGCCAAGCCAGATCGAGTGTTCGCATAGTGAATACGCAGGTCAGAACCCATAGGGCGAAATTCCGGTCCGGAGATTTCCGGAGGCCGGACTGCCAGGTACTAGGCCGAAAGCATTTGCCCTGACGGCGTTTTTACGGCATCTTTACGGGTGGTGCGCCGGGAAGCCTGGTCGGCAAACCCGGCCGTGATCGCGAGCCGGGCAGCTGAGGGTGGGAGGCTCCCGATGGTTACTCCTGGCGGTACCACGGCACTGCCCTCTTCGAGTCCGCTGAGGACGGCGGTCATCAAAGCTCAAGGGGGAAGCCCGTGTTCATCACACTTCGCAACGACAGCGGCACCGCGCTCGACTACGTCACCATGGCGCTCGGCTGGGATCCGGTCCGTACGCATCAATTCTTCGGCGCGCGGCGCAAGGACATCGACCTCAACGCCGCCGCGCTGCTGTTCGCCGACCAGGAGATCGTCGACGTCGTCTACCACGAGCAACTCATCTCCCGCGACGGCGCGATCCGGCACCTCGGGGACAGCACCACCGGAGAAGGCAAGGGCGACAACGAGATCGTCACCGTCGACCTGACCCGTTTGACGCCTGAGATCACCACCGTGGTCTTCATCGTGACCTGCTACACAGGTCAGACCTTCGAACAGATCGACAACGCGTTCTGCCGGTTGATCGATAGCATGTCCGGCATCGAAATCGCCCGCTACGACCTCAGCGGCGGCGGGTCACACACCGGCCTGGTGATGGGAAAGGTATTCCGCACCGACGGCGTGTGGCAGTTCGAGTCGATCGGCAAGGCCATTCGCGCACAGCATCCCGCCGAGGCCGTCACCCAGGTCCGCGTGATGCTGGCCTGACCTCGCCACTAGGGCTGTTTGTGGGGCGGGCGGGGCTCGAACCCGCGACCAATGGATTATGAGATAAAACGCCCAGAACACTGCCCTGACCAGGCAAAATCTGGCCAGGACCGAACGTAAGCATAGAAGACATTGGTGACGGAGCCAAGGGCGCCGGACCACACCCTTGCGCGATGCGAAGTTGGCCCCGGCAGCAGAATCCAACGTCTGCATTACGTCGCGCTTACGTAATGCAAGTCAGGTTTATCGCAGTGCTATCTTCTAAACCGCGACCGCTCCTAAGCCTTATCCCATAAGCGATTCGGCATACTGCGCCAATGCCTTTGCACGTGACAGAATGAAGGCGTCATAGTCGTCATCAAAGAGGGAGTTAGGGCAGATAGCAGATTCAAGTATTTCATCAATCCCACTCGGCGGCATCTTCTTTCTATAAATACTTGGCGCATCGCCACTCAATTGGTTATTATCGATCGCTGAAATGATAGCGAAGTTGGCAAGCCTGTTTATCTCCGCCGTGGTACGCCCAAGTTTCTTGAGAAAACTTCGTGGCATCAAATGATGAAACTCCTCGCGGTTATACGCCTGAAGTACAGGGCCAAGATCAACCGATGCTCCGGAGATAAAAGATTTCGGCCGTCTGTTCGCAAGCAAAAGAATTAGAGTCTTGGTATGAACAGTGCCGATAGTGAAGGACTGATCCATGAAATACTCCGAATCAATCTTCACCGTAAATGAGTCAAGACTTGAGGCCCTCAGACTCTTCAATTCGATCATCTCGGAGATGTCGCGCTTCAGATTCCGAAGCACACCTGCACTGAACCTTCGGGAGAAGCATGACTTCCAGAACCATCTTTCGAGCGATACACGTTGCGAGTCGCTCATCTTCACGCTTTTCCTGTCCGCCGTCGCAAAAAATACGGCGAGCGGAACTAGCAACGCCGGATAAGGTAGATTCGCAAGCGTTTTCACTACCAGATTATCCCTTAGGAAGTCAATGGCCCCTTTAACCCCGTTCTCAATTTCATCGAACCTCGCCCGCACGTCGACACCTTTAAGACCCATCAGAGTAGCGGGAGATGCGTCGTCCGCCACGACGGCGGCACAGCAGCGCAGAATCAAGTTCGTGTCTTCCGATATATCACCGAATCCATGCGGCGAAACCTCATCTGCGAGTGTCCGAATCCTCTCCTGAAGGTTAAAGTCATCGCTCCATGTCCAAGCCGACAGTAGCTGAAACGTATCCAATTCCACACCGAGTCGATTTACGCGCTCAAATACTATTGCAACTTTAGCTCTATCTTCAGTCGCGACTTCCTGAGTCGGAATCGGAGCCTCCTTGAAAACAGATTGCACACGGTCTATCAACTCGGCCCGATCAGTCGATAGATGTTCTGTCGCTTGGCGATACGCAGTAACGTCGAAGAAAGTGCCAATTGGAAAGTGCTGATCTTTATCCACTTCCTCCGGCGACGGGCAGACGAACTGACTCTCTTGCAAATCAGATTTGGCATTCATATCGAAATATATTTCAGTCCAGGGCGCGTCCTCTATAGGTGTCAATTCCGTCTGAAAGACACCGAATATTGATGTAAGACGCTGCTGCCCATCCAGCACATAGTCAATCGGATACTCAGGCTCGACCTCTGGCAAAAAGAAAGGGCCGAGCTGACGCTCATGCTCCAATTTTTCTTTGGTCCGCCACAGAATAAGAGAACCGAACGGGTAGCCTTTATAGATAGAGTCCATAAGATAAGCAACACGCTCAGCATCCCATACAAAACCGCGTTGAAAGGCAGGCACCCGAATAGTTCCATTTTGAGCTTGCTCAAGGATCTTTCGGATCGTAAGTGCCACAGTTGCCCCCTGGTGTCTAGGACCGTCGAATACCTCACGTACTCTATCTCTTGGCGCTCGAACCGGGGTTAGAACACGCAACAGGAAGTCTGCGACGAAGATTCAACCCATGGCAGGGACGGAGCGGCATGATCGTGAGGCGTCCCTGCCCGCCTACTGTGGTCCTTCCCAGAGGGTAAGCTCCTCACCCTGCCGCACTGTTGCGCTCGGCATTCACCCGCTCCAACCTGCCAACGCGCATGCGACTTTGAACCAGCACCGAGCTTGCCCTCCGCACGACTCGCCACCGTCACATGTGACGCAGTTGTAGACGTGACTTCTCCTCATGACTAACCCACCCCCTCCCAGCCCTTCCTTTCCCTCCCAAATGTTCTGATGCCGGCAAATATGCCATCTCGACGCACCTTTATCGCGTCCGCTGATCCGGCTTTGGTCGGATTCGGAGTCGGATCAAAATCTGATCAGGTCCGAATCAGATCCGGATCGATTTCCGGCCTTGCGAACATGCAGTGTGCGATTATCGATGCTGAGTTGTCCTTCGCAGCAGCCGGATGCTTCGCACACACCCGGAGGTATCTCCGCAGCGCCGTTCGGGCCTTGTAGCCAAACGGACACGCCAGCGGTAGGCCGCCCTTGCCGATCACCAGCACCGTTTTCTAGTTGAGGTCGAACGACTCCGCCTCTGGCAGTGCGAGTCGCCGTACCCATCCAGGCGTCGGCGAACAACCAGACGATGGCGTTGTCGCGTCGGACGGCGAAACTGGTGCCATCACACTCTGCGAGAACTGCTTTCACCGCGTCCATGCTCGGCACCGACACCTGCTGATGCGGGACCGCGGGTCGCTCATCTTGTCGAACGGATTCACGCCGATGACCTCTTCGGCCGCGAGATACTTAAGATCTGTTGCAGCGATCGGTACTGGCCGCGTGCGTACTCCGGCGACAGCAGTTTGCCGCTGCGCCGATTCGGCCAATTGGGTCGCGTAAACAGATGGTCGATGTAGCCGCCGAAGTGAGCGCGAGTGATGTCCGGCACCACGGTCGACAGCTCGCGCCTGAAGGTAGTCGGCGAAGGCCCGGATCTAGGAGGGAGGCAGCTCCCGATGGTCTTCTTGCTCTGGTTTTGCGGTGCAGCTTCATCGCGAACGGGCAAGCTCCCTGATGTCGTCCAGTGCGAGCCCCGTGGCAGGACTAACCGCCAAAATACATTGCTGCCGGAGCAACGTTCTGAATCAACTTGGCTGTCGAGTTCGATATTTCCGCAGCTCAGAGGCCATTTGTGGGGCGGGCGGGGCTCGAACCCGCGACCAATGGATTATGAGTCCACGGCTCTAACCGACTGAGCTACCGCCCCGCTTCTGCGGGTGCACCGCAGGCGTGGGGGATGCTACCGGCTGGGGTGGGGCTTGCACCAGTTGGACCCGGGGTGGCGGTTAGGGTGGGGCGTCCGGCAACCGTTCTGGAGGGTCGAGCATGGCGAGTTTGTTCGCGAATGTGCTGAAGGTGCACCAGTGGGTGTACGAGAACAGCGGCGGGCTGGTGGGGCACCGGGTGCTGTTCGGGAATCCGACGTTGCTGCTGCGGACGGTGGGGCGCAAGACGGGGCAGGCGCGGACCTCGGCGCTGACGTACGGGACGGACGGGGCGGATTACTTGGTGACGGCGTCCAACGGTGGGTCGCCGCGCCCGCCGGGATGGCTGGCGAATGTGAAAGCCAAGCCGGAGTGTGAGATTCAGATCGGGCGGCGCGCGATAGCGGTGGTCGCGCGGCCGACTTATCCGGACGACGCGGATTACGCTCGCCGGTTCGCGATCGTCGACAAGATCAATAAGGGGCGGTACAGCGCCTACCAGAAGATGACCAAGCGGCCCATTCCGGTGGTCGTGCTGACGCCGGTCGGCTGAGTTCGGTCAGTCCCGGTAGTCCTCGTCGCGCTCGTCCCAGTGATCGTCGTAGTCGTCGGGATCATCTCTGTCCCAACGCCTCCCGTCTTTCGGAGGTCTGCTGGCGATTTGCACGACAACGACGACCAGGGCCAGTACCACAAGGACTACACCAACAACGATCAGAGTCTCCACCCAGGGCACCCTAGCGCCGAGCCAGGGTGCCCGCCAGGGCTGAAACCGTACGGTCTCAGCGGGCCGAACCCACGGTCAGCAGGGTGCGCCCCACCGCGGTCCTGGATTCGATGGCGGCGTGCGCACTTTCGGCGTCATCGAGCGGAAAGGCCTGGCCGATCACCACTTCCAGCCGCCCGGCCACGGCCTCGGCGAGGGAACGTTCGGCGAGCCCGGCCCAGTCGGTGTTCGCGTCGGTGAGGTCGAACAGACCGTAGACGGTGATGCCGCGCGCCGCCGCCACCTCGGTGTCCGGTGCCGCGAATTCGCCTGCCGAGGCACCGTATCCGAGGAATCGGCTGTTGTCCGCGGCGGCGGCGAGCGCGTCCTCGCCCAGCGCACCACCCGCGCCGTCCAGCACTACGTTTGCGCCCGCACCTCCGGTCGCCGCGCGCGCCTTGTCCGCCCAGCCCGGTTCGGAGTAATCCAGGACGGCGTCCGCACCGAGACGCTCGGCGAGTTCCAGTTTGGTTCGACCGCGGGCCGCGGCGATGACGTGCGCGCCGGCGGCGCGCGCGAGCTGAATCAGCAAGGTGCCCAAGCCTCCTCCGGCCGCGGTGATCAGCACCCACTCCCCCGGTTGGATCGCGGCGCGGTCGAGCACCGCGAGGGCCATCTTGCCGTCGTGCGCGAGCGCCACCGCCTGCGCCGCGCTCAATTCCGCTGGCACCACGGTCAGCGATTCGACCTTGGCCAGCGCCTTTTCGGCATAGCCGCCGGTCGGCTGGCCGCCACCGATCTTGCTCGCCGCGGTTGTGGTGGTGACGCGCTTGCCGACCCAGGACGAGTCAACCCCCGCGCCCACCGCGCTGATCACGCCGGCGACGGCGCCACCGGGCACATACGGCGTCTCCAGCTGGAAGAACTCACCGCCCCACCCGCTGCGCAACCGGGTGTCCAGGAACATCACGTCGGCGGCGGCCACGTCGACGACCACCTCGCCCGGCCCGGCGACCGGCTCCGCCACCTCACGCACGGTGAGCACCTCTGGTCCACCGAATTCCATTGCCTGCACAGCCCGCATGACCATCCTCCATCGCTTTCCTGTTCGGATTGACAGGACCAAGCATGGAACCTCGAGCAACGTTGAGGTCAAGCCGAGCGATTATGCCGCCCGCGAAATCACCCCGAACTCAGGAACCCCCGCCACAGCTACTGCTGCTCCCACCCCCGCAACTGGAACTGCTCCCACCCCCGCAACTGCTGCTGCTCCCGCCACCGCAGCTACTGCTGCTGCCACCGCTGTCGTGATGACCACCGTGATGGTGATGACCGCCCCCGTGCCCTGAATCCCAGCCCCCGCTACAGCTACTCGACGAGCCACCATCGGCGAACCCGGCGGCACCGGCCGCCCAGTACGGGTCCGAGCTGTCGCTACTCCCGCCGTAGCGCCCCCGCGGACCCCCGCGCCGAGCCCCGTACGGCGGAACCCGCCGCCGGTTGCGCCGCAGCACGCCGACGATCACCCCGATCATGATGAACGGTATCGCGATGACCAGCATTATCACCAAGATGAAAAAGACAATGAAAATGGTCTCAGCCATTCATGAACCGTAACGGCGCGGCCCGCGTGCGTACAGTGAACTGTGCCGTCTTTCCGCTTCCGCAGATCCCGGCCGCGCGACATCGACCTCGCGACGGTCAACGCCGCGGTCGCCGCGCTGGAGTTGCCCGAGGCCGTCTACAAGACCTCCCCGTGGCTCCCCCGCGACCTGGTGGAGACCGGCCTGCGGCAATGGCTGCGCTGCTGCGGCGCGGCGATGCGCGACGGACAGGTCGTCGGCATGCCGTCGCACGCGGTCGATGAGGCGTGGCACGGTTTCATCCTCTGCACCGAGCGCTACGCCGAGTTCTGCGCCGCCGCCTACGGCCGCTTCCTGCATCACTTCCCGGAAGGCGCGGGGCCGCCGAAGGTTTCGCATGGTTCGATGGGCGAGCAGCTCGGCCGCACCGTGGTCGCCTGGGCGCTGGTCGCCGAACCGGGCGAGACCTGCGTGCTGTGGGACCTGGACCGCCGGGTCGGCGTCGAGCACCCGTGGGGCGTCGACGCCGAACGCGTCGCGGCCATCGAGGCCGATCTGCGCGCCCTGGCGGACTAGGTCAGCTTCACCCGCGCCGCGACGAACCGGCCGACCGCGGGCGCGAGCCTGCTGAAGTGGTACTGCAACCGCGCTTCCGGCGTCACCGGAACGATGCTGCGGTCCTTCTCCACCGCCCGCACGATCTGCTCGGCCACCTTCTCCGGCCCGTAGCTGCGCTTGCGGTAGAGGTTGTCGTAGCGCTGCTGCTTGGCCTTCTCCTCTTCGGCGCTGACCCCCGAGAACCGGGTGTTGGCAACGATATTGGTGTGCACGATGCCGGGGCAGATGGTGTGCACCGAGATCCCCCGCCCGGCCAGTTCCGCGCGCAGGCAGTCGGAGAACATGAACACCGCCGACTTGCTGGTGGAGTACGCGCTGAACCCCTGCTGCGGGCTGTAGGCGGCCATGCTGGACAGATTGACGATGTGGCCGCCCAATCCCCGTTCGGCCATGGCGGATCCGAAGGCACGGCAGCCGTTGAGCACGCCGCCGAGATTGATCCGCATGACCCGGTCGAACTCCGCCGCCGAGGTGTCGAAGAACCCACCGGCCTGACCGATGCCCGCGTTGTTGATCAGAATGTCCGGCACGCCATGGTTTTCCAGCACGATCTCGGCGTGCGCGGTCACCGCGTCCGCGTCGGACACGTCGAGCTGATACGGATGCGCGACACCGTGTTCGGCGGCGATCAGTTCGGCGGTCTCCTTGGCCGACGCGAGATTGATGTCGGACAGCACGATTTCGGCGCCGCGCCGAGCCAGCGCCAGCGCCGTCTCGCGCCCGATGCCGCTGCCACCGCCGGTGATCACCACGAGCTGATCCTCGAACGGCTTTGCGCTGCGGCCGACTTCGGCCCGGCGCAGCGCGCGCGGAACGGTGGCGCCGTTGACCGTGTCGATCAGCTCGGTGGTCGCGGTGGACAGTAACTCGGGATGCGAGAACGGCATCCAGTGCCCGGCGGGCACGTCGCGGCGC
>NZ_JBHTUR010000026.1:94154-104819 GCF_042793755.1 Nocardia sp. NPDC056564
GTATAAGAGACAGGAGTCGTTGCACCCATTTGCGTTCGTCGTCGTAACCGGCGGGCCGGACCGCGACGTCGCGACCGGCGACGATCAACTGGACCGGCACCTCGGTATGCCGCTCGCGCGGGGACAGCAGGCGCTGCACGATGTTCGCCCGGTAGATCAGCAGACCGTCGACCATGTCCTGCCGGAACGTCGGGCCGAGCGTCACCGTCGACGGCGGCGTCTCGTTCATGATCGAGACGACCCGCTGCCAGCGCTGCTCGGTGCCGAGCAGGCCGAAGACCGCGCGCGGCAGTCCCGGCGTCATGAAGAAGAACGTGTAGGCGGACGACAGCGCCTGGGTGAACGGCTGCCACAGGTTGCGCGGCGTCGGCCGGGACAGCCGGTTGCGCATCCAGTTCCCGATGTGGTCGAGGTTCGGCCCGGACACCGAGGTGAACGACGCGATCCGCGCGGCCGCGCGCGGCTCGCAGACCGCCTCCCACACCTGCACCGAACCCCAGTCGTGGGCCAGCACGTGCACCGGCCGGTCCTGGCTGACCGCGTCGACGACGGCGAAGAAGTCGCCCGCGAGCTGGTCGAGCCGGAAGTCCTCGGTGCGCCGGGTCCGGGTGGAGCGGCCGTGCCCGCGGGTGTCATAGGTGACGACGTGGAAGCGGCGGGCCAGCAGCGGCACCACCGCGTCCCAGAGGTGATTGGTGTCCGGCCAACCGTGCACCAGCACCACGGTTTCCGCGGTCGGATCGCCGTATTCGTAGACGGCGAGCTCGAATTCGCCGTTACGCACCGTCCGCTCGGCGGCCACGAGCTCCGGGGGTTCGATGGTCGTCATCGGTTTCTCCTTGCTGACCAGAGGTCGGGGTTTACAGATCGAGCACCAGTCGCCCACCGGGCGAACGGGATACGCAGACGAGCATCTCGCCGGCCTCGTGTTCGGCCGCGGTGAGCACGGTTTCGCGATGCTCCGGCGCGCCGGCCAGCACCCGCACCTTGCAGGTGCGGCAGAAGCCTTGGCGGCACGAGTAGGGGCGATCCGGGCGGGTTTCCAGGATGGTGTCGAGCGCGGAACGATCGGCGGCCACTTCGACCACCTCGCCGGTGGAGGCGAACTGGATCTCGAACGGCACGCCGTTCACGATCGGCGGCGGCGAGAACCGCTCGGAATGCAGTTCCACGCCGGGCATTTCGCGAATCGCGGCGGCGACGGCGTTGGTCATCGGCACGGGTCCGCAGCAGTAGACCGCGGTGTCGGCCGCGACACCGGGCAGCAACGCGGCGGCGTCGGGCAGGCCGTGCTCGTCGTCGGTGCGCACGGTGACCCGGTCGCCGAATCCGGCGATCTCGTCGAGGAACGGAATGGTGTCCCGATTGCGGCCGGTGTAGACCATCGACCAGTCGATGCCGAGCCGCTGCGCCAGCCGCGCCATCGGCAGGATCGGCGTGATCCCGATGCCGCCGGCGATGAAATGCAAACGGGCGGCGGGCGATCCGTGTCCCGGCACGGCGAACGGGAAGGCGTTGCGCGGCCCGCGCACGGTGATCGGGGCGCCGACCGGTAGCCCGTCGTGCACCTCCACCGACCCGCCGAGTCCGTCCGGGATGCGCCGCACCGCGACCCGGTACGCGCGAGTGTCGGCCGGATCGCCGCACAGCGAGTACTGCCGCAGCCGTCCCGAGGGCAGTTCCAGGTCCAGGTGCGCGCCTGCCCGCCACGGCGGCAGCTCCCGCCGGTCCGGCGCCTCCAGTCGCAGGCTCACCACGTCCTGGTCGTGCGCCTCGATCCGCCGCTCGGTGACCACCAGCGCCAATCGGTGGTCGTCCACGCGCGGCACGAGGTCACGCCGATTGATCATGGTGGTCCACTTCAGCCGCGCCGAGGCGACCGCGTCGAGCACCCGCACCGCGCGATCCTGATCACGCTTGCCGAACAGGTCGGCGGGCAGCCGGGCCGGGACGGGACGTAGGTTCACCACCGCACCTCACCCGCGCCGCACTGACTCTGCTTCACGACGCGATCGCTTGCGCGGCAGGCGACTTCGCGAGATAGGCCACCGCCTGCGCGGTCGAGCCGACCGTCTCGGGATCGTAGCCGGGCTTGAGCGTCGACAGCGCACTCCACAGCAGCGACGGCACGCCGGGCAGCGCGCCACGCCACATCGCGCCGAACACCCGCTTGATCAGCCGCGGGTAACCGAGGTCGGGCAGCGCGGGGTCCTGGTGCACCATGAATTTGGTGCCGCGCACCACCAGGGTGATGAAGATGGGGAAGACCAGCGTCATGATCGCCACCCGGCGCACGTAGCCGACACCGAAGTAGACGGCCACGTCATGGGCGACATGCCGATGCTCGACCTCCTCGGCCCCGTGCCAGCGGAACAGATCCGCGATCCGCGGGTCGGCCTCGAACCGCTCCAACTCCGCGTTGAGCACCCAGTCGCCGAGGTAGGCGAAGAAGTGTTCCAGGCAGGCGATGAAGGCCAGGCGCTCGACCAGCGTCTGCCGCTGCGCGACGCCCTCGTTCGCCCTGGGCCCCAGTGTCTTGCGGAACAGGTATTCGGCCTGGCGCACATAGGGTTCCGGGTCGATGCCGTGCGCGGCGAGCACCTCGGTGAGCACCTTGTCGTGCGTCTCGGCGTGCATGGACTCCTGGCCGATGAAGCCGAGCATGGCCTCGCGCAGCTTGTCGTCCTTCACGAACGGCAGCGCCTCGGTGTAGGTGGCACAGAACATGCGCTCGCCCTCGGGCAGCAGCAGGTTCAGCGAATTGATCAGGTGCGAGGCGATCGGCTCTTCGGGCATCCAGTGCAGCGGCGTATCCGCCCACTGGAACCGCACGTTGCGCGCGTGCAGCGCGACCTCGCCCGGATCGATGTCCGGTCGTCGCTCACCTCTACGAAGTAGCTTCATCGGTACTCCTCTCACGACTGCGTCGTCGCGCGCCTTCCTGCATGGCCGTAGCAATCATCATACACATACATGAAACCCTCGGTTACATAAAGATCTGTAGCAGCACAAATTGCACACCCGACCGCGCGAACTGCGCAAACGACCGCCGGATGCGCGCAGCCCAATAGCGTTAGCCCGCTTGACAATAGAGCGCCCCACTGTGACCCACCTCGCGCCCGTTCGGCCGAAAACTAGAACGCGTTCTAGTACGATTTCGCTATGGAGCGACTCACCGGATTGGATGCCAGCTTTCTCTACCTGGAAACCGGGACCCAGCACCTGCACGTGTGTGCGCTGCTGATCCTCGATCCCAGCTCAGGGGACTATTCATTCGAGAAATTCAAGGCCGAACTCGGCCGGCGGCTGCCCCTGATCCCGCAGATGCGCCGCCGCGTCTACGAGGTGCCGTTCAACCTCGATCACCCGGTGTGGGTCGAAGACCAGAACTTCGACCTGGACTATCACATTCGGCGTATCGGCATCGCCGCGCCGGCCGGCCGGCGCGAACTGGCCGAACTGGTCGGCGACATCGCCAGCCGCCCGATGGACCGCGACCGCCCGCTCTGGGAGATGTCGGTGGTCGAGGGCCTCGACGACGGCAAGGTCGCGGTGATCTGCAAGTACCATCACGCCGCAGTGGACGGCATCACCGGCACGAACATGATGATGCACCTGTGCGATCTGGAGCCGAACGCGGCCAAGACACCGCCCGCCGGGGAATGGCGGCCGGAACCGAGCCCGAACGACTGGCAACTGCTGGCCAAGGCGGTGGTCAAGTTCCCGACCAAGGCGGGCATCGTCGGCATGGTGCCGAAGACCCTCGGCATGGTGGCGGGCTTCGCCAACCGGCGGCGTAACGACAAGGCGGGCATGGCCTTGCCGTTCTCCGCGCCGCGCACGCCGTTCAACCTGGCCATCACGCCGCATCGCACGGTCGCGTTCACCGAGGCCGAACTCGGCGCGATCAAGGAGATCAAGTCCGCGTTCGGGGTGAAGATCAACGACGTGGTGCTGACCATCGTGGCCGGCGTGCTGCGCGCCTACCTGGAGAAGCACGACGAACTGCCGGACCGGTCACTGATCGCGTCGGTGCCGGTCTCGGTGCACGAATCGACCAGGCACACCGCGGGTATCAACAAGGTGTCCACGCTGTTCGCCCGGCTCGGCACCGATATCGCGGATCCGGTCGAACGCCTGCGGCAGGTGGCCGAGGACAACCGCGGCGCGAAGGCCGAACACGATCTGATCGGCGCGGACTTCCTCCAGGACTGGTCGAAGTACGCCCCGCCGAACACCTTTCAGCTCGCGGCGCGGGTGTACTCGTCGCTGAAGCTGGCCGAGCGGCATCCGGTGGTGCACAACCTCGTGGTGTCGAACGTGCCGGGCCCGCCGATGCCGCTGTACTTCCTCGGCGTGCGGGTGGACGGAATGTATCCGTTCGGTCCGGTCTTTCACGGCGCGGGGCTCACGGTGACCGTGATCTCCAACAACGACGACCTGGACTTCGGTTTCATCGCCTGCAAGGAACTGGTGCCCGACGTCAGCGAACTCGCCGACGCGGTCCCCGGTGTCGTAGACGAATTGCTCACCGCCGCACGTAAATTGGGTTGACCTACCAGGCCCTGTTCGCCATTGTCGTCGAACAGCGGCTCACAATCTCGCGGCGACCGCCGCGCAAGCCTCGAGCAGCGCGGGCACGAACAGATCCGCCTCCAGCACACAGGCCGCATGCCCTCCCCTGAGCAGATGAATACTCGCGCCGGGGATCATGGTCGCCATCTCCAACTGCCGATAGACCGGGATTGCCCGGTCCTGCGTCGTAATCACCACCGCGGTCGGCATTTTCAGGGTCGACAGCCAGTCCGTCGCGTCGAACCGGCCGACCTCACCGATCACCTGGGTGATCGCCCAGCCGCTGGTACTGCGCAGCTCGGTGAGCGCCCATCGATCCAATCGCCCGGGCGCCCAGGCGATTTCCGGCAGCTCCGGTAGTCGCGCGGCCAATTCCTCGGTGCGCCGGAAGGAATACGGCGCGACCGCGTCGGCGAACGCCCCGAAGACACGGTGAAAGGCGCGCTCGCGCCACTTCTCCTGGAACCGATACGGCGTGGAGCACAACACGAGCCCGCCCACCCGGTCCGGATGCCGGTGCGCGGCGGCCAGGCTCACCACCCCGCCGAGCGAATATCCCGCGCAGACAGCCTCTTCCACGCCGAGCGCGTCGAGCACCGCGACCACGTCGTCGGCGCAGTCGTCCACCGAGAAGCGCGCGGACCGAATCCCGCGGCCGTGCCAACGTTGGTCGAACAGGATCACCCGGTAGCGCTCGGCCAGCGCCGCCAGCGCCGGAAACCAGTTCAGATACGCGGTACACCCGGTGCCGTGCAAGAGGACCAGCGCCGGGGCGTCCGCCGGCCCGCCGGTATCGACCACATACGTGCGACCCCGCCCCGGTAGTTCGACCAACCGCCCGCCGGGCACCTCGGCGATATCCGGCACCCGCCCGGCGAAGCGCCGCAGCGCCGCCGAGGATCGTGAGTTCGTCATCGCGCCTCCCGCGTATCGCGGACAGAATTAGAACGTGTTCTACACACGATGATGCCACAGCACGATGCCCGGCATCGACGGGATGCGACAGCGCGCGCTTACGCCAAGGCGCGGACGATCGATTCGGCGATGCACGCGGGCTTGTCCGAGCCCTCCCCCTCGATGACCGTCGCGAGCACGACCTGGAGCCCGCCCGGCACCTCGTCGACGCTGACGATCGTGGCCCGGCCGCGGATGCGCGAGCCGGCGGGTACCGGCGCCGGAAACCGAACCTTGTTGAGGCCGTAATTGATCCGCGCACCGGCGTCGGAGATCTCGAACACCTGCCCGATGATCGCCGGAAGCAGCGACAACGTCAGATACCCGTGCGCGATGGTGGTGCCGTACGGCCCCGCGGCCGCGCGCTCCGGGTCCACGTGGATCCACTGCCGGTCCTCGGTCGCCTCGGCGAACGCGGTGATGCGGTCCTGGCCGATCTCGATCCAGCCGCTCGCGCCGAGGTCGGTGCCCGCGGCATCGCGCAGCGATTCCATGGTGAAGACGGTGGGCTCGCTCATGCGAGAACCCTAAAACGAATGGATCGCCCCGGCCAGCGGATTGCCGAAGGCGCTGACTCACAACACCTTTCCCGCGCACGACGCCGATATGGCACGATCGGTCGCGAGGCCGACGCTCGATTCGGCGCAATTCTGCAACGTGTTCTAGTACGTTGGCGTGGACGGACGAGAGACGGAGGTGCCGCGATGGGGCGGTTGGCCGGCAAGGTGGCATTGATCAGCGGCGGAGCCCGCGGCATGGGCGCGGCACACGCCACGGCCATGGTGGCCGAGGACGCCCAGGTGGTCCTGGGTGACGTGCTCGACGACGAAGGTGCCGCGATCGCCAAGGAGCTCGGCGACTCCGCCGCCTACGTACATCTGGACGTGCGCGAGCCGGCCGACTGGCAGGGCGCGGTCGCCGAGGCGGTGCAGCGGTTCGGCGCACTGAACGTGCTGGTCAACAACGCGGGCATCGCCAACGGCAACCTGATCGCCGACTTCGAGCTGGCCGAATGGCAGCGGATCATCGACATCAACCTCACCGGGACGTTCCTCGGCATGCAGGCCGTCGTCCCCGCGATGAAGGACGCGGGCGGCGGCTCGATCATCAATATCTCCTCCGTCGAAGGACTGCGCGGCAGCCCGGGCCTGCACGGCTACGTCGCGACCAAGTTCGCCGTCCGCGGCCTGACCAAGTCGACGGCACTCGAGTTGGCGCAGCACAACATCCGGGTCAACTCCGTGCATCCCGGCCTGATCACCACGCCGATGACCGAGGGCATTCCGGCGGACTTCCTCCAGATCCCGCTCGGCCGGGCCGCCGACCCGGCCGAGGTGGCCGCGTTGATCACCTTCCTGGCCAGCGACGAATCCTCGTATTCGACCGGCGCCGAATTCGTCATCGACGGCGGACTCACCGTCGGCATCCCGCACAAGACCTTCGACTAGGCCTCAGTCGCCGTAGTGATGCGGCAGGTCGCGGGTCAGCACCAGCGCGAGCACCGGCAGCGCCATCAGCGCGAGGCAGGCGATCACGTTGATCCACTTGTAGGCCACCACGATCGCCGCGAACTCGCGCAGTATCGCCGAGGGCAGGTAGTAGAAGGCGGTCTTGGCGCCGGTCACCTCCGCGTCGAGGTCGAGGCGCCGGGCCAGGATCGCCGTGCGCAGGATGTGGAAGTTGCTGGTCACCAGCACCATTCGGGTGGACTCGCCGCGCTCGCCCAGTAACCGCTTGGTGTAGAGCAGGTTTTCCCGCGTGGTCGTCGAACGGTCCTCCAGCACAATGCTGTCCGCGGGCACGCCGCGGTCGACGAGGTACTCCGCCATCGCCGCGGCCTCGGATACCGCCTCGTCGGAACCCTTTCCGCCGCTGGTGATCAGCAGCGGCCGCCGGCCCGCCGCGAGTTCGGCGCGATAGACCTCGACGGCCCGATCCAGGCGACTCGCCAGCAGCGGCGGCACCCGCGCGCCGACCAGCCCGGAGCCGTGCACGACGATCGCGTCCATGCCGGGCCGGTAGGGCAACGCGCCGTAGAGCAGCGAATACAACAGGAAGCTGGCGAACAGGAATCCGACGTAGCTCACCGCCATCGTCCCCGACGCCAAAATCACGATGGACCAGATATCGCCGGTGAAGATCGCCACCGCGAGCAACACGTAGGGCACCAGCAGCACGACCCCGAGCCCGAGCGGAAGCAGGTTCGCGATCCGCAGCCCTTCGCGCCGAATCATCTGCCCGCCGTTGACCATCAGCAACCCGGCGAGCACCAGCACGAGCAGCGGTGACAACAGCACGAGCAGGCCGGCCAGCACCACCGGCAGGTCACCCTTGGCGCCGGAGCCGATCACCCACACGCCGGTGAAAGCCAAGCCGAGCAGCAGAAACACGCCGTTGCTCAGCCGGCGCCGGTCGCTGCGGAACCTGAGCAGGAAGACACCGAGCAGAATCAGGCCGACCACGAGCAGCATCACCGAACCACCGTAACCGGCGCACCGGCAACCGTGCGGCGATGCCACGCCGCCCGCCCGCCGATCGGCCGCCCCGCACGGCGCGGCTCCCTCCCGACATTCTCTTTGTCCCATATCGTGTCGCTCGTCCGAATACCGGCCGGGCGATTATTCGCGGCCGATCCTCGGATTATTCGACTTTCGGCATGCCCAACAATCCCCGTGAATGTCGTGATGAATGGGAGTCGCTCATCGCCATGCTTCGACACATCCGCCCCGCGCTCGCCGTTGTCGCCCTGCTGATATCGGTCGCACACGTGGCCGTCGTGCCGGGTACCGCTGCGGCACAACCGATCTACCCCAGGCCGGACCCCGATCCGTTCTACGCGGCGCCACCCGACCTGGATCGGTTCGAGGCCGGTGACGTGCTCGCCGTACGCCCGATGCCGCCGCTGCTCGGATTTCCCGGCACCGCCGTCACGATGATCAAGTTCCGTTCCACCAATTCGGCGGGCAATCTGATCGCGGCCACCACCACCGTGCTGACCCCGCACGACCATGCCCCCGGCGGGCCGTTGCTGTCCTACCAGCACATCATCAACGGTCTCGGTACCCAGTGCGCGGTCTCGCGGGTGCTCTACACCGGCGATCCGAATCTCGCTGTGCGCGAGGCGCCCGCGCTCAACACGGTGCTGTTGCGCGGCTGGTCGGTGGCGCTGCCCGATCATCTCGGGCCGACCAGCGCCTACGGGGCGGCCAAGCTGGGCGGCATGATCACCCTGGACGGAATTCGCGCGGCCCGCAAGGTGAGCGAGCTCGGCCTGGCGAAGAGCCCGGTCGCGATGTTCGGCTACTCCGGCGGCGGCATGGCGACCGGCTGGGCGGCCGCGCTGGCCCCGACCTACGCGCCGGAGCTCGACATCGTCGGCGCGGCCGAGGGCGGCGTCCCGATGAATCTGGTGAAGATGACCGAGGGCCTCGGCTACTCCCGGCATCCGGCGTTCGGACTGGCCCTGGCGGCGGCCATCGGCCTGGAGCGGGAGTACCCCACCCGGCTGCCGATCAGCGACAGCCTCAACGATTTCGGCCGGGCTACCCGCGACCAGATCGCGAACGGCTGCACCAACGAGATCCTGGCGGCGGGCGCCGGGCACAACGTCTTGGACGTGGCCAGTTCCACCTCGCTGGCCGACGACCCGAGCGCGCGCTCGGTGCTAGAGGAGAACAGCCTGGAACTCTACGCGGGCGTGCCGAAAATGCCGATCTACCAATGGCGTTCGACCGAGGACGTGCTGATCCCGGTGGCCTCGATCGACAACACCGTGCGGCGTTACTGCGCGGCGGGCGCGCGGGTGCAGTCCGAGCTGATTCCGAGCCCGGACCACCTGACCACGGCCGTGCTGGGCGCACCGGCCGCGGTGGCCTGGATCGACGACCGATTCCGCGGCGTCCCCGCACCGAACGACTGCTGATCGCGCCGCCGTCGGAGCGCGCGACCCCGCAGCGCGCCGACGGCGGCACCTAAGGTGGGGGCATGGTCACGATCATCGGCGGTGGAATCGCGGGGACGTTGCTGGCTGGGGCGCTCGCACGGAAGCAACGACCGGTCACGGTCTACGAGAGCCAGCCTGCCGTCGGCGCGGGACACTTTCTGGCCCTGGATGATCGGGCGCATGCCGCGCTGACCCGGCTGGGCGTCGGGATCGACCGGCTGCACCGGGCGTCGCATCCGCTGACCGAGCTGCGCGCGGCCGACCGGGCCGGGGTGATCCGCAGCGACACCCGCACCGAACGCCGGCTGTACCTGCGCGCCGACCTCATGCGCGCACTGACCGAATTCGCCACCGGCACAACGGCGGACATTCGCTTCGGCACCCCGGTCACCGAGCTGAACGGCAGCACGGGCAGGCTCTTCAGCGGGACGAACCAGGTCCCGGCCGACGACGTGATCATCGCCGCGGACGGCATCGACTCCCTCGCCCGGCGCACCCTCGAACCCGAGCGCGCCGCCGAATACGCCGGGCAGATCATCATCTACGGCATCACCACCCGCCCGATCCAGCCGGACACCGATCCGTCCGTCCTGCATTTCCACCGCCGACTCGACGACCACGGCCGACCGGTCAGCACCTTCGGGCACTTCTGGAACGACGAGATCTCGGTGTGGTTCACCCGCCTCACCCGCGAACCACTCGCCCTGCGAGACATCGGATCTCAGCCACTAGACGGCTGGGCGGAGCCGATTCTGGCGGGCGCCGGGGCAATCCCGGAACTCGTCGAGAGCCTGCTGGGCGCGACCAGCACGGTGCACGTCTCCAACGCGCGCACCGTGCCACTCGCCGGTGCACGTCCCCCGCAAACTCCGGTGATCCTGTGCGGCGACGCGGATCACGCCATCACCCCGGCCGCGGGCGTCGGCGCCAGGGACGCCATCGAGGACGCGGCCGCGCTGGCCGAAGCCATCGGCTCCGGCGGCTCGCCAGCCGCCGCGATGACCGAGCGCAGGCGACAGATCCTCGACGAGCGGGCCAAGGCGGCCCAAATGTTCCGTAGCGCAACATAAATGGCGGCGCGGGGACGATAGGTCGTCCCCGCGCCCCCGAAACCTCTGGCGGCCTACGACTCCGTGCCGCTCTCGTATGCGCTCTGGCGGGCCGCGATCACGTTGGCCACGGCGCGGGGCGTC
>NZ_JBHTUR010000027.1:0-98793 GCF_042793755.1 Nocardia sp. NPDC056564
AGCCAAAGGCTCGGTCGCCGCCTCGGACGCGTTCTTCCCCTTCCCCGACGGCCCACAGCAGCTCATCCAGGCCGGCGTCCGCGCGATCGTCCAACCCGGCGGCTCCGTCCGCGACCAGGAAACCATCGACCTGGCCCGAGAAGCCAACGTAACCCTCTACCTAACCGGCTCCCGCCACTTCGCCCACTAACCCCCCCGCGGCGTTCGGCGTTCCCGCACCACTCCTGATTTCCCGCACCGAGATTCGCATGCAATTCTCGGTGCGGGAAATCAGACGTAGTGCGGCGGCGTGTGGTGGGTGCGTTGGTTTCGTACAGTGGCCGCATGTCGATTCGGGCGATGGCCGCCGGTGTGGTGGTGATGGTTGGTGCCGTGGCGGTGTCGTTCGGTGGGCAGCAGGCGGCGCAGGCGGAGTCGGGGGTGCCGCGGACTGTTCCTTCGCTGAAGAGCTGGAGTCCCGGTGCGGGTGAGTTCTCGCTCGGGGCGCATGCGCGGGTGTTGTATGGGGATGGATTGGGCGACACCGCAGCGGATTTCGCTTCGGCGCTGCGTGCGGTGACCGGGAACGATGTTGTCGCGCAGGCAGGTTCGTCCGGTGGCGCCGGGGATATCGTGCTCAGCACCGGCGGCGTGCCGGGAGCGCCGGAAACGCCTGAGGCATATCGGATTTCGGTCGGCGAGACGCTGGACCTGCGCGGTGCGGACATCGCGGGCGCGTTCTATGCCACTCGCTCGGCACTGCAACTCCTCCGGCAGCGGACGGCGATACCCGGTGGCACCGCGACGGATTGGCCGCAGTACCGCGAACGCGGCCTCATGCTCGACGTCGGCCGCGAGTTCATGCCGGTCGATCTGCTGCGCGCGCAGATTCGCCGCATGGGCTACCTCAAACTGAACCTGCTGCACCTGCACCTCTCGGACACCTTCGGCTTTCGCCTCGAAAGCGAACGACACCCGGAAATAACCGCCGCCCAGCATTATTCGAAGCAAGACATCCGCGACCTGGTCGAGTACGCGGCCGGGTACCAGGTCGAGATCATGCCCGAGGTCGACTTCCCCGGCCACATGAACGGCATCTTGGCCGCGCACCCGGACCTGAAGCTGCGCAGTGCGAGCGGACGGGTCTCCGACGCGGCCATCGACATCGCGAACCCGCGCGCCTACGACCTGATGCGCGACATCCTCGACGAGTTCCTGCCGCTGTTCCCCGGCCCCTACTGGCATCTCGGTGCCGACGAGTTCCTGCTCGACGGCGCTCGCGTCGCGAGCTTCGACGAGTACCCGCAGATCGGCGAGTACGCCCGCGCCACCTACGGGCCGCAAGCCCAGCCCGTCGACGCCTTTCTCGGCCTGATCGACTGGGGCGCCGACATCGTCCGCGCGCACGGCAAACGCCCGCGCGTCTGGAACGACGGACTGCACACCGGCGCGGGCACGCTCGCCATCGGCCCCGACATCGTCATCGATTACTGGAGCCGGGCGGGCATCCCGCAGCTGCCCCTGCCGTTCTTCGGAAACGCCCGCAGCCCAGCCGATCTCATCGCCGCGGGGCACGAGCTCCGCAACGCGTCGTTCACCCCGGCCTACTACGTGGCGGGCGGCCCTACCGCGGCAGGCAACGTGCCGCCGCCCGTCGCCTACCAGATCTGGGATCCGACCCTGTTCGTCGACGGCACCCGCCTGACACCGGAGCAGAACACGCACAACCTGGGCTCTGGCCTGTTCGTCTGGTGCGACGACCCGACCGTGCAGACCCCGGACCGGATCGCCGCCGCCATCACCATGCCGCTGCGGGTCACCGCGCAGCAGACCTGGGGTCCGTCGCAAGCCGGTAGCTACCCCGAATTCGCGGCATTGGCCGACGCCGTCGGCGAACCTCCGGCGTAGCGTGCTCGCGGCCTACACCGCGCTGAGCACCACCCGGTTGCCCAAAGCTGACTTCAGCGGCAGTTCGAGCGAACCGAACACCGCGTTCATGGTGCACATCCGGCCCACCGCGCCGGCCAGGGTGCCGGATCGCAGCTCGACGGTGACGGCCGAATCCGTCTCGCGCACAGTCGCGTCCACGCCGTAGCATTCGGGCGTGCCGGTCTGGAAGTTGACCGCTATCCGGTCGTCTGCCAGCCGCGTCCACGAGCTGAACGCCATCGGCCGCGGGCTCACGATGGTCGGGTCGGCGGTGAACTCCCGGCCGCGATTGCCGCCGGAGTCCTCGGTCGGCGTGCTCGGCGCCGCACTGCTGGTCGTGCTGGTCTTCGGTTGCGGCGCAGCATCATCCGCTCCGCTACATGCTGTAGCGGCGAGGCACCCGAGCGCAATGGCAACAGCTGCGGCGGTACGTCCGCCCGACATCCGACTCATGCCGACCACCCTAGTGGGCAATGCCGGCGACCATCTCACATCGAACCAGGCACGGCAATAGGACGCACCCCACAGTGAACTTTCGGCGAACCATGCGCGTAATCCCTCCGTAACCCGCTCCAGACCAGTATCTTCGGGGCCTAGACGCGCGCCTGTGTCTTCGGCGCGCGTCGATTGTCGGATGCTCTTCAGAACCTTCGAAAGGAAGAACCGTGGGCGACACACTGCGCGTTGGTGAAGAACTCGGACTGGGTCAGTCCCTGCAGGGTGGTGCTTACACCCTTACTTTGCAGGACGACGGCAACCTGGTTTTGTCCGAGCCGGACGGAAATGTGGTGTGGTCCACCCTGACTCACGGTCAGGGTGTCAACCGCGCGGTGCTGCAGGACGACGGTAACTTCGTGGTGTACAAGGGCGACGCCGCCGCCTGGTCCACCGAGACCAATGGCAAGGACGCGGACCGGCTGGTCGTGCAGGCCGATCGCAACGTGGTGCTGTACGGCAAGGACGGCAGCGCGCTGTGGGCCTCGAACACCAAGTCGGACAACCCGCTCTCGGCTCCCGAGCCGGAGCCGGTCGCCGAGGCGCCCGCCGCCGAAGAGGTTCCGCCGCCCGCCCCCGAGGTGCGCACCTACACCGTCGAGCCGGGCGACACCCTGTGGGCGATCGCCGAGCGCTTCTACGGTGACGGCAACCGCTACCAGGAGATCGCCAACGCGAGCGGCATCGACAACCCGGACCTGATCAACCCCGGCCAGGTGCTGACCATCCCGTAATTTATTGCGGCGCAAGACAAAACGTGGGACCCGGCAACCTGCCGGGTCCCACGTTCGCGTTCGGGGGAGTGCGCCTACCGGCTGGTGAAGGGGAGCAGCGCCATCTCGCGCGCGTTCTTCACCGCGACGGCGACCTGGCGCTGCTGCTGCGGCGTGAGCCCGGTGACCCGGCGGCTGCGAATCTTGCCGCGGTCGGAGATGAACGTGCGCAGCAGGTTGACGTCCTTGTAGTCGACCTTCTCGATGCCTGCGGCAATGAGCGGGTTCTTCTTCGGACGGCGGGCCTGTTCGGCGCGAACCTTCTTCGACGGTGCTCGCTTGACTGCCATATATGGATCCTTCGTACGAGAACGGTGGTTGTCTACCAGCTCGATTTGCGCACACCGGGCAGCTCGCCCCGGTGCGCCATCTCGCGCACACGCACACGGGACAATCCGAACTTCCGGAGGTGACCGCGCGGTCGTCCGTCAGCGGCGTCCCGATTGCGCAATCGTACCGGACTGGCGTCCCGTGGCTGTCGTCGCAGCTCAGCGTGGGCGTCGGCGCGCACGGCGTCCGGTGTGCCCGGCTTGCGGATGAGTTCTTTCAGCTCGGCCCGCCGCTCGGCGTAGCGCGCGACGACGGCCGCGCGCTGTGCGTTGCGGGCGATCTTCGACTTCTTCGCCACCTCAGCGCTCCTCGCGGAAATCGACGTGCTTGCGCACCACCGGGTCGAATTTGCGCAGCACCATCCTGTCCGGATCGTTGCGGCGATTCTTCCTGGTCACATACGTGTACCCGGTGCCTGCGGTGGACTTGAGTTTGACGATCGGCCGGAGCTCGGTCGATTTCGATGCCATGGCTTTCTCCTGGTCAGATCTTGTCGCCGCGGGCTCTGATCCGGGCCACCACGGCCTCGATCCCGTCCCGGTCGATGGTCTTGATGCCCTTGGCCGAGACGGTCAGCGTGATCCGCCGGCCCTCGCTGGGCAGGAAGTAGGTCTTGCGCTGGATATTGGGGTCCCAGCGCCGATTCGTGCGCTTGTGTGAGTGCGAGACGGACTTGCCGAACCCGGGTTTGCGCCCGGTGACCTGGCAGTGGGCCGACATGCGGGCTCCCTCCGGTAGATGACAATCATTTTCGACAACGGCTGATCGACAATGTACCGTTGGCTCGACGCAAATGAAAATCGTTATCGAAAGGGGGTGCTGTCAGTGCTCGCACCTGAGACCGACCGGCGAACACCGGTCGTGGTGCTCGCCGGATTCGCCGGACCGGCCGCGGCGGGCGCCGGCCACGCGGCGGCCGCGCTGGGCAATGACGCGCCCGGCACCGTCGTCGTCCAGCACGACCTCGGTCAGCTGCACGAGGGCATCGTGCACCGCACGGTGCGCAGCGCGACCTACGAGACCTCGGACGTGCTCGAACTCGCGCACGGCTGCGTCTCCTGCACGCTGCGCATCGACCTGCTGCCCCTGCTGCGCACGCTCGCCGCGCGGGATTCGGTCGAGCGCATCGTGCTCGCGCTGGATCCGGCGTTCGAGGCGGAGGCGGTCTGCCACGCCATCGAACATGTTGTGGTGGAAGGGATTCTGGGCCGCGTCGACGGGCCGGCCGGGCGCGATGTGCGGATCGAGGCCGTGCTGACCTTCCTCGATGCCGGTGCGTGGCTCGCCGACGCCACCGGCGAGGAGACCCTCGCCGAGCGCGGTCTCGCCAAGGCCGACGACGAGCGCACGGTCGCGCAGGTGGCCGTCGGTCAGGTCGAATTCGCCGATGCCGTCATCGCTTTGGGTGCGGTGGTGCCCGGTGGTGACGTCGATCGCGGCAAGCTGAATGCGGTGCTGACCCGGCTCGTCCCCGACGCGCCGGTGGACTGGGTGGACCATCCGCACCTGCTGACCGCGGCCCGCATCGAGGCCCTGCTGGCCCGCGTTCCGGCAAACTCCCGCCGCGGCAGGGTATTCGACGCACACGCGCCGCTGCTGCGCGGACAGCCGCCGCTCAGCAGCGATTACGGCGTCACCCTGCTGGAATTCGCCGCGAGCAGGCCGTTTCATCCCGGCCGGCTGCACGAGGCGCTCGACGTGCTCTTCGACGGCGTGGTGACCGCGCGCGGCCGGATGTGGCTCGCCACTCAGCCCGGCGAGGTGGCCTGGCTGGAGTCCGCTGGCGGCGGCCTGCGCGTCGGCAGCGCCGGCCGCTGGCTGGCGGCGATGTCGGAAACCGAACTGGCGCAGGCGGATCCGGATCGGCGGGCGATGGCCGCGCTGCGCTGGGACGACCAGTTCGGCGACCGCGACATCTCGCTGGTGATCCTGGTGCACGACGCCGACCCCAATGAGATCCGCGAGGCGCTGCACTGGGCGCTGGTCGAGGACGACGAACTGCGCCTGGTCGAACGCGCACCCGAGCGAGTCGCCCAGTGGGAGGACCCGTTCGGCGTCTGGCATGCCGATCCGTGCGAATCCGCCGACGCCTCGCTACCCGTCGAAGACGTGAAAAGCCCGAGAGGAGAAGCGAAATGAAGACAGGGATTCATCCGGACTACCACCCGGTGGTGTTCGAGGACGCCGGCACCGGCAAGCAGTTCCTCACCCGGTCGACCGTGACCAGCGCGCGCACCGTGCTGTGGTCGGACGGCAACACCTACCCGCTGGTGGTCGTCGATGTGACGTCCGACTCGCATCCGTTCTGGACCGGCGCGCACCGCGTGCTGGACAGCCAGGGCCGGGTGGAGAAGTTCGAACGCAAGTACGGCAGGCGCACGCGCCGCGGGGAGGGCTGAGATGGCCGTCCCGAAGCGGAAGATGTCGCGGTCGAATACCCGCAGCCGGCGCGCGCAATGGAAGGCGACGCCGCCGGATCTGGTGCCGGTGACCGTAGCGGGCGTGGTGCACAAGGTGCCGCGCCGGCTGGTCGCGGCGGTGCGGCGCGGACTGATCGATCTCGATCGGCGCTGACCGGCGCGAAACGACAGCGGGCCCGCGGCGGATCTCCGCGGGCCCGCTGTCGAGGATGTCGGCTCAGCCTTCCTTGGCGGCGAGGTCCGCGAGCGTCGCGGCGAGCCGGAAGTACTTGTTGTTGGCCAGATCGGCGATCGTCTTGATCTTGAGCGCTTCCAGCAGCTGCTTGTCGTGCGCTTCGGTGAGACCGGCGAGGGCCGAGGGCGGGGCGGAGAGGATTTCGTTCAGCGACTTGTTCTCGTACGCCTTGTCGAGAGCCTTGTCGAGCACCACGTTGACGGCCATGCGAACTCCTTCGAACGAACCTGGATGTGCGGCGCCGGTGAGCGCCATGTGCCAGCCGACGATAACTCGCACGGTGCTATCGCGGGTGGCGAACGCGCCGGTCGACCGAATCGGCCCGTCCTGGCGGGTTGATGACCAACTTTGCCGCGCCGCCGAAACGCGTGGCAATCGATTGGCAACCCTGCTGGTCAGGGCGACGTTGCGACCTCGTGCACGATGCGATAGCGCTCCGATAACTACCGGGTGAAATACCTACTGTTGGTTGGTTTTTGGCGGTCGGAAAAGTCTCCGCGAAGTGATGCGAACGTGTCCTGGCGTCAGTATCCTCGTGCGAGAGGGCGGGTTCTTCCGGTTCCCGGGAGAACCCGCTCATCGCCAAAATTCAGGCTGCGGCACTGTCCGCCGCCCGTGCGAAACCACTCGTCGCACCCGCCGATCTCATCTCGCAGAGCGTGAATCCAGAGCCGAACTACTGGATGTGTGCTGCGTACCCGCACCCTGACCCGGCAAACCGGGCAAGTCGGGCAGCAGCGCCTCCAGCCGTGCCAACTGCTCACCCACCAATGCCGCCGGTCCCTCGATCAAGGACAACGGCCACGGCCAATGCCTGCTGTTCAGCCGCTGCACCTGCGCCGCCAGGTCGGCCGTCGTCGCCTCCAATTCGCTGATCTCGGTGCGCAACTCACCGACCTCACCCTCCAACTCGCCGATCCGGGCCAGTGCCGCCGCCACACCGTCCACCAGCGTGCGCGCCTGCCCGCCCGGGTCACCCAGCTGCGGCCAACCGGCCAGGCCGGGCCCGCGCAGCTGGATCTGGATATCGCGCAGCACTGCCTCTTGCTCCGGCGTCACGTCGGCGTCCTCCTGTGCAAAGAAATCCCACTGACCGAAATCGGTCGTTTCGGCCACGTTCACATCGCAGACCACACCACCGACGACCTGCTGACGCAAGGTCTGATGAAGATTGCGCCGCGCCTCCACCTTGCCGCCGGACCAGGCATCGGTCTGCCACGCCCAGCGCGCGCTTCCCGCGTCCAGCGCCCGGCTCACCGGCCAATATCCGCCGTAGATACCGACATTCGCGCGGCCGAGCACCGTCGCCGCGCCGTCGAGATAGGCGTTGATCCGCTGCTGATCCTGCGGCGTCACATCGAAATCGGCGGAAAAATAGATCGGCCGATCCGGCCTGCCGCCACAGCGCAGCACCTGCGCCAGGCCCGCGCGCGCGTCCACCACGCCGGCGCCGTAGCCGTCCAGCATGCGCGTCGCGGTGGTCTCCCAGTTCGCCGCGATCGACACCCCGTGGGCGCGTAGATCATCGGCCTCGGCCGGGGTCAGCAACTTGCCGGGCAAGGTGACGCCACCGTCGGACAGATACCGGACGACGAAGTCGAAACCCGCCGCGCGGATGGCCGCGCCGCCCGGACGTGCCGCGGCGTAGTCCAGACCGAAACGCATGTCTCTCACTGTAAATCGAGGGATTACCGCGGCATGGCCGAACCGGCGCCGCGGCTCAGAACGCGGAATTCGGCGCGGGCACCCGCACCGGCGCCGAGGTGCGCCGGTCCGGCGCGATCAGGATCGCGCTGATCGGGATGGCCAGCGACAGCATGCCGAGCACGAACGCGGGCACGAAGAAGCCGAACAGGTCCTCACCCGGCGGCGTCGAATTGGCCGTGGCGAGATGGACCTCCACGCCCACCAGATCGGTGTAGTGCATGCCCGCGATGCCTGCGGCGAATACCAGCGCCGCCGCGGCCAGCAGCGGCAGCGGCCGCCGCGGCTGAGTGAACCAGAGCGTGGCCAGCGAGAGCACGATCGCGATCGCCACCGCGCCGACGAACAGCCACGGCTGGATCGAGATCGAACCCTGAATGTGCATGGCGTTCAAGGCCAGATAGTGCATCAGGCCGAACCCGCCGCCCATCACCACGCCGGCGCCGATCAGGCGCGCGATGTGCAGCGTCCGCCCCATCAGCACCAGCGCCGCCCACACCGCGACGATCGAGACCACCGCCGCCGCGGCGACGCTCCACACGTCATAGCGAACCAGGCTGCCCGGCACCGTGACCCCGAGCATCGAGACGAACACCGGCAGCCAGACCCCGATCCCGCCGATCGAGACCGCCGCCGACGCCTGCCACACCACTCGGAACTTCGGCGTCACCGATTTCGTCGACTGCCGGATGCAACTGAACCCGACCAGCGCGCCGACCAGCGAGACCGCGATCGACAACCCGATGATCCAGTAGCCCATGCTGAAGTAAGTCAAAGAACAGCCTGCTCCCGTTCCTGCGCGGCGAGGCGCTGGATGGCGTACTCGGTCACCGCGGCCAGCGACTGGCGCACCTCGTTCGCGTTGCGCGCGTCGATGTCGACGATCGGCACGCTCTCGCGCACCGCGAGCGCCTCCCGCAATTCGGCGATCGGGAAGCGGGGCGCGTTCGGGAAACGGTTGACCGCCACCAGGAACGGCAGCTGCCGCGCTTCGAAGAAGTCGACCGCCGCGAAACTGTCCTCCAGCCTGCGGGTGTCGATGAGCACCACCGCGCCGATCGCGCCGCGGATCAGGTCGTCCCACATGAACCAGAAGCGCCGCTGCCCCGGGGTGCCGAACAGATACAGCGCCAGGTTGCCCGGCAGGATGATCCGGCCGAAATCCATGGCGACCGTGGTGGTTTCCTTCTCCGGCGTCTCCGCGAGATCGTCGATGCCGTCGGAGAACCGGGTCACCATGGCCTCGGTCCGCAGGGGAACGATCTCGGACACCGCGCCGACAAATGTTGTCTTACCTACCCCGAAACCACCCGCGACCACGATCTTCGTGGACGCGGTCCGGTTGTCCCCGTCGGCCTGGCCGGGGTTGGTGTCGGGCCCGATTTTCTTATAGGGCACGGAGTCCACGCAAAGTCCTCTCCATCAAAGAACGGCGCTCGTCGAAACTCGCCTCGTCAGTCAGTGTCGAATGCAGACGCACAATGCCGTCGACCACGAGGTCACCGATCATCACCCGGATCATGCCGAGCGGACGATCCAGGTGAGCGGCGATCTCGGCAACAGAAAGCCGATGTGTGCCGAGCCTAAGGATATCCGTGCGGACATCACCGGTTGGCCAGTCGAGATGCGCAGTGTAGGACAGGGTCTCGATAACGGCTTCCAGCGGCAGGTCGACCGCCGGCTCGGTACGCCCCGAGGTCAGGGCATACGGTCGCACGCGCGTGGTCGGTCGTGGTCCAGGTCCGTAGGGATTGGACATCTCCCGCTCAAACCGCGGTACGCGCGGTGGCGGTGACCACCGTGCCGACCCGGTCGACCAACAGCGCCATCTCGTAGCCGATCCGGCCGATGTCGTGCGACTTGTTGGCGAGCACGGCCAGGTGAGATCCGTTGCCCACGCTCATAACCAGCAGATAGCCACGCTGCATCTCGACGATCGACTGCATCACCTTGCCGCCGTCGAACAGCGACGCGGCACCCATCGACAGGCTGGCCAGGCCTGCGGTGACGGCCGCGAGCTGCTCGGCCCGATCGGACGGCAGGTGCGGGCTGGTCGCCTGCAGCAGGCCGTCGGCCGAGACCAGCACCGCGTGGGACACGCCGGGCACGTCCCGGGTGAATCTGGCGACCAGCCAGTTCAGGTTCTCATCAGTGGTGCTGTTCGCGTCTGTCATGCAAGCCCTCCGTCGTCGTACTGCGCATTGGCCCGCCCACTGCGGACCCCACTGAGATGCCTGGTCAGGTTGTTCCGAATCTCCTCGGGATCACGGGCTCCCGATTCGTCTGCCTGCGCCAAGCCGCCGGGGACCAGTTGCGCGCCCGGCGTTCGGATCGGAAGTCCACCGCTGGTGCGGCCGGTCGGCGTCGGATGGGTCGCCTCCTCGGCGGCCGACCAGCCCACGTCGGCGGGCGAGGTCCAGGTGGTCTCCGCGGTCTGCGAGGTCGCGGGCTCGACCAGCCATTCCGACACCATGCGTTGATAGATCGGGGTCGGCGAGGCGCCTGCCACCGGCTGCAAGCGAGAAGAGGTCGCCAGGGCGGGCTCGGCGGCCCGCGGCGGAGCGGGCTCGGGTTCCGGCACCGCGGCCGGGCGCCGGATGGGCAGGCCGGAGCGCGACGTGGTGCGCGACGGTTCGCGCGACACGTTCGGCGGTTCGGCCTCGCGCGGCACCCGCTGCTGGGGGACGGTCAGTTCGGGCTCCGGGTCTTTCGCCTCGGGCTTGGCCCAGAAGCCGGTCGGCCGCTCCTCGTCGGCCGGACGGCTCGGGCCGCTGTTGGCCACGCCGGTCGTCGGCGGGCCGAAGGGCGAGCGGTCGTCGGTCGGGGTGTTGATCGACCACGGCTCGGTCGGCGGCTGCGACTCGGAATCGGTGTCCGGGGTATTGGTCCGGCCGGGCACCGAGACGGCGGGCTGCCCGGGCGGCTCGGCCACCCGGATCGCGGGTCTGCGCTGCGGCAGGCCGGTGCTGGACACCTCGAACCGCGGCGAATTGTGCTGCGGCAGGCTCGGTACCGGCACCAGGTTGCGCGGTTGCGCGGGCAGTTCGTAGTCGCCGGTCAGCTCCAGCGGCTTGCCGGTCGGGTCGGTGTCGTCCAGCGGCGGCGCGACCAGCGCGCCGGGCAGGTGCACGCTCGCGGTGACGCCGGGCTGCTGCGCGGTGGTGGAGGTGCGGCGCAGGTTGGCGGTGATGGTGTGCCGTTTCGCCAGCCGGCCGACCACGAAAAGACCCATCCGGCGCGCGGTTTCGACGGTGACCTCGCCGCCGGAACTCAGCCGGTCGTTGATCGCGCGCAGGTCCTCGGTCGACATGCCGAGGCCGCGGTCGATGATCTCGATCAGGTAGCCGCCGTCGACGGCGCGCGCCACCGACAACGTGACCGGCGTGGTCGGCGGCGAGTAGCGCAGTGCGTTGTCGATCAGCTCGGCGAGCAGGTGCTCGATGTCGATGGCGGGCTCGCCGGCCACGATCCCGTCCGGGACCGCCCCGATCTCGACCCGCTGATAGTCCTCGACCTGCGAGACCGCGCTCCAGAGCATGTCGGAGAGCTGCACCGGGTGCAGCTGGCCGCGGCGCAGCGCGGTGCCGGCCAGCACCAGCAGGTTGTCGCCGTTGCGGCGCATGCGGGTGGCCAGGTGGTCGAGGCGGAACAGGCTTTGCAGGCGTTCGGTGTTGTCCTCGTCGTGCTCGAGGTCCTCGATCAGCGCCAGCTGCTGCTCGACCAGCGATTGGCTGCGCCGCGAGAGCGTCTCGAACATGCTGCCGATCTGCACCCGCAATCGGGCCTGCTCGGCGGCCAGGTGCAGCGAGGCCTGGTGGATGTCGTCCACCGCGCGGGCCAGCTGGCCGATCTCCTCGGTGGTGCGGATGTCGACCGGGGTGATCTTCGGCGTCGCGCCGCCGGTGCGCACCACCTCGATCTCCTTCGGCAGATCGACGTGCGCGACCTGAAGCGCGTCGTGGCGCAGGCGGCGAATCGGCACCACCAGCGAGCGGGCGACGCCGAGCGCGAGGGCCAGGCCGGCGAGCAGCGTGGTGATCACGATCGCGACGTCGCGCAGCACCGCGCTGCGCAGTTCGATGGTCCGGTCGGCGAGTTTGTCGTCGATCGTGTCCAGCAGCACCGAGGTCGCCTGCCGGTAGGCCTCGGAGCTGGTGTGCAGCGAATCGGTGATGACCCCGTTGCTGCCCAAGCTGTTCGGGCTCTGGCTCAGTGCGCCGATGCGCGTCTGCACCTGATCGATCAGGACCTGCGCGTTGGTCGCCGAGGACGGGCTCATCTGCGGATAGGAGTAGGTGAGCATCATTTCCGCGCCGAGCGTGGTCAGCATGCCAGCCAGCGCGGCCGGGTTGTTGCCGCCGCCGGCCGTCGCGGACATGATCTGCTCCTGGGTGAGCAGGCGCGAGGCGTTGGTCATCAGGCCGAGCTGCAGGAAGTAGCGCTGGATGACGATCTCTTCGATCGAGGAGGAGACCGAGATCGCGGTGATGATGCGGGTGCCGACCTCATCGACCTGGCCGCCGATGGTCGCGGGGGAGGAGGTGCGCAGCCCATTGCGCATGGTCCGGGCGACCGCGATGGCGGCGGGCAGTTCCTTGGTGGTGCTGTCGTCGACCTTCTTGGTCCGCAGCGCGGTTTCCAGATCGATGGCCGCCTGGTCGAACTTGGCCGCGACCGTGTCGATCGGGTCCTCCGGCCTGGCGTTGACCGCGGCGATCGCGAGTTGCTCGGTGGCCTGGCTGAATTCGAGGATCGGGCGCAAGATACGGGCCTGCTCGGTAGCCGCGTCGAGCTTCGAGATCACCCCGAGCTCGTCCTTGATCCGCAGTCCAGCGAAGGCCGAGGCGAGCAGCACCGGCAGCAACAGCACGATGCCGACCTTGCGCGTGACCGACATGTTGGACAGGCTGAATTGCCAGGAACGCGGTGCAGCTTCCATTCCGCTTCCGTCGCCTCCACTTCGCGCATGGTCCCCGAATGGTGGCTGTCTAGGAGCTGTCTGGATCAACCCGCCGAGAACCAACTCAAGGTCTTCTTTTTACCGCACGGAACATACCGTGCTGACTGGCCGTCGGCAATCCGAGGCACCAGGTCTGCTCGTGGCCGAATATGGCTACGCGGAACAGGTTTCGCGTTGTAAGAGTTTGTGAGTCTACATAGTTCCTGGACGACTGATCTATACGGCGGAAGATCGCGGATAGCTGGTTGAGTGCTGGCCGCCGGCGGGGCGGGTGGAGCCGGACGCGGCGTGTCGGGCCGCCCCTCTCAGTCGCCTCTCAGTCGATACGGTCAAACTGGTCGCATGCGCATTCTGGTAGTCGACGACGATCGCGCCGTCCGCGAGTCTCTGCGCCGGTCACTGACCTTCAACGGGTACTCCGTCGACCTCGCGGTCGACGGAGTCGACGCGCTCGACAAGGCGACCAGTCAGCGGCCGGACGCGCTGGTGCTCGACGTGATGATGCCGCGGATGGACGGGCTCGAGGTCTGCCGGCGCCTGCGCAGCACCGGTGACGATCTTCCGATTTTGGTTTTGACGGCACGGGATTCGGTGTCCGAGCGGGTTGCCGGACTCGATGCGGGTGCCGACGACTATTTGCCGAAACCGTTCGCGTTGGAAGAATTGCTCGCGCGTTTGCGTGCGCTACTGCGCCGCACGACCGCCGATCCCGGCGAGGTTTCCGAGGCAATGACGTTCGCCGATTTGTCGCTGGATCCGGTGACCCGGGAGGTTTCTCGGGGCGAACGCGGGATCAGTCTCACCCGCACCGAGTTCTCGCTGCTGGAAATGCTGATGGCGAATCCGCGCCGGGTGCTCACCCGCAGTCGCATCCTGGAGGAGGTCTGGGGATACGACTTCCCGACCTCCGGCAACGCGCTCGAGGTGTACATCGGCTATTTGCGCCGCAAAACCGAGGCCGAGGGCGAATCCCGGCTCATCCACACCGTCCGCGGCGTCGGTTACGTGCTGCGGGAGACGCCCCCGTAGGGGAAGACCATGGCGCGCACAGTTCCCAAGCGGCCCGTGGTCGCCGGACTCGGGCAACGACCGCCGCAGCGGCCGCCCGACCCGGCCGAGATGCGGCCCCCGATTCCCCTCACCCGTTCGGTGTCGTTGCGCTGGCGGGTGACGCTGCTGGCCGCGTCCGTGGTGGCGATCGCCGTCGCGGTGACCTCGATCGCGGCCTACGCGCTGGTCGCGCGGGCGTTGTACGCCAACGTCGATACCGAGCTGCGCAGCCGGGCCAGCGCGGTGATCGCCAGCAATCCGTACGGGTTCAATCTGCAGAACCTGGTGCTGGCCACCGCGTTCTATCCGGACACCGGCATCGCGCTGATCTTCCCGGACATCGGCCCGTACTCGCCGCCGCAGGCGACCGAGCCGCCGGTCGGTAGTCAGGAGATGGCGGTGTTCCACGGCGAGCTGAACTCGTCGTTACGCACCGTCGCCAACCAGCGGGTGCTCGCGTTGCGCACGAATCAGGGTGCGACGTTGGTGATCTCGCAGCGGCTGGAGCCGACCCGGAACGTGCTGGACCGCCTGGCCTGGCTGTTGTTCGTGGTCGGTGGCTGCGGCGTGGTGCTGGCCGCAGCCGCGGGTACCGCGGTGGGGCGCACCGGATTGCGGCCGATCGGCAGGCTGACCGCGGCGACCGAACGGATCGCGCGCACCGACGACCTGACGCCGATCCCGGTGACCGGCGACGACGAGTTGGCCAGGCTCACCGAGAGTTTCAACACGATGCTGCGCGCGCTGGCCGAATCCCGGGACCGGCAACGCAGATTGGTCGCCGACGCCGGGCACGAATTGCGCACGCCGCTCACGTCGTTGCGGACGAACACCGAACTGCTGATGGCGTCGAGCCGGCCGGGCGCGCCGCGCATTCCGGACGAGGACATGGCGGAACTGCGTTCGGATGTGATGGCGCAGATCGAGGAGTTGTCCAACCTGGTCGGCGATCTGGTCGACCTGGCGCGCGAGGACGCGCCCGAAACCGTCTATGAGCGAGTCGATCTCGGCGAGGTGGCCGAGCGGGCGCTGGAGCGGGCCCGGCGGCGGCGCGGATCGGTGGCGTTCGTTTCGGCGATCCGGCCGTGGTTCGTCTACGGACACGAGGCGGGTCTGGAGCGAGCGATCCTCAATGTGCTCGACAATGCCGCGAAGTGGAGTCCGGCCGGCGCGCAGGTCTATGTCGAGATGCGCGAGACCGGGCGGGGCCTGCTCGAACTGACCGTCGACGACGCCGGGCCGGGTATCCCGCCGGGGGAGCGGGAGCTGGTGTTCGAGCGGTTCTATCGGACCACCGCGTCGCGGTCGATGCCCGGTTCTGGGCTCGGCTTGGCGATCGTCAAGCAGGTCGTCACGAAGCATGGCGGCACGATCACCATCGAGGCGTCGGGGCGGGGCGGGGCGCGGATCCGGATCGTGTTGCCGGGTGAAGCCGGGCGGCCGGTGGAGGCTTGAGCGGCTCGGGCGACGCAGGGTGCGCTTGGTTAGCTGGTCTGCTTCGATAGATCATGTCGGCGATCCGTCAGCGGAATGCGCGGCACTGATTAGTATGTGCTGTGCATTCCGTTGAGTGTAAGTTTTGCAATGCCAATTTGCTTGGTGAAACACTTTTCGGCGGGTTGACGTTTGCGCCTGCCAGCTGGTCGGGTGCCCGCTCTTGCGGTGGCCCGAATCAATGGCTTGCGATGAATATCTTCCGCATTCTTGCTGTTTACTTCAAGAATCGCAGATAGTGTCGACCGCGATACGATCTATGTGATTCTCACTGCTGGCATATCCGATCGATACACGCCAAGGCGATCACGTTTCACGGATCTGTCGCGCGGCGCTCGCAGTGGTAGCGTCGGCCCGCAGGCGGACCCGCGAGGAGGTCCACCCGGGGACGGCGATCCGCGCGACGCCGCGGCGAAGATCCAGTGCTACACGTTGTATGTCGGGTACCAGTACCCGTCCTCGCCTCGCGTGCAGTACGAGGTCCACGGATTCTCCGCTTCGCAGAACTCCTTGGTGAGATACGGAGTCGGCGGCGGCCACGCCAGGTTGGTCACCGATCCGATTTCCGTCACGGCGGGCGTGTACGACTGCGCATGGGCAGCGCCCATCGAGAGCCCGGAAACAATCAGTGCCGCGGCAGCGATTTTGATCAGCATAATGATCCCCCTCCTCGAGTTTTATTACTGCTCGACTGGTATGAGCTCATCGAATTCTAATTGAACGACTGAGCTGCGGGTAATAGTGCGCGGCAGTTGTCGGCTGATAAATGGCAGCCCGGATTGCTGCTGCGGGTTTGCCGCATGGCGGAAACTTACGAGCAGACCAGTTGGGTACGATTGCTGATCGAAAGCTGTCCGGGTGATACGCGTCCCATGCCGTCACGCCGAAGACGGCAGGCGGACGGCAGCCCGGGTGCGTACCCTGTTGGCTGGAAGCTGCAGGATCGGGGCGTGCGCGCCCTCGGCGAGACCGCGAGCGGTGGGTAGACAGGTCTCGGGCAATTGATAGCACGGTCTCAGTCCGCTCTCAGTAGTCGTCGTCAAGCTTGGCGGCAGACGCTGAGGAGAAACGAGGAGTCCATGACCGAGGATTCGAAGGACCGGCGGGACGAGCCGGAGACGGCGAACGCCGCACCGGATCAGCCCAACCCGACCGATCAGATCCCGGCCGCACCGACGGGGGCCGCCGGCGCGCCGTATGGAGCGGGTTACGCACCGCAGGAGCCCGGCTACGGGCCGTACGAGGCGCCGAATCATCCGTATGCGGCGCAACAGCCACAGGGGCAGTATCCGCCGCCGCATCAGCACACCCAGCCGTTCCCCGGCCCGGAGTACGGCGCGCCGTTCGGGCCCGCGCAGCCGCCCTTCGATCAGCACCCGCAAGGCGCTCCGCTCGGCGTGCAGCAGCAGCCCGCCAAGCGGCCGGTCCGTACCGCCCTTGTCGCGGGCGCGGTCGCGCTGGCCTTGGTCAGCGGCGGCGTCGGCGGCGCGGTCGGCGCGCTGGCCACGCACTCGGACAACAACCGCCCGGTGATCACCAACGCGCTGGACCAGCCCAAGCCCAACGTCAACAACGTGTCCAACGCACCGGCCGGCTCGACCCAGGCGGTCGCGCAGAAGGTGCTGCCGAGCGTGGTGATGATCAAGGTGGCCAGCAGCCGCGCCGAGGGCGAGGGTTCCGGCGTGATCCTGTCTTCGGACGGCCTGATCCTGACCAATAATCACGTCGCGTCCGGCGGTGGCCCCAACGTCAAGATGGACGTCATGTTCTCCGACGGCAGCACCGCGCCCGCGACGCTGGTCGGCGCCGACCCGGTCTCCGATCTCGCGGTGATCAAGGTGACCGGCAAGAACGGACTGACCCCGATCGAGCTGGGCTCCTCGGCGAACCTTCAGGTCGGCCAGCCGGTCATCGCGATCGGCTCGCCGCTCGGCCTGGCCGGCACGGTCACCACCGGCATCGTGTCCGCGCTCAACCGCCCGGTGTCGACCAGCGGTGAGAGCGATCAGCAGAATCCGGCCGCGGTGAGCCCGGTGATCGACGCGGTGCAGACCGACGCCGCGATCAACCCGGGTAACTCCGGCGGCGCCCTGGTGGATGCCACCGGCAAGCTGATCGGCATCAATACCGCCATCGCCACGCTCGGCGCGGCCGAGCAGGCAGGCGGCCAGAGCGGTTCGATCGGCCTCGGCTTCGCCATCCCGGTCGATCAGGCCCGCCGGGTCGCCGACGAACTGATCAAGACCGGGCACGCGACCTACGCGCAGATCGGGATCAGCGTGTTCCGCCAGCAGGATCCCCAGCAGGCGATCCTCGGCGCGAAGGTGCGCGACGCGGTGCCGGACGGTCCGGCCGCGAAGGCAGGCATTCCGGGCGGTGCGATCGTCACCAAGGTCGACGACCGCCCGATCGATTCGGGGAACGCGCTCGTCGCCGCGGTCCGCTCGCACCAACCAGGAGACAAGGTGAAAGTCACCTATACCGATGCGCAAGGCAACAATCCCAAGACCGTCGAGGTGACCCTCACCGGTGCACCCGCGGACGGTGGCAGATGATGCGCGTGCTGCAAGGCGGCCGCACGCCGCTGCTCGACACCGCCGCAGAGGTGCTCGGCCTAGACGCTACGGTTAGCACCATGGAAATCGATGCTCCGGTGGCGGGGCGTGCTCTGGTGGTGGTCGTCGATGATCGAACGGCGCATGGAGGTGTTGACTCGCTCGGCCCGCTGGTCACCGAGCTGCTCACCGAGGCAGGCTTTCTGGTCGACGCGTCGGTGTCGGTGCAGGCCGACGAGGTCGAGATCCGCAACGCGCTGAACACCGCGGTGATCGGCGGTGTCGACCTGGTCATCTCGGTCGGCGGCACCGGCATGTCGCCGCGCGACGTGACCCCCGAGGCCACCTCCCAGGTGCTCGATCGCGAGCTGACCGGGATCAGTGAGGCGCTGCGTTCCTCCGGCCGGGTGGCAGGCTCGCTGGACGCGGGCCTGTCCCGCGGCGTGGCCGGCATCTCCGGCAGCACGCTGGTGGTCAACCTGCCCGGCACCCGCGCCGCGGTGCGGGACGGCATGGCCACCCTCGGCCCGCTCGCCAGCAAGGTGATCGGCGAGCTTTCCGGATTGGTCGACTGATCACCGCCGCCGATTCCTCCGACGGCATCCCTCGTCCGGCCGCTCGCCGGGCGAGGGATGCGGCGCGTCTCGCCGAGATTTTCGGCGACGCCCTCCCAGACACCACGAGCGACGAACGCGGATATGACTCCGGAAACGAGTCCTCCGCCGATGAATGGCTGCGCGCGCAGAAGCCGCCGCATCACGGTTGAATGCCCGAATCTACGTAGTAGCTACGTATTGATAAGTTTGGCTAACCGTAATTTACTTGTGATTGTTTCAGATCCGAGTTATCCCATCGATATATGTACGGCCCTGGCCCGTATTCAGCGCTTGACGCTTTAGCGACTTTGTCGGCACCGGCCGGTCGGTCTGACTGTCTCCGCCACCTATTTCCGCACGTCAAGGGCAATGCGCGCGTTAACGATTGTGATCTACATCACATTGATCTTTACGAAAGCTTACGTTGCAGCGCCGTTACCTAGCGTTTAATGTTCGCCACGAGCCAACCCACAACTGGACCCCGCAGGCCCGGGTCGGCACGTACGTGGTCACCCGGCGGAACCTGGCTCGGTTCCGTTGCCAGCTACCCGTTGCGCCGAACTTACAGCCGGTTACACATCGGCAACAAAGTAACGACACACTGAGCTGGGCCTGAGAGGACCATTGTCCACCTCGAAGGTCGAGGTTGACTGTTTGAACCTGATGAGGGGAAGTATGAGCGAGAACCGCACCAACGGTCTGCGCCGCGGTGTCCGCGTCGCGGGCGTCGGCGCTGCCGCTGCCGTGGCCATGGGACTGCTTTCGACCGGTGCCGCCAACGCGGACACCTTCGTGCCGTTGCCGGACGGTCAGAAGGTCGGCCCTGGCGTGACCGTCAGTCGGACCGGAGAGCGCGCGCTGATTTCGCCGTCGCTGTCCGCGAACGGCGCAGGCCGGGTTGTCTGGGTTTCGGGCAACGCGATCGCCGATGTCTCCGTCACCCCGGAAGGTAAGGCCGGCCCGACCAACGGCCCCGCCGGCGGTCCGGGCACCAACAACTCCTCGACGCACGGAACGTCGCAGCTGAACACCGGCTACATCGTCGGCTGCCAGGTCAGCATCGCCGATGACGCGATCTCGGCGGGCGTCTCCGGCGGCATCAACCTCAGTGGCGCCACCGCGGGTGGATCGATCGGCCTCAACCTCGGCCCCGGCCAGGTCAAGTTCGTGCAGATCGACTACAAGGACATCACCAAGCCCGGTACGTACTCGGTCGAGTACCAGGATGCCGAAATCGAGATCCAGGGTTGCGCGGGCTACGCCCAGGCGCGCGCCTACACCGTCGTCGAGATCATCGGCGACCACTACTCGAAGACCACCCTGTACGGGATGCCGTTCAGCATCGGCTGACGTCCGTCGAATCCACGAACAATCTTCTCGCTGAAGCGAACTCAATCCCTCGAGGGGTAGTACAAATGATCAACCGTAAGAACTTGGCGCGGATGGCCGGTGTCGGCGCCGCTGCCACCATGGCCTTGGGCCTGTTCTCCACCGGCGCCGCGAACGCCGATACCTTCGTCCCGCTGCCCGGCGGTGAAATCACCAAGACGCTGTCCGACGGCACCGTGGTGACGATCAAGCTGGTCGGCGAGTCCGCCAACATCAACCCGTCCATGGGTTCCACCCCGGTGCACCGCAACGCGTGGGTCTCCGGCAGCGCGCAGGTCGAGCTGTCCGGTGCGGCCGGCGGCGCGATCTTCCCGGGCTACACCGTGGGCTGCCAGGTCAACATCGCCGGCGGCGGCGCCACCGGCGGCGTCGAGGGCAATGTCGACTGGAGTGACGGCCAGAACGTCACCGGCGGTGTCGGCGCCAACAGCGGCGGCAACCTGTCGCTCGGCCCCGGCCAGTCCAAGTCGTTCTACGTGCTCGATCTCGAGCAGGCCGACGACTTCGGCAACGAGGCGCACAAGAAGCGCAACAAGTTCAAGGGCACCAGCGGCTCGGTGACGTGGGCCGACGAGACCATCGGCCTGACCGGTTGCGCCGGTTACGCGCAGGCGCGTGCCTTCATCAATGTCGAGGTCGAAACCGACAGTGTGGTCACCTGGGTGACGCTGTGGGGAGCTCCGTTCAGCCTCGGCTGATCGAGTGGAGTAACGCACTTCGCACGTTCACGAAACCAGCCCGTCGCGCCCTATGCGACGGGCTAGTTTCGTGTGCAAAAGTGTTGTCCCCCAACATTTTTTGGCGAACATATTCGCAGTAACATACTCGAAATCTCTGAGAACTCCGGCGGAAACCAATAACATAAGCCCCACCCGAGATCGTCCTATGACGGGATGGACGGCTCATCACCTGATGGACAGAACATTCCACCAGGTGCGGCCGGCCTGAAAGGGGTTAACTCGGCCTCGACAACCCGGGGTCGACCGCTAGAACCTGATGAGGGGAAGTATGAGCAAGATCCGCACCAGGGGTCTGCATCGAGGGGTCCGCATCGCGGGCGCCGGCGCTGCGGCTGCCGTGGCCATGGGCCTGCTTTCGACCGGCGCCGCGAACGCCGATACCTTTGTGCCGTTGCCGGACGGCCAGAAGATCGGACCCGGCGTCACCATCTCGCGCAACAGTGAGCACGCCTTGATCTCGCCGTCGCTGGCGGCGAATGGCGCGGGGCGCGTGGTGTGGGTGTCGGGTAACGCCGTCGCCGATGTCAGCGTGACGCCTGAAGGCAAGGCCGGACCCAACAACGGCGCCACCGGCGCCCCGGGCACCAACAATTCTTCGACGCACGGAACGTCGCAGCTGAACACCGGCTACATCGTCGGCTGCCAGGTCAGCATCGCCGACAACGCGATTTCCGCGGGCATCTCCGGTGGCATCAATCTCAGCGGCGCCACCGCGGGCGGCTCCATCGGGCTGAAACTGGGCCCGGGACAAGTCAAGTTCGTCGGTATCGACAGCAAGGACATCACCAAGCCGGGCGTCTACTCGGTCGAGTACCAAGACGCCGAGATCGAGATCCAGGGCTGTGCCGGGTACGCCCAGGCCAGGTCTTACACCGTCGTCGAGATCATCGGCGACAACTACTCCAAGACCACCCTCTACGGTGCGCCGTTCAGCATCGGCTGAGCCCGCCGGATCTGTCATCTCTGTTCTCGCTGAAGCGAATTCGATCCCTTAGGACACACATACAATGATCAACCGAAAGAAACTCGCGCGGGCGGCAGGGCTCTGCGCCGCCGCCACGATGGCGGTCGGGCTGTTCTCCACCGGCGCCGCCAGCGCCGATACCTTCATCCCGCTGCCGGGCGGTGAACTCGTCAAGACGCTGTCCGACGGCACCGTGGTGACGGTCCGGCTGACCAACGAGTCGGCCAACATCAGCCCGTCCATGGGCTCGACCCCGGTACACCGCAACGCGTGGGTCTCCGGCTCCGCGTCGGTCGATATCCAGGGTGCGAAGGGTGGCGCGATCATCCCGGGCTACGTCGTCGCCTGCCAGGTCAACATCGACGGCGGTGGCGCGGAAGGCGGCATGACCGCCGGCACCGACTGGGAGGGCAAGAGCCCGAAGATCGGCGCCACCACCGGCGCCAACCTGTCGCTCGGCCCCGGCCAGGCGACCTCGTTCTACGTCATCGACCGGGAAAAGGCCGACGACTTCGGTAACGAGGTGCACAAGAAGAGCTGGGCGTTCAAGGGCGCGAGCGCTTCGACCACCTGGGCCGACGAGACCATCGGTCTGTCCGGTTGCGGCGGTTACGCGCAGGCTCGTTCGTTCGTGAAGGTCGAGGTGGAGACCGACAACGTCATCACCTGGGTTGTCCTGTGGGGACAGCCTTTCAGCCTCGGCTGATCTCGAATATCAATCAGCCCAAGGTAAACGGGTCCGTCGCTATCGCGGCGGGCCCGTTTCCTGTTCCCGCGCAAGTCTTTTCAGGACTCGTGCTTTCCGCCCGCGCTGCGCTGGCCCTCGGCGAGCAGGTCGCGGATCTGAATGAGCAGTTCGGTGTCGCTCAGCTCCACCGCGTCCTTGCTGAACCGTTTCTTCACGTGCAGCGCGGGCAGCACGAGCACCAGGTACAGCACCGCGGCGATGATCACGAAATTGATCGCGGCGGTGATGATCGGACCGACCTGGACGAAGGTCGCCGGTTTGTCGGCAACGAGCTGGAAACCGAGACCGAGTTCATTGTTGCCGCCGAATACGGCCAGTATCGGGTTGACGATGCCATTGGTGAATGCGGTGACGATCGCGACGAACGCGGTGCCGATGACCACCGCCACCGCCAGGTCGACAACGTTTCCGCGGAATAGAAAATCCTTGAAACCCTTGAGCATTGCCGATATCTCCTCTACGTGTGGAGCTGACAAAGTCGTGCTCGGCGGTCGACGCCTTCGGTATCGCCGATGCTAGTTGACCTTGATGGCAAATGTGCGGACAACTCAATGGAAGACAACGGTGAGCGCGGTATGCAGCGACGCCGCCGCGACCGCGGTGGCATGTTCGGCGTCCATCGCGACCAAGACCACGCGCTCTTTCGTGGCGCGCCCGTCGCCCGGCCCGGACACCAGGATGACCGCCGCGTCGGTGGCGAGCGTGCGGGCGGGTCGCGAACCCTGCTCCTCACCGCCGACCACATCCACCCGGTCACCGGCGCGCAGGATTTCGGCGACGGCGGTGTCGGCCGGTCGAATGGGCACGATCCGCGCGTCGCGCGCGCCGGTCGCGACGGCGGCCAGGCGCGGCCCGACGACTCGGATATCGGTGAATACCTCCCCGGCGCGCATGGCCCCGGTCAAGGTGGCGCCGATCAACTCGGCCGGATCGCGCACGACACCGTCGGGCAGTGCGGTGGATTCACGAGGAGCCGATCGAAGATCATTCGCTTCGAGTACCTGGCCCGGCGCCAAATCGTGGCCGGCGACGACGACCGGCGTTCGTTCGGCGCCGGGGTCGCCGCGCAGGAACAACGCCGCCGCGAGGAAGGCCAGGCCGCCGGCGAGGAGCCGGCGCAGCAGCAGGCTGTCCGCCCAAGGTGGTCGATGCCACGTCGGAAACCGCGTACCGAGATCGGCGAAGGGGCGAGTCATGGCCGGATCCTATGACCGCGGCCACACCCGTCCGCCCGGGAAAAGGGCTAGCTGTGGATAACTGAGGGACTGTGGATAATTCGGCGAATCAGCTGGCCACGGCCGTGCTGGCGGTGGTGCTGCTGCCGTTGGACGAGCCGGAATCCGAGCTGGACGAGGTCGACGAACTCGACTCCTTCGAGCCGTTGTCGGACTTCGCCGGCTCGCTCGCGGTGGACGCGCCGCCGCGGCTGTCGGTGCGGTAGAAACCGCTGCCCTTGAACACGATGCCGACCGAATTGAACAGCTTGCGCAGCTTTCCGGAGCACTCCGGGCACACCGTCAGCGCATCGTCGGAAAAGGACTGAACGATGTCGAAGCGGTTGTCACACTGGGTGCACGCATACGAGTAAGTTGGCACAGCATCCTCCGCGAGTTAGTCCTCTGGCACTCTACAGCCGACAGTGCCAACGTTGCCAATCTACCTTTCATTCCGGGGCGTGATCTTCGCCAAGCCGTTGCAGGCCGCCGCCGGGGGTGAGTGCCCAGCCCATGCGCGAGTCGTGCGGCTCCTCGGGCAGCCGGTCCACGAGTTCCGCGTCGCCGACCACCGCGACCAACCGTGCGTCCGGCCGCGCGGCGGAGAGCGTCCGGTCGTAGTACCCCGCACCGCGCCCGAGCCGCACCCCGCGCCGATCCACCGCGAGCGCAGGCACCAAGATCAGCTCCGCCCAGGCGATCGCGGTACTGGGCAGCGATTCGCCGACCGGTTCGAGCAGACCGAAACGGGCTCGCCGCAAGCTGTCCCGCCCGGTGTACTCCGCCCAATCGAGCGGCCCCGGTGGTCCGGTCACCGGAACCAGCACCCGCGCGCCCGCCGTCCGCAGGGCGTCCAGCATCTGCGTCGACCCCGGTTCGCCGCGCACGGGAACATACGCGCAAACCCACTCCGGCACCGTGAGCCGCCCGACGGCCGCCACCAGCGCGAGGCTGTTCATCGCCTGCTCTTCGGCGGTCATCGCCGCCCGTCGAGCAAGAATTTCGGTGCGCCATGCATGTTTATCGCGCTCACCGGGCATCTCCATGGCGATCACCATAGGCTGACCGGAATACCGGTCGGCTCGACGCCGAGTCAGGGGCTGCGACGATGGATAGGGTATGCGCATGACAGCAAAGGCCGGACAGCCCGGCGATGTACCGCTGGAGTCGTGCTTTCGCACGGCCGTGGTGCCTGCCGCCGGGCTCGGAACGCGATTCTTGCCCGCGACCAAGACGGTGCCCAAGGAACTCCTCCCGGTGGTCGATACCCCCGGCATCGAACTCGTCGCCACCGAGGCCGCCGAGTCCGGCGCCCAGCGGCTGGTGATCGTCACCTCACCGGGTAAGGACGGTGTCGTCGCGCACTTCGTCGAGGATCTCGTGCTGGAGGGCACCCTCGCCGAGCGCGGCAAGTTCCAGCTGCTGGAGAAGGTGCGCAGGGCGCCGGGGCTGCTCGACGTGACCTCGGTCGTGCAGGAGGAACCGCTCGGCCTCGGCCACGCGGTCGCGCAGGCCGAGGCGGTGCTCGACGACGACGAGGACGCCATCGCCGTGCTGCTGCCGGACGACCTGGTGCTGCCCGCGGGCGTGCTGGACGTGATGTGCCGGGTGCGGCGCAAGCGCGGCGGCACCGTGCTGTGCGCCATCGACGTGCCCAAGGACGAGGTCAGCGCCTACGGCGTATTCGACGTGGAGACCGTGCCGGACGCGGTGAACCCGAATGTGCTGCGGGTCAAGGGCATGGTGGAGAAGCCCGCGCTCGCCGAAGCGCCGTCCACCTTCGCCGCGGCCGGCCGATACCTGTTGGACCGCGCGATTTTCGACGCGCTGCGCCGAATCGAGCCCGGCGCGGGCGGCGAATTGCAACTCACCGACGCCGTCGCGCTGCTCATCGCCGAAGGTCATCCCGTTCATGTGGTGGTGCACCGTGGGTCGCGCCACGATTTGGGCAACCCGGGCGGCTATCTTCGTGCTGCGGTCGATTTCGCTTTGGAACGCGACGAATACGGCCCCGCCCTCCGGGAGTGGTTGGAGCATCGGCTCGGTCCCGACTGGGATCCGCAGCTGACGACCTACGACTGAGGCGTCGGGTTTCCTCGATAGTGGGCCGTCGGGTACCAATGATGGTTCACCATCACGCGCGCCTAAAGGGTTGTGCCGAAGCGAAATCGCGCGGTGGAATCACAGGTGTGCGGAGAGATCAGGAAGGGCTGGATGCGCTCGGTTGAGGATCAGCAGATCAAGGTGACCGCCGCGGCGGTCGCCCCTCGGCCGGTCCGGGTCGCGATTTCCGAGGCCCAGGGCCTGCTGTGTGCCGAGGACGTCGTCACCGAACGACCGCTGCCCGGATTCGACCAGGCGGCGATCGACGGTTACGCGGTGCGCAGCGTCGACGTGGCCGCCGCGGGCACCGACATCCGCAACGAGGACGACGAACTCGTCGACCTGACGCTGCCGGTGGTCGGCGAGGTGATCGCCGGATCCCGCCAGCCGATCCGGTTGCAGCCGCGCCAGACCGTCCGGGTCGACACCGGCGCGCCGCTGCCGACGCTCGCGGATGCCGTGCTGCCCTTGGACTTCACCGACGGCGGCCGGGCGAAGATCAAGATCTACGAGCCGGTCCGGTCCGGCGACTACGTGCGGCGCATCGGCGACGATGTGCAGCCCGGCGATGTCGCCGTGCGCGCGGGCACCATCATCGGCGCGGCCCAGGTGGGATTGCTCGCGGCGGTCGGGCAGGACAAGGTGCTCGTGCATCCGCGGCCGCGCTTGTCGGTGATCTCGGTCGGCGGCGAACTCATCGATATCGACCGGACGCCCGGTCCCGGCCAGGTGTACGACGTGAACTCCTACGCCCTCGCCGCCGCGGCCAGGGACGCGGGCGCGGACGTCAACCGGGTCGGCATCGTGAGCGCCGATCCGCGCAGGCTGCGCGACGTGGTCGAGGGGCAGCTGGTGCGCTCGGAGGTCGTCGTCATCGCCGGCGCGGTCGGCGGCTGGGCTTCCGATCAGGTACGCGAGGCGCTCGAGGGGCTCGGCGAACTCGAAATCGCCCGCGTCGCCATGCATCCCGGCTCGGTGCAGGGTTTCGGCCGGCTCGGGCGCGATGAGGTGCCCACCTTCCTGCTGCCGTCCAACCCGGTCGGCGCGCTGGTCGTGTTCGAGGTGATGGTGCGTCCGCTGATCCGAATCGCGTTGGGGCGCAGGCATCCGATGCGCCGGATCATCATGGCCAGGACCATCACGCCGATCAGCTCGATGGCCGGTCGCAAGGGCTACCTGCGCGCGCAACTCATGCGCGACGAGGCCACCGGTGACTACCTCGTGCAACCACTCGGCGGGGGCGCGGGCGCCTCGTCGCACCTGCTGGCCACCTTGGCCGAGGCGAACAGCTTGATCGTGATAGATCCCGACGACACCGAGATTCGCACCGGTGACGAGGTCCGGGTCGCTTTTCTCGCACAGCGCGGCTGAGGCGTGGAGGCGATGAACATGTTCCGGGTCACCCAGCATCCCGGCTGGCCCGCGCGTCTCGGCCCGATCCGGGTCAGCGCGGGCGAGGTGACGCTGCGTCCGGTGCGGCTGCGCGACGCCGCCGCGTGGAGCCGAATCCGCCTGCAGGACAGGGCGCATCTGGAGCCGTGGGAGCCGACCGGTCGCGGGGCGTGGGAGGCGCGTAACCACGCGTCCAACTGGCCGTCGCTGTGGTCGAGCCTGAAGGCCGAGGCCCGGCGCGGCGCGATGATCCCGCTGGTGATCGAGGTGGACGGCGCGTTCAGCGGGCAGCTGACCGTCGGCAATATCGTGCGCGGCGCGCTGCGTTCGGGCTGGATCGGCTACTGGGTCGCCAAAGAACTCAGCGGTCAAGGGGTCGCGACCGCCGCGTTGGCGCTCGGGCTCGACCATTGCTTCGGCCCGATCGGCCTGCACCGGGTCGAGGCGACCGTGCGGCCGGAAAACCTGGCCAGCCAGGCGGTCCTGCGCAATGTCGGTTTTCGCGAGGAGGGACTGCTGCGGCGATACCTCGACGTGGACGGCGCCTGGCGCGATCATCTGCTGGTCGGGATCACCGTCGAGGAACTGATGGGCACCGTCGTCGACCGGCTGGTGCGGGAGGGCCGGGCCGTTCTACCCGGATAATCGTGCAATACGGACACGCCCGGCGCATCCGACGCGCGGCAGAATTGGTGGCTTTGTGACAGGTGTGGCGGGTGTGCACGGCGCGCCTGCCGTATCTCGGCGCGTCCCGGAATTAACCTACGGACGTCGGAGGTGCGTCCTGCACCCTCGGCAGGGAGCCTGCGAGGCGACCGGCGTCCATGCCGCAGCGACGGACGGAAGCCGGGCGGACGCGGGGCGTGCTGCGCACCGCTCGCCGGCCGAACGGACCAAACCAGGCCGGGACGGAGGTGCTGACCGAGATGCCGAATTCAATCCTGTGGATCGGACTGGTCGTGCTCTGGGTCTTCGTCCTGTTCCCCATTCTCGCCGACCGGCACCCGAGGATCCGGCGCACCACCGACGCCGCCCTCGCCACCCGCGTGCTCGTCCGCGGAGATTCCAAGCGGCGCACCAAGAGTGGACCGGCCGCAGGCCACGAAACCGACCCCAACTGGCGGCCTCGCCGCGCACAGAGAAAGCATGCCCACAGCGATGATGCGGAGGACCGGATGACAACACCGGCCGACGAACCAGTCACCGAAGGTGACCTACCGGCGATCGCCGAATCCGCGGCATCCCACCCCGATCCGGACATCGCTGACGCCGAACTCGACGACACCGAACTCGACGAAGTAACCCCGGCGGACCAGGATGCCGAGCCGTCCGACGACGAAACCGTAAGCGCGGAAGCCGATTCCGACGACGAACTCGCTGCGCGGAACGACGACACGGTCGATGATGACGAGGTGGGCGAACAGCGCACCGAACCGGTCGCGGCCCGGATACCCCCCGCGCCCTCCACCGCTCCCGCGCGCGTCGAGCACGACGACTACTTCGACGACGACGAACCCGAGCGCGCCACGCGCCGCCCCCGCGACGACTACGACCCCGACGACCTCGACTACGTCCCCACCCGCCGCGGTCGCGGCGGCTACGACCCCGAGGCCGACGCCATCGCCCGCGCCGCCCGCTACACCTTCCGCCAGCGCGCCGTCCTCGGCCTCGTGCTGGCCGGCCTGCTGTTCGGCGGCCTCGCCGTCGCCCTTTCCCCGCACTTCTGGTGGGGCTGCGGCCTCGCCGCCGTCGTCCTCGTCGGCTACCTCACCTACCTGCGCAAGCAGGTACGGATAGAAGAAGACATCCGCCGCCGCCGAGCCGCCCGCCTCAGCCGCGCCGAACAACTCGGCGAACACCCCGGCCCCCGGCAATCACACGCCGCCCGCGCCGCCATGGACCGCGACACCGCCCGCGCCTTACGCCGCCGCTCCGCCCTCCTGGAGACCGACGACGAGGACCCCATGTTCGACCACCTCGACCCCTTCGACCCCGCCACCGCCCGCGCCCTGCGCGACCGCACCGGCGGCAACGACATGCGCCGCGCCGCAGGCGAATAACCACACCGGCGTAACTCCGAAAAACCCCAGCTAGACCACGCGATTCGGAGTCTCGCGGCAACCTTTGCTACAGTGACACAGCGCGGTTCTCCGGAGCCGCACGGGGCTATAGCGCAGTTGGTAGCGCGTCTCGTTCGCATCGAGAAGGTCAGGGGTTCGATTCCCCTTAGCTCCACGCTAGACGGCTCATGCTCATAGAGAGCATGAGCCGTTTTCGCGTTCCGCGTGTTTTGTGGGGGTGCAACCCCCACACCCTGCCCGGCGGGCTTCGCCCCCGGACCCCTCCCGGGTTCGCCTACCCGAAGCCGCGCCCCCGGACCCCCACCCGGGTTCGCCAGCTCTCGACGCCTTCGGGTCCGAACCCCGACCCAGTTCGCCAGTTCTCGAAGCTGCACCCCCTGGACGTTTTCGCGGGCCTGCCTTGAGTGGCCCGCCGACCGCCTCTGCCGCTGTTGGTAAGGGCCTGAGCGGAGTACTCCGGCGCGATGGCTCGCCCGCCCGTCGATTGCTTCAGGCACCGATATGTTGGCGCACGTGGATGATCGGGCTGCCTGCAGCTCTCGTTGAGCAGCTCAGCTGTTGGTTGGGTTCGAGCGGGGGGTGTCGGTGCGGTGCTGGCCAGGATTAGATCGCCCTGGGCGATAGGTGATCTCGGGCCTGCTGTCGACTGCAATGACGATTTCGTGTGTGCCGCCCAGTGTTGGGCGGACCAAGACCCTGCTATGGAAGATGTCTGCGGGTCCCTTGATGATCAGGCCGTCGAATTCGATCTTCGCGTCGACTCCTCGTGCGGTGTCGATCTGAGCGATGGGTCGGGAGGCATCCGTCAGGCTGCTGAGAATGCGCGTTTGCGCGTCGGTGTCCAGGTCGGTGACGTGTTCGCCCAGCTCCGTCAGCACGGAGCGGGCAGATCCGGAGGAGACCTGTGGCAATGTTTCCACCACGTCGGGTACCAGGTCGGGGTTGTATTCGGCGACCGCCTGCATCAAGCCGGCCAGGCCCTGTCGGGGTTTCGCGAAGACCTGGATACCGAATGCCTCTGGGAAATAACGAGATTGATGCTCCAAGGTGTCGCCGCACAGGACTTCCTCGGCGGGCATGTCGCTCGCGAGCAGGATCCCCTTCTGTAGTTTTCCCGGCTGTTCGCGCACCAGATTGGTTACTGCGGCCAAGCGGACCTCGCCGGAAGCGAGCTGCTCGAGCCGAGTGCCGCGCGACGAGTCGATCTGCAGCTTCATGACGGCAGTGACCCGTCCGGCGTCACCATCCGCGCGGACGCAGGCGAGTAGACCCCTGGGAGTGCGGCCGTTCATCCGTTCAACCAAACGCTTGGTGAGTGCACCCGCCGACGTGGAGAATTGTTCGTCGTCACCGGAGTGCAACGTATGAAAGACCGCCTGCGCCTCGGGGTCGATGAAGCGGGCGTGGGGCGGGGCGTCGGGCTTTTCGGACATCGAGCGGAGTGCCTTGATGTGGTCGAGAAAGAAGCCTTGAACCTCGTTTTCGATCACACGTTCGAGATATGGCTCACGATGAGGCTCGTCCGCGGCAACGAGGCCGAGGCCGATCAGCTGGACGCGCAAAGTTGGTATCCCCCATCGTGAGCCGGAGTCGGATCATTATGGCAAGATTATGAAAGATTCTGCGTCGCAATGCAATGACAGTGGACTTTCGACCAGGGGTGAGCAGTTTTGCCAGACTACGACTTCCACACATTATCCGACGTGGACTTCGAGTATCTGGTGCGCGACATCCTGAACGCGCGGCTCGGGCTGGATCTGCATGCCTACCCGTCCGGCGTGGATCGGGGGATTGACCTCCTTCAGGTTCGGCCGGATGGCCATCGCATAGTTGTGCAGTGTAAGCATTATCTGAAATCCGATCGCTCCAAACTGATTTCAGCGGCAAAAAATGAAACCGCGAAAGATGGTTTTATAAAGGCGAATCGGTATATTTTTGTAACCTCGCATCCGGTGAATGCGGCGACAGAGGCCGAGATCATGAATATCTTCGGCATCCCGCAGAAAGATGTCTGGGGTCCCGATGAACTCAACGCGGCACTCGATATCGAATCGGATGTCGAACGTCGCCACTTCAAGCTGTGGCTCTCCTCAGCGGCAGTACTCGAGACGATCGTAGGCAATCAATGGTGGAACCAGTCATTCGAGCTCCTCGAGGACATTGCACGCCGCGCACGGTTTTGGGTTGATACACCAGATTTTCATCAGGTGGCGAAGGCGCTCGACGATGCGGGTGTGTGCGTCCTGACCGGAGCGCCCGGTGTCGGGAAGAGTTACTTGGCAGAGGTTCTGGCATTGCAGCGAGCGTATGAAGGCTGGAATGTGATCGGGGGCTCCAGCGACCCGAACCAGTGTTGGCAGCTGCTACGGCGCCAGGATGCAACGCGGCAGTTCTTTTTGCTTTCAGATCCGCTCGGTGAGGCGGCGCTCTCGCCTTTTGCCAATGAAAACGCTGCCAGTATACAAAGACTGGTGTCCGCGATCGCTCAGCGCCGCGACACCAATAAGCGCTTGATTGTCATCTCATCGAGCGAAGTCTTGAGCCGGGCCGAGTCGTTTGGTGACAGATCATTACAACGGCTGGCGAAAGATCGGAAGTATCGATACGAGATTTCGGTAGAGAACTGGCCCGACCTGGTCAGGAAGCAAATTTTGCTGACCCATCTCCTATTTTCCGGGTTGTCTGTCGAAGACCGGGCTGTCCTCGATCGAGATCGCCGGATCATCAGCATAATTCGGCATCAATCGTTCAATCCGCGGGTCATCGAGGCAGTCTGCGAACAGTTCGCGGACGACGTTACAGTCGATGAAGCGCTCGAACAGCTCACAGCCGCACTCGATGACCCTGAGTACATCTGGGCTAGCAGCTGGGCAATGCTCGACGGTCTCTCGGCAGAAATCGTGCTTACTCTGGCGACGCTCGCGCCGCGCTACGTCTCGATGAACGAGTTGCGTCGGCTTGTCGCCCCCGCAACACCTGCCAAGGATTGGGTCGCGACATGGCAATCGTTGACGCCCATGTGGATTTCCGTCAGTGGAAAACCGGCCGGCCTAACAGTCGCGCTGGCAAATCCGGGGCTGCGCGGCTTCATCCAAGGCCGCCTAGACGATTCCGCTATGGCCGGCGAGCGCATCGACAACGCGCAGACACTCGAGCAGCTGGTAGAACTTGCCTACGCCAGTGGAGATCTTTCGGCAGGTCCAGACCTCCGTACCAGGATTCGCCCGGTACTGGGTGACGTGCTCCGGAAGCACAGAATCGAGATCGTCGATCGAGTCAAACGATATGCGGAGATGGAACTGTCGGTTTCCAACACCTCTGAGTATCTGTTGAAGCTCAACGACGCTGCCGCGCTTCTCGGTATGTACGGACGTCGGACCGACAGCGAATGGGTCTGCGATAAGGTCGGAGAGCTCCTTTCAGGCAACGAAACCGTGCCGGTAGCGCGCGGCCTCGCCTTCGCGGCTGGGATGAAGCGCCACCTGAATTGGGCCGATGTGTCCGACACCGCAAGCGATCTATGCGCAAGGGCTCTGGCGAGTATCGAGACCCTAGGCGATCTCGACACGGTTGAGGACCACGCTCTGCTCCTCGGCATAGACCTCAGCAGCGTCCGCCCCGATGCGGAACGCGTGATCTTCGCCGAGCTTTCGCACCTTGCTGATGAACTCGACCCGGAGATCATTCGCTCCGAGGCGCACGGTCTGCAGAGCCACGCGATGATCTACGGTTTCGAGCCCGACATCCAGGACCTCTTGGAGCTGGCCGATTATTTGGAGTTCTCCTGAGGGCCCGGCCGGGATCAGGTGGTTTCATAACCACCCTTTCCGTCGAAAAAGCACATGCACCAAAGTGGCGAGCGCGATCATCAGGGTGAGGGCGGCGGGGTAGCCGTAGGTCCAGGAGAGTTCGGGCATGCCTTCGAAATTCATGCCGTAGATGCCGGCGACCAGGGTGGGGGCGGCGGCGGTGGCTACCCAGGCGGAGATCTTGCGCATGTCTTCGTTTTGGCGGATGCCGACCTGGGTGAGGTTGGCGTTGAGGACGCCGTCGAGGAGTTCGCGGCGGGCGCGGACGCGGTTGTCGATGTGGCGGAAGTGGCGGTCGATTTCGTGCAGGGCTTGTTCGCCGATGTCGGTGCTGTAGGGGTCGTCGGCGATCCAGGCGGGGAGGCGGCGGCGGGCCAGGCGTTCGAGGGGTTCGTCGACGAGTGGGGACGTGGTTTGTTCGAATTCCATCAGCAGGCGTCGTAGCCGGTAGATCTGTTCGACCGGGTTTGCGCCGCCGGTGGAGAAGACTTCGCCCTCGACCTGTTTGATCTCACGATCGAGGTGGTCGAGCAGGTCCAGATAGCCGTCGATGATGAAGTCGAGGACGAGGCGGAATGCGGCGAGCGGGCCGCCGGCGAGATCGGTGGGGGTTTCCGATGTGGTCGGCAGAGCGAACTCGGCGCCGACGGTGACGATGAAATCCCTTCCTACGGCGAGCAATACATCCCCGACGTCGAGCGAGATGCGGTCGGGATCGAAATGGCCCGTCGGCATCGCGATGACGACGGTCTCGCCCTGCACCTCCAGGCCTGGACGTGGCAGCTCTCGATGCGCCTTGGACAGCAAGACCGGATCCAGGCCGACCGCTCGGTGTAGACGGGCGAGATCATCGTCGTCGAGATCCCGAACACCGATCCAAGCGAATGCCCCGGGCACCTTGTGGCTGGCGTCCGAACCCGTCGCCCGGAGCTCGGGCCGCAGCTGTCCGTCGAGGTAAACGGCGTCATCGGTGATCATGTCGGCATTGTGCCGGGCAGCGGGATGAGCATGCCCCGCAGGTCCGTAGCCCCTGTCCGGACAGGGCGAATCGGGCCGGGTTTTTCACCTCGCGGGGCCGTTTCGTGGTTCGGGCCGGGTCGGGAGGATTGGCGGTGTCGAGTATCCGGCGGCCGGGCGGTCGCGCCGATCCGAAGGAATTGATATGGCCACTGCTGTAGGAATCGATCTGGGCACGACGAATTCGGTTATCGCGAGCTGGCAGGGCGGGGAGCCGGTGGTGATCGCCAATGCCGAGGGGGCGCGCACCACGCCATCGGTGGTCGCGTTCACCGAAAGCGGTGAGCGCCTTGTGGGTCAGCTCGCCCGCCGACAGGCGATCTTGAATCCGAAGGGCACGATCTATTCGGCGAAGCGATTCATCGGGCGCCACTTCGACGAGATCTCGGCGGAAGCCAAGGCGGTGAGTTTCGACGTGGTCGAGGGCGAGGGCGGCGTCGCCCGATTCGATGTGCGCGGCAAACTGTATGCGCCCGAGGAGATCAGCGCGCTGGTGCTGCGCAAACTGGTCGACGACGCGAGCAAGTACCTGGGCGAGCGGGTCAAGGAAGCGGTGATCACCGTGCCCGCCTATTTCAATGACGCGCAGCGCAACGCCACCAAGGACGCAGGCCGGATCGCGGGACTCGAGGTCTTGCGCATCATCAACGAGCCGACCGCTGCCGCGCTGGCCTACGGATTGGACAAGCAGACCCACGAGACGGTGCTCGTATTCGACCTGGGCGGTGGCACTTTCGATGTCAGCCTGCTCGATGTGGGTGAGGGCGTGGTCGAGGTCCGCTCCACCGCGGGCGATTCGCATTTGGGCGGTGACGATTTCGACCGGCGCATCGTCGACTATCTCGCCGACGAGTTCCAGCGCGCCGAGCACATCGACCTGCGCGCGGATCCGCAAGCGCTGCAACGACTTTTCGAGGCGGCGGAGAAGGCCAAGGTCGAGTTGTCCTCGGTGACGCAGACGCAGGTGAATCTGCCGTTCGTCACCGCCGACGCGAACGGACCCAAGCACCTCACCACCACGCTCATGCGCTCGAAGTTCGAGGACCTGACCGCGGATCTGGTGCAGCGCTGCCTCGGCCCGGTCGAGCAGGCCATGGCCGATGCCAAGGCCACCGCCAACGACATCGACGAGGTGATCCTGGTCGGTGGTTCCACGCGCATCCCGGCGGTGCAGGCGTTGGTGCGCAGGCTGACCGGCGGCAAGGACCCGAACATGAGCGTCAACCCGGACGAGGTGGTCGCGCTCGGGGCGGCGGTGCAGGCGGGCGTGCTCAAGGGCGAGGTCTCCGACGTGCTGCTGCTGGACGTCACGCCGCTGTCGCTGGGCGTGGAGACCCAGGGCGGGGTGATGACGAAGATCATCGAACGCAACACCACCATCCCGGCCCGGCGCAGCGAGGTGTTCTCCACCGCGGAGGACAACCAGCCCGCCGTCGATGTGGTTGTGCTCCAGGGTGAACGGGAGCGCGCCGCCGACAACCGCGTGCTCGGCCGGTTCCGGCTGGAGGACATCCGGCCTGCGCCGCGTGGCCAGGCGCAGGTCGAGGTCACCTTCGACATCGACGCCAACGGCATCCTCAATGTCACGGCGCGGGACAAGGACACCGGTAAGGAGCAGAGCATCACGATCAGCGAGCAGTCCAATCTGGGCCAGAGCGAGGTCGACCGGATGCTGGCCGAGGCGGAGCAGCATCGGCGCGAGGACGAACAACTGCGTAAGGCGGTCGATGCCCGCAACGCGCTGGATTCCGCTGCGTACCAGGTGGAACGGCGGCTGGCCGAACTCGGCGACAGCGCGCCGCCGCATGAGCGCGCACGCGCCGAGATGCTGATCGCCGACGCCAGACGCGCGGTCAAGGAGGAAGAGCCGCTCGACCGGGTGCAGTCGCTCACCTCGGAGCTACAGCAATTGGTGTACGGGTTGCAGCCCACGGCATCCGGTGGCGGCGACGGAGAGTCCAGCTACGCGGGTGCGCGAGCGGGCGCGCCCGGTGACGACGACGTGATCGACGCCGAGTTCGACCGGAGCTGAGGAGGTTCGTGATGGAAACCTCCGCAGACCAGTCGATCACCGACGCCCCAGGCCCGGAGCCTGCCGAGCAGGAACAACCCGATCCCGAGATCGCCCAGTGGGAGGATCGCTGGCGACGCACCGCCGCGGATCTGGACAACCTGCGCAAGCGCTACGCCAGGGATCTCGATCGAGAGCGGGCGGGCGAACGAGCGAAGGTCAGCGGCGCCTGGCTGCCGATGCTGGACAACTTGGAATTGGCGCTGGCGCACGCGAACAGCGAGACGGACCCGCTGGTCGCCGGCGTGCGGGCGATCCGGGACCAGGCGGTGCAGGTCCTCGAACAGCTCGGCTACCCAAGGCATTCGGAGGTGGGCGTCCCGTTCGCTCCGGAACTGCACGAGGTGGTCAGCGTGGTCGACCGCCCCGATCTCCCGCCGGGGACCGTCGTCGAGGTGCTGCGCCCCGGGTACGGCGAGAACGGACAGCAGTTGCGTCCGGCGGCCGTGATCGTCAGCAGTCGCGAGGGGTGAGCGTCGATGGCGCGCGACTACTACGAGATCCTCGGGGTTCCTCGCGACGCCGACAAGGACCAGATCCAGCAGGCGTATCGCAAGCTGGCGCGGCGATATCACCCGGATGTGAACGCCGACCCGGCGGCGGAGGATCGGTTCAAGGAGGTCAGTGAGGCCTACGAGGTCCTGTCCGATCCGGCGACGAGGAGTCGCTACGACCGCTTCGGTGCGGACTTCCGGCGGGTGCCGGAGGACTACGAGGAACCGGCCGGCGCGGCGGCCGGCGGATTCCGCGGCGGCCGGGCCGGCGGGACCCGGGTTCACTTCGGTCGCGGTTTCGATGGCGACGTCGACTTCGGTGACATCTTCGGCGACATCTTCGGTGGGCGAGGCGGCGGATACGGACCGATTCCCGGCGCCGATCAGGAGGCCGCCCTGGAGTTGACCGTCGAGGAGGCCTACCGCGGCGGCAAGCGCAAGCTGCGGCTCGGTGAGCGCACCTACGACGTCGACATCCCGGCCGGAGTCATCGACGGGCAGCGGATCCGGTTGGCCGGCCAGGGCGGCCGGGGCAGCGGCGACGCGCCTGCCGGAGATCTCTACCTCGTCGTGCACATCAAGCCGCACCCGCGCTTCCGGTTGGTCGGTCGCGACATCTACCTCGACCTGCCGGTGTCCCCGTGGGAAGCGGCGCTGGGCGCGACGGTCGCGATCCCGACGCCGAGCGGCGAGGCGAAAGTCAAAGTGGCGCCGGGCTCCTCGACCGGACGCAAGCTGCGCCTGCGCGGCGCGGGCATGCCGAATCCCCGCGGCGCCGACGGCAACCTGTACGCCGAGGTCAAGGTCATGGTGCCGGCGAAACCGACCGCGCGCGAACGTGAGCTGTTCGAGCAGTTGGCCGCCGCGTCGACCTTCGATCCGAGGAGAGAGCAATGAGCGCACCCGCCCGGCAATACGTGATCGTGCGGCGAGCGGGCATGCGGCTCGACGAGTTCTCCCGGCGCTGCGGCCTGCATCCGAGCCTGGTGCGCAGGCTGGTCGCGCTCGGGCTGCTCGACGGTGCGCGCGACGGCGCCGATCTCCGCTTCGAACCGTCCGCGGTGGCCGAGGTCGCCCGAATCCAGCGCTTACGGTCCGGGCTCGGATTGAACTACGCGGCAATCGGGTTGGTGCTCGATCTGCTGAACCGAATCGATGAACTCGAAGCCGATCCTCGAAGGAGGGCGTCCCGATGGACACCAGCACGCTGACGGAGAAGTCTCGGGAAGCCCTGAGCGAAGCGCAGAACGTGGCGACGCGATTGGGGCACAGCGAGGTCGACGGCGAGCATCTGCTGCTCGCCCTGGTCGACCAGCCGGACGGACTGGTGCCCCGGCTGCTCGACCAGGCGGGCGCGGACCTCGACGCGGTGCGCGCCGAGCTGAATCGCGAGCTGGCCCGCAGGCCCAAGGTGAGCGGTCCCGGCGCCGCGCCGGGGCAGGTGATGGTCACCCGGCGATTGGCCGCGCTGCTGGCATCGGCGGAGCGCGAAGCCAAGCGGCTCAAGGACTCCTATGTCTCGGTGGAACACCTGGTCATGGCATTGGCCGAGGAGGGCACGGGCACCGCGGCGGGTCGGATCCTGGCGGGGCAGGGCATCACCAGGGAGTCGTTCCTGCAAGCGCTCACCACGGTTCGGGGTAATCAGCGGGTGACTTCCGCTACTCCGGAGGGCGCTTACGAGGCGCTGGAGAAGTACGGCCGCGATCTGGTGGCCGAAGCCCGCGCGGGCAAGCTGGACCCGGTGATCGGCCGGGACGCCGAAATCCGCAGGGTGACCCAGATTTTGAGCAGGAAGACCAAGAACAACCCGGTATTGATCGGTGATCCCGGCGTCGGCAAGACCGCGATCGTCGAGGGCTTGGCTCAGCGCATCGTGCGCGGTGACGTCCCGGAAGGCCTGCGCGACAAGACGATCTTCTCCCTCGATATGGGTTCGCTGGTCGCGGGGGCGAAGTATCGCGGCGAGTTCGAGGAGCGGCTGCAGGCGGTGTTGTCCGAGGTGAAGGCGGCCGAGGGGCGCATCCTGCTCTTCGTCGACGAACTGCACACCGTGGTCGGCGCCGGATCGTCCGGCGGGGACGGTTCGCTGGACGCGGGCAATATGCTCAAGCCGATGCTCGCCCGTGGCGAGTTGCACATGATCGGCGCGACCACCCTGGACGAGTACCGCAAGCACATCGAATCCGATGCGGCACTGGAACGCCGATTCCAGACGGTGCTGGTGGACGAGCCCAGCGTGGAGGACGCGGTGTCCATCCTGCGCGGCCTGCGCGAACGCCTCGAGGTGTTCCACGGCGTGAAGATCCAGGACGGCGCGCTGGTGGCCGCGGTGACCCTGTCGCATCGGTACATCACCGACCGTTTCCTGCCGGACAAAGCCATCGACCTGGTCGATGAGGCGTGCGCGCGGCTGCGCACCGAAATCGATTCGATGCCTGCGGAACTCGATGAACTCACCAGGAAGGTGACCCGGCTGGAGATCGAAGAGGCGGCACTGTCCAAGGAGACCGACGCCGCGAGCAAGGCTCGCCTCGAGGAGCTCCGCCGCGAACTCGCCGATGTGCGGGCCGAGGCCGACGCGCGGCACGCCCAGTGGGAGGCCGAACGGCAGGCGATCCGCCGAGTCCAGGAACTGCGTGGACAACTCGAGCGACTGCGCCACGAAGCAGAGGAGGCGGAACGCAACTACGACCTCAACCGCGCGGCCGAGTTGCGCTATGGCGAGATCACCGAGCTGGAACGCAATCTGCAAGCGGCAGAGGAACAATTGCAGACCAAGCAGGGCAAGCAGCCGCTGCTGCGCGAGGTGGTCACCGAGGACGAGATCGCCGAAATCGTCGCCGCGTGGACCGGAATCCCGGTCGCGCGGCTACAGGAGGGCGAGCGGGAGAAGCTGCTGCGGCTCGACGAGATCCTGCACGAGCGGGTGATCGGGCAGGAGGAGGCGGTGCAACTCGTCGCCGACGCGGTGATCCGGGCCCGTTCGGGCATCCGCGATCCACGCAGGCCGATCGGGTCGTTCATCTTCCTCGGCCCGACCGGCGTCGGCAAGACCGAACTCGCGAAGACCTTGGCCGCAACGCTTTTCGACAGCGAAGACAACATGGTGCGCCTGGACATGAGCGAGTACCAGGAGCGGCACACGGTCAGCCGGTTGATCGGCGCGCCGCCCGGCTACGTCGGTTATGACGAGGGCGGGCAGCTCACCGAGGCGGTGCGCCGCAAGCCGTACTCGGTGGTGCTGTTCGACGAGATCGAGAAGGCGCACGCCGACGTCTTCAACACGCTGTTGCAGGTGCTCGACGACGGCCGGATCACCGATTCGCAAGGCAGGCACGTCGATTTCCGCAACACCGTGGTGATCATGACCTCGAACATCGGCTCCCATCATCTCCTCGACGGGGTCACCGCCGACGGCGAGATCAAGCCGGACGCGCGGGATCGGGTGCTCGCCGAGCTGCGCGGGCACTTCCGCCCCGAGTTCCTCAACCGCGTGGACGACATCGTGCTGTTCACGCCGCTGACGCTGCCGCAGATCGAGCACATCGTCGTGCTGCAACTCGAAGAACTCCGACGCCGCCTGGCCGAACGGCAGATCACGCTCGACATCACCCCCGAGGCGCGCAGGCTCATCGCCCAGCGCGGATTCGATCCGGTGTACGGCGCGCGGCCGCTGCGCCGCTACATCGCGCACGAGGTCGAGACGAAGATCGGCCGGGCACTCGTGCGCGGCGACATCGGTCAGGGCGGCACCGTCACGGTCACCGTGGCCGGTGACGATCTCGCCGTCGCGTACACCGCGCCCGCGGCCGCGGCCTGAAAACGAGGTAGGACCATGGAGATCGCGAAGATCAAATGCCCTAACTGCGGGAAATCGAACCGGGTTCCGGCCGTGGCGACCGGCACACCGCGCTGCGGGAACTGCCACACCTCGCTGCCCTGGATCGTCGCGGCGGGCGACGATGACTTCACCGAGGTGACCGAGAAGTCCTCGGTGCCAGTCCTTGTCGACCTCTGGGCGACCTGGTGCAGGCCCTGTGTGCTGGTCAGCCCGGCCCTCGAACAGCTCGCGACCGAGCGGGCAGGCCGGCTGAAGCTGGTCAAGGTCGACGTCGATGCCGCCCCCCGCACCGCCGAGCGGTTCGTCGTCCGGGCCGTGCCGACGCTGCTGATACTCGACCACGGCGAGGTGCTGGCCCGGCAGGCCGGCGCCGCTCCGATGCCGGAACTGCGGAGATGGCTGGACCAAAGCCTGTCCGACCGAACGGATAAGGACGTGAACGCATGACTTCGATCCATACTGACCCCCACGTCGCGGCGATCCGATCGGTGGTGCCGCGGACCCCGCAGGGGTGCGAAGAATGCCTCCGGCTCGGCACGCCGTGGTTGCATCTGCGGCTGTGCCTGACCTGCGGGCATGTCGGCTGCTGTGATTCGTCCCCGATGCGGCACGCGCGAGCGCACGCGGAGGGAGTCGGCCATCCGATCGTGCAATCGATGGAGCCCGGCGAGACTTGGCGCTGGTGCTACGTTCACCAGAACTTCGTCTGATGAGCGTCGAAACTCCCGATGACGTGGGCGCGTTTCCGCGATTGTCGGCAGCGCAAGTGGCGACGCTTGCCGTCGGCGGTACCCGGCGGCCGGTGCACGCCGGTGAGGTATTGGTTCGCGGCGGCGCGCCCAGCGATGAGTTCTTCGTGATCCTGTCCGGCACCGTCGCGATCGTCGACGACGACGCGGGGGAGCGCCGGGTGCTGCGTGTGCACGGGCCCGGCCGGTTCCTCGGCGAGCTGGGCCTGCTGGAGGGGCAGGTCGCGTTCTACACCGCGGAGATGATCGAGGACGGCGAGGTGCTGGTCGTCCCGGTCGACCGCATACGCGCACTGGTCGAATACGATCCGATGCTCAGCGACCTCATTCTGCGTGCGTATCTGATCCGCCGCCTCCGGCTGCTCGGCATGGTGACCGGGTTCCGGATCGTCGGTTCCTGCTATTCACCCGACACCCGGCGGCTGCGCGAGTTCGCGATGCGAAACCGATTGCCGCACGACTGGATCGACCTCGAGCGTGACACGCGGGCCGAACAGCTCCTGTGCGCTCTCGGCGTCGGAGCCGAGGACACGCCGGTCGTCATCTGGCGGGGCGAGCGCGTGCTGCGCAATCCGACGAACGCGGAACTGGCGCGCCTGGTCGGCCTCCCGGTCCCGGACACGCTGCGTGAAGTGTGCGACCTCATCGTGGTGGGCGCCGGCCCGGCCGGTTTGGCCGCCGCGGTGTACGGCGCTTCGGACGGGCTCGATACCGCGGTGCTGGAGGCGATCGCGGCGGGCGGGCAGGCGGGCACCTCCTCGTGCATCGAGAATTACCTGGGCTTTCCCGCAGGCATCTCGGGCACCGAACTAGCCGAGCGGGCGGTCATCCAGGTCGGAAAGTTCGGTGCTCGGTTGCTGGTGTCCGCGGAGGTGGTCGGGCTGGAGGCCGAGGACGGCCACCAACTGCTGCGGCTGGCCGGTGGCGGGGCGTTGCTCGGGCGCACCCTGGTCCTGGCCACCGGCGCCCGCTATCGCAGACTCGCCGTCACCGGGATCGAGCGCTTCGAAGGCACCAGTGTGTACTACGCCGCTACCCATCAGGAGGCGTCGATGTGCGGCGTGGACCCGGTGGCGATCGTCGGCGGCGGCAACTCCGCCGGGCAGGCAACGGTGTTTCTCGCCGGCCGGGTCGAGCACGTGCACCTGCTGATCCGGGACGGTGATCTGGGCAAGAGCATGTCCCGATACCTGGTCGAACGGATCGAGCAGCACCCGCGGGTGACGGTGCACCGCAACACCGAGGTGCGCGAGGTGATCGGGGTCGGCGAGCTCGATGCCGTCGAGGTCGAGAACAACCGCACCGCGGAGCGAGCGACGATCCCGGTGCGGGCACTGTTCGTCTTCATCGGCGCGATGCCGTGCACCCAGTGGTTGGGGGACGCGGTGGCGCTCGACGCGCACGGCTTCGTCCGCACCGGCCTGGACGCGGTGTACCCGGCCGGGGATCAGCACGATTCCGGCCGTCGGCCGCTACCGCTCGAGACGAGCAGGCCCGGCGTCTTCGCGGTGGGCGATGTCCGTAGCGGCTCGGTCAAACGGGTCGCGTCCGCCGTCGGTGAAGGGTCGATGGCGGTGCGCCACATTCACGAATATCTCGAGAGGAGCTGACCGAAATGCCGATCATGGGTGTGGTCAAATTTCAGCGTTTCTTCCGCGCCGCGGCCGGGCTGCAGGTGCACCACAACGATCTCAAGCGCTATGACGAGTTCATCGACGAGAAGATCTACGACCTGTTCCTCGTTGCCAAGGCGTCGGCGAAGGCGAACGTGCGCGACGTGATCGAACCATGGGATCTGCCGATCACCGCGGGCCTGCAACAGAGCATCCATCGCTTCGAGAAGCTGGATGAGGAGATCGAGCTGCAACCGCTGCTCGACCAACTCGTCGCCCGTCCGCCGCTGGACGTGGCGCTGGCGCAGGAGACCGAGCGCAGGCTGCCGCTGATCGCCGGCGGGCTCAGTATGGCGCTCGCGCAGACATTCGTCGCGATCGACCCCAAGGCCAAGCACCCCGGCACCGCCGAATGGTCGGTGGTTTTCGAGATATTCCATTTGCTGCTTTGATGCATTAGCGGTGCATATTCGCTGGAGCTGCATGCGCCGGAGGGGTCCGGGTATCGCGATGATCATCATCCGCCCTCCGCAGGTCAGGCGCCTTTCTTATGAAGCAGCCGCGATTGAGTAATCCCACCGTCGACGATTCGGCAGATGCTCAGCTGGTGTCGCTGCGCGCGCTGTGCGCGTTGTCCGCGGCGCTGTCGAACGAGCACGAAGTCGTGGAGATATTGCGTATGGCGGGTGCGGCCGTGCCGTCCCTCAGCTCGTGTCACACGCTGGCGAGCTACCGTCGGGTGGACGGCGAATTCCAGCGGCACCCGGACGGGCTACTTGCACAGCCCGGTCTGGACGCGCAGGTCAGCGCCCAAGACGGCGCGGGCAGCGTTGTCGTGACCGACGAGAAATGGGGCTGGGCCTTTGTGCTGGGCAGTCTGTCCGGCATCAGCGGTTCGCTGATTGTCGGCTCCGATCGCGCACCGCGGCCGAAGGAGATCCTCCTGCTGGAAGTGCTGGCGCAGATCACCGGTGCGGCGTTGGCCAATGCGGCCACCCACGAACGCGCCGCCGTGCACGCGACCGAACTCACCGAGATCAACGAACATCTGGCCGCCACCATCCTGCGTCTCGAACGGCAGACCCGAGCACTCGAGGTGCTCTCCGGAGCCGCCGCCTACGGACAGGGCGAACAGGGTATCGCCGACGCCATCGCCCAGCTGACCGATTTGCCGGTCGCGGTCGAGGACCCCTTCGGCAATCTGCGTGCCTGGTCGGGACCCGGCCGACCGGAGCCGTATCCCAAAACCGCACCGGAGCAACGTGATCGACTATTGCGCCGGCTCGCCACGCACAATGCGCCGCTTCGGATCCACGATCGGGTGATCATGTTGGTGAAGCCGCGGGCCGAGGTTCTCGGCACCCTGGCATTGATCGATCCGGACGATCGGGTGGCCGAGCCTCAGCTGTTCGCGCTGGCGTTCGGCAGCACCATGCTCGCCCTCGAACTCGCACATCAACGCAATCTCGCCGAGGTCGAGCTGCGGTTGCGCCGCGATCTCGTCGACGATATGGCCTCCGGCACCGACAACGACAGCGCCTACGCCCGCGCGGAAGCTTTGGGACTCGACCTGCGCGGAACGCACTATGTGGTCTTGGTGCACAGCCCGAGTCGGCTCGAGGCGATCGCCGAGGTGGCGAGCCGCGCCTTGTCGGCTCAGGGCCTGCAATGCATCCAGGGTCGCCATCGCGGCATGATCGTGCTCGTCACCGACCGGCGACCGGACCCGGCCGCGCTCCACCACGCACTCCACGAGGGTGTCGACACGACCTCGATAACGATCGGCGTCAGCGGCCGGTGCGAGCAACCGAGCGATCTCGCCCGGCACTTCGCCGACGCACACCGGGCCGTGCACATCCGGCTACGATCGCGTATCCCGGACGGCGCGACGGCATTCGACGAACTCGGTTTCTATCGGCTGGTCGACGCGGCGCACACCCAGGGCCAGGTGGAGGACTTCGTGCGCGAATGGCTCGGCACGCTCCTGGACTACGACGACAACCGGCACTCCGACCTCGTGTACACCCTGGCCCAGTATCTCGAATGCGGTGGCAACTACGACGATTCCGCCGCCGTGCTGCACATCCATCGGAGCACCCTGCGCTATCGCCTCGGGCGGATCCGCGAACTCACCGGCTTCGACTTACGCGATATAAACATCCGGTTCAACCTCCAAGCCGCAACGCGTGCTTGGCAATTCCTCGCGGTCGTCCCGGATCCGTGATTCGGCGGATCGGGAACCGGCTGGGCCGATCGTCGGAAGCCGCTGTCGTCCGGCGGCGTTCCGGTCAGCACCACACGACCGGGTTGCCGGTGTCGACGGAGGCTTGCAGTACTCGGGTCAACGGGTTGAGGATGTAGTCGAAATGATCCGGGGCGACCGGTGTTATCCGCACACGCAGCCGGCGCGGATAGGTCGGGGATTTCTTCGGGTTGATCGGTGCGCGCGCCCGAATCCTTGTTCGCTGTCCGGTGTCGAGGTCGGTGAACCAGGTTCCGCCTTGCCATGATTGTTTCTGGGTGAAATGGCGTGCGCGGAAGATCTCCGATTCGGGGTCGGTGGAGGTGTCGGTGATCGTGAGGCCTGCGTCGGGGTCGAGGGCGAAGTTGTGTTTGGTCCGGCCATCCCAGATGAAGACGCCGTCGTAGGACGGTACGCCGGTGATCAGCGTTTCACCGGTCGAGGCGTCGACCAGATCGGTCGCCGTGCCGACTTCGGATTGTGTTCGGAACAGGTCGATTTCGATGAGCGCGGTCGCGGCCGACGTCGGCGACAGCATGCCACCGTTGTTGTTGGGGAGTTCCGCGGAGAGGGTCGGGAAGCCGGCCGTTCCGGCCGCCGCCAGGGCCGATTGGAACAGCCGATAGCCGGACCAGTTCGCGATCCGTACGGACACGAGGTCCATGTGCTTGTGCGGACACGCGCCGTTGCGAATCCAGCCGTCGACACTGCGATGCTGATCCTCGTGCCCCTCGTAGGGCATCGAGAACGTCAGGTACCCCTCGCCGTCTTCGACGATCAGGTCCGCCGGGACCGGCGCGGGCGTGGTGCGGCCGTCCTGCCAGCACCGGCACCGCACAAAAGCATCCAACCCCATGCCGCCATCGTAGGTGGCGGGCCTGTGCTCGCGGTGGCGCAATGTGTTCGAGTGCAGAACTTCAACATCTCCAGCGACGGCTACGGCGCCGGTAACGGGCAGACGCTGCAGCGTCCATTCGGCGACGCGGACGCAAGCGCACTGTTCGCGTGGTGTGGCCCCACGGCGCACTGGCCCAACCGGACCGACCCGGGTGGCAGCTACGGCCTCGACGACTACTTCACCCGTGATTTCCGGAACAATATCGGTGCGGAAATCATGGGACGCAACAAGTTCGGACCGCAGCGTGGGCCGTGGGAGAACCCTCGACGCATCGCCGAAGGAGGCGTTGGCTCGGGCGTTCGAGGCAGCCGAGGGTAAGGATGTGCGAATCGGCGGTGGAGTCGCCACCGTCCGAGCCTTCCTCGACGCGGATCTGATCGATCAGCTGCACATCGCGATCGCCCCGGTCGAACTCGGCAGCGGGGAAAGGCTGTGGACCGGCCCGGACGAACTCACGGACCGTTTCCATCTGGAGAAGGTCCCGAGCCCGAGCGGGGTGACGCATCATCTGTTCTGGCGGCGTTGACCAGCAATAACCCGAAACTTGTTGTTCCTCAATATATTTATTGAATTCAGCGGGAACCGCACAGGACGGGGCGATGTCTGGGTAACGTCGGCTTCGGGAACCACTGTCGCGCACGGGATGATGGTCATGGAGGGATGTCGTGAAACCAGACGACGGTAAGTCCACCTCGATCCCCGGACCGCCTTGCGCGGGGGACGGTCTCGCCGAGATCGTCGCCGCAGGCGGCCTGCACAACTATCAGCTGAAGCTGCACGAGGAGTACGGCCCGGTCGTTCGGTTCCGGCTTCCTGGTGCGGAGACCGCGGTGTCGGTCGCCGACCCGGTGTTGCTGGAAGCCACCGCCACGATCGACAAGCGGCCGGCGAAACTGTTCGAATTCCTTGCGCCACTGCAGGAATCGGACAACCTGCAGACCCTCGCCGCGGCTGAGCACACGCCGTGGCGGCGAGTGTTGCTGTCGGTGCTGGCCGGGCGTCCCTCACACGAGGCACATTTCGGGCAGTTCGTGACCCTGGTCGGTGAACTGGCCGATCGGTGGGCGGCGGCACCGGGCCCAATTGCCTTGCAGCAGAACCTCAGTGCACTATCCCTGCGCATGATCTGCGCCTACGCACTCGGCGGTGGAGCGGACACGCCGGAGCAGGCCGACCGGATCGTATCGGCGTTCGAGGACGTGCTGTCCGAGCAGCTGGCCCGGCTGTATCAGGCCGAGATGCCGGGCGCCGAAGCGGAGCGCACCGATCGCGCGCGACATGCCCTGGCCTATCTGCGGTCGACGGTGGACGACGTACTGACCGCGCACCGCGACGACGCGCGGCGAAGCGACGGCAGCGACCTGATCGCCGCGTTGGCCGCCGCGGGACAACCCGCGGCGCGGATCCGCGACACCGTGCTGATGACCATGCTGGCCGCCCACCACACCACGGGCGTCGCCGTCTCCTGGACCCTGTACCTGCTCGCGCAGCATCCGGACGTGGCCGACCGGATCGCCGAAGAACTCGACAGAGTCCTCGGCGCCCGTGCCGTCCCGGACTACGCGGATCTGAGAAACCTGACCTACCTGACCATGGCGCTGAAGGAATCGATGCGGCTCTACCCGCCCGGTCCCTACGGCGCCCGGGAAGCCACCGAGGACCTGCGCGTCGGCGACTATCCGGTCTCCGCAGGCACCACGATCTTCTATCCGATCTGGGCCGTGCATATGAACGCCGAATACTGGCCGGAGCCAGCGGTTTTCGACCCGGAGCGGTTCACCGCGGCGGAGACGGCCGCACGGCCCAGGCTCGCCTACATCCCCTTCGGCTTCGGCCCGCGCAGCTGCGAAGGAGCCGCGCTGGCCATGGTCGAAGCGGAACTGATGCTCGCGGTCCTGGTGCGGCGGTTCCGCTTCGAACTCGCCGCCGACCATGCGGTGATTCCGGTCGAGCGCTTCGTCCTGTGGGCGGCCGACGACATCCGGGTGAACCTCACGCCGCGTGACTAGCCGGTCAGGCGGACCGGCAGCCGCGCATGCCCGTTGGAGATGAAGCTGCGCACGGGCGCCAACTCGGTCGGATCGGCGGCCAGGCTGAGCTCGGGGAACCGGGCGAACAGCGCGGGCAACGCGACCTGCGCCTCGAGCCGGGCCAGCGGCGCGCCGAGGCAATGGTGCACACCGTGCCCGAACGCCAGATGCCCGCCCGCCGTGCCGCGATGCACGTCGAACTCGTCGGCGGTGGGCCCGTGCACCTTCGGGTCACGGCCGGCCGCGGCGTAGGACGCGAGAATCGCCTCGCCCTGCGCGATTCGGACGCCGTCGACGTCGAGATCCTCGACCGCGAACCGGAGCGGCAGGTGCGCGAGCGGCGCCTGGTACCGCAATGCCTCCTCCACCACGGCGGCCCAACTCGCCCTTCCCGCGAGCACATCGGCCCGCTGCCGCGGGTGGGTCAGCAGCGCGAAAATCGCTTGGTCGAGCAGGTTTACCGTGGTCTCGTGCCCGGCGCTGATGATCAGCATGAGGGTGTCGACCAGTTCCTTCTCGGTCAACCGGGTGCCGTCGTCGTCGTAGGTGGCGGTCAGCAGACTGGTGATGTCGTCGCCGGGCTCGGCTCTGCGATAGTCGACGAGTTCGCCTACCAGACCGTACATTTCGAGGTAGTCGGCCGGTGGATCCTTGCGAGTGTCCGAGGTGTCGAAGAACCTGTCCACGCAGAAGTGCAGCGGGGCGGCCAAATGCTCTGGCACGCCGATCAATTCGCAGATGACGCGAATCGGCACCGGGTAGGCGAACCGCTGCCGCAGGTCGACCACCGCGCCGGGCCGGGTCGCGCACAGCTGGTCGAGCAGGCCTGCGGTGATCGCCTCGATCCGTGGACGCATCGCCATCGTGCGGCGGTGGGTGAACGCCGGGGCGACCAGCTTCCGCAGTCGCCGGTGTTCACCCCCGTAGGCGGTGAACATATTGTCGACGCCGACCCATGAGCGCAACGGCCACTCCGCCGGGATCTCGCCCGCGCTGAACGCGGTCCAGTGCTGCCGCGCGTCCTTGGATACCCGGGGATCGGTCAGCAGGCGGCGGAGTACGGCCGCGTCGGTCACCGACCAGGCGGGAACATCGCCGGGTAGCAGCACCCTGGTGATCGGCCCGTTGCGGCGGATCCGGGCCGACTCGCCTTGGATGTCGACACCGGCAGTGTCCACAACGATGGGTTCGGGTTCCATGTGCTGCCTCCTCCATTGCCCGAATTCCTCTGCATCACAGGCCAGTTGGCTCGGGAGCGGACCTGAACGGGCACGTCGAAGCCTATGGATGTCGATACCGCGCACGCTTGCACCGCTGCGCCAGGTGAATGGAACGTTCGCGCCATGGCCGCCACCACGGCGGACAACTCGCGAACTGTGCCGTAGACGGCCGAGCTTGAACTGGAGCGAGCGCGAAAATAGGCTCCGAACAGGGACCGGAATGGAGCGCCAGGTGATGGACAGCATGGGAGCAGTGATCGCCGGCACGCGCGGAGGGTTCTCCCTGGACTCCACCGTCGCGGGCGCCGTCTCACACGGGTTCGATACCTTCCGCCATGGATGGCAGACGCAGGTCGGCGCGGCCTTTCCGCTGCCGACCTTCAGCCAGGCCACCACCGGCGACTTCCGGGTTCGCAGCCGCGTGGCGAAGCTGCGCGACGTGGCGATCACCGATCTCGACAGCGCGTCGGTCATCCGGACGGCAGGCACCCCGTACGGCTACGCGGACCAGGTGCGGATGTATGTGGTGCGGCGCGGCCTCTGGTCGCTGGGCGGCGTGGCCGGTCGAGGCGAACATACGGTGCGCGCCGGGCAGTTCCTGCTACGGCACGGGCCGCCGTTGCATTTCGGCGCGTCGCCGCACACCACGGTGCAGATCTTGACGCTGCCCGCCGCCGCGTTCGATCCCCGGCTGCGCAACCGCAGCGTCACCGAGTCGGCGGACTCCGCCGAGATGCGCCTGCTGCTGGCCCATACGAACATGGTCCACGCGACGGTGACCGACCTCGGCCCGGCCGGTGTGCACGCCGCGCACGGCGCCCTGCTCGAGCTGGCCAAGGCCGTGGTGACGGGCCGCTTCGACGCCGCCGAACCCGAGCTGAGACCTGCGCTCGTCCACGCGGCGAAGGCGGCGGCGGACCGCAGGCTCGCCGATCCCGAGCTGTCCCCGGCGCTGCTCGCCCGGGAACTCCACGTCTCCGTGCGCACCCTGCAACGAGCGTTCACCCAGGCGGGTGAGTCGGTGACCGGCTACATCCGCCACCGCAGGCTGGAGGAGGCCAGGGCGGCCCTCGCCCAGGCCCGTCCGCCGAGCGTCACCGAACTGGCCGCGTACTGGCAGTTCTCCGACAGCAGCCATTTCATCCGCGCCTTCAAGAAACGCTACGGTCGGACGCCCGTCGAGTACGCCAGGTCAGCGCGGGCCACCGGGCCCTAAAGCCCTGGCGGACAACGGTCCGCGCGCTCCGACCGCATCGGCGATGCCCAAACAGGCGCTGCCGGAGAAGATCCCGAGTTCGTAGTGCACCGCGGCCGCGTCGAAAGCGGTGACGAGAACGCCGATCTCGTAGTCACCGGGATAAGTGACCTCGCCGAGGTAGTCGATCCGATACGACGACGGCGCCAGATCCGGCACCAGCGCCTCCGCGTCCGCTGCCGCGGCCGCGAACGTCGCGACAGCCTCGTCATACCAGGTGGCGAGCGCCAGATAATTGACGTGCTGATTGATGTCGACATCGCCGATCCGCGCCCGCAGCGGAGCGAAAAACCCGTAGTGGTCTCGCTTTTGACGTTCGGCGCCGGGGCGATCCGCCGTCGACCCGCTCGAATCCGGTATGGACAGCTCGGTGAGATCCGCGATCAACTCCTCCGGCAGCGCGACCGGCCCCGCCGGGCCGAGGTGCAGCACCGTGGCTCCGCCACGACCCACCTGCCGCCCTGGGGCGAACACCGCCTGCTCGTAGGTGAACGAGGACCTGCCGATCCGCCGAATACCGGTGTGCACCTGCACCTCGGCGTGAGTCCCATGGACGGGCGCCAGCCGCTCGATCTGCTGGCTGACGAAAATAATCTGATAGGCCCCGAACCCACCGGCGTCGACGAGCCGTTCGAACCTGGACATCCGCACCCGTATCCGAGCGTCCTCCAGCCAGCGAGCCATCCCGACCGTGCTCGCGGCCCCGTCCCGACCGAGATCGCCCTGCCGCACCCGAATATCGCACTGGACCGGAAACCCGGGGTTGCTGATCGAATTCATGAAGTGACCATAGGGAAGCGACTCCGGACCACACTTGAACAGACGCGCCAACCGGATGGAACATGCACGCCGGGCGCGTCAGAGGAACTTTCCTGGATTCGCCGCCACCTTTCGGCGCAGTGCCGGGCGATTCGCTCGATAAGCCTCGACCACCGACGCCAATTCGTGCGGGCTCGCCCCGTGCATGATCACGGAGTGGCAGCCGAGGTCGTACTCCCGGGAGATCTTCTGTACGCACTGTTCCGGGGTGCCGTAGGCGGCGGCGCTGAGCCATTCGTCGGGGATGAGGGCGTCGAACTGTTCGAGGACCTCGACGGACGCGGACGCATCGATCGGCCCGGCCGCGGCGGCGTCGAGGAAGAGCTGGGTGGTGCGGATCCGCTCCCAGACCTGAGGGTCCCAGCCGTTGGCGGAGATGAGGACGTCGGCGTAGGCCTGGAGATAGGTCACCAGGCGACCGGTCCGGCGGCGCAGCCGATCCTCTTCGGAGAGTGCGTCACTCGCGGTGGCCAGGCACGACCAGATTCGGACGCTGTCGGGATCCTTGCCTGCGCGTTCGGCGCCGCGGCGCACCGCCGCGACGGAGTTCGCGGTGGCTTCCTCGGAGAAGAAGGTGTGCAGGATGACGAAATCGCCGATCTCACCGGCGAGTTCGAGGGTCTTCGGGCCGACCGCGACGAAGCCGATCGGCGGCGCGTCCGCCAACCCGTTCTGGTGGTACAGGACCGGCCACGAACCTGCCGGACCTTTGCGGTCGATCAGGGTTTCCCCGGCCCATAGTCGCCGCAGGATATCGACGAAGTCCCGGAGTTGGGCCGCGGTGACCGCGGGCAGTCCGATCGCCTTCCAATTCGCCGCCATCCCGCGGCCGAATGCCATCGCGTACCGGCCCTCGGTCAGTGCCTGCATCGTCGAGCCCATGGTCGCGGTGACCATCGGGTGCCGGGTGTGGTGATTCGTCGCCGCCGCCGCGACCCCCAAAGTGGTTGTGCACCCGGCAATTCCACCGGAGAGCACGGCGGAATCCTTGACGGTCATGCGCTCGCCGATCATGCACGATCCGAGGCCGATCTCCTCCGCGGTGCGTGCCTCCGGGAAGAGCACCCTGGCGTCGGCGGGGTGCCGGGTGACGCAGTAGTAGGCCAGTTCATTGAGCTGTTCGATCACGAGAGTGGTTCTCCCCAGGTAGTTTTCGAGACTATGGTCAGGCGCCGAGATCGGCGAGCAGTTCTTCGACGAGCGACTTGTGGTGGAAGAGGATCTCGATGTCGTCGGGCCGGGCCATCTCGCCGAAATGAACCTGACGCCCGCCGGACCGCATGAAGACGACGCAGTAGTTGAGGGCGGCATACAGCGTGTACCAGGTGAGATCGCCGACCCGCACGCCCGAGTACTCGCGGTAGGCCGCCGCGACGTCCTCCGCGCGCAGGAACTCCGGCATCCCGGGCAGGCCATAGGTATTGGCGATGGTCTGGAAAACGCGGTGCGCGAAGATCAGCCAGGCCAGGTCGAGTTCGCGGGGGCCGATCGTGGCCAGCTCCCAGTCGAGCACCGCGACCGGCCTGAAGTCCCGGTACATGCAATTGCCGATGCGGGCGTCGCCCCAGGACAGCACGGTCTCACCGGACGCGGTGGCAGGCAGATTCGCCTTGAGCCACACCAGGATTCGCTCGACCAGCGGCGACCTTCCGCTGTCGCGGGCGGCGAATTCGTACCACCGCTCGGCGCGGTGAAGGGTTCGTTCGAGTGGATCGGCGCCGGGCTGGCGCGGGTCGAGGAAGGCGAAGGTGGTGGCCGCGTCCGGAATGGCGTGCAGCTTGGCGACGGCCTCGATCGTGCTGTGCTGCAATCGGTTCTGCTGTTCGGGAGTCGCGTCGAAGAGCCAATTGTCGCCGAAGGTGTAGGGCATGACGTCCGGCGGTACCAGGCCGTCGACGCGGTCCATCAGCAGAAACGGCGTGCCGAGCACGTCGCCGGTCGGCTCGATGAACCGCACCCGCGGGACGGGGACCTCGCTCGATTCGGCCACGATGCGCATGGCGTCGAACTGATCCGGCAGGTTGTAGTCCTCCAGGACGGGGAAGTCGCCGGGCGCAGGCACCATGCGGGCGATCAAATCGGCGGACTGCGCGGACTCGGCCTCGGTCCAATTCACCTGCAACACCATGGTTTCCGCCGACATGCCGTTGCTGTCGATGCCGGACCGCAAGGTGATGCTCGGCTCGGCCGCCGCCGGGAGCTGCGTGCTCAGCCATTCGGTGAGGTGTGGGATCAGCGTGCTGGTGTCGCGGCTGCTGCGTTGCAGCCGCATTCCCTTTTCGGCTCGCGGTTGAGACATCGATCACTCCTGACAGCTGGGCGAAAACTGCGGATAACCATCGGCCGCCGCCGCGCAATTGTCAACAAGGGTTCTCAATGAATGGGAGTTACTCCAGGTAGGCCGTGGTCGCCTCGACCAGTCCGCGCAGTGCGCTCGCTACATCGGCCGGGGAGGTCAGCCTGCGCTCGTTATTGATGCCACGAATCGCGGGCGGGATCAGGCAGCGGATCCGATGCACCTTCTGCGGATCGAGCGGCAGGTCGGCCAGGGAGTGCTCGAAGGCTCTGAGCCACGCGTCCTCATATCCGGCCATGGCCGCTGAGGTCTGGGGGAAGTGGGCGAGCCGTTCGGTCTGATCCGTGGGCAGTCCGGCGCGCAGGGTCTCCACCGCGCGTCCCTCGGGCGCACCCAGGATGGTCCAGATGGCATTCACCATTTCGCCCACCCGCTGCTGGATCGAACCGCTGAACCGCGGCCAGGTCTCCGGACTGCTCGCGCCGCTGCGATCGGTCAGCTCGATCAGCACCGCGGCCCACAATCCGTCCAGGTCACCGAACTGATGCTTCAGCGTTCCCCAGCTGACCCCCGCCGCCCGGGCCACCCGGTTCGCCGACAACGGTTCGCCGGACCCCTCCGCGAGACAGGTGATGGCGACGTCGAGCAGCCGCTGGCGGGTCTCCCTGCCCTTCTTGTTGAGCCGGGTTCCGGCCGCGGACTGCATTGTCGGTCCCGCTGCGGTCATCGGTACCTCCATTTCGCCGACCAGCCGAAGGAAGCCTTTCACACCGCTCGGTTGGCCGACGGCGAGCAAGCGGCCGCCTGCCCGCGATATACCTAGGGCGGCTTCCGTGTCTACCGATGTCAGCGATCGAATCGGTGGGCAGACTGAGTCCATGCACTACGTCGGCCTGGTGCCCGGCCCGCCGCTGGACCGGTTCATCGACGATATCTACTGTTTGACCGGGGTGCCGAGCCATCGCCGGATGGTCGTCCCGCCGATGCCGTCCGCGCACCTGTTCATCAACCTGGGCGACCCCGCCCGGCTGTGGGATTCCGATGCCTCAGTGCCGTCGGCGGTATTCGCGGACGGATGGTTCATGGGCGTGTGGACCAGGCGGTTCCTGTTCGAATACCCCGAGCGGGTGCGGCTGGTCGGGGTGCACTTCAAGCCGTGGGGGATTTCGCCGTTCGTCGACCTGCCGGTGTGTGAGTTGCGCGATCGATGGGTGCCGGTCGACGGTGTCTGGCAGCGATCGGTGGAGCGGATCCGCAACCAGATCGGTGATCTCGCGTCGCCCGCCGAGACGCTGCGGGCGGTCGAAGCGGAACTGCGCGCGCGGCTGGCGGAGGGGCCGTCGCGCGGGCTCGAACTGGTCCAGCAGGTCGGCGGGCGCCTGGCGAGTTCGTGCGGTGGGATCTCGGTCGGCGCGCTGTCGGATGCCGCCGGGGTGAGTGGCAATCACCTTGCTACACAGTTCAAGTCGCATGTCGGAGTCACGCCGAAGCAGGTTGCGCGGATCTACCGGTTCGCGCGGCTGATCTTGTCCGTGGACGTCCGCCGTCCGGTCGACTGGTCGGCGCTCGCCCACACCGTGGGCTACTTCGACCAGGCCCACTTCAGTCGGGAGTTCAAGGACTTCACCGGCCGCACTCCGACGGATTACCTGGCCCTGCGCCGCCGATTCCCCGCTGACCAGGGGTTTCCGCCGGACAACGGTCCGATGCCCGCTGATTGATTTTTTACAAGACCCGCCTGTGCGCGGGACGACAAGATCGGAAGCGAATACCCGAGAGACCCGAGGAGAACCGGTGGGAACAGTGATCATGCACAATGTGGCGTCGGTGGACGGCTTCATCGCCGATGAGAACGACGACGTCGGGCCGCTGCACGAGTGGTACTTCAACGGGGACACCCCGCTCACCGACATCGATGAAGACGACCCGGGGTACGACCATTCCGGAACCGGCAACCGGATCAAGGTCTCGCGCGTTTCGGCGGAGTATGTCGGATCGATATGGGCGAGCATCGGCACAATCATCATGGGCCGCAACCTCTTCGATCTCGTGAACGGCTGGGAGGGGCGCCCGCCCGCGGGTGATCACGTCGTCGTGGTGTCCCACCGCCCCAAGCCCGAAGGCTGGCATCCCGAGGCGTCCTACCATTTCGTCGACGACGTGACGGCCGCGGTCGCTAAGGCTCAGGAGCTCGCCGGCGATCGCACCGTCGCCGTGAACGCCGGCGAAGTAGGCGGCCAGATCCTCGCGGCAGGTCTCGTGGACGAGGTGGCGATGGACCTCGTGCCGGTCGTATTCGGTTCGGGCAAAAGGTTTTTCGGTAGCATCGATGGACAGCATCGGCTGGCGGATCCGCACGTGGTCATCCAGGGTGAAGGGGTGCTGCACCTGAAGTTCAAGGTCCGCCGCTAACGCCCCCGGGTACGCAAGGCATTCTCGACGCATGGCCGAATCGTCTAGTGCGGATACCCAGCGGCACAAGGTGACCGGCGATGTGCACCTCCTGCTACACGACGACGGTCAAGTCCTGTTCGGCCGGCGGCGGCACGGCAATGGGCCACATAGCGGACGGGACACCCTTCTCGGTTTACGGCTGGTAGGGAGTTTGGCCCAGTGCGCTGGGCGCGATAGTCACTTTGCCGATTCGGAGGCTTTGCGCTGATTGGCGTTGAAGCGTGCCTTCTTCTGGCGATTTCCGCAGGTGTTCATGTCGCACCATTTGCGGGTGCGGCTTTGGCTGGTGTCGAAGAAGGCGGCTCGGCAGGTCGGCGAGGCGCAGAGGGCCAGCTTTCCGTCCCGTTCGCCGGAGATGATGCCGATGGCGTCGGCGGCGATCACGCCAAGGGCGTCCGCTACGCGAGAAGGCGAGCTGAGCCGCCATTCGCGATTGCCCTCGGGTGTCAGGACGGCCGCGGCCCGGCCCTGCATGCTGCGGTCGTTGATGACCCGGACGGCGGCGGCCGGGAGCGGGGCGCTGGTCGCGGCCGCGGTGGCCGCGGCGTGAATCGCCTCCCTCAGTTCCTGCGCGAGTTCGAGCTGGGCGGCGGTGCAGGAGTCCACGGTGAGGCCGCTCACCGCAAGCCAATCGATGAGTCGCTGCGGCGTGGGGATGCGCTCCACGGCCGTGCCGTGCCGCTCCGACAGCGTTCCCGTGAAGCTGGTCGCCAGCACGCTACCGAGGCGGAAGTCGGGAAAACCAGCACGCATGGAACCACCTTAGCTGGTTGCCATCGGATCCCGGGCCGTGTTAGAACCGTCTAAGCCGGTTCTCGAAGCGTCAGAGTCGGTGCCACGACGACCAGGAGGACTCATGCCCGCCAGCGACGTGCAAGCATTCGAAGCCCACGCGCCCGACGCCGACCTCGACGATCTGCGTGCGCGACTGGCCGCCGCGCGACTGCCGGAGGCCGAGACGGTCTATCGCGCCGCGCCCGACCCGCGCCGATGGGACCAGGGCGTGCCGCTCGCCGACCTCGTCGATCTCGTGCACTATTGGCGCACCGAGTACGACTGGCGCTCGTTCGAGGCCCGCCTCGACCGAATCGGTCAGTTCCGGACCACCATCGACGATCTGGGCATCCACTTCCTGCACCGCCGTTCCGCGCGCGCCGATGCCACGCCGCTGATCCTGACCCATGGCTGGCCCGGCAGCATTGCCGAATTCATCGACGTGATAGACGAATTGGCCGATCCGAAAGATCCGGGCGCGCCGGCGTTCCACGTCGTGGTCCCGTCGCTGCCGGGCTTCGGTTACAGCGACAAGCCGGCCACCACCGGGTGGGGCATCGAGAAGATCGCGGCCGCATGGGTGCGACTGATGGAAAGGCTCGGCTACCACAGGTTCCTGGCCCACGGCGGCGACTGGGGCGGCGTCATCACCACGGTCCTCGGCGGCCGGTTCCCGGCCCAGGTTCTCGGCATCCACACCACGACCGCGCAGTCACCGCCGGGGATGACCACGGATGGCCTGACGGCAACCGAACTCGCGTGGACCGAGGAAACTCGCGATTTCTGGCACCGCCGCGCCGCGTACGCGAAGCAGCAGGCGACCCGGCCGCAGACCATCGGCTACGCGCTCGTCGACTCACCGATCGGCCTGCTCGCCTGGATCCTGGACAAGTTCGCCGAATGGACAGACACCGAAGACACCCCCTTCGAAACGATCTCCAAGGACCGAATCCTCGACGACGTCACCCTCTACTGGCTGACCCGCACCGGCGCCTCCGCCGCCCGCATCTACTACGAAAGCCACCACTCCCTGGACCCCGACCTCCGAGTCGACGTCCCCTCCGCAATCACCATGTACCCCCGCGACATCGAGAAATACCCCCGCCCCTGGGCCCGGCACCGCTACCGCCGGATCGTCCGCTGGAACACCCCCGATTCCGGCGGCCATTTCCCCGCACTGGAACTCCCCGACTACTTCGTCAAAGATCTGCAAGCAGGCCTCGGCGCAGTCCTGGCCGCTAACTGAAGTGGGCGATGGAGAGGAGGCCGGCTAGTAGGCAGTAGGTGGCGAAGGGGAGGAGGGTGCGGGTTTGGAAGTAGCGTTCGAGGAAGCGGACGGCTAGCCAGGAGGAGAGGCCGGAGGCTATGGCGCCGAGCAGGATTGGTCCTCGGATGCCGATGGTTTCGGGGCCGGCGAGTTCGGGGATTTCCAGGAGGCCGGCGCCGAGGATTGCCGGGGTGGCCAGGAGGAAGGCGAATTTGGCGGCGTGGTCGTTTTCCAGGCCGCGCCACAGGCCGCCGACCATGGTGAGGCCGGCCCGGCTGAAGCCGGTGAGGAGCGCGCCGGCCTGGGCGAAGCCGATGCCGACGGCGTCGCGGATATCGAGGGCGGCGAGTTTGCGGTCGGAGGGGCGTGGTGGGGGCGCTGCCAGGGTGAGAACCGTTGTGCGAGTTTGTTGCCGGGCGAAGCGACGGCCGTATTCGGCCAGGGTCGGTTCGTTGCGGCGGCGCAGGCCCTCGCCGATGAGTAGCACGATGCCGTTCAGCACCAGGAAGACGCTGGCGCAGATAGGAGCGGCGAACAGGGCGTGCAGCGGATGCTCCAGCAGCGGCCCGAGGATGCCGACGGGGATGGTGGCGATCACGATAAGCAGCGCCAGCCGTTGCGCGACGGTATCGAGCCGGCCGGTGCGCAGGGTGGTGACGAGGCCGACGACGATGCTGCACCAGGTCCGCCAGTAGTAGCCGAGCAGCGCCAGGGCCGTCGCCACGTGCAGGGCCACCACGAAGGCCAGATACGGTGTGCCCGTGGGTGATTCGCCCGAGTTGACCAGTTTCTGCCAGTCGCCGCCGACCCAGGCCGCGATCAACACGGAATGTCCCAGGCTGGAGATCGGGAACAGTTCGGTGACTCCCTGCACCACGCCGATGACCGTCGCTTGAAAGTAGGTGAGCATCGCGACGAGTTTCGCATGCGCGAGACGGCGGCTCGGCATGACCCCACGCGTCGACCGATATGCCCGAATCCGGCCTCTCCCAGCGGCTTTCGTCCGAATCAGGTCTGCCGGGCGAGCGCCAAGGACGCCCTCGGCAAGATCATTGCGAATCCGGCTAGGCCGGCGGCCGGCCCGGTGGCGGCGATCCCACGACCCACCGCCGCTACCGGACCGATCGCGTCAGCCGATCAGCCGGACGCTAGTTCCACCAGCTCCAATCACCCTCTCCCCATTCGTCATCCGACCATTCGTCGTCGGTCCATTCGTCTTCCGGTGATTCGTCGGCCTGCTGTTCTTCGTCGGCGCTCTCGCCGGGCTGCCCGCCGTCCGGCTCGTCGCCGTCGGTTCCCCGGTGCGGGTCGGGCTTCGGGGTCTCGTTCGCCTGGCAGGCGGGCGCCACCGGACCATTGCTGCCGGTGTCGAGGAAGCCGTCGCTGATCCACTTGCCGTTGTCCAGCTTGTTCCACAGGTCGGTGCGGCCCCACTTCCCGCTGAGCCGGTCGCCGCGCGCCGTGCAGGTGATGGTCAGTACGTCACCGTCGCGTACCGTGCCGACCACCGGGTTCCGGGTGCCGGGACCGGAGCGCAGATTGACGTTTCGATTGCGATCCGGATAGGGACGCACGGTGCCCTTTGCCAATGTCGGATTGGGCTTGGGCGGCTTCGGCGTCGTGGTCGGCGGCTTGGGGTCGGTCGGCGGCTTGGGGTTCGTCGGTGTGGGGTCGGTCGGCTTCGGGTCGGTCGGCTTGGGGCTCGAATCGTCCCCGCCGCCGTAGTTGACCAGCCTGCCGCCGGTGCGCACCTGCTGACCCTCGTGCTCGGCGTACCCGCCGTAGGCCTCCCGCCCCTCGCGGAAGGTCCAGCCGCCGATGGTCACTCCGTTGACCGGCACCGGCTGCGCGCCCTTGTAGAGCGACATGTGCACGTGCGCCCCGCTGGCGAATCCACCGCACGGCAACTGAGTTCCAGTCCGGCCCAGGTATGTGCCCGCCGTGATCTCGGTGCCGTCGGCGGCGCCGATCAGGTCGGTCATGTGGTAGTAGGAGGTGGTGAAGCCGTTGTTGTGCACGATCTTCACCTCGGCGCTGCCGTTGCGCACGCACGTCTTGTAGATCCGGCCGGACGCGGGCGCCAGCACCCGGCCGTCGCCGCCGTTGAAGTCCACCGAGTTGTACGGCCGGCTCTCCCCGCTGATGCCGTGCGGTCCGCCGCCCATGTACCAGCTCTGCCCCTGCTTCCACGGCAGCGACAGCCCGGTATTGCCCGAACGTGGTTGCGGCGCAGTCAGTGCCGCCTTCTCGCCGCCGCTGACCACAGACTCCGGTGCGTTGCTGACCATGCTGCCGAACTCGGGGGTGCCTTCGAACGCGACGTCCCAATCGCCTTCGTCGTCGAGTTTCGCGACATAGAGCGTGGACTTCGGCGTTTCCTCGCTCTCGCTGTTTTCGGGGACGGTCGCGGCGCCGAAGACCCATTCGCCGTCGCTGCGCATGCGGTCGATGACCGGGGGTTTGTCGCTGGTCGCAGTCCGCGCGGCCGGCTGCGTCGCGAGGGTGTCGGTGATGGCGTCGTCAAGCCCATCCGCGGTCGGTTCCGCGCTGACCGGGCTGACGGTGACCGTCAGGCCGATGAGGGTGGCGAGGACGAGAGCGGTTACGGCACTGGGGAATATCCAACGTCCGGTGCGGCGTGGATTGATCGATCTCAAGATGAGGCAACTTTCTCCGTCGGTCGTGATAATCGTCGATCGTCGGGCCGAAACGGCCACCGGGAGGTGGGTGTAGGCATATAACGTCCAGATCTCGTTGGTCTGATCGGATTCCCACTTCCCAGCCGAAAGTGTAGGTTAGGAGATTAGTGACGGTTGGAAAGGTTAGTCATTCTATAAAAGAGTTAAGCCAGGGATTCAATAACGCGAATCCCTGGCTCAGGTGGCGGTGCGCCGCTCGGCGAGCGCGTCCCGCTCCGGTCGATCCGCCGCCCTGGAGGCCCCTTCTGCCTGGACTCTTGCGGATCATCATGCTTGCTCGCCGCACCGGCGCGGTGAATCTTAATTTATCCTGCCGGCAACGAAGCGAAATTCTGCTACAGCACGCGAGAAACTTGGTATGCCACCCCGCCGTCGACCAGATATCCCGATCCGACGCACACGATATCGTTCAACCACGCATATTTCTCCGACCCGGTTTCGAATAACGGGGCGGTCCGGAAGTAATACCGTGCTGGATCGATCAGGCGACTCCGCACCGGGTCGGCGATATCGTCGTGCAGTTCCGCCGGAACAATCCATCGCCCGCCGTACGACACATGCACCAGCGCGTCGTCATGCGTGCGCAAGGTGAGCCGGACATCCACCGTCATCGCCCGATCGGGCCGGAACAGCGTCCAATCCCCGCCGCCCGCAACGACTTCGCCGCGCAACCGCGGTCCCGCGAACGACCCGCCCGCCGCGCCGTAGAGAATCCGCCGGCCGAACGGCCCGGCACCCATGTCCAGCGGCGGATTCAAGTCGACGACCACATCGAACAGATGCTCGGTCCGTACCTCGCCCACATCCCGCACCCGTGGATCCGTTGCCATGTCCCGGCCGCTGCCGGTATCTGTAGTCACAAAATAAACGTACGGTCGATCGTATGTATAGTCAAGAGTCGTCCACAGCCGGTCATGCCCGCGGTACATGTCCCGTCATTGGTCTTTTCCCGGTCTCCCGCGATAACTTGATCGGGTGATCAGGAATTCGGTACCCACAACGGCGGGAGCATGGCGGGCGGGTGACGGCACCGCGGTGACGTTGCGGGAGGCGACGGTGGCGTGGGCGCTGGCCGCGCACGCGGAACTTTCCGAGATCGCCACCGGGTACGGGCATTTCATCACTGTCGGCGAGCTGGCCGAGCGGGTGCAGGAGGTGTCCGGGGTGCATACCGGCGCGCCGACCCGCGCCTGGATGGACGCCATCCTGCGCAAGATCGCGCGCCGCTGCCACAAGGCGGGCGAGCCGCCGTTGACCGCGCTGTGCGTGCGGCAGAACCACACGGTCGACGACACCTACAAGTACGTGCTCGAGCTGGCCGGACTGCCGATCCCGGACGACCTCGAGCTGCACGCCGCCTACGCGCGCTGGCAGTGCTACGAGTTCTACGGCGCGGCGATGCCCGCCGACATGGCGGTCCCGCCGCTCACGCCCAAGGTCGCCGGCCGCCGGGCGCCCAGCACCACCTCGCAGGTCGAGATCAAGCCGCAGCCGACGCGGCCTGCGGTGTGCGCGCAGTGCTTCATCCAGCTGCCCGCCAATGGCACCTGCGAGTACTGCGTCTAGCGAGATCTGTTCCACACGTAAGCGACCCGTGCCCGGGGGCCGAGCACGGGTCGCTCTCGGGCGCGGTCAGGAGACGGCGCCGATGAAGCCGCCGATCGCCGCACCGATGGCGCAGCCGACGATGGCGCCGACCAGGAAGAACCAGATCCCGATCACGATGCCGACCAGGCAGCCGACGAACGCGCCCGCGAGGATGGCTCCGCCGCCCCCGACGGTGTGCATGAACGGCAGATCATGCGAGGTGGTCGCGGCGGCCGTCGGGCCGCCGACCGGGGTGAGGGTCAGCGCCGTATCGCTGGTCAAAGCTGGTGTGACGGAGAAGGTTTGGCCCGTCTCCACGCGCAGCGTGGTGGGGATCGCGCCGACCACCGTGCCGTCGTCGGCGACCACCTGGACCGCGTCCGGGGTCAGGACGAACTTGCCGGAGGCCAAGGTGACCAGGGCCTGTGAATGATCCGCGGCCAGCGTCGTCGTGTAACCGACCGGGCCGTCCACCGCGCTGACCGAGACGTCGGCCAATTCCGCTTCACCGTGTGCCGTTGCCATCGTGATTCCGGTGGCCGCGATGGCGAATACCGCGGTCGCCACCAACTTTTTCATAAACATGGGTCTTTCCAATCCGTGCGGGTTTCCTTTGACGTTCCCCCGACGAACGGCACCGGATGTAAAGATCATGATGCGCTGCTGGGTCTGACCTGTCTATTAGGCATTTCCCCTGTTCAAAGCATATTTTCGGTACGGTTTTCGACCCCGGGGGATCGGGGGTCGGATCGTCGGCCGCTCAGCGGCTACTTCGACTGATCGACGCTCGGTGCGGGACAGGGATCGCCGGCGAAGGGCAGGCCGAGGGCGCGGTGCACGAGATAAGCGACGGCAGGGGATTCCGGGAGAATTCCGTGGTGGAAGGTATCGGTCGGGCATAGGTCTTGCACCCATAGATTCTCGACGGTGGCATCGCGGCCCGCGCGCAGGAATGTCGCCTCCGGCGGCGTGACGACGTGATCGACGCGGGTGGCGATCGCCGTGTAATGCACGCCCGGTTCGGTGTCGCCGCCGGCATTGAGCGTGCGGATGAATTCGCTGCCGGTCAACTGCTGGGCCGCCGAGGTGCCGAGCACCCTGGCGATCACGCCGTCCGATATCCCGGACGCGCTGCCCGTGGGCAGGAGAAAACCGAGCCCGTCGGCCGTGGTGCCGTGGTTGGTGCCGGCGATGGTGACCAGGTGGTCGACCTTGTTGCGGCTCGGATCGGCGCGATACGCGCCACCCTCGAAACGCAGATACTGCCGGGTCAGCGGCGCACCCTGGGAATGCGCGACGATATCGACCTTCGCCGCACCGGTCACGCCACGCACCCGTTCGATGAATGCCGCGAGTTCCCTGGCCGACGAGCGAATATCCGCGGTGCCGAATACCCCGGGCGCCGCGCCGCGAACACTGAACGGCGCATGCCCGTAATTCAGCGAATACACGCACACCCCACGTGCTTTCAACTGCGGAGCCAGGACGTCCCAGGAGTTCTGATTGCCCCAGGTGCCGTGCACGAGTACCACCGGCTCCGGTCGTTTCGTACTCGGGACGCACGTCCAATCGTTCGCCCCGGCGGGCGAGACGCTGCCGTCCTCGATGACCTCGGCGAAAGCCGGAACGGCCGCGACCATTCCGGTGACCGCGAGCGTCAAGGTGAGACTGATTCCCCAATGGCACCGACGTGTTTGACCTGGACGCATCGAGACACGGTTCCTTTCGCCAGCACAACAGATCTGCGTGGCTACTCGAAAGCCAGTCCCGTCACCAGGTGTCTCGGCCTCATGGAACCATTGGGGCGAATATGTGGCAAACACGTCGGCGGAGTGGCGTGAAAAACCGGGGTTTTCCCGGAGGCTCAGCTGCCTTCGTCCTGCCAAGCTTGGACCGTGAAATCCCCTCGAGTGCTGCTCGTCTGCGCGCCGCTGTGCTTTTCCGGATACGGCGTGATCCGGCTGTTCGGCCTGGCCGACGGCCGCTACGGTCCCGGGGTCGATTGGCAGGCCGCGCATATCGTCGGCCTGATCGGGACGGGGTTGTTCGTTCCGGTGGTTCTCGGTCTGGAACGCGCACTGCCGCAACGCAAATGGGCGATGGGCACGGCGATCATCACGCTGATCGGATTGGCGGCGACGATTGTTCAGTTCGGCGCGGACATCGCGTTCGCCGCCCTGGCCGAGGACCAGGCCGGCATGTCCAGGCTGAGCCGGGAATTCTCGGCGGTTCCCGGTGTCCGCCTGGCGTTCTACGAGGTCGGCCCGCCGCTGTTCTTCCTCGGACTGATCATGCTGACCGTTCTGCTGGTCCGGGCGGGCCGGCTCCCGTGGTGGAGCCCGGTGGTCATGGCGGCGAGCACGATGGCGCCGATCCTCACGCTGGACCTGATTCCGCTGGCGGGGCTCGGCATCCTCGCGTCCCTGGTCGGAGTCAGGAGTTCTGCCGATCGAGCCGAGGCGTCCGCGCCGGCACTGCGGGCTTCGGCATAGGTGCGAAAAGGATTGTCGCGTGGATAGTTCGCCCTGGTAGGAATGCACCCATGTCGCCTGAACCCGGCCTGTTCGCCGGAACCGATCTCGCCGCTCGGATCGAGCGCGTCGAACGTTCGCTGATCGAAGAGGGCGCCCGCGCCGCCGCGCGCCGGGAGCCGCGGGTGCTGGTGCTTCCCGTCGGCAGCGGGTCGGCCGTGTGGGCGGGCCCGAGTTCGCCGCTGGACAAGGTGGTCGGCGTCGGTATGGGCGGCCACATCGACGACGGCACCCTGGACGAGGTGGAGACGGCCTTCGCCGAACGCGGCGCCCCGGTCCAGTTCGAGGTGTCGACGCTCGCCGATCCCGCAGTGGTCGAACGCCTGACCCGCCGTGGCTACCTGTTCAGCGGGTTCGAGAACGTGCTCGGTCTGCGGCTCGAGCCGGGACGACCACCGAATACCGCTGCGGGCGTGGAGATCTCGCCGGTCGACCCGGACGAGTTCGACATCTGGCTGGACGTCGTCGCCACCGGCTTCGCCGCGCCCGACGTGCAGGGCATCGCCGCGCACGAGGAGTTTCCGCGCGACGCCCTCGACCACTCGGTGCGCGACATCGCCTCGGCCACCGGCTTTTCCGGATCGATCGCCCGCGTCGACGGGGTCCCGGCGGGCGGCGCCAGCCTGCGTCTTGCCGAGGGGGTCGCCCAACTCTGCGGAGCGGCAACCCTTCCGGCGTTCCGCCGCCGCGGTGTCCAGGCCTCGCTGCTGTCCGCCCGGCTGGCCGCCGCCGCGTCGGCGGGCTGCGACCTCGCCGTGGTCACCACGCTCCCCGGCTCGAAGTCGCAGCAGAATGTGCAGCGGCTCGGGTTCCAGATCCTTTACACCCGAGCGATTCTCGTCCGTCCGGCCTAGCGCGCGGTCAGCTGACCAGCACCGTGTGCATCCGGTTCTGCGGGTCCGCCTTCCGGCGGATTCGGTCGAGTCGCGGATAGTTGTGCGCGTAGTAGCGCTGCATCGGGTCGCCGATCTCGAGGTAGTTGACGTAGGCGCCCGCGGAGTAGGGCGCGATGAGGTGATGCGCCTCGGCGATCCACGCGGCCGCCTGCTCGTGCGGAATCTGTTGGTAGTTACCCCATTCCACGAGGGCCGCGTGCTCGCGCCAGGGGAAGGCGGTGTCGGCGGGGAGGGTGTCGCGCACCGCGCCGTCGAGCGTGTTGATCTGCACCCAGCCGGTGCCGCCGGCCCGGGAGTGCGCGGTGATCGCCTCGATGATCGCGGCGATGGCATCCGTGGACAGTTCGGTGACGACGTCGGAGCCACAGCTGAAGGTGGCGCGCGGCTGGGTGGCGTTGCCACCGGCGAGATACATGACCGTGTCCATGTGGTTCAGGCTCCGGTACTCCACGGTCAGCGGTTTCGTCGTGGCGGCCATCAACGCGACCGCCGCCCGGATGCCCTCCTTCGCCGGGCAGACCAGTTGCATCCAGCACTTCACGCCGCCGTGCCCGTCCGCGTCGACACTGACGCAGGCCCACTCGGCGGGGTCGGCGGTGCCGAGCCAGGCCGACCATCCGGCGATCACCTGCGCCGCCTGATCTCCGGGAAATGTCAGTTGCACAACATCTTTCGGTGTCGCGGGACACGTGCGATAGGTGAGGGAGGTGACCACGCCCAGCTGCGATCCGCCACCGCGGAGGGCCCAGAACAGATCCGGCCGGGAGGTCGGCGAAACCTCGGTCACCGTGCCGTCCGGCAGCACCATCGTCGCCGCGGCGAGCCGGTCGCAGGTCAGGCCGTAGCGCCGGGATTCGAAGCCGAGGCCGCCGCCGAGGGTGAGGCCGGCGATGCCGACCATCGGGCACATTCCGGTGGGCAGCGTCTGGCCGAACCGGTCGAGCTCGCGGTACACCGCGTTGAGCGTCATGCCCGGCGCGACAACGGCTTCACCGTCGCGGTAGTTCACCCCGGACAACTTGCGCAGATCGACGATCATCGCGCCCGTCGCGGCCGAGGCGCCCACGTACGAGTGCCCGCCCGCGCGGGCCGCCAGCGTCAGTTCGTGCTCGGCGGCGAAGGTGAGTGCGGCCGCGACATCGTCGACCGTGTCGACCTGCACGACGGCGGTCGGCTTCGCGTCGTCGAACCGGGTGTTGAAGATCTGCCTCGCCGTCGCGTAATCCGCGTCGTTCGCCAGCAAGACGCGTCCCCGCAGCCGCTTGTCGAGCCTGCTCCAATCCACGCCCGCCGCGGTGCGGCCGACCGCCAGCGGCGGCGGCTCGGCCCGGGCGACGCGAACGCCGGACGGACCCGGTAGGCCGGCCAGAGCCCATCCGGTCAGGCCGATTCCGAGTGCGTTCCGCAGAAAGGTGCTGCGCGAGAAGTTGGTATCGATGGAACAAGACTAGGGGCGTGACCATGGAAAACAGCGGTACGACACCGTCCGGTGACGCCTGGTCGCGGTCTTCGGCCCACTGGCGAGGAATCGCCCATCCAAGACGGTCGCGGGTCCGAATAACAGGGAATCAGCCCTCCGCTGAATGACCAGTGTTCCGATAGCCGAACCTTGGTGCGAAGCGAGAACCACGCGAAGGAGATGGCGTACGTGCGCAGGGCATGGACGGTGTCGATTCGAATCTCGACGGCCGTCGCCACGGCGCTGCTGACCGTGCCCGGGCTGGCGGCCGCACAGCCCGCGGCCCTGGTGGCCGACACCCCGGGGGTAGCGGCGGCGGTGCAGGGCTGGGACACCTACCGGCGACTGGACGCGCTGCCGTACCTGAGCGGTGCGGTGGAGGCACAGCAGTACTCCAGTTACGACCGCGGTGGCGGCAACCGGGACTGGACCGGCGGCTGCCTGACGGACGATCGGCCAGGCTGCCTGATCGCCGCGGACGACCACCCCGGCGAAATAGATTCGATCTGGTTCACCATCAATCGAGGCGACGTCACCGCACTCGGCAACCTCATCATCGAGCTGGACGGCCGGACCATTCTCGACGAACCGCTGCAGGCGGTGGTCGACGGTGCGTACGGCCCGCCGTTCGCGTTCCCGCTGGTGGCGAACGCCAAGCAGTCGCCGGGTGGCGTGTATGTCAAAGTGCCTATGCCGTATCGGAATTCGATGCGCGTACGGGTCTCGAATCCGGTGGACTACTACCATGTCACCTTCCGCCAGTTCCCGAATGCCGACGGTCTGCGCGTCTTCGACCGTGCCGACCCGGCGCTCGACGTGCTCGCCACGTTGCTGGCCGCGGGCAAACGCGATCCGAAGCCGGTCGCGCCCGGCGCGCACACGCAGACCCGCACGGTCGACATCCCGGCCGATGCCGCGATCGAGATCACCGAAGCGACTGGGCCCGGCAGTATTTCGGCACTACGCGTGCGCCTGCCCGCCGGCACGGACCCCGCGGACATCCGGCTACAGCTTCGATTCGACGGCCACGACCTGGTCGACTCGCCGGTCGGCGAGTTTTTCGGCGCCGGCCTCGGTCCGGTCGACGTGCGCTCGCTGATGTTCGCGGCGAACGCCGAGCCGGGCGGCTGGTTCTCGGCGTGGTGGCCGATGCCGTTCGCCGGCGAGGCCGTGCTGACGCTGCGCAACGACACCGGCGCGCCCGTTTCCGGCCTCGATGCGGAGGTGACCGTCGCCCCGGACTCGAAGTGGGTCCCGGCGCTGCGGGACGGACAAGCCGGGTATTTCACGACTCGATCGCGGTCCGGGCCGACCACGCCCGGGGTCGACTGGCCGTTCGCCACCATGACCGGCACCGGCAAATTCGTCGGAGTCAGCCATTCGATGAGCGGTCGGCACGTGACCACCGGGATGGGTGCGGACGCGGTGTTCATGGAGGGTGACGAGAAGGTCTACGTCGACGGCTCCGCCACCCCGCAGCTGCACGGCACCGGCACCGAGGACTTCTACGAGGGCGGCTGGTTCTTCGACTACGGCAAGCGCTACACCCTGCCGCTCACCGGGCAGCCCACCGTTCGCCGGGCACCCGATCGCTGCCCGGACTACTGCGCCACCGCCTATCGTCTGATGCTCGCCGACACCGTCGGCTATCGGACGAGCCTGCGGTTCGGTATCGAACACGGCCCGGTCAACGACGAACAAGCCGACTACGGCTCCACCGCATTTCTCTATACGCGGCCGTAGCCGCTGAGTGGTGGTCCTCCGCTCGGCGGACCGGTGCGGCGTCGCGTAGTCCTTGCGGCGGACATCGATGCGGTACGGGAGAGCGATGTGCGATACCGGTGCCCGGCCGCACAATTCCGGTAGGTGCTTGCCATTGAGCCGGGAGGTGTTCGGGATGACCGATGTTGTGCGAAGTGGGAGCTACATCGCCGCGACCGTGGCGGAACTACGCCGGCACAGCGCCGCCGACAAGGCGGCCGGCATCGTCAGCCAGCGCGCGCTGTTCCCGCGCCGCGGTCGGATCGAACTCGATGGGCAGCGCCTGGTGCTCTCGGACTGGAGCGACGGCGCGGATCTGACCTTGGCGCCCGCGGCCATCGTGTCGCTGCGCCGCGAATTCACCTCGCTCTACGGCAGATTCATGGGTGGTCTGCTCAATGCGGGCAAGCCGCTGATCCTGGAGACGACCACGGCGGGGGAGATCTACATCCTGATCGATCGCCGGGAGATTTCCGAGTTCACCAACAATCGCCGGTGGGAAGCGGCGATCGCGGCGTGGCGAGCGGACGCGACAAACGAGGTCGACCCCGCTCTGCGACAGTCGAATTGACCGCAACCTCAGCGTTCGGCGGTCGTGGTGAAACGGTGCCGATAGGTGCTCGGCGCGACGCCGAGGTGCTGCTGGAAGGCGCGGCGGAGCGTGTCGTCGCTGCCGAAGCCGCTGCGGACGGCGGTCGTCGTCACGGAATGCCCTTGATCCAACAGTATTTGGGCTTGTTCGAGCCGGACCTGTTCCAGATAGCGAGCCGGGGTGGTGTCCAATTCCCGGCGGAACAGTCGCGTGAGTTGGCGGGGACTGGTGTTGGCGAGGGCGGCCAGCACCGGCACGGTGTACTCCCGCGTGGGATCGGTGTGGATGGTGTCGAGCAGCGCGCGAAGCGTGCTGTCCTTCGGTGCCTGCGTGCGAATCGGGACGGAGAACTGTGATTGGCCGCCCGGTCGCTGGAGGAAGACGACCAGTGCGCGGGCCACATCGCGGGCGATTGCCGGGCCGTGGTCCTGTTCGACCAGGTGGAGGGCGAGATCGATGCCCGCGCTGATGCCTGCCGAGGTGATGATCGGTCCGTCGGTGACGAAGAGGGCGTCGCGGTCGACCTCGATACCGGGGTGGCGTCGGCGCAGCGTCGCGGCGTGCCGCCAATGTGTGGTCGTCCGGCGTCCGTCGAGCAAGCCGGCGGCGGCGAGCAGGAACGCGCCGGTGCACACCGACGCGATCCGTGGCGCGCGGTCGGCCAATCCGGTTGCGGCGCCGACGAGTTCGGCCGGCAGCGCCGCGGAGACCAGTTCCTCCGAGCCGGGTACCAGCAGCGTGTCCAGCGTGCGGGTCGCCGCGGCGGCGCGGTCGACGTCGAACCGCAACCCGGTGGACGAGCGCACCGGCGCGCCGTCGGCGGAGATCAGCGTGATCCGATAGTCCGCGCCGCACCGATTGGCCTCGGTGAACACCTCGCTCGGCCCGGCGACATCGAGCAGGGTGACGCCGGCAAACACGAGCACGCCGACCGTGTGCGGACGCGACACCATGCTCACTCCGGCCACGGGTTGGACCGGATGACCTCGACGAAATCGGTCCGGACGAAGCCGGGCACGAAGTGCGCGAGGACGTCGGCGTTGACGGTCCCGAAGGTGGTATCGGGGCGGTCGGCGAACCCGTTGGTGAACGCGGCGAGGATCTGCCGTTTGAAGTCGGGCCGCGGATGCGCGGCGGTGACCGCGTCGATATCCGCGTGCGCGAGATCGCCGTATCCGATTCCCAGGACATCGGTTTCGACACCGGCCGTGACCAGTGCGATCTCGGGCGCCATGTGTTCGGGGAGGCCCGGCGTGGTGTGCAACGCGATGGCCGTCCATACCCGTTGTGCCGCATCATCTTCGATGCCGTGCGCGGTGAGGAAGCGCCGGGCCTCGTCGGCGCCGTCGACCTCGAACCGCTGGTTCTCGGTGCGGTAGGCGTCGGTCAGCCCGAGGTCGTGGAACATCGCGCCGACGTAGAGCAGTTCGGGATCGGGCTTCAGGCCGCGCAGTTGTCCGTGCAGCATGCCGAACAGGTAGACGCGCCGGGAGTGATGGAACAGCAGCGGCGGCGCGCTCGCCCGGACCAGCTCGGTGGCCTCGGCGACCAGGCGGCTGTCGGGGATGGCGACGCCTGCGATGTGCTCGGTCATGGGAAACGCTCCTGTCATCGGTAGGTGCTGACCTGTCCCAGAATGCGTCCTCGGGTCCCTCGTCGGCCGTGTCCTTTCAGACAGGTATACCGCAGATCGGGACATCCGCCGCCGCCGCGTCGGCTACCTCGAACGCTGCCTCGACTACCCCGCGCGGCGTGCCATCTGTGCTGGTGCGGACGGTCGTGGGTTAATGATCGAATGCTCATTCGCTGGCTGGTTGCGGCATCGGCGGCCGGAGTCGCCGTGCTGATGGTGCTGTTCATCTACGTGATCATCGCGGTGCGGGTGCCCGCGCCCTTCGTGGTGCTGACCCACATCGTGAGTGACTATGGGCTGTACCTGATTCCGCTCGGGTTGGCCGGATTCGTGTTGTCGCTGATCGCCTTTGGCAAAAAGGGGCGGGTGGGGGTGCGCCGGGTGGCGGCGGTGACCGGGCTGGTGTGCCTGCTCGGCGTGGTCGCCTCCGGCTTCCCGCTGGCCGCGTCGTGGGGGACGGCGGTGCGCCAGGACGCGAAACTGTCCTTCGGCGACTATCTTTCCGGCGGCACGAACACCGGCGCCCCGGTGGAAGCGTCCAGCACCGTGTACAACACCGTCGACGGTCAGGATCTGAAGCTCGATGTGAAACTGCCGGAAGGCGATTCGGCCCGCCCGCGCCCCGCGGTGGTCTGGGTGCACGGCGGCGGTTGGCGCAACGGCGACCGCGGCGAGGCGCCGATGTGGCACCGGTGGTTGACCGACCAGGGATATGCGGTCTTCGCCATCGACTATCGGCTGACGCCGCCCCCGCGCTGGAACCAATCGCCGGGCGATGTGAAATGTGCCGTCGGGTGGGTCAAGCAGCAGGCGGCGAAGTACCACATCGATCCGGAGCGCGTGATGCTCGCGGGCGGATCGGCGGGCGGCAACCTCGCGCTGATGGGCGCCTACGCCGATGACCGGGTCGCGCCGAGCTGCGCGGTCACCGACACGGCGGTCAAGGCCGTCGCGGCGTTCTACCCGGTGCCCGACCTGGTCGAGGCGTGGCGGGACACCGGTCTGCCCGGACGGATGCGCACCTTCCTCCAGGACTACACCGGCGGAACTCCGGACCAGGTGCCCGACCGCTACAAGGCCGCCTCGCCGGTCACCTACGTCCGGCCGAACGTGCCGCCGACGCTGCTCATGCACGGCAACCGGGATCACGTCGCGCCGTACCGCGGTTCGGCCGAACTGGCCGAACGGCTGCGCCGGGTCGGCGTCGAAAACCAGTTGCTCGCAGTGCCTTACGGCGAACACATCTACGACTTCACCTGGGCGGGCTGGGGCACGCAGATCTCACGGCAGGTCTTCGCCACGTTCCTGGCCGATCACTTCCCGGTTGCGTGACCGTGCTTCGTGCGCGTTGCCGGTCGTCCGGCCGCCGGGATGACGGTTGCGCCAGATCCAGAACACCGCGCACGCGACCAGCGCCCACCCGCCGAGCACGGCGAACGGCAGCACATGTTGGTGCGCACCGAAATACACGGCGGTGTGCTGGGCGTTGACCGACGCGCCCGGCGGCAGCCAGCGACCGATGTGCCCGAGCAATGACGGCAGCAGCGGCCAGGACACCGCGCCGCCGGAGGACGGATTGCCGAGCAACACCATCAGACCCCAGGTCGGCAGGATCGCCCACCGCCCGAACAGGGTGTTGAACATGGTGAACACCATGCCGGAGGCGAACATGGTCAGCGACAGGATTCCCCACGACTCCGGAAACGGCAGCCGGACCACGCCGAGCACCCAATCCGCCACCGCCGCAATGGCAAAGCCGCCGCACAGCGCGTACGCCGCGGTGAAGCCGATCCGTTCCAGCGGATTCAACGCCGACGCGTGCACGCTGAATTGGGTCGCGCCGACGAAACCGATGATCACCGCGGCCAGCGAGATATAGAAGATCGCGAGGCCGCGCGGATCGCCGCGCTGCAACGGCACCACGTCGGTCACCTCGACCGCCCCCGCCGTCGTCGCCACCTGGGTCAGCAACTGGGCGACCGATTGCCCCGAGGCGCTGGAGATATCGAGCCGGACCCCCGGCGGCTGCGCGGTGACGATCGCGAAGACCTGCTGATCCTCGATGGCCTCCCGCGCCGCCGCCGGGCTGGGATAGCCGTGTACTACCAGCGAATTGTCCAGCGACCGCTGCATCTCGGTCAGAAACCCGTGGACCGGGGCGTCCTGCTCCGATCCGACCACCGCGATCGGAATCTGGCGTGGCGTCGGATTGGCCAGCGCGTACGTATACGACCCCGCGAACAACCCCGCCGCGGCCGCGACCAGCAGCACGAGCACGGTGGCGGGCAGATACGGCGAAGCCCGGACCATTGCCCACCACTCGGCCGCCGTCCGCCGCCGCTCGTGCTGCCCGCGTAGGTTGACCATCCCCGCACACTAGGTCGCACCAGTGCGGACGCCGGTTACCCACGCCGTCACGAGCGGCAGCGGCGGGAAAAATACATAAGCAGCTTAAATAAATCAGTGATACATTGCTGCCTATGGCGGCACCGCGGCGCGAACTGGAGGCCGATGAACTGGCCCGGGTGATGGGAGCGTTCACCCGGGGATCCATTCGGCTGCCGAGCGCGGAGAAGCACACGTTCACCACGCTGTCGGTGCTGCACACGCTGGCCCACAAAGGGGCGATGCGGGTTTCGGCGCTGTCGGTGACCGAGCAGATCACGCAGCCGGCCATCACTCAGCTGGTGAGCCGGCTGGCGCGGGACGGCCTGGTCGTGCGGCGGCCGGACCCGGCGGACGGGCGGGCGGTGCTGGTCGAGATCACCGCGGCGGGGGCGCGGATCGTGCAGATGCGGCACCGGGAGCGGGTTCGCCGGTTCACGGAACTGGTCGAGGCGCTGACGGACGCGGAGCGGCAGGCGGTCAGCGCGGCGCTGCCCGCATTGGCGCGGATGGCCGAGCTGATGGATGACGAGCTCAGCTCAGCCGATTCGGTTATCTCGGAAGGATATTCATGACATCGCAGGTTCCGCTCGCGGCCACGCCGATACAGGTCGCCGACGAGGTGCTGGACGATCTGGCGACGCGACTTCGGCTCACCAGGTGGCCGGATGATGTAGACAACGACGACTGGCACTATGGCGTCAGCCGGCGCTACCTGCAGGAGCTGGTCGAGTACTGGATCAATGAATACGACTGGCGCAAAGCGGAATCCGCGATCAACGCCTACGAGCACTATCGGGTGAGCGTGGACGGGGTGCCGATCCATTTCCTGCGTAAACCGGGTGCCGGTCCCGCTCCCACTCCGCTGATCCTCACCCACGGCTGGCCGTGGACCTTCTGGCACTGGGCCAAGGTGGTCGACCCGCTCGCCGACCCCGCGGCGTTCGGCGGTGACCCGGCCGACGCGTTCGACGTCATCGTCCCGTCGCTGCCCGGCTTCGGCTTCTCCACCCCACTGCCGAAGCACCCGGACATGAACTTCTGGAAGGTCGCCGACCTCTGGCACACGCTGATGACCGACACCCTCGGCTATCCGAAATACGCCGCGGCAGGCTGCGATGTCGGTGCGCTCGTCACCGGCCAGCTCGGCCACAAGTACGCCGCCGAACTGCACGGCATCCACATCGGGTCCGGCCTGAAGCTCAGCCTGTTCACCGGCGATCGGGCCTGGGATCTTACTGGGGGACAACCGATCCCGCCGGGCCTGTCCGGGCCGGACTATCAGCGATTCCTCGCCATCGAACGGCGCTTCGCCGTCCATCTCGCCGTCCATCTGCTCGAACCCAGCACGCTCGCTTACGGTCTCACCGACTCACCGGCCGGACTGCTCGCCTGGCTGCTGCAACGCTGGGTCAAGTGGAGCGACAACCACGGCGACATCGAGACCGTCTTCAGCAAGGACGACCTGCTCACCCACGCCATGATCTTCTGGGTGAACAACGCCATCGGCACCTCGATCCGCTACTACGCCAACGCGAACCGCTATCCCTGGGTCCCGGCCCACGATCGGGTCCCGATCATCGAGGCGCCCACCGGCATCACCTTCGTCGGTCACGAAAACCCGCCCGGCGTAACGACTCCGGAGCAGCGCGTCGAGAGCTGGCTCGCCACCGACCGGGCCGACTGGTACAACCACGTCAACCTGACCGCGCACGAGGCAGGCGGTCACTTCATTCCCTGGGAAGTCCCGCACGCCTGGATCGACGACCTGCGCCGCACCTTCCGCACTCGCCGGTCATGACGCGGTCCTGGCCGCCTCCGTGGTCTGGTCGGGCAGGCGCCCGAGGTCCGGCGTCACCTTGAGCAGGCGCAGCAGCGGCGCGGTCATCGCCGTCGTCACCAGCGCCATCACGACGAGGATCGAATACAGCTGCACTCCGATGAGCCCCGTGGTCAGGCCGACGTTCAGGATGATGAGCTCGGTGAGCCCGCGGGTGTTCATGAGGCTGGCCAGCGCGCCCGCCTCGCGCGGTTCGATCCCGTTGGCGCGGGCCGCGAGATAGGTGCCGCCGAGCTTTCCGGCCAAGGCGGTGGCCAGGATCGCGAACATCTCCGCGACACCGGCGCGGTCGAGCGAGCTGAGGTCCACCTGGAGGCCGGCGATGACGAAGAAGGCGGGCAGGAACACCGAACTCAGCAGTTGCGCACCGGTTTCCACGATCGGCCGGTGGGTGCGGGGGAAGATGACGCCGAACAGGAACGCGCCGAAGATCAGGTGCAGGCCGATCCATTCGGTGGCCGCGCCGCAGATCAGCGCGCCGCAGACGGCGAGGAAGATCATGGTGTTGTTGCTGGTCGCGGTGGTGGCGCGGGAGGCGCGGGTGAGCAGCGGGCGGACCAGCCACCACATCGCCGCGACCAGCGGCACGAACAGCAGCAGTTTCCACTGGTTGGTCGCGCCGGGCCGGGCCAGCCCGATGACGAAGGCGAGCACGGTCCACGCCAGGATGTCGTCGATGGCCGCGCTGGCCATGCTGAGCTGACCCACCCTGGTGCCCATCAGGTCGCGTTCGATCAGGATGCGGGCCAGCACCGGGAACGCGGTGACCGCGAGCGCGCAGCCGATGAACAACGCGAAGGTCAGCCGGTTGCCCCCGTGGTATCGCGACAGCACCGCGAGCGCGACCCCGCAGCCGAGTGCGAACGGCACGAAGTAGGCCGACAGCGACACGGTGGCCACGGCGCGGCGGTTGCCGTTGAACGAACTTCGCTCGATTTCCAATCCGGCGAGGAACATGAAGATCAGCACGCCGACATTCGCGAACGCGCTCAGATAGGAACGGACGTCCTGCGGAAAGACGATTCCGGAGAAATGCGCCCCCAGAATTGTGGGCCCGGCAATGATTCCCGCCGCGATTTCGCCGATTACCGGCGGTTGGCCGAGCCGCTGGGCCAGCCTGCCGAGCAATCGCGCGGCCACCGCGATGAGCACCAGATCCACCAGCAGGAACACCGTTTGGTTACTGGGCAACGTTCGCTCCGTTCGCAGTGGACGCGCCGTGGCCCGCCCGGCTCCTCCGTCGAGCCGCGCCCGCGACCGACTCCCCGGCTATAACGATAACGTGGAATGCCGAAAACCCTTTATCGGACAATAGAACTAGTCGATCGCCGCGATATCCAGCCCGGCCGCCCGCGCCGCCGTGCGCAACACCTCTTCGACCATCGCGGGGGTGAGCCTGCCGGTGAAGGTGTTCTGCTGACTCACGTGATAGCAGCCGAACAGATGCAGCGGCGCGCGCCCGCTGTCGGCCGGGGCGAGCTCGATGTGCGCACCGTGCCCGAACTTCGGTCGCGGTCGCGGAATCGTCCAGCCCGCCTCGGCCAGCACGGGCAGCAGCGCCTGCCAGCCGAACCCGCCGAGCACCACCACGGCCCGGACCGTCGGTGCGAGCAACGCGAATTCGGTGGCCAGCCAGTGCCGGCAGCGGTCGCGCTCGTCCGGCGTCGGCTTGTTGTCCGGTGGCGCGCAGTGCACCGGCGCGGTGACCCGGGTGCCGAGCAGGCGCAAGCCGTCGTCGCGATGGGTCGCGGTCGGCTGGTTGGCCAGCCCGACCGCGTGCATGGCCGCGTAGAGCACGTCGCCGCTGCGGTCACCGGTGAACATGCGCCCGGTCCGGTTGCCGCCGTGCGCGGCCGGCGCCAGCCCGACCACCAGCAGGCGCGCGTCGTCCGGGCCGTAGCCGGGAACCGGTCGCCCCCAATAGGTTTCATCTCGGAACGCGGCCCGCTTCGTCCGCGCGACCTGCTCCCGCCAGGCGACCAGCCGCGGGCAGGCGAAGCAGTCGGCGACCGCGGCGTCCAGTTCGGTGATGGTGTGGCACACCGGAATCAGCCTAGGTGCGGCACCAGGGCACCGCCGAGATGGTCGTAGGCCACGTGCGCGTGCAGCCGGACGCCGGTGACCAGGGTGTCGTCGTCGGCGTAGAAGTGCGGACTGTGGTTCATGGCCAGCCCTCGGCCGCCGGGCGCGGGCGCGGGCATCCCGTTGTCGGCGATCTCGGTGTCCTGCACGCCCAGCGTCACGTACAGGCCGCCGTAGTTGTTGACGAACTCCGAGACGTCGTCGTAGCCGAGCGTCGCCGCGGTCTCCACCACCCGTTCGACGCCGGCGACGTGACAGAACGTCGGCAGCCCGGCGTCGATCCACTCCTTCTTGTTGTGCACCGCGGGCACATCCTGCAGGTAGTCGACCGTCGCTGTCGCGTGGTAGGCCTGCGCACTGTGCTCGGCGAGCGTGCGGAGCCGTTCCTGTACCTCGGCCATGTCGGATTCCACCGCGCAGCGGATGGTGCCCCACAGCGTGACCGTTCGTCCGATGATGTTGAACCGTCCCACGTCCTCGATGTGCCCGATCGACACGGTGATCGGCTGAAACGCGTTGACCTGCCGGTAGAGCTGGCCGATGCCGGTGAGCACGGCGCCGACCGCAGGCATCGGATCGATGCCCATCCACGGCGTCGAGCCGTGCACCTGCTGCCCGGTGACGGTGATCCGCGCCAGGCAGGACGCGCCGAACTGGTTGCCGACCCGATAACCGATGTAGCCCTTGGGATAGGGCGTGACATGGAAGCCGAACGCCATCGTCGGCACCGGATCGTCGAACGCGCCCTGGGCGAGCATTTCTCTGGCGCCGCCCTTTTCGTCCACCGGCGGCCCCTCCTCGGCGGGCTGGAAGACGAACAGCACGGTTCCGGGCAGCTGATCCCGCACGCCCGCAAGCACACTCGCGGCCCCCATCAGCATCGCGGTGTGGCAGTCGTGGCCGCAGGCGTGCGACACCGGAAACGGCCCGCCCGGATAGGTGTCGTCCACCACGTGCGCGGCGAAGTCGACGCCGCATTCGTCCGGCACCGGCAGCGCGTCGATATCGGCGCGCAGGGCGATCACCCGTTCGCCGGGCTGACCGCCACGCAACACGCCGACGACGCCGTGCCCCGCGATGCCGGTTCGCACCTCGTCCAGGCCCAGCGCGCGCAGCTGCCCGGCGATGAGCGCGGCGGTGTTCACCTCCCGATTGGACAGCTCGGGATGCTGATGCAGCTGCCTGCGCCAGGCGATCACCTGATCGGTCATCGCCGCGGCGCGCCGGTCCAATTCGTCGTGGATCGGACTGTCGTTCATCAGGACTCCGTTCGGTGTCTCCGGTGAGGCCAGGTGATCAGCGCGCGGGTTCATGCCAACTATGCATGAGTGGCATCGGCGAGGCGAGCGATTCGCTGCCCCGAGTCATTTGTCCAGTTCGGGACCCTCGCGGACGGGAGGCAGCAAGCGGGACATGTGATCGTGACCACGCGGTCTGTGTTGATAGCATGGCCTTTCCGACCGACCGGATGCGGGCCTCGCTTCGCCCCCGGATTCATCTCGAAAGAGTCTTTCCATGCAGTTTGAAATCGTCGAGCGGGACGAGACGTGGGTTGCCGGGTTGCCGGTGCGCAGCCCTAAACGTGCGCTCGGAGAGCTGCGTGATCACGACCTGGAGGCGGCCTGGGCGACCGTGCTGCACCAGGAACTGGGCGGCCCGCTGGCCAGTGCCTACACCGATTACACCGGTGAGCTCGGCACCTACAACACGCAGATCGTCGGCTACGAGTGCGCGTCCTTCGGCGACGTCACCCGCGGCCATCTGGTCGCCCGGCTGCCGCGCGGCACCTATGCGAGATTCTCCTCGGTCGGTAACTTCCCGCAGGTGATGACCGACCTCTGGACCCAGATCGCGTACGCCGAGGAACACAACCAGATCAAGCGGACCTACACCGGCGACTTCGAGTGCTATCCACACGCCTACAAGATCGAGCTCTACCTGGCGGTCGACGCCCGATGACCTATGCGATCGCAGTGCGGCACGAGGCGATCTACGGCGGCCTGGTGGTGCCGCGGGTGCGCCCGAGTTTCAAGGTCAGCAACAGCGACCTGATCGAGTTCCTCAAGGACCGGCTGCGCGACCGCAAGGGCGCCGACCGGCCGATGTTCACCGTGTACGTGCCGGACCCGGCGGGTAACTACAACGCGGTGGTCTGTTTCGAGTACCGCGAGCCCGAGGCGGTGCCGATCGGCGATGTCCTGGTGCGCGTGCCGAAGGGCGTCTACGCGCGGTTCGCGCCGAACGGGGACTATCACGATCCGGTGGAGGACGTGTGGGCTCAGGTCGACGACGCGACGGCGTCGGCCGAGATCACCCGGGCCTACCGGGAAGAGATCGAGATCTGGCAGGGGCCGGATTCGGTGGAGCTGTTCATCTCGATCCTGGTATAGCTTGCTGCTCGTTAGCTGCGCTAGAACCGACCGGTCTCTCTGATATCTTGCGCAACCGCAAGACCGGTTCTGACCAGGGGGAATTTGCGGGGCCGCGTCTAGTTTTCGGAAGATTAACCAGACATCTGGTCAATTCTTGCCGGATGACGGATACTGCCCTAGGCAAACTCGTCCGGAAAGCAGGATTCGGGTGGAGATGTCGGCCCCGGTTCGACGACCGCGTAAGGATGCGGAGCAACGGAGTAGGAACAGTATGGCTGTCGAGGCGAGCACCGCCGCCGCGCCGATCCGGGTTGCTGGCGGCTTCGGTGGGACGGTAGCAGGTCATTTCCCGCCGGGCCCCGATTCGGAAGATCATCGCTCGACCGCTTCGATCTGGTGGGATAATCGCTGTGGTCGGGCAATTGCCGATGAATTGCACGGCTCGCGGATTCGAGTCGACCGGCGCGGGCGCCGTACACCGGATACCGACCCCGGAATGGTGGGGTGACGATGGGTGAGGACAGCAGTCGAAAAGCGCGACTCCCTGGCGCACCGGCCGCGATTTTCGCGGATCGCGTGGATACACTGGCGTCGCTTCGTTTCTCGGACCTGCTCTCAACACCTGGGCATGAGACCATGGCGTTGGTGCCATGCCTGTGCGACTCGGCCGCTGCCCGGGGTCGTGGCCGGCGGCTCCGCAGCCGTAGGCCGATGCCTGGCGTGGACACCCGTGGATAGCGTGATCGGAGACAAGGTGCCTCGGCGGACGCTCGACTCATTGGTGACTCAGGTCGCCTCCGAGCTGATGGGTGTCGACGCCACGACCATGGCCGAGGCAACCGAACGGGTGCTGGCCCAACTGGTCGAATACTTCGATGTCGACTTCAGTTATGTGCGCCACACCGACCGGGAGCGCCGCGCGTCGCTGCTCATCGCGGAATGGCCGCACCGTCCGCAGGTGCCCGATCCGGATCCGCTCGAGGTCGTCTACTTCGAGGGCGCCGATCCGGTGTTCCGCGCGTTCGAGCACGCGACCGAGCCGATGATCGCCCGCCCCACCCCGGAGTTCGCCGGCTACCAGGAGACGATGCGCCGCGCCTCCGGCATCCCGGTCGTCACCACCGCCGCGGTGCCGCTGCTCTCCCGCGGCGAGTCGACTGGGGTGCTCGGCTTCATCAAGACCGGCGACCGGCAGTGGAGCACCCGCGAGCTCAACGTGCTCAAGGCGATCGCCGCGCTGTTCGCCCAGTTGCAGGCGCGGGTGGTCGCCGAGGAACGGCTGCGCTACATCGCGCTGCACGACGACCTCACCGGGCTGGCCAACCGGCGGGCATTGCTCGAGCACATGGACGAGCGGCTGAAACCGGGCAGCCCCGGCCCGGTGGCGGCGTTCTTCCTCGACCTCGATCGGCTCAAGGCGCTCAACGATTTTCTCGGGCACACGGCCGGCGACAACTTCATCCGCACGCTGTCCTCGCGGCTGCGCGAGCATCTCGATCCGGACGACATGATCGCCCGCCTCGGCGGCGACGAGTTCGTCATCGTGCCGGCCAAGCCGATGGACGCGGTCGCGGCCGAGGAGGAGGGCACCCGGATCCAGCAGCTCATCGGCCGCCGGGTCACCGTCGGCGGGGAATCGGTGAGCCGGGCGGCCAGCATCGGCGTCGCCGTCGGCATTCCCGGCGAGACCACCGTCGCCGACGTGCTGCGCCGCGCCGACCACGCGCTGCTCTCGGCCAAATCGGGCGGCGGCAACGGCGTCGCCGTGTTCACCGACGCCATGCGCGCTCAGTTCGAACTGCAGGACGACGTCGAGCTCAACCTGCGCGGCGCGGTATCCGACGGCTCGCTGCTGCTGCACTACCAGCCGGAGGTCGACCTGCGCACCGGCCGGATCGTCGCGCTGGAGGCGCTGGTCCGCTGGCTGCATCCGACCAGAGGGCTGCTGCCGCCCGCCGCGTTCGTCACCGTGGCCGAGGCGACCAACCTGGCCGGCGAGCTCGGGCGCTGGGTGATCAGATCGGCCTGCGCGCAGTTCGCCGAATGGCGCAGACGCGGGCTGGCCGCGAATGTGGTGATGCGGATCAATGTTTCGCCGGTGCAGCTGGTCAGCCTCGACTTCGTCGAACGGATCGAGGACATCCTGCGGCTGTTCGGCATCGACGGCAGCTCGATCTGCCTGGAGATCACCGAGCACGTGGTCGTGCAGGATCTGGCTCGCACCCAGGTGACGTTGCGCGGGCTCAAGCGGATGGGCGTGCAGATCGCGATCGACGATTTCGGCACCGGCTACAGCTCGCTGTCGCACCTGAAGGCGCTCCCGGTCGACGCGGTGAAGATCGACCGCGGCTTCGTGCAGCGCCTCGGCGCCAGTACCGACGATCTCGCCATCGTGAAATCCATTATCGGGCTTGCCGGTTCGTTCGGTCTCGGGGTGGTCGGCGAGGGGGTCGAGACCGCGGTCGCCGCGCGCACCCTGGTCGGCCTCGGTTGCTATCGGGCCCAAGGCTTTTTGATCGCCCGGCCGATGCCCGCCGACGAGGTGGAGGCGCATCTGGCGGTGGGGCGCATCCCGCTGGATCTCGATCTGCCCAGGGCGAGCCGCGGTACTGCGGGGATATGACCGCTGGTCGCGGGGCCGAAGGTCAACCGCCCGAACGGGATTGGTTGCTGATCGAGACCCTGGGCCGGACACCCGACGGTACGGTCGCCGAGCCGACCCTGGTGGCCGACGGGGCGAAGGTCAAGGACTGGGCGAGCCTGGTGCGGGTCCGCCGGGATCTGCACGCCGCCGCGCCACTTCGGATCGCCGAGGTGGTGCAGAACTGCGTCGCGACCGGGGAGTCGGCGACCCATCGCGAGACCGGGCTCGTCGTGCTCGGGGTGCCCGTCTTGTGCGCGTTCGACGAGGTGCACGGCGTGCAGGTGTGGGTGGCCGCCGCCGACGTGCCCCCGCCGCCGCGTCCGCGCGCCGGTGCGTGGGACTGGCAGGCCGAGACCGAATTGGCCCATCACGGACCGGGTTTGGAGGAGATGATCTTCGCCAGGGCGCCCGCGGAGGTGCGGGTGATCCGGACGCCGCCGGAAGCGTTCGGGCGCATGGTGCGCTTCGACGGGCGCATCGACTACTTCGAGATGGTGGCCGCGTTCGAGGGCAGGCACCAGAGCCAGGTGGACATGCTCGGCGACGACGGCGTCGTGCGCTGCTTCCAGATGGTGACCAGCGCCGATCCGGTCGCCCGCCGGATCAGGGCGGTGATGCGCGAATGCGCCGGCGCGGCACCGGCCCGGCCCGACGTGGACATGGCCATGGTGCGCGCGGTGTCGCAGCGGATCGACGACGGCGTCGGCTTCGTCGGGCTGCACTCCGGACTCATCTACGAGTGGACCCGCACCCCGGCCCCGCCGCTGGATCGCTGGGCCGTCGAGCGCCCGACGCTGCATCCCGAGGACCTCGACGGTTTCCGGTCCGCCTGCGCCGATCTGCTGGCGCCCGCGGCCACGGCCGAACGACTGCGGTTTCGCGTGCGCTTCGCCGATACCGGTTGGATCCCGGTGGGCGCCGAGCTGTCCCCGGTGCCCGCCGACCGCGGCCACGGGCTGATCCGGGTGTGGCCGGAAGCGCCCTGAAAAGCGGGTTCGCCGGGTCTTTCACGGCTGTTCATGTCGAGTTGGGCGCACCGGTCCCGAAGATAACCCGACTGGCTGCACCATCTGCGAGGTGCGCATAGTTCAGCTTGCGAACTTCTACGGCCCGCGTTCGGGTGGGTTGCGCACTGCCTTGCATCATCTCGGCGAGGGGTACGTGGCGGCCGGGCACGACGTGGTGCTCATCGTGCCGGGCGCGCGCCGTTCGGAAGAGCTCCTGCCGACCGGTGTCGTTCGAATAACCCTGCCCGCCTTGGCCATTCCGTGGACCGGCGGCTATCGCGCGGCCGACCCGCGGCGCGTGGCCGACGTGCTCACCGGGCTGCGCCCGGACGTGCTCGAGGTCTCCGACCGGCTGACCCTGCGCGGCTTCGGCCGCTGGGCCCGCCGCCGCGACGTGGCCGGGGTGATGATCTCGCACGAACGGCTGGATCGGCTGCTCGGCCAGTTCATGCCCGGTCCGGCGGCCCGGCGCTGCGCCGACGTGGCGAACGGCCGCACCGCCGCCGATTACGACATCGTGGTCTGCACCACCGAATTCGCGCGGGAGGAGTTCCTCCGGATCGACGCGCCGAACGTCGAGCTGGTGCCGCTCGGCGTCGACCTGGACCTGTTCAGCCCGCACCGGCGCGACGGCAGGCTGCGCGCCGACCTCGGGGCGCCGGGGCATCCGCTGCTCGTGCATTGCGGCAGGTTATCGGTGGAGAAGCGGGTGGAGCGCAGCATCGAGGCGGTCGCGGCGCTGCGGAAGGCGGGCACCGAGGTTCGGCTGGTCGTCGCCGGAGACGGTCCGCGTCGCGAGGCGTTGGAGCGCCGGGCGCGCGCACTGCCCGCGCTGGGCAACGGGGTGCCCGCCGTGCACTTCACCGGCTTCATCTCCGAACGCGCGATGGTAGCGAAACTGCTTGCCACCGCCGATGTTTCGCTGGCTCCCGGACCGCACGAGACGTTCGGCCTCGCCGCGCTGGAGGCGCTCGCGGCGGGCACCCCGGTGGTGGCCAGCCGCTCCTCGGCCCTGAAAGACATCGTGACCGCCGAGTGCGGCGCGGTTGCCGAGGACCGTGGCTCGGCGTTCGCGCAGGCCGTCACCGATGTGCTCGCCCTGCCGACGGCCGGCCGCAGGCGGGCCGCGCGCAGCCGCGCCGAGCAATACACCTGGCCGCGAGCGGTCGCCGGAATGCTCGCAGTACTGGGCCGCTGAGCGTTGCCCAAGTACCCTGCGGTGAGCCGATTCGAGCAATTCGAGATGGGGATGCGCAGTGCGAGGTAACGGGCGACCGGGCCGCAATACAGTGCGAGACGCGAAGGTGCTGATCACAGGCGCGGCCAGCGGCATAGGCCGGGCCACCGCGGTGGCCACCGCGAAGGCGGGCGGGCAGCTGGTGCTCACCGACATCAATGCCGCGGGGCTGGACGAGACGGTGGCCGACATCCGCCGCGACGGCGGCGTGGTGCTGGTCGCGCAGGCCTTCGACATCACCGACTACGACGCCGTCACCGCGTTCGCCGAGAAGGTGCACGACGCGCACGGCAGCCTCGACGTCGTGATGAACGTCGCGGGCACCTCGGCCTGGGGCACGGTGGAGAACCTGGAGCACAAGCACTGGCGGCGGATGGTCGAGGTCAACCTGATGGGCCCGATCCACGTGATCGAGAACTTCGTGCCGCCGATGGTGCGCGCGGGCAAGGGCGGGTCCCTGGTCAACGTCTCCTCGGCGGCCGGGCTGCTCGCGCTGCCCTGGCACGCGGCCTACAGCGCGAGCAAGTACGGCATCCGCGGCGTGTCCGAGGTGCTGCGGTTCGACCTGGACCAGCACGGCATCTCGGTGCACCTGGTGGTGCCCGGCGCGGTGGACACCCCGCTGGTGCACAGCGTCGAGCTGGTCGGCGTCGACCGGGAGGCGCCGAAGATCCAGCGGCTCACCCAGTCGTTCACCAAGCACGCCGTGTCGCCGGAGCACGTGGCGTCCGCGATCCTGCGTGGCGTCACCCGTAACCGGTTCCTGATCTACACGTCCTTCGACATCCGGTTCGGCTACTGGTGGGCGCGAAAGTTCGCGCTGCCCTACGAGATCGTGATGCGGCGCGCCTCGGCTCGGTTCAGCCGGTTGCTGGCCGCGCAGAACAGTTGAGCTGCACGTCGAGCACGCGCGCGCCGGGACCTTCGGTGCCGAGCCGGTCGTGTTCGTTGACCAATTTGCAGCTGCCGAGCGACAGGCAGCCGCAGCCGATGCAGCCGGTCAGGTTGTCGCGCAACCGAATCAGCTGAGTGATGCGGTCGTCGAGGTCCGCACGCCAGGTGGTGGACAGCGTCTCCCAGTCGCGGCGGGTGGGGTTGCGGCCTTCCGGCAGCTGATCGAGGGCGTCGCGAATCTCGCTGAGCGGGATGCCGACCCGCTGCGAGATCCGGATGAAGGCGACTCGCCGTAACGTCTCGCGCGCGTATCTGCGTTGGTTACCGCTGGTCCGGCGGCTGCTGATGAGTCCTTCGCGTTCGTAGAAATGCAACGCGGAAACCGCTACTCCACTACGCTCGGAAAGCTGCCCGGGGGTCAGCTCCTTCGCTCGCCAATCGGCTGTCGACATGCACGCTCCTCCATTCCCCTCAACAATACTTGAGGTTAGGGTGAGCTGGGGCGGAAACGGACCGCTTCGGCAAGTCGCCGGAGCGGCCAGGCGAGCGACCTCACACACGGCAAGACGGCAACGAAGGCTCGAATTACGTGCTCTCGAGGCCGCGGCGAACTACGGTCTGAGCATGGGAGCAGACGCTGTGCCCGCGCGGCACGGAGAGGAATCGGACGCGGACGGGCTGGACCCCGACAGTCCGGGCACGCGGTTGACGGTGACCTCCGAGGTCGGCACGCTGCGTACGGTGCTGCTGCACCGGCCGGGTGACGAACTGCGCAGGCTCACCCCGCGCAACAACGATCAGCTGCTGTTCGACGGCATTCCCTGGGTCGAGCGGGCGCAACAGGAGCACGACGCGTTCACCGGGGTGCTGCGCGAGCGCGGCGTCGAGGTGCTGCTGCTGGCCGACCTGCTCGCCGAGACCCTAGCGGTCAGCGGCGCGGCTCGGATCCAGGGCATTTCCGCCGCGGTGGACGCGCGCAGGCTCGGGCATTCGCTGGCCGATCAGCTCGCCGCGTTCCTGCGCGGCGTGCGGGCCAGGGACCTGGCCAACATCCTGATGGCCGGCATGACCTTCGACGAGCTGCCGTTCGGGCCGGATGCCACCTCGCTGGTGCGGCGGATGCACCACGGCGCGGATTTCGTCATCGATCCGCTGCCCAATCTGCTGTTCACCAGGGATTCCTCGTTCTGGATCGGGCCGAGGGTGGCGATCACCTCGTTGGCGCTGCCCGCCCGGATCCGGGAGACCTCGCTCACCGACCTGATCTACGCCTTCCATCCGCGGTTCCTCGGGGTGCGCCGGGCCTACGAATCGCATACCGCGCCGATCGAGGGCGGCGATGTGCTGCTGCTCGCGCCCGGCGTGGTCGCGGTCGGCGTCGGCGAGCGCACCTCGCCCGCGGGTGCGGAAGCGTTGGCGCGCAGCCTGTTCGACGACGATCTCGCGCACACCGTGCTGGTCGTCCCGATCGCGCAGAACCGGGCGACCATGCACCTGGACACCGTCTGCACGATGGTCGACAGCGACGCGCTGGTGATGTATCCGGCGGTGCGGGATTCGTTGTGCGCGTTCACCATCGAACGCGAGGACGACTACAGCGCGCGCGACGGCGACGGCCGGGTGGCGATGAGCGGACCCGATCCGTTCCTGGTCGCCGCGGCCAAGGCGATGGGCATCGACAAGCTCCGGGTGATCGACACCGGGCTGGACGGCGTCACCGCCGAACGCGAGCAGTGGGACGACGGCAACAACACGCTGGCGCTGGCGCCCGGCGTGGTCGCGGCCTACGAGCGCAACGAGATGACCAACGCGCGCCTGGAAGACGCCGGCATCGAGGTGCTGCGCATTCCCGGCTCCGAATTGGGTTCCGGTCGAGGCGGACCCCGGTGCCTGTCCTGTCCACTCTCCCGGGATGAGTTGTGATCCAGTCATGTTCAACATCACCGTGTCGCACGAATCGACCGTCCCACCCTACGAGCAGCTACGCATGGGGATCATCGCCAAGGTGCGCTCCGGCGAGCTGACCGCGGGCACGAAGATCCCCACCGTGCGCGCGCTCGCCGCGCAACTCGGCCTCGCCCCCAACACGGTGGCCCGCGCCTATCGCGAGCTGGAGGCCGACGGCGTGGTCGAAACCCGGGGCAGGCAGGGCTCTTTCATCGCCTCCTCGGGCGACCCGACGCGCGATGTCGCGGGTCGCGCCGCCACGGCCTACGTCGCCACGGTCCGTCGTCTCGGACTCGACGACGCGGCGGCCATGCGTTATGTCAAAGCGGCGCTGGAGGGTTAGCGCCAGCTGGGCAGCCAGAGGTGGTCGTGCCAGTTGCCCGGCGTGATCGGCAGCGCGGTGAGAATCGGCCAGAGCCAGATGAAGTTGGCGATCACCAGGGCGAGATAGAGGCAGACCGCGAGCAGGCCGAGGGCGTGGCGTTCGTCCGGCGAGACCGGTAGATAGGTGCCGACGGGGCTGCGCGGCACGGCTGTTCGCCGGGCCGGGCCGAGAATGTCACCCAGCACCAGCGCCATGCCCATCACCAGGAACGGCGCGAGCGCGACGGCATAGAAGTAGTACATCTGCCGATCGAGGGTCAGGAACCAGGGCAGCAGGGCCGCGCCGTAACCGACCAGCACCGCGGCGTAGCGCCAGTCCCGGCGAACCACGCTGCGCCACAACATCCAGGCGATCACCGGGAAGGCGAGCCACCAGATCGCCGGGGTGCCGATCAACATGACGGCCTTGACGCATTGCGTCTGGCCGCAGCCGCTCACGCCGTTGTCGGCGTAGTAGTAGAGCATCGGTCGCAGACCCATCGGCCAGGTCCACGGCTTGGACTCCCACGGGTGGTGGTTGCCCGCCGAATTGGTCAAGCCCTCATGGAATTCCAGCGCCCTGGCGCTGAAATACCACAGCGAGCGCAAGGCATCGGGGACCCAGCTGAAGTATCCGCCGGTGCCGATCGGGTCGGTCGGGGCGGACGGGTTGCCGACCATGTACCGATCGATGCCGGTTTCGCTGGCGAACCAGGCCCAGTACGTGGCGAGATACACCCCGAGCGGAATGAGCACCAGGGCGTACAGCGCGGGCCCGACATCGCGGATCCCGGTGCCGAACCACGGATTGCGCACCCCGTACGCCCGCCGCGCCGCCACGTCGAAACAGACGCTGAGCAGGCCGAAGGCGACGATGAAGTACACCCCGGACCATTTTGTCCCGCAGGCCAATCCGAGCAGGATGCCGGCGCCGAACCGCCACCAGCGCACCCCTAGTCGCGGACCCCACGGCGTTTCGTCGATCCGGCCTTCCGCGTCGGCGCGCGCCATTCTGGCCCGTACCTCGTCGCGGTCGACGATCAGGCAGCCGAAGGCCGCGGTGGCGAAGAACGCCAGGAAGATGTCGAGCATGCCGATGCGGGAGGAGACGAAGGTGGTGCCGTCGGCGATCAGCAGGATGCCCGCGATCGCGCCGATCAACGTCGACCTGGCCAGGCGCCGCACGATCCGGATCACCAGCAGGATCAGGATGGTGCCCGCCATCGCGGAGGCGAACCGCCAGCCCCAGCCGTTGTAGCCGAACATCGCCTCGCCGATCGCGATGAGCTGCTTGCCGACCGGCGGGTGCACCACCAACCCGTAGCCGGGGTTGTCCTCCACCCCGCCGCCGTTGAGCATCTGCCAGCCCTGCGGCGCGTAGTGCTTCTCGTCGAACACCGGGGTGCCCGCGTCGGTCGGGTAGTTGAGCATGGTGAACCGCGTCACCGCGGCGATCGCGGTCAGGAACGCGGTGACCAGCCAGCCGCGCAGCGTGTCGGTCGGTCCGAAATCTGGGGCCGGCCGCCGCGGCGCGGGGCTCGACCAGGAGGGCACGGCCCCGAACGGAGCGTTTGCGCGCTGGTCGGTCACCTGTGTCACGTACCGATCGTATGCTGTGCGGCCCGCGAGGTCCCGCAGCGGTGAGCCGTCGATCGCGCCACGGCCGGAGGTTCGCGCCGCCTCGCATGTCTTAGGCTGCGAAGGTTCGGCGGGCGTCGGGCGTGGTCGAGACAGGAGTGCGGTGACGGACGAGGCGACAGGGCCGGGCAGGCTGGTGCTCGCGGCGACGCCGATGGGCGACATCGGGGACGCCTCGCAGCGGCTGCGCGACGCGCTCGGCTCGGCCGACATCGTCGCGGCCGAGGACACGCGGCGGACCAAGTCGCTGGCCAAATCGCTGGGGGTGGAGATCACCGGACGGGTGGTCAGCTTCTACGACCACGTGGAGATCGCGCGGATTCCGGCGCTGCTCGGCGATATCGAGGCCGGGCGCACGGTGCTGCTGGTCACGGACGCGGGCATGCCGTCGGTCAGCGACCCGGGCTATCGGCTGGTCGCGGCCTGTGCCGAGCGAAATCTTCCGGTGACCTGCCTGCCGGGACCGTCCGCGGTCACCACGGCGCTCGCCCTGTCCGCGATTCCGGTGGAACGGTTCTGCTTCGACGGTTTCGCGCCGCGCAAGGGCGGGCAGCGCCGGGAGTGGTTGCGCACGTTGGCCACCGAGCCGCGTGCCTGCGTCTTCTTCGAGGCGCCGCACCGGCTCGCCGACTGCCTGGCCGACGCGGTCACCGTGCTCGGCCCGGATCGCCGCGCCGCCGTCTGCCGCGAGCTGACCAAGACCTACGAGGAGGTGATCCGCGGCACCCTCGCCGAGGTCGCCGCCTGGGCCGTCGACGGCGCCCGCGGCGAGATCACCGTCGTGCTCGAAGGCGCGCAACCCGAATCCGCCGACCCGGCCGACCTGGTCGAGGCGGTAGAGGCGCTGACCGCCCAGGGTGTCCGGCTGAAGGACGCGTGCGCGCAGATCGCCGGCGCGCACGGCGCCTCCCGCAACGAGCTGTACGACGCGGTGCTGGTCGCCCGCCGCGACGGCGAGGACTGAACCCACGCCGTTCGGTTTGTGCGGCCGGACAGGGTGCCGAGCGAGATCTGGGCACGTGCACAGGGGTCTGCGGTTTCGCGAACTTCGCGCTCGGCTGCCGATATCTTGAGCGCAGTTGCGAGGGGAGAACATTCGGATGGCGACTCACCGTGTCTCAGTCAAAAGCGTGCTGGCCGTAGGTATTGCGCTCATGTTGAGCTCCGGTGCCGGAGAGGTCCATGCGCAGGAGGCATCCGATGCGCAGTGCGCTCAGTGGGCCGCGTCGCCCGTGGCGTCCGGTTTCGGCGTGCTGGAGAACCTGGCGTTCGACGGACACGGCGGCCTGCTGCTGTCCGAGGTGCCCGCCTCCGGCAGTGGGGGAGCGGTGTACCGGCTCGGTGCGGACGGAGCACGAGAAGTGCTGGCCCAGGCCAGTTCTCCGGGCGGCATCGTGGTAACCGGCGACACGGCGTACTTCACCACCGGTGGCTCACTGAGCAGCGGGTTGTCCGGGCGGCCCGACGGCACGATCGAGGCGCTGGACCTCACCCGGCGCACCGTCGCGACCGTGGTCTCCGGCCTCACCGCACCGAACGGCTTGGCGCAGTTGCCCGATGGCAGTTTCGTGGTCAGCCGTGATCTGGGCGCACCGGCCACCCTGACCCGGATCGCCGGGAACGGCTCCGGCGCAACGACCTTCGCCGCCGAGCTGACCTCGACGAATGGCCTCGCCTACGCGGCGGCTCGGCGGAAGTTGTTCGTATCCACCACCTTCGACCCGATCACCACCCTCGCCGCGATCGACATCGATCATCCGGACACCGCACCCGCGCGGATCACCCTCCCCGGCTTCGGTCCGCTCAACGCGGCCGACGATCTCACCGTCGGCCCCGACGGGGCCATCTATCTCGCGCTGAACGCCGCGGGCCGCGTCGTCCGCGTCGACCCGGACACCGCGAGTTCCTGTGTCATCGCCGACGGCATCCCGTTCGCCACTTCGGCCCGGTTCGGCGCGGGCCCCGGCTGGGATCCGCGCGCGCTCTACGTCACCAGCTTCACCGGCGCCGTCACCCGCCTGACCCAGCCCTGAGGGCGCGCCATGGTGCGCACCGCGACGACGCGGCATGATCGTCCTATGACCTCTCTGGAAAGCAAGGCCAAGGCCTTCCTCGCACTGCACCGCCCCGGCGATCCCGCCGTGCTGCCCACCGTGTGGGACGCGTGGTCGGCCAAGGTCGCGGTGGACGCCGGGTTCGCGGCACTGACCGTGGGCAGTCATCCGGTCGCCGACTCGATCGGCCGGGCGGACGGCGAAGGCATGACGTTCGCCGAGTTGCTCACCCGGGTCCGGCAGATCACCGAGGCCGTCGAGGTGCCGGTGTCGGTGGACATCGAGTCGGGTTACGGCCTCGAACCGGCCCAGCTGATCGAAGGACTGCTCGAGGTGGGCGCCGTCGGCCTCAATATCGAGGACACGGTGCACAGCGAGGGCCAGCGGCTCCGCAGCCCGCAGGAGCACGCCGACCTGGTGCACGGCCTGCGTCAGTTCGCCGATGCGGCCGGGGTGCACGTGGTGGTCAACGCCAGGACCGATCTGTTCCTGCGCCAGGACGGCGACGAGGCCGATCGGGTGGACCGCGCGATCGAGCGCCTCGGCCTGGCCGCCGCGGCGGGTGCCGACGTGCTGTTCCCGGCCGGCGCGCAGGACGACGCCGCGGTGCGCAGGCTGACCAGCGAACTGTCGCTGCCGATCAGCATGGTCGGGCTCCCGGACAAGTCCGACAAGGCGCTGCTCGCCGATCAGGGCGTGGCCCGGATCAGCTTCGGTCCGTTCTTGCAGCGCGCCCTCACCGCGGAGGTCGAACGCCTGCTCGGCCGCTGGAAGTAGCCGAGGCGACGGGCGATTCGCCGACGCGGGTCGTCCGTCGGGCGAATGCCGAAGCGGGAGAACGTATTCAGGCCGACAGGCCGAGCGTCTGGTTGACGAACTGGACGAACAGGGGCGCCAGGGTAGGGACGTGCGCCGGGCCGTCGGACACGATGACTCGGCGGGTGCGCTCGCCGATCGCGTCCGGGATCAGCGCGATCAGCTCGTCCGAAACCTCCGGCAGGCTCGGATCGGCTTGGCGCGCCTGGTCGTAGAAGTAGCGGTACAGCAGGGCGAAGCGGTCGACGGCCAGGTCGCGGTAGTCGACCGCGGCCTGGTTCACCTTGAACGATTCGACGAGGATCAGGCGGGCGAAATCCGGTTCGGTGGCGACGGTTTCGCAAAACGTGCCGACGATCGACTCGATCATGGCCGGCACCCCGGCGGCCGGCGCGAGCTGTGCCAGCTCCTCGGTGATCCGGGTCTCCACGATGTCCACGCCGGTGCGCACCGCCTCGACGAAACACTCCTCCTTGTTCGCGAAGTGCTCATAGAAGGTGCTGCGCGAAACCCGTGCGCGGGCAACGATATCGGTGAGCGTGGTGGCGGAATACCCGGCGCTGTCCACGCATTGGACCATCGCCTCGATGAGCCGCCCGCGCTGCGAGGCCAGCACGGCATCACGCGCCGCCCGATGCCGATCGGCGAAGCTGTTCTGCGGCACGGGTGTCGAGTCGGTCGCCTGTTGTCGGCGCATGGGTGCTCTCCCTGTTCGGCGAACATGAGTATTCGTAACCCAGCATTATGCGACTGCGCGCCAGGGGATTACGCGTCGGTGCCCATGTTCGCCGATCCGGGCGGGGTCAGTCCTTGGGCTCGATGTACTTGGGGTACACCGGTTCCGGTGCGGGCAGCGCCACACCCGGCACGATCGGCGTCGCGATATCGGCGAACGTGCGTTCCTGCTGACCGAGCTGATCGAGGATCTTGCTCGCCGAGGCGGGCATCACCGGCTGCACCAGGATGGCGACGATGCGCAGCACCTCGAGCGTCACGTACAGCACCGTCGCCTCGCGGGCCAGATCCTCCGGCGTGCCGGACTTGGCCAGCGCCCACGGCGCCTGCGCGGAGAAGTACCTGTTCGTCTCGCCGAGGGTCAGCCAGATCGCCTCCAGCGCGAGATGCATTTGCTGCGCGTCGAATTCGGCGCGGCAGCGGTCGAGCAGCCCGTTGGCCAGGTCCAGCAGCTTGCGGTCCGCGTCGGTGAACTCGCCCGGCGTCGGCACCACGCCACCGCAGTCGCGCGCGACCAGCTTGGTGCTGCGCTGGACCAGGTTGCCGAACTCGTTGGCCAGGTCGGAGTTGATCCGGCCGACGATCGCGTCGTGGCTGTAGCTGCCGTCCTGCCCGTAGGAGATCTCGCGCAGCAGGAAGAAGCGCACCGCGTCGACGCCGTAGGTCTCGACCAGCTCCAGCGGGTCGACCACGTTGCCGACCGACTTGGACATCTTCTCGCCCTTGTTGTACAGGAACCCGTGCACGAACACGCGTTTCGGCACCTCGACGCCCACCGACAGCAGGAACGCCGGCCAGTACACGGTGTGGAACCTGGTGATGTCCTTGCCGATGATGTGCACGTCGGCGGGCCAGAACCGCTGGAACGCGGCCGATTCCAGGTCCGGGTAACCGACGCCGGTGATGTAGTTGGTGAGCGCGTCCACCCACACGTACATCACGTGCTCGGGATGGCCCGGCACCGGTACGCCCCAGTCGAAGGTGGTGCGCGAGATGGACAGATCCTTCAGCCCGGCCTTGACGTAGCTGACGATTTCATTGCGCCGCGTTGCGGGCGCGATGAATTCGGGGTGCTCCTCGTACAGCGCGAGCAGCCTGTCCTGGTAGGCGGAGAGCCGGAAGAAGAAGTTCGATTCCTCGGTCCAGGTGACCGGGGTCTTCGACTCGGTGGAGATCCGGCTGCCGTCCTCCAGCAGCGTGGTCTCCTCCTCGGTGTAGAAGGCCTCGTCGCGCACCGAGTACCAGCCGGAGTAGTTGCCGAGATAGATGTCGCCGTTGGCCAGCATCCGCTCCCACAGCGCGACGCAGGCCGCCAGGTGGTCCTCGTCGGTGGTCCGGATGAACCGGTCGTAGGAGATATCCAGCGTCTTGTCCAGCGCCTCGAACACGTCCGAGTTGCGGCTGGCCAGCTCCTCCACCGGGACGCCCGCGGCCACGGCCGCCTGCTGCATCTTCTGACCGTGCTCGTCGGTGCCCGTCATGAAGAAGACGTCGAACCCGTCGAGCCGCTTGAACCGGGCGATGGCGTCGGCCGAGATGTACTCGTACGCATGCCCGATGTGCGGCGCACCGTTCGGGTAGGCGATGGCCGTGGTGATATAGAAGGCGGGGCGGTCAGCTGCGCTCATGGTGTGTCTACTGTAATGGCCGTGGTTTCCTTCACTCACGCGAATATCCCCGGCGCTGGTTCCCCCGTGTCCCGCGGCGGTTTTCGATGAGTAGCAAGCGCCCCGCGCCGCCCCTGCCCGAGCCGCTCGCCCCGATCATCGACGCGCACACGCATCTCGATGCCTGCGGCGCGACGGACGCGGCGTCCACCGCGGTTATCGTCGACCGCGCCGCGTCGGTGGGTGTCGGCCAGGTGGTCACCGTGGCCGACGACCTCGCCGCCGCGCAGTGGGCCGTGCGGGCCGCGCACTGGGACTTCCGCGTCTACGCCGCCGTCGCGCTGCACCCGACCCGGGCCAACGCGCTGAACGACGCCGCGAAGGCGGAACTGGAACGCCTCGGCGCCGACCCGCGCGTGGTCGCGATCGGCGAGACCGGCCTGGACTACTACTGGCCGGGCAAGCTCGACGGCTGCGCCGATATCGAGACCCAGATCGAGGGCTTTCGCTGGCACATCGACCTGGCGAAGCGGCTGCGCAAGCCGCTGATGATCCACAACCGCGAGGCCGACCACGATTTGCTGACCGTGCTGCTGGACGAGGGCGCACCGGAGACGGTGATCTTCCACTGCTTCTCCTCGGACACCACCATGGCGCTGGCCTGCGTGGCGGAGGGTTATGTGCTGAGTTTTTCCGGCACCGTGAGTTTCAAGAATGCGCACGAGTTGCGTGAGGCCGCGAAAGTCGTGCCGGACGAGCTGATTCTGGTCGAAACGGACGCGCCGTATTTGACCCCGCATCCATTCCGTGGTGCGCCCAATGAATCCTATTGCCTGCCGTACACCGTTCGCGCATTGGCGGAACTACGCGAACAGGACGCGGCCGAATTGGCGAAGATCACCACGGCGAACGCGCGCCGCGTGTACGGAATCTGACAAATCCGCTATTTCTCGGCAATCGGAGTACCCGTAAGGGGGCTGGATATGCCCGGTGTGTCTTAGGTCACATCGATAGGTATATATCGTGATCAACCTGCGGCAGCGATATCTGTTCGTGATATTGAAAGACCCAGCTGAAGCAAGTGAAGGTTGTCTACCCCCAAACCCCTCGTTATCGTACTGTGACCATGTCCCCATTCACGCGAATCAACCAGTCACGGTCGCCGCTGCTGTACGCGGCGGTGGGTGCGCTGTTGATGACGTTGATCGTCGGCGCGGGCCTGGCGATCGTGAACCGCAAGACGGTGACCGTGGTGGTCGACGGCGAGAAGCGGGTCGAGACCACGATGTCGCTCGATGTCCGCGGCGTCCTGCGGGCCGCGGGCTTCGCCGTGACCGAGCGCGACCGGGTCGCCCCCGCGCTGGCCGCGAAGATCGGCGACGGCGCGACCATCACGCTCAACCGTGCGCGTGAGGTCCAGCTGATGGTCGACGGCCAGGCGCGCAAGGTGTGGACCACCGGGCTCACCGCTGGCGAGGCGCTCGAGCAGCTGAGCCTGCCCAAGGAGGTGTACGTCTCGCCCAAGCGGGACGAGAAGCTGCCGCTGGAGGGCGCCGCGCTCGAGGTCGCGACGCCACGATCGGTCTCGCTGCTGGACGGCATCGGCGCCCCCGTCGACGTGCGGCTTGCCGCGCCGACGGTCGGCGAGTTCCTCGCGGTCGCGGGCATTCCGCTGATCGAGCAGGACACCGTCGAGCCCGCCGCGTCCACCCCGCTCACCGACGGTGTGCGAATCACGGTGACCCGCAAGCGAACCGAGAACCGGACCGAGACGCTGCCGCTCGACCCGCCAGAGCACGTGATCGAAGACCCGGAAATGAACATGAGCCGCTCGGTGGTGGAGACCCAGGGTGCACCCGGGGTGCAGGACGTCACCTTCGCGGTCACCATGGTCAACGGCACCGAGGTGGACCGCAAGCCGATCGCCTCGACCGTCACCGTGACCGCGCAGCCGAAGACCGTGCGCAAGGGCGCGAAGCCGGGCACCGAGGTGCCGCCGGTGCGCGACGGCGCGACCTGGGACGCGCTGGCCCGCTGTGAATCCACCGGCAACTGGAACATCAACAACGGCAACGGCTACTACGGCGGCATCCAATTCGACCAGGGCACCTGGGAACGCCAGGGCGGGCTGAAGTACGCCCCCCGCGCCGACCTGGCCACCCGCGAAGAGCAGATCGCCATCGCCGAGATCACCCGCGCCCGCCAGGGGTGGGGCGCCTGGCCCGCCTGCACCAGCCGCCTCGGCATCAGCTGACCGCCGCCGCACGCCTTCTGACCTCCCGCACCTGAAATTGCCTGCGATTTTCGGTGCGGTGCGGCAGAAGGCGTGCGGCGGCCGTGGTTTTACCGGCTGCCCCCTCGGCGTTGCATGGGATTCGCTGTGTCGTCACGGTGAGCTGGCAGTATTCCGCTGATCTGTACACTCGTCCAGGTTTGTGACGGTGTGGGTCGGGTCAGTGAGGTGTGGTCGATGAGGGTTGTTCAGGGGTTCAGGCGCGCGGTGGCCGTGGCCACGTTGTCGGCCAGTGCCGCGTTGTTCGTGAACGTCGGGCCCGCGCAGGCGGAAACTCCGGGGTCGCTGATCTCGATCTCGGCCCAGCCCGACGGCTGGCACGGGGTATCGGGCGGTTCGGTGCTCGAGTACTGGATGCGCGGCTCGGACGGTACGCCGCGACCGGCCAGCGGCGCGCTGTTCGTCCCGAGGGGCACCCCGCCCGCCGGCGGCTGGCCGGTCATCGCCTACGACCACGGCACCAGCGGACTCGGCGCGGGCTGCGGCGGCCAGTCCGCTCCGGAAAGCCATCCCTACCAGCAGATTCGGTCCAAAGAGGACCAGCTGATCCAGGGCCTGCTGGCCCAGGGCTTCGCCGTGGTCGCCCCCGACTACCTCGGACTCGGCCGCTTCGACACCGGGCCGCACCCGTATCTGGAGATCGCCACCGAGGCGACCGCCACCATCGATCTGCTGCGCGCCGCCCGCGCCACCAACCCCGACCTGTCGCGCACCTGGGCCGTGCTCGGGGTGTCGCAGGGCGGCCAGGCCGCGCTCGGCACCGGCCACCGCCAGGCGATCGACGCGCCCGACCTCGACTTCCGCGGCACCATCGCGATCGACCCCGAATCGGACGTGGAGAAGATCCTGCCGCTGGCGGGGCCGATCATCCCCACGATCCCCGGCAACGACGGCGCGCTGAGCTTCTTCGTCAGCATCCTGGCCGGCCTGCGCGCGGCCCGCCCCGACGTCCAGGTCGACCAGTACCTCACCCCGCAGGGCCGTGCGGTCCTGGACAGCGTCGGCACGCTGTGCCTGGACGGCATCATCGACCGCGTGCACGGCCTCGGCGTCGGCGACCTGCTCGCCCGGCCGCTCGGCCAGGAACCCATCCGCTCGGCCCTCGATCAGTACCTCACCGTGCCGACCTCCGGCTACGACGCGCCGATCCTGTTGCTGCTCAACGTCACCGACACCACGGTCCCGTCCCCGCTGCACGCCGCGCTCGCCGCGCAGTTCGCCACCAACGGCGTCGACTTCCGGACGGTCACCGGCACCGGCAAACACACCCAGCTCAACGCCCCGATGCAGGCGGCCATCGACGACTTCCTGAACCGCATCAAGGCCACCCCGCTCCAGCGGTAGCCGTCGCGCACACCTTCGCCCGTCGCGCCCGCAATCGCCGGCTGTTCCTCGCGGCACACCGAAAGCGCGCGGCGAGCCGGGTGCGCGGCCGGAGACGTCGCGCGGCGCCGAGCCGGCGGGTTGATAGGTTCTTCAGGTGTCCGAACCTGAAGTTGCCGCTCGTGGGAGTGCCGCGTTGCTCGGGCCCGCCGAAGTGCGGGTGCTGGCCGAGCGGCTCGGCGTGCGACCGACCAAGCAGCTCGGGCAGAACTTCGTGCACGACGCGAACACGGTGCGGCGGATCGTCGCGGCGGCCGGGGTCGGGCGCGACGACGTGGTGCTCGAGGTGGGGCCGGGCCTCGGTTCGCTGACGCTGGCGCTGCTCGACGTGGTGG
>NZ_JBHTUR010000028.1:0-94863 GCF_042793755.1 Nocardia sp. NPDC056564
CTGGGAGAAGTGACGATAGGGGGTGAAAAGCCCTGACCTGGGCGTGTTCGTAGTCAACCACGGCGAACCCATCTGGGTAGGGATACCTCCCAACTGGCCCCACTGGAGGCCCCCGTGACCACTCCCGCCATCACCTCCCCGGCCTACAGCCACCGGGCAACACCCGCGACCCGCTTGACCGAGTCCGGCCAGATCAATTTCATTTCCTCGGTATCGGAGGAAATGAAATGACCGCCGCGAGGATCGTCGAATGCAAGTTCCCCGGCTGCCATGAGCCCGTCACGCGGACTGGCAGGCGGGGGCGACCGGCGGAGCTGTGCGCGAACCCGAAGCACACGTCCAGCGCCCTCTATGAAATCAACAGGGCGGCCGATGCGAAGGCCGCCAGAGTCGCCGCAGAACGACAGGACGCGATCATGCGGCCGGTGAGCGCCAGGGCCGATGCACTGGTGGGTCTTGTTCGCCGGATGGAAGAACTGTTCGGAGAGTTGCCCGCCTTGGTCGCCGATGTGCGCGACGTGCTGGAGGTCATCGCCGATCCGCTGTCCGTAACAGAGGAGATCGCGGCCGTGCGCAGGGAATGCGATAAGAGGGTTGCCGACGCGGACCTTGCACGCGCCGATGCTGAACGTCAGGCAGAGCAAGCGTATGCCGAACGTGACGCCGCGATGGCCGCGCGGGAGTTGGCCGACGCCGCCGCCGATGAGGCGCTTGAGGCGCGAGACGAAGCGATCGATGAACTCGATCAGGTGCGCCGCGAAACGCGGGAGAAGGTGATCGAGGTGCAAGGATTGTTCAACAGCGCGCGCAAGGAACAGGCGATCGCCGAAAGTGACCGCGACGCCGCCGTCCGGATCGCGGAGGCACGACTCGCGGAAGTGGGCACCGCTCGCACGGATCTCATTGATGAACGGCGCGAGGGGCAGCGGCGGATCGATGAGGCGCACGCCGCGCACGCCCAGGAAATGGCCGCCGTCCGCGCCGCCGCCGATAAGGCGATTATGGAGATGCGAGCCCAGAATGGGCTGGATATCGCGGCGGTTCGAGACGAGGCGGCCACGATCCGGGCAGAGCTTCGCGAAGATCTGGAGGCGGCGCACGCTGAGTTGAATGCGTTGCGGCGGACCGGGGAATTCGCCCCGGCGCTGGTGCCTCAGAAGCGGTTTGGGACGAAGTGAGTTCACCCGCTGCCCTGTGCAGCGGATCAGTCCTTCCGTATGGCAACTAAAATTCGATGCGGAAGGCGAAGCGCCGCAGAGCCTCCCATGGCGTGGTTGATGAATCAATCTCGGCAGGGCAACAATTCGGCGAATTGCCCCCGGGTGCGGTCGACGTTTGATAGCAAGGACGGATCTGACGATACGCACCACGAGAAAGGGGCTCCATATGCCCGGTCACAATGCCTATCCGGACGAGGTACGCGAAGACTTCGTAACGAAGGTCCGCGACCTCATGAACGGTGAGGAGAAGCTTTCGTTGACCGCTGCCGCGAATCGGCTCGCACAGCCAGGAGGGCCCAGCGGGGCAACCATTATCGGCTGGGCCAAACCCAAGCCGCCACAATCGCGGCCGTCACGCGCGAAGCGCAACGGCCATGCGAAATTTGGTAAGGATCGGGGCGAAGCTCTGGCCGTGATAGAAAACCTCATGGGTGAAGGATTCACACTTCCCGAGGCCATGAAGGCAGTGTCCGACCTGCCGGGAGGTCCGACGATGTCGAAGCTGAAGACTTGGGCCGAAGAGGCTAACTTGACCCCCGGGAAGGCAGTGGCGACTGTGGCACCACAGAAGATCGCGACGGCCGAAGATGTTCAGCCCGAACAAGCGCTGGAGCCTGCTGGGGAGCGGGAGTTGATAGCGCGACTGGACGCGGCGAACGCGGAGAACGGGGAGTTGCGCACGAAACTGCGTGAGGCGCTGGTGGCGTTGGACGCCGCTGATCAGATCATCGATCAGTTTTGCCCGCACGTGGCCACCTACATGAATTTCCGGCAGCGGGTCGCCTAGACCCGTCACGACCCCCGGTTCCCGCTGCGGGGAACTGGAAAGGCCCCGGAGGTTACCTCCGGGGCCTTTCGTCGCGGTGCCTGCGGGTCCACCGCTACCTAACAGGCGACGCCGTAGTTGAGCACCGGAATGCCCGCCGCCGTGGCCATCTCCATGCATCCGTAGGTGCCGATGGAGTCTGCCAGCGGGAAGGCCAGGACGAGATCGGCTCCGGCGGCCACCATGTCGCGGTTGCGCAGCGGGCCCGCCTTGAGGCCCAGGCGTTTCCAGTGGGCCGGGTAGGGGGCCGGGATCACTCGCACAGCCCCGCCGGGGGCGGCCATGCGCCGCGCCCAGATGTGCGCGTGGCGGTCGGCACCGTCCCAGTGGGCACCGTGGGCCACGGTGAGCGCGTCGCCCGCGCTGAGACCGCTGTAGGCGTCGGCAAGCGCCGCCCAGACGGCCCAGGGGTCGGGCCATCGCCGTGAGCCGGTGACGATCACCCGCGCCGCTGTCACCAGCAATCCTGAGGCCACTTCGTCTCCAAGATCATTCAGGGTCCTGTCGGCCACCTGGCTTGGGCACTGACGGTATGCACGATTCATGAATCGTCGGGGGATTCATGAATCGGGTGAACAGCCGCCGAACCCGCGCCGCCGGAACGGAATACGGTTGGCGCGTGATGATCATTGCCGACGCGGTGCGCATCCGCTTCTCCTTCGGAGGTTCGAACGGGGGTGCGTTGGGTGTAAAGCGTTCTGCGGGTCGGCAATTGGGGGATTCCTGCGAGAATCAGACTGGTCATCCGTTTCTTCCTATTGCGGCCCGCCTCTCCGGGCGCGGCGATAGGGTGCGAAACATGGGGATCGACTTACTCTCGTTAACGATCGGCTACGGCGCGTGCCTCGCGTCCGTCGGATTCGGTTCGGCGCTATCGCATGCCAAGCAACGACGTCGCGCTGCGGCGGGGATCGTGTCGCGTTGCTCTTGCAAGCACACGGTTGCCTATCACAATCCCGAAACCGGCGCTTGCCACGCCGAGATTTGTACGGATCGTTTGGCTGACAGGTGGGCTAAGTGCTCGTGCCAGCGGTACGACGGGCCGCCCCTGGTGACGGATTTCTTCGTACCGGAACTGCCGGGCAAGCCATGACGCCGGAGCCGGAGGACGTGGCGAACCTCCGCGCCCTGACCCGCAAGGTGTTGGGGGAGGAGGCTCCTCCACCGCTGGAGCGGCCTTCCCCGGAGCAAATCGCCCGGATCAAAGCGCTGATCGCGAAGCGGCTTGCGCGCCGGGACGCTTTGCGGTCGAAACTGGCCCAGCTCCGGATTCAGATCGAGAACAGGCAGGTTACCGAAGAAGGTGAGTAGCGAGGTGGACATGTCGATCCCGAAGGATGTGCGGGCGTGGATGCAAGACCTACGCGAAGTCGGCCTGGAGCCGCACGCGGCGCGGGAAGCTGAACTGTGGGTGGTTTCGGTGACGACGGAGCGCGCCGAAATGCGCCTGGAACTACAGCGATCCGACGATGGCCGGTGGAAATGGCACGACTCCACCCTCACCGTCGACGGCGAACTTCGGCCGAACGCGAAGGACGCCGACGATCTGGCGCGCATCATCCGGCTGGCCAACGGGCTCGAGCCGGACGAAATTCTTCCGATGCCCCCGGAACGTGATCCGTCCGAAGCGCCGCCGCAAGTCCAGCAGCAGTATTACAACTTTGCCCGGCGTACCGATGTGCCCGTCCTGGTCGGCTACGACGGTCAGGTCTGGGTGATCGGTCTCGACATGGAGCGGGCGTCCCTGCGGCTGGTGTATGTCCGGCGTGCTCGGCACCGACTGGAGACCCGGATCGCGCTCTACATCGACGGCGAAAACCGATCCGCCGAAGTGGCGGGCGATCTGACGCGGGCGATGGCGATGATGGCTGCGGCCAATCAGTCTCCCGCCGCACCGAAGACGATCGGCGCGGCCTCTGGTCCCGCGAACCCGAATTCGCCGGAGTCGCGCAAGGGGACCGTGATGCGGAACTGACTTTCCGCGCCATGTGAACAACCTATTTCCGGTACCGTTTATTGCACCCTCCCATCTCTGTAGCCTAGCCTTAAACGGTACCGTTTATTGTTTCTCCAATAGGGAGGTTCCCCGTGGCCATCGTCAGCGTGTACGAATACCCCGCCCCCGGCGACTACGAAAGCCCACGTAAACGAGTCGGTTTCTTCGACCCCAGCAAGGCCCTGAAGTGGTCCGACAAGGAGGACTACAGCGACACAGGAAGTGGCGGCGTCGGCGCGGGGCAAGCCGTCCTCCTCACCGCCAAGGGCCGATGGATCCTCCAGCATTGGACGTTGTGGCAGGGCCAGGGGGACCGTCACGAATACATCACCGGCGACCAGGCGCGGGAATGGTTGCTGGACAACAACTTCCCCGAAGCTGTCGCAGAGTACTTCGGCGAGGTCGAGGAGGAAGACGGCCCCGGGCGTCCCGCGATCGGCAAGGGCTCCACGCTCCGCCTCGGTGACGAACTCACCGCCCTGGCCGACCAGCGCGCCGAAGCCGACAACATCTCACGCGCGGAGCTGATCCGCCGCGCCGTCCGTCACTATCTGATCGAGGAGTAAATCCATGCCCGACCTGGCCTCCCTCGTGACCATTGCGATAACCGGCCTGGTCCTCGTCGCATTCTTCCGCCCGGAAATCCTCAGCGGTCAACGGCAACGGCTGGCCATGACGCGGGAGCTGGAGGTGTGGCGGCATCTCCACGCGGAGATGCAGGACCGACTAGACAGGGTCGACGCGGGACGCGATGACCGTGCGGCGCTGGTGCGCGCGCTGAACCAGGTGCAGGCCGCCGAAACCACGGTGCCCCTCCCCCGGCAGGTCCGGGATGCCGTGGACGACGCTCTCTCCCGGCACCGCGCCAGCATGGCCGACGGGCGATGACGTTCGTGGCGGACGGGTACGCGGACGCAACAACGCCGCACCGGTCGAGATATCAGCAAGACCGGGGCGGCGTTGGCGCATCACACCATCCCCCCGCCTACGCGGGGAACGCGGCCCCGGCTCAGCAACCTCCGGAAGCCTGCCGGGACAACTTCACTCCACTACTGCGAAGTGCGGCAACAGGATAGCAAGGAAAGGGGCTCGCGATGGACGATTCGGCACCAACGGAAATGCGTCAGGAGGTTTTCACCGACGGCGAGGTCGCCGGACAGAGCAAACGCCAGCGCAGACGACGGCGCGAGAAGGCCAGGCGGTTGCGCAAGATGGCCAAACAGCGGGTAGCCGAGAGGAAGGCTGTCGGCTGCCCCCGCCCGGACAAGGCGGCCTACAGCCCGAATGACGACTTCGAACGCAAGCTCCAAGAACGCGCGTTGGGTCCGGGTATGGAGATGTACGTCTGCCGATGTGGATTCAGCCACAACGGACATTCGTTTCAAGTAGAGGTGGGGCCCCTGTGAGCATCGAACTGGACCCGGTGGTGTTCACCGCCCGTGTCACCGGCCGCGACGGGCGGTTCTGGGCGATCTGGATACCGGAGTTGGGTGAGGACGCACGGACTCAGGCACTGGAGCTGAGCGACGTGGCCAAGGAGGCGCGGGACTACATCGCGGTCACGCTGGGCATCCCGCCCACGGAGGTCAGCGTGATCGTGGCCATGGGCGATGAGGAGGCCGAGCCGTGACGGCGAAAACGACCCTGACCGTTGTAATTAGCCGACGAGATCACGAACTTCTGACCAGCGTGGCCGCGATCAAGAACCTCCGTGTCGCAGAACAGGCGCGGCAGATCCTGTCCGAGGGGATCCGGCGGCTTCTCGATCCGGCGGAGATAGACAAGCTCCTCGACACGCAGCGCATCAAATGGCTGGCCGCCTGCGAAGCGGTCAGGGCTGAAAGCGGTACAGCGGATGACGACTGACCCCCGGAACAGGATCACGCTCACCTTGCATCCATCCACCGCTGCGGCAATCCGGGCGTATTCCGAAAGCAAGTGCGTCGGCACCACGGAGGCGGTGAAGCGGTTGATCACCCTCGGAAACGTCCTGTTCCAGGCCGACATTGCGGGCAAAAAGGTGTTACTGAAGGACGGCGACGAAATCGAATGCGTGTTGATTGTGGATTAGATGACCGGCAAACGCGTGCCGCCCGCGCCGGATACCGACACAGCTCCGGACGGCCAATGAAAGCACTCTTCGTCGGCGGGCCAATGCACATGTGCGCGTTGGAATTTCGCGAACCCGTGGACATCCGCCCCGTCAACGTCAACGGAATCCGCTACTTGCACGGCATCCTCACGCTGACCCACGCGGACGGAGTGCAGCGCCAGCATGTGGTATTCCACACGCCGGAGGCCGTGACGATCAGCGACTATCCGGAGGTTCTGGAGCACTTCTGGGACAACACCGAAAAGGATTGCCCGCCATGATGATTCGCCCATTACTCGACTACATCCAGCGCAGGCGATACACGCGCACCATGGTCGCGGTCGACAAGGTCGTGGACGCGCTCACCGAACGGCCGCACGCCCGCCATTCGGCGTTCGCGATCGCCCACCGTACGGGGCTTCGCACATGGCGGGTGTTCCGCGTCCTGGACCGCATGCTGGCGGACAAATGGCTCCGCGACGGCTGGGAACCCGCGACCGATCCCAAGCGCCCTCCCCGGCGCTACTACGAACTGACCGACGCCGGACGGGACGCCCTGGGTGTGCCGACAGGCCCCCGATGTCGCGAGGGAGCCACGAACTCCCGCGATGAGGACGCCAGCGACTGACTACACAGCAGGGCCGCCCCGGGCGAACTCCGGGACGGCCCTGCTGTCGTCACCATCAAACTGGAAGCGATCGATTGGAGGCCCCCAGGATAGCAGTCAGCTGCCGTCCTGGCGTTCAGCCGCGTCGAGTTCGGCGGCCTTCGCGTGAACCCGCGCAGCGAGCGCGCCGACGCGGGGCGAGAGCCACCGCATCACGGCGCTGAGGGCGAACCACGGCCACAGCACGGACGCCGCGAAGGTGAACACGATCGTGGTGAAGCACAGCGCCGGACTGTGCGGCAGCATCGCGACGATCGGATCGTCGTCCTTGTTCTCGCGGGCGGCTTCCCCGATGTGCACGATGAAGATCACCATGCACACGGCGTACGCGATGAGGAATTCCTCGACCACGACCGCGACGATACGTCATCGACGCGGTGACGTGAACCTGGCCCGCGACGGGGAAGGCCCGCCCCCACTCCATGAGGGGCGGGCCTTCGATCCCTGGCGGCGCAGGGGGAGCGCGAACCAGAGGTGCCCCGGGATGCGGGTGATTGGCCGGGGCGGGTACGCAGTATAGAACAGTGGGCCGCCCCGGATTCGGGGTGGCCCACTGCGGAGCGACGACCAGTGAAGTTATCGCGGTCGCGATTCTACCTTTTGGAACTATCACCCAAAAAGCCCCCGTCGGCACGTGGCCGACGGGGGCTTTGCTGGCGTTCCGCTTCAGCTGGGGCGGTTGAACTCTCCCCCAGCCGCGCCGCCGATGAACGCGTCCCACTCCTCGGCGTTGAAGGTCAACGCCGGTCCTGTCGGATTCTTCGAGTGGCGCACTCCGATTGCCCCTTCCGGGAGGAAAGCGACCTCGACACACGCGTCCTTGGCCGCGCTGAGGCTGGATTTGAACCACGTAACCGATTCGTTCACTGGTCGATCTCCTTCACGATCTCGAGGATGAGAGCACGGCTCTTGGCCTCACTGAGCGCCGCACGGGTTATCACGGCATACGCATCACGATACCGGCGCACCTGGTCTTCGTTGCCCAGATACAAGTCAGATGTGAACGTTTCCACATAGACCAGCGGCGGTTCGCTCATCCAGGACGGTGTTTGCGGCGGGAACTCGAGCAAGACGAACGGGCCGGTGACCAGCCCTTCGTGGCTTCCGGCGGTCAGGGGCACGACGCGGATCGTCACGTTGGGTCGTTTGCTCACGGCGACAAGGTGTTTGAGCTGTTCGACCATGACCCCCGGCTCACCGACGCGGCGGCGCAGCGCCGACTCGTCCAGCAACGCATGCATGGTGAAGGTTTCCGGCTCATCCAGCCTGGCCTGGCGCTTGGCTGCCAGTTCCAGCCGCCTTTCCACCTCGTCGGCCGGTAGGTCGGGATAGTTGGCGGGAATAATCGCGCGACGGTACGCGGAGGTCTGGACCATCCCGGGAAGCAACCTGTCTTGGTAGGAGTAGAGGCAGCGGGCGGATTGTTCGAGCCCCACATACACCTGGAAGTCGTCGGGGATCGCGTCGGCATAGATGTTCCACCAGTTCGGCTGACGCGCTTGCTCGGTCAGATCGAGAAGAATTTCGGTGATCTTGGCGTCCGCGCCGTACATCTCGCACAGGTTCTTGACAGCGCCAATTTTCATCTGTGAGTTCAGGCCGGATTCCCACGCCCACAACGTGTTTGCTCCGACATCCATGGCTTTGGCCGCCGCAGCCTGAGAGATCTTCGCGTCCTTCCGCAGCTGGCGGAGGTGTCGGCCTAGCAGCCGTCGGGGGAGTGTGGAGTCTCTGGTCATACGAGCCACCTTCGTTAGCACCACTACTGGTAGACACTCAATATTGAGTACTTTTATCTTACAACACTTTGGATTGAATACTCGATATCGAGCCCCCTTCGGTGCTGTACTGAAACAGCGCCCGGGAACGGGAAACGCCTAGTCATCCCCGCCAGGACGACAGCCGCGAAGGGGCCGGTCCAGCACTGCCAGACGACCAGTGTGCACTACGGACACGCCGTTTCGCACCCCCGTTCCCGGCCGCCCTCACACCACCAAGGGGATTGACATGCGGACACCGGTTCTTCCCATATATCACTGCGACGAAGACATTCCCTCGATCGCCAGCTACGACCAGGCGCAGGCAATCGCGTTGGCGCACAGTCGAATCCTCAACCACTCCCCCGGCTGTAAGGCCGACTTGGCGGCGGTCGCGTACCTCAGCGCCGGTCTGGACGATGAGGAGTGAGCCATGTTCGCCCTATGCGTGACCGCGCTCATCCTCGTCTTGACGGTCATCGTCGTGGCCGGGATCTGGTGGCCGCTACCGACCGAGGATTCCAGCCTATGCCGCGCCACGGGCGAGCGGATGCCACGCGGAACGCTCACCGTGGCGCAGGCGCGCCTGCTGGAGGTCCAGCACTCCCGATGCTCGGTCATGTGCCCGGATCGGGGGCGGGCGAAAAGCCGCCTGGCCGTCGCCAGGTACGCGGCGATGAACTTGGAGCCGGGCCGGTGAGCACCACCGGGACCGAACGCCAACGCCAGCTCTGCGACGTCGTGCGCGTCTTCGCCGACCCCGCCAAGGCCGAAGCCGCCGTCGCGGTCCACCGCCGCCTGCTGTGCACCCCCATCGATTGCCCGCGACTGCGGTCGGCGTTGCAGCAACTCACAGGAGATCAACCGTCATGAACACCCCCGATGTTTGCCGCCCCCCGTGCGCGATCGGCGCGCGACGGCTGGGCATCGCGATCCATGAGCAAGAGATGGTGTCGGCGATGCAGACCACGGCCGCCGCCTACGGCTACGCACTGTTGGACGGCATCGTCGTGATCGACCCCGACCGGGAGGACCCCACCGCCGATCTGATCGTCGCGGTTCGTACCCACCGGGCGGGGGCGGTCATCGTCCCGTCGCTGCCGCACCTGTGTGCGCCGACGAAGGTCAACAAGGTCTGTGGGGTGATCCTGGTGGAGCCCGAAGAGCCCAGCGCGGCAATGCATCTCAGCGTGGTCAGGCACTCCGATGACCGATAGCGCGCCCTGGGCGGCCATCTACATCAACGCCTTCGTCACCGGGGTGTCGTCGTGGAGCGGTGATCTGATGGACGTATTCGACGTGGCGCTGGACCAGGGCTATTTCGTGCGGAAGATCTTCGTTCGCGACCCCGGACACCCGGATGCCTTCGAACGGATGCTCACCGTCGTGCGCGAGGACGACCGGTTCGCCGCCGTGTTCACACCCGGCCTCATCCATATCGACGAGTACACCGGCCGCCGCACCCAGCTGATCACGCAGGTGGCCGACCTGATCGCGGCCCACCCCCCGCACATCACCCCCAAGGTGGCGTTGTGACAACGAATCTCCCCGCGTGCCCGGTCAGGGGTGAGCGCGCGGGGCTGGAAGGGAGCCCCCGGGCTGGGACAACCGGGGGCATCCCGACCACCGCGCAGGGGGCAACGTCGCCCCCGACGGTCAGCGTCGATCATCATGCGCGCGAAAAAGGTTGCCCGCCAGCGTGTTCTGGCGGGGACCTTCGAACAGGAGCCACCATGCGCGATGTTGAGCGCGTGCCCGCGATGAACCCGTATGTGCCCAGCTCCGCCCGCATCACCAACTATTTGCTGGACGGCAAGGACAACTACGACGTCGACCGTGAGGTCGCGCACCGCATGCTGAACATCGCCCCGGATACCAAGACCTTGGCGTGGTTCGTCCGCTCGTTCCTGGTGAAAGCGGTCTGTACGGCGGGCGAAGCGGGTGTGCGGCAGTACATCGATCTGGGTTGCGGCATGCCGCTGGACATGGACCGACTCAATGCCCATGACGCCGCGCACGAGGTCGACCCGCAGGCGCGCGTGGCCTACGTCGACAACGACCCGATCGTGATCGTGCATGCCGACGCGCTGCTGGCGACCCGGCCTGAGGTGTGGGCGTTGAAGGCCGACGTGCGCCAGCCCGGGGACCTCATCGACCGGTTGAAGAGTTTCATCGACTTCGGTGAGCCGGTCGCCGTCCTGATGGTCGGCGTGCTGGATTACGTGATGGACGACGAGGACCCATGCGGGATCGTCGCGGCGTTGCGCGATTCGATGGCACCGGGAAGCTGGATCGCGATCACTCAATACTCCACCGACACGCACCCGGATTTCATCGACCAATACCACGACGACACCGACCAGAGCCCGGCCCAGGCCGTTTTCCGGACGAAAGAACAGACGGAAAAGTTGTTCGACGGATTCGACCTTTCCGAACCGGGAGTAGTACCCGTACAGGAATGGCTGCGGGATAACCTTCCCGCCACCCGGGTAACAATTTACGGCGGAATGGCCGTGAAGACATAGGAAAGATTCCCGCGCGAAACCCGGTCAGGCGCGGGACGGGAAGGCCCCCGGCTTACTAGGCGGTACTGGGGGCCTTCACCCCAACAGACTCCCCGTAACAGACGGGGTGGGATGCGCCCGAAATCAGGCGCATTCGACACACGAAAAATCACGAACAGAAAAGAAAAGACCATGGCACAAGGCATCGTCAAATGGTTCAACGCCGAAAAGGGTTTCGGATTCATCGCCCAGGACAACGGCGGCCCCGACGTTTTCGTGCATTACTCGAACGTTCAGGGCACCGGGTTCCGGACCCTGGAGGAGGGGCAGCGCGTGGAGTTCGAAGTCGGGCAAGGCCAGAAGGGGCCGCAGGCGGAGGGGGTCCGGGCCCTGTGATCACCGCCCGCGCCAAACGGATCGGCCGCGACCAACGCACGCTCCGCATCGCGTGGCGCGGGGCCATGGGCGTGACGGTGACGGCCGGGGTCGTCACCGCCATGACCCTGTTCGGGTACATCGCCCCGCACAACCGCACGGTGGTGATCGTTGCATCGGTCATCACGCTGATCGGCATCGGGACTCTCCGCAAGCTCGCGCCCAGACTGGCCGCCCCAGAGGCCCAGGGCAAGCAATGATCGACGTCGGTGTCCGCCAGTTCTTCGGCCTGTCGCGGTTCGCCTTGCTCAAGGGCATGCCGCGTGAGGAGTTGGAGCGGTTGCGCCATCAGAAATGGGTGCCGGACCCCGATGTCGTGGTCGGCAGCCGCAGCGGATGGTCGTTGCCGTGCATCCAGCACTTCACGCCCTACGGCAGGCCGTTCCGGCGGGCACCGATCCTGTTCTACGACGACGAGTCGACAATGCTGCGCCGTTACGGCCTGGCCGGTGATGTGTTCTGGGCCCAGATCGCGGCCGGGCGTATCGGGAACCCGGTCGCCTGGGTCGACGGCCAGCCGGGTTGGGAGAAGGAATGAGCAAACGAATGCGCTTCACCTCCTGGGAGCATGCCAAACGTCGGCGGCGCATCTGCCGGGCTCTGGACACCGCGCGCCAATTCTTCACCGTGCTCACGGTTATCTTGCTGACCATTACGGCGTGCAATTACCTGGTAGGCCCGTTCCTGCGCCCCCAGGCCGCCGCCCTGGTGTTCGGGAGTATCGGCGTAGTGGTCGTCGCCGCCATTGTGTTGCACGTCGAACTGAAAAGGAGGCAACGGCGGTAACGCTGCCGCAAAACGCAGAAAACGCCCCGGCCCTGTCAAGGGCCGGGGCATTCCTCGTACGGAAGTGAGAGATCGTGGAAGACATCGTGCTCGACGAAGAGAACGAAAAGAGGGTGGCGGCGTATATGGCCGACAAGAAGGTCGACCGCAATCAGGCGCTGAATCAGCTGATCTATCTCGGCAATCGCGTGCACAAGGTGCACCAGTTCGGCTATCCGACGAGGCTGGTCAGCGCGGGCACGTCGTTTCTCGTCAAGCCGTTCGATCAGGGCCCGCTATGAGCAAACGCGTGTTCTTGGATGAGGTCGAAGCGCTCGAGGTCGCCTATCTCACGCTCCCGCTGGCGGTGCTGGGATGCTGGGGCGGTGCGGGTGCGGCCATCGCGATCGGCACCGGCACCGCCGATATCCGGCCGCCGTGGCGGCGCTGGATTCTCACTGCCGTGCTGGCGTGGACGCTGGGTCATGCGGCGACGGCGGCGATGCTGGTCCGGATGATCAGCTATCTGCAATCACAGCGGTCCATCGACGTCGCCGCATCCAGACATGCTGCCGCGCGGGCGATTTCGAAGCGCAACAATGCCGAAAACCGCCCCTGATCGCACACCGAACGGATATGCTGATCACGCTCAACCTCATCAATCTATGGATGGAACCCTGGCCCTCCCCCTGGGCCGGGGTTCGTCATTTCTAGAACATCACGAAGAACTGCTCCGGGCCGGTCGCGGGCGGCACGTAGATCGAGCATTCGATGCCGCCGTTGGTGCTGAAGAAGTTCGACGAACTGACGGTGAAGGTCTTCGTGCCGGTCGGATCGGGTGGATTCAGCAGGGACGCAACGCTTTCCGCCGTCCATGCGTTGCTCTGGGCGTCCGCCTGTTCGGTCATGCCCGACGGCGGGGTGAAGGTCGCGGCGGTGTTGTTCATGTCGACCATGGTCGAGCACAGCAGGACACCGCCGGGCTGGGGCCCTACCACGGTCGGGGCGACCCGGGAGGTGGAGTTGGCCGACCACACCGGGGCGGCGTAGAGCCAATGCGCGGTGTTGGTGTCGACCCCGCGCAGGGTGGTGATGATGACCACGCCGTCTTCACCGGAGCCCTGGTTGAAGGTGTAGGTAGTGCCCTCACTGGCTCCGGCGATGCGGGTCCAGATCTTTTGATGCAGCAGATTGGTACCCCGGTCCAGCCCGGTCAGCAGTGTCCAGCCCGCCGGGGCGGTGAGTTCGCTGTAGGTGCCGAAATCGTTTCCGTGCCAAGCGATCATGGCATCACCGGACGCGGTGTTGGTCGGTTTGTTGCAGACCAGGGTGGCACCGCTGCCCTGCTGGTTCGCGCTGTTGACCACGGACGCGACCATCAGTAGCCCGTCGGGTCGCAGGCCATGCACACCCATTTCGCGGCGGTGCTGTCATAGATCAGCCCGATGAGATGGGTTTTGCTGATCACCGTGGTCGACAGCAGGGTCGCGATGCCGGAGGAGACGAACGACGTGCCCCAGGTGATCGTTCTCGCGGTGCCGTTGTCCTTGATCCGGATCAACAGCTTCTGGCCGTTGACCGGGGTGCCACTGAGGCCGCTGGTCATCGAGGTGATCGCGGCGGCCAGCGCGGTGATCGTGAACACATCCGTGGTGTCGGTGTTGATGGACGGGGTCGCACTCGAGGCGGTCGTGTTGACCCGGGGGGTGATCGCCTTGTTGGTCAAGGTGTCGGTGGTGGCCCTGGCGACAAGGGTGTCGGTCGCGGCGGGCAACGTCAACGTCCCCGACGCGGTCGCCGACGCGTTGACGGTGGTGCTGCCCGAGGTCGCACCGTTGTGGATCAGCTTACTGTCGTTGAACGACCATGCGCCGGTGATGGTTTGAACAGCCGCCAGCCCCGCGACGGTGTCCGAGGAGCCGGGAAAAGTAAACGTCGTGCCGTCGGTTCCGGCCAGAGTCAGGGTGTTGCTGACCGACAGTTTCTTGCCGCTGGTGACGACGCCAGCCAGGTATTGCGCATTCCAGTCCGCCGCAGCGGTCGGAGTCGCCACGACAGCGGTGAAGATCGCACTGGTGCCCGCCGCCACGATGGTGACGGTGTTCGCGCCCGAGGATTGCACGGTCACCGCGCCCGTGCTCTGGTTGATGATCACGTACTGGCCCCCGGCCACAACCGACGTGGTCGGCAACTTCACCGTCTGCGTGGTCGTGCCCGTCCACACCTGGACGTTGGTGCTCGAGATCGTCATCGTCGTCGTCCCGGCCGCCGTCGCGGTCGTGGTGAACGCGTTGACACCGGCACTGGACCAGGTCGTACCGTCCGAGCGCAGCACGCTACCGTTGGTGCCCGGCGCGACGTTCTGCAACGCGCCGGTGCCGTTGCCCAGCAGGACGTTGTTCAGGGTCTGCGACGCCCCGCCGGTACCACCGTTGCCGACGGGAAGGGTGCCAGTGACGTCCACGGTCAAATCGACTGAGGCGTCCTTGATTTGGCCGCCGCGAACCTCCGTGCGTGCCATTACTTGATGTAGCTCACGCGCAACCGGTCACCGGTGGCCGGGGCGGTCAGGTAGGTGATCGTCGCACCGCTGATGGTGTAGTCGTTACCCGCGCCCGGCTCCTGCAACAGCCCGTTCAGGAACACCGACTCCGTACCGGCGACAGGCGTATTGGCAAGAGTGTAAGCGGTATTCGAGCCGTTCACGCTGCCCGACGGGGTTTCCCGGACCACGTAGTCGGCCTCCTTGACCACCGTGGAGACCAGCGTGAGGGCACCGCTGGCGGCGATCGTCGCGTCGCCGGACATGGTGACCGGGGTGCACACCCCGGAGGCGTTGGCGACATACACCTGACCGCTGGACCCGTGGGTGACCCGCAGGCCCGAGGACACCTCCAGGGAGGCATCGCCCAGGGTGACATGGACTTCGTCGGCGTTGACGGTCAGGCTCGTGTCACCGGCGACCACGTCGAGGGTGTTGGAGGTCTTGGTCAGACCGGCACCGGCGGTGACGGCACCGGCACCGGTGAATTGGGTGAAGGTCAGGGCGGTGGTGCCCAGGGTGATGGTGCTGTTGTTGGTCAGCGTCCAGCCCGTATCCGCGTTGGTGGTGCCTTCCTCCACGAACACATACAGGTTGGGGGTGACCTTGGCGCTCGAGTCGGCGTCGGTGGCGCGCGTGGGCGCGCCGGAGGCGTTGACGGTGTAGATGCCGTTTTCTGAGCCGGTGGACTGGTTCTTGATCAAAATGCGGTCGCCGGTGGCCAGGGTGACCCCGTCGATGGCGTCGCCGTTTTCGAACGAGCTGGCCAGGGTGCCCGCTGCCGTGGTGGCCGCCCGCACGCTGGCCTTGGAGTCCAATCCCTGTGAGCGGGCGTCCAATTGGGCCAGGGTCACCGCGTCCTGGGCGCTGGTGCCGTCGGTGAGGTTGGTGAGCTTGTGCGAGCCCATCGACTGATCGCCGGTGAAAGCGCGGGACCCGTCGGCCTTCACATAGGAAGTGGCCAGTAGGCCGTCGGTGAGGGTGCTGGAGACGATGCGGTCGCCGGTGATGGTGGCGGATTTGATCTGCCGCCCGCCGTCGATCTGTGTTGTCGTCATTGGAACGGGGCCTTCCTTAGTCGATGGCGTAGTCGATGGCGACTACATCGGTGCTCAGCGGCGGATCGATGAAAGTGACTGTGCTGGCGTCGGTTTCGATGTATTCGAATTCGCGGAGCCCATTGAGGTAGACGGCGGTGGAGGTGGCCCGGTAGGGGTAGGCGGTGGTGAACGCGGTGTTGACGCCATTGAGTGCGCCGGTCGGGGTTTCCCCCCAGACCCGCACCCCCTCCCCCGGAATGCCCTGCGGGCCTTGTGGTCCCGGGGGTCCTTGGGTGATGGCGACCAGGACGCGGGGGCTCTGGCCGGGGGTGACCACGACCGGGTTGACCGGCTGGGCGCGTACCTTCGCGGTTTGGGAGACGACCCGGATGACGGTGGTGGTCATGAGGTTTTGCCGTCGTAGCGGGCGATCACGCCGTTGACGATCGGCACTTCCGTAGTGGGGGTGCCGGGATAGCGTTTGATGAAGACCCAGCACCAGCCGTCGCGGAGGGTGTCGGCCACCTCCGATTCGATCCGGACCACGGCGTGGTAGCCGGTGATGGTGGCGGTGAAGCGTTGCGGGGGATCGGTTTTCACGTCCAGGAACGCCGTGACGCCGTCTTCGTATTCCAGCGGTGTCCACACCGGCGGGATCTGGGCGGCGTCGTCGGGGTCGTACTGCTGGAAGTCCACGACGCAATCACCGTGCCAGGACACCGGCAGACTGTGGATTTGCGGCGGGTCGAACAACGGAGGTGCCGTCACAGGTTCTCCCGGGTGTTAGGTGATCGTCAGGAAGGTGCCGGTGCCGGTGGAGACGGTTCCGGCGTTGGATCCGTTGGTGTTCATCTGCACCCCGACGCTGGTGATGCCGCTCAGATTGACGTTGGTCGCGGTAACGGTGCACGTCCCCGAATCGGCGGTCACCGTGGCACCGGTGGCGATGACGGCCCCGGATTGACTGACCAGACGCACGGTGTGCTGACGGCTGAAAAACCCTCCACTGAAAGGGATTTGGGCGTTCAGTGTGGCGTTGGTCTTGGTGCCTTGCACGACCAGGCGGTCGCTGGTGATCGTGCTGCCCGGGTAGGTGGCGGTGTTGGCCACCCAGGTCGTGATCGCCACCCAGGTCGCGGAGCTGGCCCAGGTCTGGGTACCGGATTTGGTCATGCCGCTGGGGGTGAACATCACCGCCGCCACGGCCGGGGCGGGCGCGGAGGCCGACGCGGTGGCGATCGGCGGCGCGATCGTCTTGCTGCGCGAGACCACCGGTGCGAGCGCCGATGCCGACGCGGTGGCCAGCGGCACCGTCTGTGTGGCGGACACGATGACCACCGGGTCCGTCCCCGACGCGGTCGCGGTGGCGATCGGGACACCGATAGCGCTGCTGCCGGTGGTGGCCAGGCCGGGCACCAGCGCCTGAGCGGTCGCGGTGGCGGCGGGCACGACGACCTGAGCGTCGCTCAGCGGCGGCGTGGCCGAGGCCGACGCGCCCGCGACGGGGACCGCCAGCGTGGCACCGCCCGACACGACCGGGGCGGGCGCGCTGGCGCTGGCCTGGGCGATGGGAGCGATCATCGTGCGCGACACCGTGATCGTCGGCGCAGCGGCCGACGCGGTGGCGGTGGCGATCGGGACGCTGAGCGCGGGCGGTTGCGCGCTCACCACCGGGGCCCAGCCATAGGCGGCCGACGTCGCGGCGGGCACCGTGGCGAACTGGGACACGGTGCCGTCCCAGATCAGCAGATCCCCCAGGTATGCGGCGATGACGGGGTCCTCACCGACGTAGAGCACTCCCGTGCGCCCGCGTGAGAACGCCCCGCCGCCGATACCGGAGGCGTACAGGTTCTCCCCGGGGTAGACGTCGGCGTCGGGGTACAGGCTCACGGCGTCTGCCAGCTGCCGCTACCGTCAGCGTTGGTGCATTTCCAGACTTTGCCGACGGCCGCGCCGTTGCGGATCTTCAAATTGCCGGTGTCGACGGTGCCGTCGACCGAAATATTCGATGAGACAGTCACATTGGGGGCACGGAACTGCCCGCGCCGCGAGACGATCCAGTACTGGGGGAAATCGGAGTCGTCGAAATCGGATCGGATGGTGGTCACCAGATTCAGCGCCAGCCCTTCGATCACCTCATCACCGGCGGGGCTGCCGCCGAAGACGATCTCATCCATGGTGCCGCCGGAGTCCAAATTGAACTCACATGCGATCAGGCTGGGCTGTCGGCAATGATTCAGTTGCAGCCCAACGACTCTCGCGCCGATCTTGCAACCGACCAGCGTGAAACTCGACGGTCCGCCGGAGCCGAAGACCCCGACCCTGAATCCGTAGTCCGACCCCTCGAACCAGCACCCGTCGAACACCCAGGTGCTGGCGCTGCCGGTGATGTCGACGTGCACAAGAGTGGTGTCGGGATCGGTATTGCTGATGAATTCACAAGCGATACAGACGATCCCCGCGTTGGCGGTGCCGCCCACACCCAGGATGCCGGTGTACGAATTGACGATCTTGCAGTTGGTCAATTCGTTCTGAATGCATGAGGTTTCGATGCCCACGCCCAGGTTCTGGATCACACTGTTGTGTATCCTCGAGTTACCGGTGTTGTCCTGCAACCGGATTCCGGTCTGCCCGTGATAGGTCGATCCGGTGGTGCCGTCGTGGGAGCCCCGGATACGGACGTCGTCGATGCTGATCTGGAAACACCCCGACAGATCGATCGCGGTCGCCCCGGCACCGGACAGATGGATACCCAGCGACCGGATCGCGATATCCTGGCGGCCGGTCAGCGGCAGCAGGGTACCCGTTCCGGTGTAGACGATTTCGGCGTCCAACGGCCCCACCCCGATGAGGCGATCCCCGTCGATCAACGCGGGCAACGCGGTCACCTTGTAGACACCGGCAGTGAACAACACCGGCTTGCCCCCGGCTGCCGCATACGCCGCCGCGATGGCGGCCGTGTCGTCGGCGGACCCGTTGCCCACCGCACCGTAGTCCCTGACCGACACGAACGAGTCGCCCTTGGGGATGCTGGCAGAGATCCCCGCTTCGATGTGATTGAGCCGCGCAGCGCTGATCGGCGTCCCGCCGATCGCGCCGTTCGACCAGCTCTGCGGTGTGTAGACCATGACTTACGCCACGACCACAGAGCAGATGCCCGCCGCGTCCCAGGTCAGCGACAACGTGCCCGACGTCACGGGGACGTCCGCGCCGAAATCGACATAGACCAACAGCGGGCGGGTGGCGTCGGTGCCGGGGGTGGAGTCATAGGCGACCGCGCCGCGCGCGGTCAGCGTCGCGGAGGTCCAGGACACATCGGCACCATCGAAAGCCAGTGTGTTCGTCGCGCCCGTATACGTCAGCGTCGGAGAACCCAGCGTCGCCCCGCCAGCGGTGTACCCGGTGCCGGTAACTTCGTTGGTGATCGAGGATTTGTATTGGTGCGCGTCCTGATCGAAGGTGTAGGACGACGTCACCAACATGACCTTGACCGTGTCGGATGTCAGATCGATTTTCTTGCTGAACGCGCTGCTGAAGGCCAGCCCGTACCACTTGCTGGTGATCGCCATCAAGGCTCCTTACATGCGAAAACCCCCACCGGAACGGCGGGGGTTCGGGGAATGAATGTCAGTCGGCCACAACGAAATACAGCGTTTGAGGGTCCGGCGTGACCAGCGCCGCATAGGCCGACGCGGTGATCCGCTGGGCGCGGGCGATCCCGCCGCCGTTGCGCACGAACTGGTTGGTCTGCGGCGGCGGGGGGATGGATGCGTCCAGCAGGGGCCACAGCCGAACGGCCGACTGGGAATCGGGAATGACGATCGGATAGGTCACCAGCCCGATCCGCACCCGCGCCGGGCCCGGATCCAGATCTTCGGTCACCACGCGGCCGTCGACCGGCCACACCTGATGGACACGTGTCGTGACTGTGCCTGTGCCGTCCGCGTTTTCACGCAACTCATCGATGAAGAACGTCAGGGGCTCCGTCTCATCGACCCCGGCGATATTGCGCAAGGTTTCCGCGATGGTGGTCACGATGTCCCCTCCCCGTATCCGAGTACGGCCAAGACCTCCGCATGGCTCATCACGACATAGCTCTGAAAGATCGGGACGACGTGATCGCCTGCGATACAACCGTTTTCGTCGCATCCGACGACGTCGACACCGGCGGATTGCCATTGCCCGTACTCCACGGGATGCACGGTGACCGCGACATGGTCGTGGCCGTGATAGGGCGGGGTGAGCCGATAGATACGCGCGTCCCCGATCCAGGACGGGTGTTCGTCGAAAACCAGTTCAGCTCTCACGTGATGTCCTCCATGTACACCCACGCCACGACCGCGCCGTTGCCGCCGGGGCCGCCGGGCAGAAACGGGCCGACGCCGATACCGCCGCGCTGACCACCCCCGCCCCCGCCCCCGCCGCCGCCGGGCGCGGTCCCGGCCCCACCGCCGCCGGGGCGTAGCGCGGTGCCGATGCTGCCGCTGGCCCCCAGGCTCCCGCCGCCGCCGCCGCCCCCGCCGCCGCCGGAATAGATCTGGGGGTCGGTGGCTGTGATGCCTGCGGTCGCGCCGGAGGCGTGCGCGGGGCCTCCGTTGCCGCCGGAACTCAGTGCGGTGGACTGTCCCCGCAGGCCGGGGCTGGCGTACTCGTATTTCTCGCTGTAGGCCCCGCCGCCGCCGTTGCCGCCGCGCCCGGGGGCGCACGTCGAGCCGACCGCACCCTGAGCGGTGCGGATCGAGGACGTTCCCGCTTTGCCGCTGAGCAACGATCCGAAGCTGGACACGCCGCCCACTTGCCCGATGGAGTTGGTGGGGCCCCCGTTACCCAGTGCGCCGACGGTGATGGTCACCGTGGCGGGCACCTCATCGGGCTTCCATTCCGCGTAGGCATACCCGCCGCCTTCGCCGCCTTCGGCCCCTTCGCCGTTGATGCCCGGCGGTCCGTTGCCCCCGTTGCCGCCGTTGATGCACGCGGCGGCGATACGCGAAATCCGTTTCCCCGCAGGCGCACTCGGCTTGGTCCAGGTACCGGCACCGGTGTAGACGTAGCGGGTCACCGTCTGCCCGGAGATGATCGAGGTGGTGACCACGGCCGCCTTGGTGGCGGAGATCGACCCCGCCTGGGCCTGAACCACGGGCATCGCTTGCACATAGCCGTTGTCGACGATCCCGAAAATGGCCTCGATGACCGTGGCGAAGCCACCCAGAATTCCAGCGATCGCGGAGACGATGAAAGAGATGATCATCGCGACCAGGCCGCCGTTGAGGGAGCTGAATCGGTCGCTGGTGAACTGATCTTGCAGGGTCTGGGTGACGTTGGCCTGGGTGTGGCCGGTTTTGGCCGTGATGCTGCCGTCCTTGCCGGTCACCCCCCACTGGCCGGGTTCGAGTCCTGAGGGTCCGCCGGGATTGGTCATCGGCGCGTGAACGCTTCCAGGTCGGTGAGCAACCGGGCCCGGTCGAAGCCCGGCGGGCTCACACCGGCCCGCAGGAAATCAGTAGAGAAATACACCAGCGCCTCATCGCAGTACCGGCGATAGAAACCCTCACTCATCGGCTGGATCCGCCCCCAGGTGATCACGTAGAAGTTGCCCTCACTGCTGCGGCCGACCGCCGGAACGTACTGTCCCCCAGCGATATCGGGGATGCCTTGGCGTAGATCCCAGACCCGGCCCGCCTCGGCGTCGGCCAGCGCGTATTCCGGCAGGCGCAGCCCCACCCCGGCCGCGCCGAACACATACACCGCCGCCGCCAGCTGGTCGGGATCGCCGGGGGTCAGCGCGACGTACCCGCCGATGCGGTGCCGGTTGCCGTCGGCGTCGAGGATCCCGACCCGGCGGCGATAGGAGGCAGCGGTCTGGAGGTCGGTGCCCAGATCCTGAAATCCGGTGACCGTCGCGTAGTCGGACAGGGTGTTGTCGGTGCTGATCGTGACCGATGTACCGGATTCCTGTGCCCACCAGCGGGTCTCATGGGCGGCACCGGCCCACACCGATGTGGCGCGGACGTCGTTGCCGTGCATCCCCCATTCCATGCCCAGCGCGTCGGTGCCGAATTCGGCTGGGATATGCGCGGATACGACCGTGTGGTCCCAGTAGTCGGTCAGTTTCAGCTGGGTGGCGTTGATCCGCGCGGGCGTCTTGCCCAACCTCATTTGCTCACACATCCCAGATCGACGCCGATCTGGCGCAGGGTCGCGTATGCCTTGGCCTGCAACACCTTTTCGTCATCGGAATAGTTCGGGGACCGGGTCGTGCGGGATTCGAACTGGGAGAACAACGCGATGAACGCACACTGGGCCTGCTGGTTGCGGGCGGTGTCCGCACTGACCTGGGCCTGGAGTTCGTTGATGCGCTGCTGGCTGTGGCCCAGGCCGAACATGCCCACCCCGACCAGCACCGTCAGGGTCAGATCCAGCGCCAGCCCCAGCATCACGCCAGCGGAGACGATCTTGACCCGCTTGAGCGTCGATTCGTGGACCTCCACCGTGTCGGCCAGCTTGACGACGGCCTTTTCGGTCTTCGCCAGCGCGCCCATCAGTTCGGGAATGCGGTCAGGCATCGTCGCCTCCCTTGGATAGCCCTGGCCTGGAACTCAATTCGGTCTCGAGGTCATCGAGGTGAGTGCGTAATGTCGCCAGGATTTCCCGCAGATCGGCTTCGACCGCGCGCGCCTGGGCCAGCGCGTGGCCGGGATCCGTCTTCGCGCGTGAACGCGCCCGCCGCCAGCTCACATCCAGCCCTTCCGGTGCGGGTCGCCCCGGCGCTGCCTCTGCGTCTCCGCTTCCAAATCGTCCAGGGCGGTAGAGAATTCGTTGAGCCGCGCCTCGAATTCGTCGAGGGCTTGTCGGGTTTCGGCGATGACGATGCGAACGTCGCGCCGTTCGGCAGCCATCACTGATCGCCCCTGTTCCGAAGCATTTGCGTGACCTCCCGCATGGCCTCTGTCGCACGTACCAGGTGTCCGGACAGTTCACTGGAGATGAGCCCGTTGAGTGAAATAAGTTGCGCCTCAAGACGATCCGCGCGTTGACGTTCGGTCTCATAGAGGCGATCGTGGCGCTGGCTCTCTGCCTCATAGATACGATCGATTCGTTTCCAGAGAATCCAGACCCCGATCAGCCCGACCAGGGCCAGCACGCCGACCGCGCCGTACTGGGCAAGGTTGTTGGAGATCGGTTCGACCTGCTGTTGGGCCAGCACCACAACACGTCATTTCCTGGGGTCAGCGACGCCCGGTCTGCGGCGGCGGGGCCGCCGCCATCATGATCTGGATCTGATCGAGGACATCCACGCCGGGCTGGCCCAGGGTGTCGGCGACCTGGCCGCGCAACCGTTCGATCGCCCCCACCCCCGCCGCCGCCACCGCGTCGGGCAGATGCCCGGCCGGGGTGACCTGGGATCGGGCGGCGATGACCCCGGACCCGCCCAGCACGGCGACCGCCACGGCGGTGATGACCGATGCCATGTCGTCGCCGATGACGCCCCGGGCGACCAGGATGGTGGTGATCGCGCCCAGCACCGGCCACAGGATCAGTTGCAGCGGTTCGTTTTCCCGCAGCCGGGTCAGGTACGCGCGCATGGCCCCTCGAACCCGTCGATGCCCAGCTTCGCGCCGATGGCCGCCAGCGCGTCGACCACGGTCCGATCACCCAGCTGGGGCCATCCGCCGTAGTGGCCGGGTTCGCGCTGGCCGGTGCCGCACAGCTGTTCGCGGATATCGCCCAGTACCTCATCGTTCATCGGTGCCTCCTGAGAGATCGACCATTGCCCGTAGTCGGGCTTGCGGGCTTCGTTGACGTCGCAGTCGACGCCGCCGACGTTCACGTATCCGACCGAATTTCGTTGCAGCAGATGGATTCTCGGGTCCACGTTCCAGCCCGACCATGCTTCGGCCTGCCACGCCCACCGGGCGGTGCCGTGGTCGAGGGCGCGGCTGAGCGGCCAATACCCGCCGTAGATGCCCACGTTGTCTTCCCCGATGACCTCCGCCGCGCCGCGCAGATACTCGTCGATGGCGTCCTGTTCGTCCTCGGAGGCGTCCCAATCGGCCGAAAAGTAGATCGGCCGATTGGGACGGCCGCCGCAGGCCAGCACCTGCGCCAGGGCCGCCTGGGCGTCCTCGCGTCCGGCGGCGCGGCCCTCGCGCATGCGGTCGCCCCAACTCTCCCAGTTCGAGACGATCTCCACACCGTGCGCGCGGTAGTCCTCGGCCTCCTCGGGCAGCAGCTGTTTGCCGGGCAAGCTCGGGCCGCCGTGGCTCAGATACCGGACGACAAAACCGAATCCGGCGGCGCGGATCGCTGCGGCACCGGGACGTCCCCCGGCAAAATCGAGTCCTCGGATCATCGGACCTCCATCCGGGTAGATGGCGCTGGCCAGCCACGTCATCGGGTCGAGCTTGGCTTGGGGGGCGTAGCCGTGCGGCATCACCGACAGGTGCAGATGCGGGCCGCTGGACTGGCCGTTGCTGCCGACGTAGCCCAGGAGCTGGCCGCCGTCGACCCGGTCGCCGACCTGGAGGCCGGTCGCCCCGGCGTGCCACATGTGGCCGTACTCGGTGACCCCCCCGCCGACGGAGGCGGGGTGGTCGATGACGATCCACTGCCCGTAGCCCTGGGCCTCGCCGATGTAGAGCACGGTGCCCCCCGCGCACGCGTAGAACGGGGTGCCGTCGGCCGCCTCGAAATCCTGGCCCGCGTGGAACCCGCCGTCGCGGGGCCCGAAGCCGGAACCGAATCGGAAGCTGCCCAAGGCCAGGGGCCAGTAGCGGGTCATAACAGCATCGCCACCAGCAGCAGCGCGGCGGCGATCAGCACGATGGCCACGACACCGATGACCATCACCGACGCCAGCCCGCGATCTGGAGCAGCAGGCTCACCGTGACCACTATCAGGATGACTACGTGGACAACGTCGGTACTCATGACGACTCCTGTCCGTGTAGGCCATCTGGCTTTTCCGCTTCGACGGCGGCCCGTAGTTTCTCCAGCCGGTCGAACGCGGCGGGCATCGCGTCGCGTTGTGCCTCGAGCGCAGCGGCTTTCTCCTCCGGGGTCATCGCACTGATCCGTTGTGCCAGTTGCGGATCCAGCGCCGCGAGCATCCGTTCCGCGCTGGCGCGCCACCGGTCGGCTTCGACGTCGGGGTCGGAGTGGGCGGCCCGGTATGCCTCGTACTGCTCCCGGTCCACCACATCGGGAACGTTCAAATAGCCCGCTTCCGGATGCTGGCCGGGGATCAACCACTTGGCCTGAAGGTCGGCATGCCAGCGAAAACCTAAGTCCCACAACCGTTGTGAGAACTTCGGGCGGATCACCGGATGGATGGGGACATCGCCCATATCGGTGTTGGGTGCCGGGAACGAGCACAGGGCCCAGGCGAAATGCTCGCGCGGGTTGCTCATATCGGCGCTGTCCTGGGTCGGCGGGGAGGTCAGACCAGTGATATCGGATTCGTCCACGGATGGCCCTTTCTCAGCTGATGAGGTGCACGCCGATATTGCTGAGCGTGGCCAGAGCGAAGGACAGTTGACGGGTCTGGCGTTCGGCCAGGGTCATCGCCGCCTGAGCCAGTCCGATCTGGGCGGTGTATTCGTGCGCCTTGCCCGCCCCGTAATCCCAGGACAGGGTCACTTCCTCGCACTGATCGACCCGGATCGTGGGGGTGGCGATTTCGAATGTCGAACCGATCCGATCCCCGGGCATGAACATCAATCCGGGAAGGAAACGCCCCCCGGAGCCGAAACTCATGACATGCGCGGCTTGGGACTTGGTGGCCAGGAACGCGCCCCGCAACGCGACGATCGCACCCAAACTCCACGCATTGTTTTCCGCACCCTGGCCGAAAGTCTCCCACAGATGACACCAGCCCAGATTGTGCGCCCGGGAATGGTTCTGCCATTCCAACCACGCGAAGATAGTTCCAACCAGAAATGGCATCACCACGTCAGCCACAATGGAGCCGAGCCCGCTGAATCCCCCGAGGAGGAAATAACCTATCAGTGCACCGATACTTTCGATGAGTAACCGTGTGATCTGATCGGCTAATGGATTGTCTCCGCCGACGATGGCGCGGGTCGCCGACGCCGGGCCCCAGGTCCATTCGGAGGTGTCGATCGAGGAATACTTGCTGTCGCGCACCACGATCCACGTCCGCGTCGGATCGCCGGGCCCCAGGTAGTCGGCATCGTAGTAGCTGGGCGGCCACGATTCGGCGTCACCGGTGAACGTCTGAACGTCCTCCACGAAACCGTTCGCGAAACCCTGAATGGTGCGCGACAAACCGCCCAGGAGCCCGCCACCGGTCGCGACACCGTCCGGGGAGTAATACCCCGACGAATCGACGATCTCCAGCACCAATGCACCATTGGCGACGTTACTGACCCCGGCCACATCGGGGACTTCCCCGTCGACGGTCAGAATCCGCCGGTACCGCATCGTCAATTGCGCGTCATCGAGGGCGTTGGCGATGACCTGATCCATTCTGTTCATCCGTGTGGCGATCAACGTCCACACCGACGAATCGTCCAGATCGATCGGGCTGGCCTTCATCAATACTTGCCACCCGGACCAGTCGACCAGCGCTCCCCATCCGTTGTCCGCGAAGGGGTCGTCGCTGGGTGTCCACAAATTCCCCTCCAACCGGAGGAGATTGAGGAAAATCATCAGCGAAATCGCGAATTTCGCGGGCCCGAAAATCGGGAGAACACGCGGGAATTGAAAAATGGGAATCGGCAGCAGGGGATTCGGTGCGCCGAGCATGAATTGCAGGTACTGGAGGTCGTCGATAAACGTGCAATCGAGATACCAGATACCGCCTTTTTTGACCGCTTTGAAATACTTCAGCAACCCGGACCAGCGAACTTTGCCACCGTAGTGATCAACGGTGATCACGACATTTTTCTTGGCATCCGGATTGTCGGGGATGGAAATCAGCCACCGCGCCAGGTAGTGGTCCAGGCGCAATCTCAGCGTGCCGGTGGAGCCGAATTGGTTTCTCTTCCAAGGGAAATCACCGGCGATCGTGTCGGCGGCGTTGCCCATCAGCACCAGCCCCGGGGAACTGTCAGGGTTGTTGGTCCACAGCCGCACCAGCGGGCGGGCCCGTCGCATGGCGTCGAGCTGGTCGCGGCGCGCCTGGGCCCCGGCGTGGATTTCGGCGTGGGTCAGGCTCACAACGTCACCCCCCACGGCCGCGAATACCACCGGTCGCATTCCAGGGTCGCCGTGGCACCGGCACCGGCCCCGCTCACCGCCACCGGCACCAGCGCCGGACGGGTCTGCGCGGCCACGGGATAGATCAGCTCACGGCCGTTGGAGCGCATCCACGGCCCGAAACCCCCCGCAGCGCTGATCATGTACGGGTGGTCGGGGTTGGTATCGATCTCCACGTCCTCCCCGTCCAACAGGGTGACCACGGTGTAGGTGCGATCGGCGTCCGCGCCGGGCGGGCGCTGGAAGTCGATCTCCTGGCCCCAGCTGGGGTCCGGCAGCACCCAGGTGCCCGGACCGGTCAGCGTCCAGCGGGGAAAGATCACGACGTCGCCGGGATTGCCCGGATGCACGAAGTTCGCGGTCGCCCCCGACGGGCCCGGCGCGGTCCACGCGGACGTGACCGGGGTGGAATACCAGTGCGGCATCTCCGCCGCCGCGCTGACCATCAGCGTGGACGTGGCGTAGAGGTGCGGGTCCTTGCCCTCCCAGTCGCTGGTTTCGGCCGTCTTCGGCGCTTCCAGCAGCCGCATCTTCAATGACCTTGTGCCGTAAGCGGTTTGGGCTTCCAAGGTGAACTGCTGGTCGTACATGCCCAGGTCCAGGCGCACCTGCGACGCGATTTCGGCTTCGTCGGCCGGATCGTCGCCGCAGATCACCAACCCGAACAGCGGATCACGCCGTTTGAAGGAATAGCCCTGGTATTTCTGAAGCGCCCCACCGGATTTGATCCAATACGTTTCGGCCGGGGAGTCGTAGAACTGCACCGGCTTGGGCATCAATTCCACGCCCTGAGCGCCCTGGTTGGGGCCGGAGATGTCCCAGCGCCGACCCTTGACCCCGACCAGGGCGAGGGCAAGCAAATCGCTCATGGCATCGCCGCCATCAGCCCGATCGCCTTGGCCTGGGCCGCGCGTTCGGCCAGCGCGACCAGATCCCCGACATCAGCGACACGCGGTTCCACGATCGTGGTCGAAAAGTCGTGCCCGCCACGGCTATACGTGGCCGCCGAAGTGCTCATCGCGCCGGTATCGATACGGTCGGGCGACCAGGCGGTCGCGTTGATCGACTCCAGCAACGGCAGCGCCGATTCGAAGGTGTCGGTCTGACGCGGGGACAGCACCCGTTCGGGAAGCGGGGTCTTTTTCCACAGCGCGCCGGGGCCTTCGGCGATACCGCCGTCGTCATACCAGTGCGGTGACTGCGCCTGCCAGAACGCCCAGGCATGGGCGGGATCACCGTAACGTTGCTGGATATATTTCCTCCCGTAGAGTGCCTGCAATCCGGCATCGGAGGTTTTCGACCCACCGACCGTGGCCCAGGTGGTGTCCAGGAACTGGAACAATCCATAGGCGGTGGAGGTCGGATTCTGGGCCTGGGGATTCCAACTCGATTCGTGTTCGACCAATTGATCCAGCGCATTCCATTGGGCACCGGTGTGCCAGCCCAGATCAGCCATGATCCCGCGCACCCGATCCACCACCGGCCCGGTCCTGCCGGTGCCGGTCACCGAATTCGGGACGGTGGTGTTGATGGTGGTCGACCCCAGAATCTGGACATTGCTCTGATCGCCGGTGATCGGCCCGGACGACGGAATGGTCGAGGTCACCCCGGTATCGCTGGGCGTCACCGTCGTCACCGTCGACGGCAGATTCTTCGGCTGATAGGCATACCCGCCGCCGCCGGGCTTCTGCCCGAAACGATCGATCAGCGCGTTGGCCGATTTGTTGTAGACGTTCGATTCCGACAGCACGCTGTTTTCCAGCCCCAGCCCCGACAGGATTCCGGTGGCCAGAATCGAACCGGCCTTGGAGAAGATTCCTTGCAGGCTGATCGCGGACGTGTCGGATTTCTGGGTGGATTCCAGTTGATTCTGGGCCTGCTGGTATTTGATGTCGGCGGCCAGGCGATCGGCGTCGGTCGCGGACGGATTGGCATAGACCGCGTTTCTTTCACTGTTGGCGGCATCGACGGCGTTCTGTGCGGTCAGGGTGGACAGCTGTTGTTCACTCGCGCGGCCCGGCAGTGCGGCCTGCGGGTAGAGCTGGGTTTGCGTGCCGGTCGTGGTGGTGTTGGTTCCGGTCGACACCGCAGGAATCGACCCGGCGGGCGCGGTGGTTCCCGGTGCCGACACCGGCGCTGAGCTGGCCCAATGCACATGATTTCGATGCTCGGCCATGATCGGCGCGGTGTAGGTGGAGATGCCGTCACCGACGTCGCGGCCGTTTTTGATGTTGTGCCCGAACGGGGAATGGATCAATTCCAGACTGCCCGGGTAGTTGGTCGCGATGAATCCCGCCAGCGATTGCATCCCCGGGGTGTCGTCCTGGCCGTCGGAGAAATCGGCAGCCTTGCCCTGGGTGTGGTAATCGTCACCCTTATTGCGATACCCGGAGGTGAGTTTCATTCCCGGGTATTTCGCGGCCACCACCGCCGCCATGGAATCGACGATCGGCGAACCGACCGCGCCGCCCTCGGCATATCCGCGTACTTCACCGCGCGCCAGCGCCTCCCGGAACCGGTAGACCCCGGCCTGACCACCCATCCGGTTGACATCATCGACGTTGAGCATGTGTTCACCGGGCATCGCCCAGACCGGGACCGAGTCCTTGCCGGGAATGCCACCGCTGATCTCGCCACCGGCCGCACGCGGAAGCCCGGGGGCGATCTCGACATTGCTGATGTCTTCGTGCAACTTCTGGCGTGAGGTGATCGTGAGGCTGTAACCGGTCAAGTCCGTGGCGTAGTCGATGACGACCTTCACGCGCTTGTCCGCGATCTTCTGGTCGGCGATGCGCTGCAATTCCGCGATCGCGTCGGCGGTCTGGGGCACCAGCCGGAATTCCTTGGTGCCGGGAATTTCCTGGATCGCCACGTGAGCCCTGGTCAGCTCATCGCGGAATTCCTGGTCCACCAGTTTCATCGGGACGACGACGCCGTCTTTGTGCAAATCCAGCAATTGCCCGATCGTCACCAATTTCTGCGTGACGTCGTCGGCCCCGGCCAGGCTCGCCAAGAGCTTGATTTCCGGGGGGAGATAGCCCACGGTCTTGGCCAGATCGATGACCTGTTGTTTGGTCAGGCCCATCCGGTCGGCGATCAGCTGGAATTGCTGTTCGTTTTTCGCGAACAGCGGTTCGAGCGGATTGCCTGCGGCACCGGCCTCCAGGGTCGTGCGCGTGAGATCCTTCAGTTCATCGCGCAACAGCTTACCGTTGGCCAAGGCGGTGTCGATATCGCCGTCTTTGATCAGTTGCGACCCGAAACCCTGTGACCGGTCGAAACTTTCGATCGCCTTGATGGTGTCGCGGATCTGCTGGTTGTATGCCTCGAGCGCATCCCCGGCCGCGATCGGCTTGCCGGACAGGACATCCAGGGCGGCCTGCATCGCCTTGACTTTGTCTGCGGCGGTAGAGGATTCGTCGGCAAGCTTCTCGATAGCATTGGAGAGAGTGAAGAATCCGGGAGTGGAATCCTTGGCCAGCTGACGGGCTTCGGCGATACGTTCGCGCATCGCGCGAATCTCAGCCTCGGCATCCGCGCCACCGTTGGAGGTCTCACGCAAACGGCCGATGAATTGCGCGAATGTCGAGTCCGAGCCGGTGATTTCGGCAGCGATCTCCTTGGAGGACAGCTGAAGTTCGTCGAAAGAAGCCTTCGCCCGTGCGTTGGCGTCGGACAGTTCATCGGCCGCCCGGACGGCATCGGTACCGGCTTGGGCCTGACCATGGAACCAACCCTTGATGTCCTGGAAACCGCCGGTGAACACCGAGAACGCGCCCGGCCTGGACTCGGCCAGAGCCTTTTCCTTGGCAAGCACGATGTCGATCTGTTTGGCGACGGAGTCCAGGACGTCGACACTGACCGCACCGCCGGATTCCTGGAACGATCTGGCCATATCCCGCTGCGAGACCGCGACGTCACGCGCGGAGTCGGCCAGCGCGTCCTGTCGTTCCTTGGCCTTGTTGACCTCCCCGGAGATGCCGGTGATTCCCAGCGTCACACCGGCCATCGCCAGACCGGCGATCGTGATCGACGCCGCGACCTGCCGCCAGCCCAATTGCATTGCGCCGGTAGTGAATCCAACGCTTCCTTGCAACGCAAGCATTTGCGCGCGCACAGCCTGGATCGCGCCGGTAACCAGGTTGACGATGGGTGCGATCGTCTTGAACGCCAGGTACGCGACAACGACCGTTTGAACGAAATCCTTGTGGTCGGCCAGCAGTTTCGCAGCGGTGGTCAGGAACGGCACCACGATGCCGCTCCAGGTCTTGAACCCGTCGATGACGGAGTCCATGATCGAGGGCAGTTGCTCGAGCAACGGCTTGATCTTGTCGAGTGCGGCGCGGCCGTCGTCGAAGTACTCCCTCAACTTCGTCTGTCCCTCAGTGGATTTGACGAACGTGGCGATCCTGTCGGTGAGCGCTTCGAGGTCGTGAAGCGCGTTACCACCCCCGGCGGCGCGGAACACGCCGCCGATCGCCGACCCGATATGGCCGATGGTCTGGGTGAGTTCGCGGGCGGCATCGATGCCGCCTTGCATGAACTTCTTCAGGCTCCCGTCGGCGGCGGTGCGCTGAATGAAATGATCGAAGTCGACCGAGGCGTGGCGGATCGCGTCACCGAACGCGGGAAGGAACCCGGTCCCGACGGTGATCAGTTTGGTGGTGGCGTCGGTCAGCGGCCGGGCACCTTCGGCGGCGCGGCGGAACGCCTCGGCGGTGTTGCCCAGGCTGGTCTTGAAGTCGGCTTTGTTGGTGTCGCTGGACAGCGACGCCAGCGACGCGCGCAAGCCGCTGTTGATGGCGGTGTTGATGCCGACCATGCCGTCGCGCAAGGCGGGCAACTGCACCTGGGCCAGGCGGGTGACATCGGGGCCAAGCTTCGCTGTCAGGGCATCCTGGCTGGCCTGCTGGGCCTCACGCCAGGCCGGGCCCAGGGCGCGGACGTCGTTGACGAACTCCTTGGCGTTGGGCGACAACTTCGCCATCGCCTTGGCCAGCGCGTCGTCCTTGGCCGACCCCTTCGACGCGTCCTCACGGGCCTTTTCCAGGGCCTGTTCGGCGCGGGTCTGGGCATGGATCGCCTCGGCGATGCGGTCGCGCGCCGCGACCACGGCGTCGGAACCTTCGACACCCTTGCGGTTGGCTTCGGCGGTGTCCTGGCTCAGATCCTGGGTCTTCTGGGATTGCTCTTTGAGCCGCTGGACGGCTTCGTCGTAGGACAGCTTGGCGCGGGCGCGGGTGGTGGAATCGGCGGTGACGTCGAACTGCACCTTTTGCAGCCGCTGCGCGGCTTCCTGGACACTGAGCGCCGCGTCCTGGGTGGCGAACTTCTGATCGACCAAATCGTCGTTCATGTCGCGCAGAGAGCGCGAGGCGTCGCGGTAGACATCCGACAGCGACCGCTGGCTGGTCAGGGCGGTCTGGTTGGCGCGATCCAGCTGATATTCGGCTTCGGCGATCGCCTCGGCAGCGTCGCGCTGGGAGCGCATCGAATCGCTGGCGTCCTTGGACGCGGCGGAGGCGGCCTTGAACGCGCCCACGATGCCGCTGGCACCGGAGGCGATCGACCCGACCCCGGCCAGCCCGGCGAACCCGATCGCAGGAACCAGGGCGATGGTCTGACCGGCCTTGGCGACGGCGGCGGTGATAGAAGCCAGATCCGCCAGCACCCCAGCGGTCCCGGCGATGGCGACGGTGGCGATGCTGATCGGCACCGGGCGGGCGCTGAGCAACGTACGCCGCAGGCTGGAGATCGAATTCGAGGCGTTGCGGGTGCTGTTGCGGTCGACATCGACCCGCATCCGCACCGGGTCACGGGTCGAGTCCCGCAGCGAATCCACCTGAGCTTGCAGCGCCGCGATCTTCGCCCGCGCCAGCATGGTGTTAGCCCCGACGGTGAAACTCTGGTTGTCCGAGGCGAGCCGTTGCAGGCTGCGGATCTTGGCGTCGGCGACCTTCGTGTCGGCGGTGATCTTGACGTCGAACTCGCGTTTGAGACCGGTCAGGAACGTATCCAGCTCGGTAACGAAGGTCTTGAACGACGGCGTGATCTTGATGGAGGCACTACCGGCGCTATATTCGACCACTCATCGCCCCTTTCACGCGCTCAGCCGTGGCGTCAGCCCGGCGTGGACAGGGGAGAACAGCTTGATCGTGCGATCCATCCCGGCCTGGCGCTTGGACAGCCGCAGATGGTCAGCGGCGGTCAAAGGACGCGGAAGTGCCGCTGTGGCAGGGTCTTTCACCGCTTGCTTGTAGAGAATGTCGCCGATGTCGGTCAGCAAGTGCATCTGGTTGCTGAACCGCCACAGGGGCGGGTGAGTCTGTCTGGGTGCCTTGTCCCCCGCCGCCGCGAGGTCGGGATCCAGCAACAGCGCCGAGTGATACGCCGACCCCACGAACCGGTTGATGCGCTCTTCGAACCGGAAGAACTGCCGCCAATCCTTCTTGCGCGCAATCCAATCCATCGCGTTCAGGCCCAGGATCTCCTGGAAATCCCATTCCAGCGCATCCCAATAGCCGTCGACTACGGCGTGGATTCTCCGGATTTTCCCGGCACCTCACCGGCCCCGGCACCGTAGAAATGCTTGTGCACGTCGGCGGCGAAAGCGTTCCACTCTTGCTCAGGCCGATCGGCGAACAACGCCACCACCGCGTCGTAGGAATCGCCCAGGAAGGCGCGGTCGAATTCCTCATCGGTGCTGGATTGGCGCAACGCGATCATCTGCGCCCGCGTCGGGGCCTTGATCACGATGTCGCGGGTCAGGACATAGTCGTCGGGAACTTCGACTTCCTTGATCAGGTCGTAGTAGCGCCCGACCGGCGGCTTGCGTGTGGGACTCATGGCATTGCCTCCCCGGCAATCGATTCCCCGGCAGATGAGTAAAGCCGCCCGCGCCTGCCGGGGAGGAAATGGCGCGGACGGCGTTCAGTGGGGGACTAGCTGCCGTCGCCGAACTGCGCGGCATCCACCAGCGGAGCCCAGCCGGGGCCCGCGTAGGTGATCCGCGTCGCATAACCCAGGCTCTTCGACTTCAGGAATTGCATCGTGACGGGATAGGTCGCGATGTTGTCGTCGGTATAGGTGATATCGCCACTCTTGGAAAGGGTCGCGCGGGGGGAATCCACAATCGTGTAGATCTCGGCCCCCTCCTCACCGTCGAAACCGATCATGATCAGCGAGTATTCGACGTTGAACGCCGATTCGCTGATCTTCAGATGGGTTTCACCGCTGGTCGCGTCGGCGACGACGTCGATGAAATTCTGTCCCCAGTACGCACCCAGGGTCACCGCCGATGTTTCCTGCATCGTGAAATCGACGGTGGTATCGCGGTTCTTGCGAATGATCCGGGTGGGGCCTTGCTCACCATAGGTTTCGACGGGCGTCGAATTGATCGCCGTCGACAACTTCGCCCCCGCCTTCTTGTCCAAGTTGCCCACCGGCACATAGGCGGCGGGCAGCGGCTGGATCACGCTACTGGAATTGGTGTAGTTCGTCGGAATCGCGGTGCCCTTGGGGGCGAGGTAGATCGCCCAATCCAAGACTGCCAGTTCGAGGTCCGGGTTACCCTGCCGGACGAGGGTGCCGAAATCGGCCATGATCGTTTCTCCTTCTGAGGTCGCCCGGGGATGGGCAGTGCGACATCACGCACGCCCGGCCGGTCGCGCGTTGCTGCAAGAGCAGTTGTCAGGTCAGGGATTCGCGGATCTTCTGGTAGTCCGGCAACCCGCGCGGCTTGCGGCACACGACACGAAAGGTCAACGGCACCAGTCGTTTATCGGGAGACAGCTCCGGAACCTGTTGCGGGCCAACAAGTTCCTCAACAGTGTCGATGAGTGTCGTACTCTCATCGGCACGGACGACCGTGCCGCCGCGCTGGTAGCTCAACAACCACTGGCGGCAGAACTCCAGCAACACCCACGACTCCTCGCGGGTGTCGGCGATGACGGCCACTTGCACCGACGCCGGGTCACGCATGACCCCGACATCGGCCGCGCCGCCACCGCGATAGACCCGCACCACCGGCAGACGCTGGGTGTAGTTCTCCGGCAGCCATGTGCACGCCAGCGGCCGACGCGCGACCGCGCCGTCGAAGACCGTGGCCCCGTTCACGTCCCGGACCTCCACCAGATCCAGGACCGGCTGCAAGGCATCGACAACGACCAGCTCCCGATCGGGAAACCCGCCCGCATACCACTGTGGAAGGACCAGGCTCACAGCTTGCCCATCAGATCCAGGATGTGGTTCAGATCGTGCGCGGCCGGAAGCGCACGACTGGGATCCGTACGCCCCGTGCCGAATTCGTGACTGGCCGCATACGGTGCGTGCACTTCCAGATAGCCCGCCCACCGGTCACGCTGGATACCGGTGGAGATCCGCGCCGACGCCGCCAGACGGCCGGTGCGCTTGGCGACGACTTCGCGGTAGAGCGCTTGATACAGCTCCGCCGCCTCGAACACCATCGCCCGCGCCTGCGGCCCGACCAGCCACGCACTGATGAACGGATTCGGGCTGGGCACATCGACATCGAGCATCTAACGCACCCCCGTCAGCTTCACATCGACACCGGGCTCCCACCCGGTGTAAGGGGAATGCCAGCGCCCCGGCTGGCCCACGACCAGATAGACCGTGTCATCGCCGGGCAGCAGCACCCGGTCACCGGCGCGGATGTCCGCGCCGGGCGGGCAGAACAGATCGACATCGGTCACCGTGGCATCGCGGTGATCGGTCTCCGAATCCGTTCCCGATCCCGCCGACAGACGGCTCCCGCGCCCGATCGCGCACCCGGCGATGGTGTGCGGGGCCGACGGCGGGCCCGACGGGTCACCGGTGCTCGTCTTGGCGGCCGGGCGGATCACTGTCACCGTCTGCCCGTGCGGGAAGATCACGACCGCTCCGAACCCAGCCCCACCGACACATACCCGCTGCCGGTGATGCCTTGTAGGATGATCCGGTCGGACTTGCTCAGCCACGGTTCGATCGAGTTGGTACCGTCGGCGAACTGGCGCGCCCACGTGTGCGGGCCCGTCGTCACCGATTCCGAGGTCACGCCGGGGGTGATGACCCCGCCGGTGGTGAGCACCCGCGCCACCATGGACGCGACCACGATGCGCACCGCCGACGGGATGTCCTCCACATCGGTGTAGACGACCCGCAGATAGCCCTGCACGATGGCCGACGCCTTGAGCACCAGCCCCGGCAGCCGGTCCAGCTCAGAGGATGAGAGCTGGTGTCCGAGTTGGGTTTCGACGTCGGATTCGGTTGCCAGATCCACAGATCACCGCCTCCCGGCCGGGTTGGGGACTTAGCTGCCCGACGGGACGACCGCGCCGACGGGAACCTTGTCCGGGCCGTAAGAGGTCGCGCCGGTGCCCAGCACATAGGCGAACCTCGCCTTGAGCCGCAGCGCGACCATGTCGCGCTCGGCCAAATTGATGCTGCCCACGGTGGCCTGATCCAAGAGCTTGACCGTGATGTCCTGGCGCACACCGATCCGCACGCGCGAGGAATCGACCAGCAGCATGTCGGCCGCGTCCGGATCCCAGGCACCGTTCTTGTTGAAATAGGTGGAGAAACCCGCGAAAGACTCGTCCCGGAAAATGGGCAAGCCATTCGCATCACGCAAATTCGCGACCTTGAATTTCAGGCCCAGCGACGCGATCAGGGTGTCGGGCATATGCCCGGCCAGCGAAATCAATTCCGCCACCTGATTGGCCGCGCCGACCAGGTCGGAGGGATTCGCCTGACCGGTGACATTCGCGATGTCCTGATTGGCCGCGATCGCCGCAGGCAGCAACGCCGGAGACACCCAGCTTGCGGGCTTGTCGGTGCCGAAAAGCACCGCCTGATCCAGTTTCTTGCCGATCGCCTGACCGCCCAGCTTCGCGATCTCATCCAAAACCGACACCGTCGCGTCGTCGATGACATTTTCATGGACGGGAATGATGACGGCCAGCTCTTCGGCGACCAATGTACGGTCGGCCCAGGTCACCTGAGACTGCGGCTTCACACCCTCAGAGGCTGTCGCCGATTCCGACACCCATCCGGCCTCGGGCAAGGTCGCCAGCACCGGCAGATGAGTGATCTTCGTGCCCATATTCACGGGCGTGAACGCGGTCAATACGGTCGAGGCTTCGGCGGCCGATTGCAGGAGAGTATTGCTGTACGCCTCCTGAATAAGGGTCGCAACCTCGCTACGGCTGATATCAGCCATGTCGGGGGGTTTCCTTTCTGGAATTCACCCGCACCGAGTGGCGTGGATGAATGGGGTTAAAGACCCCTGCGCGATGCGCGCAACGCCGCCGCAGCCCGTTCTTTCAGGTCCGCCGAGTGATCACCGTTGGGTGACGCGCCCGACTTCAACCCGCCCGACGGGGCCGGGGGCTTGGGGGGCCGTTTCGTATTCGCGTCACGCCAGGCGATGAGATCGTCGGCGCACGCTTCGAGTTCTTCTCTGGTGGTGCCGGACAGAGAGGTGGCCGGAACACCCTTGGCGGCAGCGACTTCGGCGCGCAGACTCGCATGCCGGGCCTTACCGATTTCGACGTCCTTGTCCGCGACCTGTTGTTTGAGCGCAGCGACCTCATCGGCCAGACGCTGTTGGTCGGTCTTGTCGCGATCCTCGAATTCCTTGACCTTCGCGGCCAATTCGTTCTGCAATTGCGACGATTCGGCCAGCTTGCGTTCGAGGTCCTTGCGGGCCTCACGCTCCTTCTGGATCGCCGCCTTACCAGCCGCGCCAAGGTCGTCTGAAATCGCTTCAGGCGCATCGGTTTTCGGCGGTTCGGACACGGGTTCAGGCGTGGGTGCCGGATCGTTCACCGGTTCCACTGGGGGGGTGGGGGCAGACATCGCGTCATGGCCCTTTCAGTTCACGGCGGGGCATCGCGCCGACGCCGTCAGGAATTCCGGTGGGGCATCGCGCCACCGACCGGGGTGAATTCACCCTCTCCGCATCGCACTCGGAGGGTTCGAATCGGGAATGCCGATTACGTGTGTGTTCCCTTAAATCACCGGCAGGGAAATGGTTTTCGTGCGATCGCGCGGCGGATCGTTCTTCCGCATCGCGGCAATGATCGCCTTCGTGCTGCCATTGGTGCTCATCGCCGCCGCCTGGTATTCCTCCATCCAGGCGTCGATGTATTCCGGGGGGTCATAACTGTCACCGGCACGCACCGCGACCGGCAGACAGAAACAGTGGTCGTGATACAGCTCCCCGATCGCACGGGTGCCGCGCTGTTTTCCCCGGCGGCCGACGACGAACCGCGCCGATTCGGCGGTCAGGTATTTCGGCCCCCTGGTCGCCAGCATCCGGCAGAACGCGCACGCATCCGCGCGGGGATGGCGGTACCACCGCACCCGTTCGGCCTTGGCGTTGGCGGTGATGGTGTCGCGGGCGGCGTTGTGCACATGCCGCTGCACCGCCGCTTCCAGCCGCTGGGGCATCGTCGATTCCACCGGCGCGCGCGCGGCCTCCACCGCCCAGCGGACACTGGAATCGATCTGTTCGTCGGGGATGTCCACCGGGTGCGGTTCGAAGGCGTTCGCGGCGGCGCGCGCCGGGCGCGTGGTCGGGCCGACGATCCGGGCGGCGGGGGCCGCCACGACCTCCGGGCGGGGGGAAGGCGGGCGCGGGGCCGGAGGGCCCGGGGAGGGTAGACGCGGGGTCGACGGAACCGGCTGCGGCGCGCTGAGCGATGCGGGGTCCTTGTAGAACGACATCGCCAGCGCCGACGCGGCGGACAGGAACGGTCGCAGGACCTGCGGAATCGCCGCCAGCAGAATCGTTTCCATCTGCGCGGGCGGATCCGAGGCCACCGACGCCGCGATCTTCGCCACCTCGGCAGCGGCCAGCGCGGAGACCACGTTCAGATGCGAACGGAACTCATCGATCTCAGCCTGTGAGGGCATCGGCGACCGGCACGGCGGGAGTAAGACTGCTACGGCGGCGCAGCTCATCGACCAGGCTGGTGACCTGCCGGGAACGCAACGCGTTCTGGACGCCGACGATCTGCTGTTGAGTCATGCCGGGGATCATCGGCAGTAGCGCGTCGATGGGGATACCGACGTTGGCCAGCTTGGTCAGCCCGTCCACGACCGCCCCGAACGACCTGGCCTCGGTGTCGCGCCAGATGACCTCGGCCCCGGAGTCGATCGCGGTCTCCTCATCCCCGTCGATCGCCGCGCCCAGCCGGAGCACCTGTTCCCAGGACTCCCCGAACGCCTCCCGTTTGGCCGCGAGTTTGCGTTGCTCTTTCTTCTCCGCCGCCGCCAACGCATCGGCGGACAGGTTGACCATCTTCCCCACCACCTGCGCCGGGGAGATCTGGGCCTTCATCGCGACCGTGGCGATCATTTCCTCCAGCAGGGCGTTGTAGCCCTCCAGGCTTGCCGGGGCCAGCGTCGCCGCCTTCACCTCCGGGTCCTCGAACGTCCACACCCGGCTGGCCGATGCCTTGAGCACTTCCCCCGCCGTGCCGGACCAGCCGGTGATCACCCGCTGCGGGAACGCCCCGAACCTGGCCACGATCAACCGGTCGAAGTTGACCTCGTTGATCGCCTGTTGATCGGTCAGCAACGGCGCGACTTCCCCCACGATCATGTCGTCGGCGTCGCGGGCGTTGACGAACCGGACCACCGGGCACACCGGGGCGTCGTCGATCACCGCCCCGTGCGCGATCGGCTCCCCGATCTCGGCCACCGAAATCGGTACCGTGCGCGTGGGATCCAATGGCAGAGAACTGATATGGCCCAGATCCAGGGGATAGGCGAACTCGTCGTCCAGCAGATAGCCCTTGCGGCGCGGCTTGGAATCGGACTGGTCGATCCAGGTCTCCAACGCATATTGCGGCCATTCGTCCAACTGGGGATCGACATAGGTCGCCAGCAGCTGGCGCGGGGAACGCGGCCGGAACACCGGCCCGTGCTCCCCCGGCAGCACCGTCACATACGCGGCCCCGTAGGTCAGCGCCGGACCGTAGACCTCCGCCTGGCGCGCGTCCATCCTGTTGCGCTGCCACATCTTCCAGGCCGGATCGTTCTCCAGTGCCGTGGCCCGCCGGTACCCGATCACACTCAGGTTCTGGGCGAAGGAATCCCGGACCATGCCCAGAACGTTTTTCACGCTCAGCCGGGCGATGTCCTTGACTTCCTGCAACGCCCCTTCCGGTACCTCAGGAATCCCCCGCAGGCCCTTGCTGTAGTCGTAGAGCCGATCCAGCCACGCGCGCTCATTGAGGTGCAGAGTCCACATGTCACCGATCTGGGTTTTGATCTCGGACTCAGAAAGCACCGCTGCCCCTTTCATACGAAGGTCGCCCGGCCCGATCGCTTGCGTTCACCCGCCCCCGCCGCGATGGCGTCCAGGCGGCTCTTCCAGGCCATCACCCCCGCGTACGCGGCGTCGATCTTGTTGGGGGAGTCCGGATATGCCTTGAAGATCAGATATCCCTGCCGGTGCGCGCGACGGCGCGCATTGAGCACGTGCCGGGTCAACGCGGACGAACCGTCATGGGCCACTTCACAACTCACCACGGCCTGGCGGAACCGCTCCACGTACTCCACGACCTTGGTGTCCTTGCCCCGTGGCCACGCCGCGATCGAACTACCCGGTGCCGCTTTGACTTTCAGCCGTTTACCGAACGACGCCTCCCACCGCGCCACCTGTTCGGTCCAGCCGTTCGGATCGGCGGCGAACCCCACCACATCCCACAACTCGAACGCCTTACGGACCTCCGCATCCACCTCGATCGGATTCGGCACCCACTCACGACCGGCCGGACCCGTCGGCGGCTCCCACACCCACGACGACAGGCTGAACAAGTACCCATCCGTGACCCGGCACCCGACAAGCGCTGTGGCATCGGCGTTTCCGCGATTACGACCACGCGACCCGTCGAAACCCAGGGTGATCACATCCCCGGGCGACAGAGCCCGGTCCAAGTCCATGCACGCCAGCCACTCCTGGCGCGACACCCAGCTGTCGGAGGCGTGGGTGATCTGGTTCAGGAAGTCCGACCGCGACATTTGCACGTCCTGGGCCGGATCCCAGATGGTGGAGATCAACGGGTCGATCTGCACATGCCCCGGCGGGCACGGCGGCACGTGCAACACACAGCCGTCCGGATGAGCGCAACTGTCCCCGTAGGCCATCCGCAGGCCCTCACTCAGCGACTCCCGGTCGGTGAGATCGGTCTCCGCCGGGGCTTCGCGGTGGTCGTAGAGCAACCCCTCGTCGCGGGCGCGGCCCTCCCGGATCGACGCGGCGAACGCGGCGGAATCCTCCGCGACCGATTGCTCCCCGGGGATGTAGGCGTTGGGCGATTCCAGGGTGCGCCCGCCGATCTTGGCGGCGTTGGAGCGCATCACCCCGGCCAGGCGCACACCCCCGTTGGAGGGCACCCACTCCTCTGTCTGATCCAGGACCGAGAACACCGGCTTCGCGCCCTTGATCGTGCGCGCCGACGCGGTGCGCTGGAGGATCTTGCCCTTGGGCAAGTTGACCATCGTGTCCAGCGGCTCCACACCCCGGTACTCGTCGATCACCGGGCCCTCCCGCAGCATCTCCAGCAGCGGATCCCAGGTGTTTCGGGTCTGCTCCTCGGAGACGGCGGCGATGTGGACATTCGGGGTGCGGATGTCGGCCCACGGCCGCCCCACCGGCTGCCCGTCGGCATCCCACCCGGCCGGGACGATCGGGGCCAGCGCCTCCACACACGACAGCGCCGCCAGCAGTGGGGACTTGCCCCACCCCCGGGGGCGGCCCAACAGCCCGCGCCGATACCGCCACCGCCCCGTCTCCGGGTCGATCGCATACCAGCGCAGGACGAAATCCTCTTGCTCGCGATACAAAATAAAAGGCTCGTATTCCGGCTTATCCGGGGCGGCCAGATACGCCGCGATCCAATCGATGGCGACATATCCCAGCGTCGGAATCTCCCCGTCGACCGACGGCTTCCAGGGGATGGGAATCACCCCCCTTCGGTCAGACGGCCTTGAGCGGACCCCGGCGATCGCGCGCCGAACCATCCGGACCGTGACGGCGCTCCTCGGCCTCATCGGCGGCGGCGAACTGGATCCGCAGCCGCGCCCGGTCCTCCGGCGTCGCGCCGAACTTGGCCACCCGCAACCGCAACTCCGCCGCCAGATTCACCGCGCCGTTCCAGAACCGGGAATGGATGATCGCGGTGTCCAGCAGCTCCGACCAGTCGGTGGAGGTGAAATCGGCACTCAGCGGGGACTCACCCCACATCTGCCACCACTCCCGCGTCCGGGGAGCCCAGGTGAACCGCTTGCCGACGATCTTGTTATCGACCTCGATCTGCAAATCGAACTCCGGCAACTCCGGTTGCGGAGCCGGTTCCGCGTGGATGACACGCAGCGGGATCGGGTCCTTGTTCGCCCGCGCCCGCCGGTTCGGGTCCTTCGGGGCGGGTCCACGACCAGGCATAGCGACCTCCTGAAAATCTTCCGGCACAGCCCCGCAGCACCGCAGGAAAATTTCCGGTGAATCGGGCCTGAAAGCGAATAACTATCTGTCGAACGGTGAGGGTGGCTGCCGTGCGGGGCCAGCTTCCGGCATCGGCACTTACCTCCGCGCATTCCTGGTGATGGGGCAGGGCCGGATGCGCGGAACCACCTCACGGACTAGGAGGTCGGGGCCTCCGGGCGGACCGGCTCCGCCTCCGGGCTGGTGCCCGGCTCCTCCGTCTCCGGGCGCTCCGGGGTGTCGGGCAGGTCGGGGAACGGGATTTCGGCCATGATCGGACTCCATCTGTTTCGGTGGAATACCTACCCTGACCAGGGCGGACGGGTAGGCTTGAGGCGATCCGGTGACCCGGACCCACGGGGGCCCGCGCCGGATAACGGCCCGGGGCCCTGCGTTTTCAGGAGTGGGGGGGTATGCGGCCGGGGGATCGGAAAGTTCGCAGCCCGGCTGGGTAGTCGCTAGTCAGTGACCCGTAGCCAAGGTCAGCGCGTAGGGCTCCGACGCCGGGCCGGAACTACCGGGGGGTAACCCCCCTACCCCCTTGGGGTATACAGCCGCCGACATGGGTACCCCTCCGGGGGTATGCAGCCCGTGGACGGCTCGAGGTGATACGCGCACTGGTACAAACCGGCGCTCGGCATGGATGCGATCCGCACACGAAGGGAACGGCAAGGTGGTCAACTGTCCGGAATGCAATGGCCCGCTGGCCGACAGGGTCAACGAAGGGTGGGGGCACAAGGCGTCGTGTTCACGTCGCTACGCCGGGTTCCGCACCACCGACGGGCCGGTGCGGTGGGCGGGGATCACCGCGCCACCCTCCGACCCCGACTGCGGGCCGGATGCCGGAGGGCGCGGGGGCGACTGAGAGCGGGCCGCAGTGGGGCTCTGGCGTCCACTCTGCGGGCCGTGAGCGTCACGGATGGGTAATTGGCACGGATGAAGGGATTCGAACCCCTGCGTGGCGGTTTTGGAGACCGCTGCTCTCCCACTGAGCTACATCCGTTCGGGGGGACGGGTTCCTTGTGCGCCAGGGAACCCGTCCCGTCACGCCCCGTTGCTCGCCACATCTCACCGCGTGAGTTCCGGGGGGACAGCGGGCCGGACCGAAGACAGCCCCGCTGTAGGGGTGAACCTTGCCATGGGAACCGGCAGCGGGACAAGCGCATAGGTGGCAGGGTGGGCCGCGTGGGTACCGACGCTCAGCGGCACGAGTTCGTCTCGGTGGAGAAGGTGGGCGATCACGAGTGCTGGGCCACGTGTAGCTGTGGCCGCCGCAAGCGGGGCACGACCAAGGCCAAGGCGCGGAAGCTGATCGAGGAGCATGCGGCCCGGCAGAATCCGCCGTGCCCCCATCGGCCGAACAGTGCGGCCTACGAGACCAGGGAGCAAGCCGAGCAAGCCATGGTGCGGACGTGGAGGATTCGGAGGATAGAGCGGGCCCCTACCGGGGTGTACCTGTGCCGGGACGGGTGCGGGCTGTGGCACCTGACAAACCGGCGGCGCACCTTCTGACAATGCTGGCCCGGTTCCGTAGGCGCGGGACCGGGCCAGCGCGCTGTCGCAGACTGGACGGGGCACGGCCTTCCAGTTACAGCGCCTGCGGCGTCCGTCGCATGCCTGAACGCCACGCCGATTCTCACACGCGCCACCCGGATCTCAGAGCAAGCCGGGGTGCGCGCTGGCCGGATACCGGGCAAGGCCCAGCTTGGCGGCCCGGTCCCGGTTGGTCTTGATCACGTGGCAGGGATGGCAGACCGCTTGCATGTTGGCGTCGTCATCTGCGCCGTTCAGGGCGACCGCGACGACGTGATCCATCTCTGTCGCCTCTCCCAAGCATCCCGGGTAGCGGAGCTGGCAGCGGTGGTCATCACGGGCCAGGACGCGCACGCGCTGGGCCCGATGCCGGGGCGTGCTGGTGCGCGCACGTGCGCCGATTCCCCACGCCATCAGGGCCTGCCTGCTCGAGGTGGGGCGAGGGTGTAGGCGCGGCCGTCGATCAGCTGGGCAAGCCGGTGCAGTGCGGAGCCGATCCGGATACGCAGCACGGGGCCTCCTGCTCAGGGGCGCTGAGTGCGCCGAATCGACCGGCGCGCAACGGATTCGCCGTACCTCGGCGAGGGGGTATTGCCCGACCTGGTTATAGCGTGCTATAAAGGACTTCTCACCGCGAGCAAGGAAACCCCGATGGCTACCAATTACGCACTCGCCCCCGTCGGATTCGACCGCTACGGCAACCTCTTGAACCTTGCCGTCACCGACAACGCCGACACCTACGGCTACGTGGTCGCCACCACCGCAGGCGAGGCGCTGAGCTTCTTGCGCGGCACCGGCCCCGGACCGGCAACCCGCAGCTGCGGCGATGGGCATGAGCCGAGCCGCGCGTACCGCACCGTCGGCTACCACTACACCGGCGAGGACTATCGCCGGGTGCGTCCGATGTTCTGGACGATCCGCGAAGGTGGTGTCGTTCACGAGGTGTGGAGCGTCGCCCGCAAGGTGCTGGTTTTCGGACGTGGTACCACCGTGAACCGCCCGGACTGGGCGGCACTGCGTCGCGCCGAGATCGACGCGCGTCACGAAACGTCGACACCAGCGGAAACATCGGCATCCGCCGTCCGCAAACCCGATACCACCCAAGGAGTCGAAATGATCACCGTTACCGCCGCCCAGCTCGCCGACACTGCCCGCGTCGGCGACGCGATCACCCTGCGCGACCGCAACGGCACCGTTCGGTCCGGCGAGTTCGTCGCAGCCACCGAGATCACCGTAGGCCCGCGCCAGATGATCCGGGTGGAACTCGAGACACGCACCGACTTTCTCACCTACTACCAGGAACTGGACGGCGAAATATCCGTCGGCGAGTAGGACGCGATGCCCTGGGGGCGAGGAAGCGGCGGAGGCGAAAGCCTTCGCCGTTTTTCGTCTGTGAGCCAGTCTGGACACAACCTGTTATAGCGTGCTATAAAGGACGCCTCACCGCGAACAAGGAGAATCAAATGTCCACCGACACCCTGGATGCCCGACTCGACGCAATCCGCGCACAGCTGGCCGCAGTCACCGCGACCCCGGACGCTTCCGACCGGTGGACCACGGCGTACGCGGAGGCGCAGCGCCTGGCCCATGAGGTCGAGGTGCTCGAGCGCAAGGTTGCCGAGCGCGACCGCGTCCGGCTGACCCGCGATGACGTGATCGGTGCCGTGGCCGTCCGTACCGCCGTCGGGTGGCACAAGGTTGTCCGGGTCAACAAGACCACCGTGTCGTGCGCCTCCGGCTACTCCTGGACCGACAAGTTCGCTTTCGACAAGATCCTCGAGGTGCGCAAGGGCTAGCCGGGCCGGACGCGGGCGGGGGTTTCGGCCCCCGTTTTCGCGTCTACGGGCCGCCTGGCGGCGCTGGGAGCGTTCCGGCGACAAACTTACCCGGCGTTGGGGCGTTCGTCCGCTGACGGCGATTCTAGCGGGCTATAATCGGCATCTCGGCCAGGCGGTGCGCATTCAGGCAGCGGGATATGCCGTCGGCGCAGGAAGGGAGGTCGGCAGCGCGGTCAATTTCAGATTCCGGGAAATGCGACTGTTGACGCGATGTGTTACAGCGCGCTATATTCATGTCCTCACCGCGAACAAGGAGTCGACATGACCGCCTACACCATCGTCTACAACGGCAGCAGCGTCCACATCAAGGGCCTCGAGATCCGCACCACCGGCAAGGGCCAGGAATCCGGCGGGGTCGTCTCCTACTACGCCAAGAGCGCCTGCCCCGCGCTCAGCCGGACCGGTGCCCGTTTCTCCACCAGTGTCACCATTCAGGACGACGTCGCGGAGGCCCTGCGGGTCGCCACCGGCACGGCGAGCGCGATGAACAACAACATGTGCGCCAAGTGCCAGAAGGCGGCGGAGGAGATGATCAAGGCGGCGGTCGCGGAGTAGGTATCCGCACCAGGGCGGGGGCTCCGGTCCCCGCCTTTCGCATGTGCGCCCCACCAACATTGGCACCATCTTTTGCCCGCCGACACGGCCACGATCAGGGCCATGAAATCAACCAGCCTGACCTTTGAAGCCTCCACCTTGACCTTGGCCCGCGAAATATGGCTTCAGGCCGTGGTCATCGCCTTGACCGAGATCTCCGTCCCGTTGATCCGCAACGGCGTCGCCGTTCGTATCTGGGTCGACGGTCAACGTATCGCCGACTCCGAAGACCCGACGCTGTAGGTCGTCCTGCGGCAAACACCCGGCTTCGCGTGCGCCGGGCACTTACCCTCACCTTCCATGGGTGAGCTGGTGATGATCGAGATCGACGGCGGGTACTGCGTGAAGCGGCTGAATGATCAGTACTGCGTCGACCTGATGAAGATGATGTCCGACTGGCGCATCGGCACCGGCGAACCCCCGGGCTACGACAAACGCGCGCTCTGAGTGCCCCATTTGCCGGACAAGCAACCCACTGGCGACTTACCCTGTGCACCCATGGGAGCTACGACACACACCCCATCGGCCGCACCGCCCTACATCGTGTCCCTGGACATCGGGAATCGGCGCGTGGAACTCGACCTAGCCGTGGACGCCGCACGATGGATGCCCCAGCTGGGCGGGGAGCTGGAGTTCGACCCCGACGACTACAACCTGCGGATCCAGATACGCGGTATCCGCGACGTGTTCCGCGACGGGCACACGGTCATGCTGGGCGCGCTCCCCCAGCCCGGCTACCGGTCGCGGGCGGCACAGTTGCTGGGCTCGAAGAAGATCTTCGACTTACCCCAGCGGTGCCCGCACGTGCGCCAGGTTCGCGAGGTCACCCAGGAGCGGAGGGAGACATGATCTCTTCGCAGGTAGAGGAAATCCGGGAAGCCTGGAACAGCTTCGAAGCGAACGGGTTCGGGGGGAAAGGCTTTCACGTGCGCGTGGGGGAACGCTGGCGGGCGGATGTCCAGGCCCTGCTGGCCGAGATCGACCGGTTGCGGTCCCAGCTGAAATCCTAGGGAAAGGGCTTCCGCGCGCGGATCGTTGTGTACGGTGTCCCGCTGGAATCTCCTTGGGCCCCAGGGAAGGGCTGACCGGATTCCCGCGATGGGCTCCTGTCCCGCAGGCGGGGGCCCATCACCGCCCAACCGGGTACGGCGATTGCGGCCCCCTGGAAGCCCCGTGGGGCCACGAACGGGGGCCCGCTCGAACAAATCCTCCCCTCCGGCGGCGCTACTGCGCCAGAAAGGCGACCGATGGCCATCTTCGCCCGCGAATCGGCCGGTCCTCCGGCCGAGCCCGGTAGGTGGTACGGGCAGTATCACGACGACTGGGAGCGCGATCACCCGGGCCTTTGGGTCCGGGGTGAGGCCCAGTGCGGCAGCTTCTACGCCGACAACACCTGGGCCGGTTCGACGTTGGACTGGGACCGGGAATGGTTCGCAGCCCACGGCATGTCCATGCCCCGCAAGTACGCCTACCGGCTGGACCCGGTCGGCGGGGTGAGGATCGGAACCCTTCAGCCCGGCGAGTCGGTGACGGTCGTCGTCGCGCCGATCGCACGGGAGGACCCGTGAGCCGCACGGACAAGACCGCCCCGTTCCGGGTGAAGCTCCGGCGTGGTGATCTGAGCACCCGTGAGCATCACGACCATCGAAACGGTGTGTGCGAGTTGGCAACCGACGCCCGCCGGGTCGAATTCGCCCCGGGCGCTTGCTATCTGGAGTTCCATTTCACCGGCACCCAGGTCTGCTGTTGTCCGATGTGCCACGCGTACGAGCCGCCGCTCACCGAGACTCAGCGCCGCCGCCGGGATCGCCGCCGGGCCAAGCAACACTGGGGGCACAGATGGCCGGTGATGGCCGAGGTGTCCCACCAGTCGCCCAGGTGATGGCCGTCGTCGGAGTTCAGTTCCCACTCACGCCGCCATTCGCGATCCTCACGGGCGCGTGCGCTCATCCAGTCCGCGCAATCCTGCGGATCCGACGACCGCGACGACGCGCTGCGCATCATTCCCGGCATGTGCCGGATTCTAGAATGCGGCCAGCCGATTTCGAGGGCATTTCCGGGGGGGCGCTGAGAGAATGACCGCCATGGGTAATCTCCCCCGCGATCCGATCCACTTCCCACAGATGAAATACCGGGCCGCGAACCGCCGCCAGTGGCGGCAGATCCAACAAGGGTTCGATCTGGCGGCGTCGTTGGACCCCGACGGGTTCGCCGCCGAAATCCTCAAGGCGCTGGCCGAACGCGCCGGGATCACGACGCGGCCGGTGTCTTTGCGGGTCTTCGTGCCGACCTGGCGGGCATGAAACGCTGATATCCCGGAAAGGGTGTTGCCACGATGAGCAAGGGTCAGGTGCCGCGCGAACCGGCGTACTTCCCGAACATGAAATACCGGGCCGCCAAACGGCACCAGCGGGAGCTGGTGCGCCGGACGCGATTTCGGATCCGGCAATGGTATTACGACCGCGACGGCCGCCCGATCGACCTCACCACCGCAGCGGAGCTGAAGTCCGATGAGTCCTACGTCCGCATCGCGCGGACCAAGGTTGTCGACGGCGCGAATCTTGCTCTGGTATTTGATGTTTCGACCGTGTGGGTGGGTTTCGATTTCCGGCTCAATGAGGGGCCGCCGCTGATCTTCGAGACCATGGTGTTCAGTGACGGCGGGGCCGTGGTCGCCGACCGGTACAGCACCACGGCCCAAGCACAGCAGGGGCACGCCGCGACCGTGGAATCGGTGTGCGCCACCCTTACCGACCCGATCACCATGCACGCCCAAACTTCTTTATACCGGGGGTGAGCTTGGGTGAAACGCGACAATCCCTGGACCTACCAGCGAGGGTCGGCGGCGCGGCTGGCGCGATCGGCGTCGCGGAGTTCGCGCACGATGGCCAGCACGTCGGTAGCGACCATCCCGATATAGGTCAGCGTGCCCAGAATTGCGGCGAGCAGGATCAGAATCAGCAGCACAGAAATCCCCATCGGAATGTGTTGTTACCCTTTACCTTCGGCGTCGCGGATCATCTTCGAGTGTGTCGCTGGCCAATACCCCAACGCCGCGTGATGGTATTCCGCGCACAGCCCTTTCGGGTCGCGCACATATTTACCCAAGTGTGAAACGCATCGGTCGAAATCTCCGGGTTCGCCCCAGCGGATCTTGACCGTCAAACAGCGCCGGTTCCGTGCGTCCAATACGCTCTGAGCATTCGGACGGCGCGGACATCCCCGGGGGATGCTTCAGCACCAGCGACCATGTGGCATCACCTCCCTCGCGTAGGACCCATGTGGGGTTAGGCTGTTGCGGCCCTCTGGGAGAGCGCTCAGGTCAACCCTGAGGCCCCGCCCACAACGACCGGGGATAGCGCGCAGCGGCGGATTGGGCGCGGACATTGTCATGTGCCCCCGGTGGCTCCCAGGGGGCTCTAGGTGCGCCCGCCGGATCGATCGAGGAGTGCGGCCAGCCGTTCGGCCGCCTGGCGGGGAGTGTGGCGGTCCCATTCGGCGGCCCGGGGGCGTTCGGGGATCGCGAAGCGGTCCCAGTCACGATCGGGGTAGTGGTTGCTGATCTGGCCCGTGGGCAGCTGGGCGACGACAACGAACCATCCGGCGGCCCGCGAGCCGTCGGAGTGGCAGCGGGCCTTGTGGACGTCATAGAGGCCCTGCCTGGCCCACTCGTTGAACAGCAGGGCGTTGTAGAGCATCCGATGGTGATACAACTCGTTGAACGTGTGGTACCCGTCGGACATCTCTCCGGCGTTCACGTGCCCGCCCGCAGTGGTTCGCCGTCGGCCAGGCGCAGGACGAACCCTTGATGGGTGGTGTCGTAGTCGCCGATGGCGTACTCCCAGTGTCCGTTTTCCAGGTCGAGAACCAGGCGATCGCCGACGACGTGCACGCTGTGGATGAATCCTCCGCGCGCCCACTCCAGCAGGCCGGGGTCGATCATGGTGATTGGGTCCATCCGTACCGCGCCGACGCGCTGGGTTCCGTCGTCGAGGCGGCGGGTGTAGAGCTGGACCACCCCGGGACGGCGCACCCCCGGCGGCGCGCCCGCATACGGGGAAGGGCCCAACAGCGGGAAGCCCACATCCCCACCGGTGCTCACATCGTCACCGCTGTCGAGTTCCAGGCATCGCGCGTACCGGTGCGCCACGCGCAGCGGGGGCGGGTGCGCGGGCCCCGATCGCGGACCAGGGTCGGCAGGTCGGAGTGCTCCACCAGGGAGGGCACGGTGTAGGCGATGGTGTGCCCGCGCGCACGGCACCAGGCCCCCAGCCGCTGATCGATCGGCAGCGCGCTGGCCGGGGCCCAGCGCAGCCAGTCCTCACGAAGGCGGGTGTGCATCGCTACCGCGACAGCGTGCAACATGTGGTCGGTGGTGATCCAGTGCGCGTGACGCTGATCGGCGTGGTCCAATGCGCCGGGGATGACGTATTGCCAGCGCGCCGGACGGCCACGGCCCAGATAGAAACTCACCACGGGGGCGGGCGCGGCGGCCAGCGCCAGGTCGGCTTGCTCGAGGAACCGCGCGACCGGCTGGGCGTCGTCCTCGAGTACGGCGGCCCACTCCGATTCGCGGCGGCGGGTGTCGGCCCAGGCAAGGAGGTGGTTGGCCTCCGCGCCCAAGCTGCCGTCGTCCATCGTGACAGCGGCGCTGAGGGTGCGCGCCAGGTCGGTCGCCTCCACGATGCGCGCAGTGTGCCCGACCACGGCGAAGGAGATCACCGGCGCGGGGGCCAGGACCAATGACCGGGTGTCGGTTCGTGCGCGAAGGGAACGTCACGGTTGAAATAGATGCCCGTGGGGTTGAGCACACACAGCCCGACCGTGCCGGATTCCCCGGTATCGGTGATGATCGCGGCGCGCGGTTCGGGGGCGAATTCGCCGCCGGGGGTGCCGTAGGACTGATAGTGAACGATCCTGCCGATACTCGGAACCGGTTGTGTCACAGGCATTTCCCCAATTCACAGGTGAGCGAAGGTGTGGTCGTAAACAGGTTTGAGACTGTCCCAGCTCAGGCGTTTGGCATGATCGCGGGCCCGCGCTTCGGCCCCGGCATAGAAGACAGCGTCGGTGGCGAAGCGATCGATGGTGTGCGCCAACGCTTTCGGGTCCACCGAATACAGCTCGATACGGGCCTTGGCCATGAACGACCCGCACGCGCGGGCGGGGACCAGCCAGTCGGGGTCGAGCCAGGTGTTGGGGTCGATCGCGGGCATCACCACCGGCATTCCCGCCCCCAGCGCCTCCTGGGCGGGCAAGCACAATCCCCCGAAGCGGCGCGGCATCAGCAACACGTCGGCACCGGTGTAGTTGTCCCAATAGTGGTCCACGTCACCGTTGTCGACGATCAGATCGATGTGGCGCGGGATGGTGCGCGTGGTGAGCAAGTGCGGAACATAGTGCGGGTCTTGGCATTTGATGGTCAGGGTGATCGGGGACCGGACGTAACGCAGGGCGTCCAGCAGATCGGGGGTGCCGTTGCGGTCGTGCACCGCCGGGCGGCCCACGATGTGTAAGAACCGTTCGGCCGGGCCGCGCCGGGCGACAGCGGGGAAGCGGTCGGTCGCGATCGGCACCGGCAGATACTGTTTGTTCGCGAACCGCACATCGTCATAGCGCCACAATGACGGGGCCGCGAACAGCGTGGGGGCCGGTAGGCCGGGCTGTTGCAGATGGCCCAGTAGCTCAAAGTTGTACTGCAACACCGTTTTCACCCCGCGCCGGTCGGCTTCGGCGAACAATTGCGGGTTGTAGGGCGTTTCGGCGGTGAACACGATATCGAGGTCACGCAGGAACTCACGGCAGTCGCTGATCGTCGGAATGCCGTGCACGACAGTGGCATCCGGGAACCGTTCCAGATGCAGGGGAAGCGGCGCGCGGGAGCGGCAGTCCACCACCATGGTCTTGTGCGGGCCCAGGTGGCGGTATGCCTCCCAGAGTTGGATGCCCAGCCCGCGATTGTCGGCGCGGGCGATCAGGCCCAGACGCATGCTCATTCCCTCTCCGGGCCCGCGTTCGTCGGCGCGGGGCCGCGCATGGCCCGCATCTCCCAGAAGGTCGGGAACTCGTAGACCGTGGGCAAGTCCAGGTCATCGCATTGCGGGGGCAAGTGTCCGTAGACGAGCAACGCAGCCGGGGCCGTGCGCGCCAGCAGTTCGGCGAGTCCTGCGCGGAACAGATCACGACTGTCGGGGTTGTTGATCCCCACCGCGCCGACGGCCAGGCAGGAGTGTTCCGGCAGGCCCTCGAACGCGAACGCCCAAGACTCCTGGGTGCCCCAGCTGACGGTCGGGATCACGGTGATGCCGTGGTACTGCCACCACGCCCCGCACCAGCGCGATCGATAGACCTGCCACAGTTGCACGGCCAGCGGCATGTCGCACCACACGGAGAAATCCGGGGTGAGCGCCGCACCCACCTCATGCAGGCGGGCCAGCACGTCGGCCGGACGCGTCCACACCCGCTCGAAACGGTAGTCGTCGAGGAAGAAATGCAGGGCACCGGTTCCGGCGGCGCGGCGGCGTGCGCCGGGGTCGTGCCAGGCGGCCAGTTCGGCGGGTATGAATTGGCACGGTTCCAGGGCCGGAATCCCCCAGCGCCCGGCGCGGGGCCAGGCGATGGTGAGGTTGAGGGGGTCCTGGTTGCCGGGCGGGCGCGCCCAGCGGTGGCTGGATTTCGTCGCGGCCAGTCCGCGATCGGGCAGCGCGGTGATCAGGGGCAGCTGGATCGGCGGGTGGTCGTCACTCACCAGGGGTTACGCCGGTTTGAGGGCATTGACCGCGACAACGATTTGGCCTCCCTTGGAGGTGGAGCCCACCCGGCGCGTGCGGTAGCCCTGATATTCCCGGGGGGTTCCCGCGCCGACGGTGACCAGATCCGACGCGATCTCGGCAGTGGTGTAGGTCCGCACGGTTTTCCGCCCGACCTGGCGGACGTTCTCCACGGTGACGCGCTGTCCGATCCGGAATTTCGCCGGGGCCCCTTGCGCGGCCGGTCCCCTACTCCCGCGTCCGCCCATGGTTTCTCCCATCGAGGTGATAGCTGCGTTTGATGTCCCCCGGCGGGGTGTAGAGCCAGGTGCGCCAGGTCAGCCAGCCCATGTCGCCGTCGCGGCGATGCGCCTCGATCAACCGGCCGTGGAAAACCTCTTCGATGAAATCTGTTGTGCCGGTGCGGAAATGGCGATCGAGGGTGTTGCGGTACCAGGCGACCGACGCCAGGTGCGGGCGTTGGGACCATTGGATGGTGCGCGTCATCGGCACCCCCCGCACCGTCTGCGGGTCCGCGTCCAGGGTCAGATAGCGGTGCACGTCCAGGATGTGGGCTTCGTGGCTGAACCGCACGACGTTGGCGTCGCCGTGCACGATCGTGTCACTGATTGCCGCCCAAGGGATTTCACCGGTCAGCGGGGTATCGCCCTCGATGAACAGCAGCAGCGGGGTACGCACGTGCTCCAGCGCGCGGATGGTGCACCCGGCTTGGTGGAGGTGGTCATCGAAGATCAGCGGTAACACGTTGCGCCACTGGTGATCCGCACTCCACAGCACCCGCTGGATATAGGTTTCGTAGTCCGCGCGCCGGTGTTGCTGGTCCGGGCGGACCCCGTCGTGCATGAGGACGATCTCACTGTCGGGCAGTTGCGCGCGTACCGAGGCGATCGTTTCGTCGATGATCGCGGTGTCGGGGTGCGACGGGATGGGGCTGGTGGACACCATCACGGTGATCGGTAGCCGGTCGGTGTAGCTCAGCCGGGCCCCCAGGGCGGTCAGGTCGTCGCCGACCCATTGGGCCATCTGGCGTTTGCGGGCCATCCACCAGGCGGTTGCCCGGTTGGCTCGGCGCGGGTAGTCGGCCAGGACGTCACCGATGTAGCCGGGTAGGTCCGCGTAATCGGCCAGCACGGGGAACGGGGTACCGGGGGCCGTGCGTTGCCAGTAGCCCCTGCTGTCGTAGACCGGTGAGCGGTCATCGGCGATCGGGATCGTGTGCGCCTCGAGGGCTTCCCAGAGCCGGAAGGTGTCGGGGCTGAACGCTCCCGACGGGGCGGGGGCGACGCGGGCGCGGCACATCTGGCGTACGTACTCCTGCGGGCTCAGCCCCAGGGTGAATCCCGCGCTGCCGTGGACGCGTTGGATGTGGGTGTCGCGGGCCAGGGCCGCGAACGCCTCCACGCGGCGCGTGTGGGTGTTCTGGGCGGCCAGGAACACCTCTGTGGGGCGGCCGTCGGGAGCGGGCAGGTCATCGAAATGGGGTGGGAAGCCCAGGGGGATCAACCGGGCGTCGCCGTAGTCGCGATCGACGCGGGGGGTCTGGATCCAGCACCGCATGCGGGGGTGGCGGATCCGCGTGGCGTCGAAGGTCGACTCCTCGTCGGAGGTGACGATCAGCAGCAACCAGTCGTAGCGGGCGACGGCGTCGGAGATCTCCGCTTCGCGACCGGCCCAGTAGCGGCCGGGCACGATCAGGATCGTGCCGTCGGCGTCGGGGTAGCCCTCATGGCGGCCGAACTCGAGCCCGGTCGGGTAGAGCCGGTTGGCGAAGAGCAGATCCAGAATGTGGCAGTCCCACTGATCGCCCGGGGGCAGGCGTCCGACGGGGATCATGACAGTTCCCAGATCTGTTCGGGCACAAGTAGTTCGGCGATCAGTGCGTCATCGGTCTGGGAGGCGTACTCACCCATCAGCCGCTCGATCAGCTCGCGCCGTTCCCGCGCGTGATGCAGATAGCGGGTGCTGTAGGGCAGTTCGGCGTAGAACCGGACCGTCGGCGGCCGGTGGGTCAGCACGCGGGCGATCGCGGCGTTGCTGACCAACACGTGATCGACGTGTTTGATGCCCAAAGGTATGTAAACGGTCTCGGCGTCGGCCAACTGGAGGGTCAGCCACGCGTCGAAGATGCCCCGGTCCGGCGGTGGGTAGACGTCATCGAGAAACGGGCCGTTGACGTAGCGGGCACCGATAATCGCCATCGCGCGCGCGTGCTCGGCCCACAGCGTCTGATGTTTGCGCCTTCCCGCCGGGTCGGCCGGAATCCCCGCCAGAGGCGCGACCACCGTCACGCCCGCCTGTGCACACAGGTGCTCGCCGAGGGAGAAGATGGCGTCGTCGGTGTGCGGACTGAGCACCACCGCACTCATGGCGTGGGCACGTATTTCGCGTGCAACTCGTGCTCGTAATCCAGCAGGGTTTCCCGATAGCCCCGGTCGATGATCCAGTGCCGCAAGTCGCGGGAGTATTCCCCCCACTGATGGAACATGAATTCCGGGTGGATCGACGCGTAGATGACCGGCTTATGTTCTCGCACAGTGGTTTCCGCACCGCGCAACAGCTGCCATTCACTGCCCTCGACATCGAAGGTCAGTACCGTTGGAGGCGGAAACCCCGCTGCCACAACGTCATCGATGCGCACCTGCGGGAACGCGTCGGCTTGCTGGTACAGCTCTTTGAAGCCGTGATCGGCGATCACCTCACCGTAGGCGCAGCGCGGCCAGCCATTCAGGTTGTCCAGGTCGACCGTCGCGGCGCGCGGCGGGAACAGCGCGGTGACGTCGCTGGCGAAACCGACGAAGCACTTGAGCGGGTGGTCGAGCTGATTGGCTTTCCAGATGGCGCGAATGTTGGGCCATACCAACGGATTCGGTTCGAACAGTGCCACCTGCGCTCCCCAGATCTGGCACAGTGCCGCCATCTCCCCCTCTTCGGCACCGGCGTAGTAGACCACCGGGTCGGACTGGGCGGTGATGGTGTCGTGCAACGCGGCCAGACGCGCTCTCTCCCAACCGGTTTCGGTGAACCACTCCGGCCGTTCGGCGCGGTGACGCGGCAAGACCAGCTCGTATTCGCCATTGAGGACGGTGCGCACCATCTCACTCATGCGACGGCGTCCAGGATTTCGGTCCAGCGGTCGCGGTAGGTGTGATGGGCCTTCACGTGCTCGTGCCCGGCGCGGCGGATGTCGTCGGCCTCATCGGGATAGCTGAGGTAGTAGTCGATGAGGTGACGCAATTCCGCGAAGTCGTTGTAGGCATAGAAATGCAGATGCTTGCCGTCGCTGAAATGGCGCTCCATACCGGAAACATACGGGTGGATCAGAAAGCCACCGCGCCCCAGGGTCTCATACACCCGGTCCGACCAATAGTCGGGATAGCCGTAGCCCAGGCACAGGGAATCGCCGACCACGACGCGGGCATCGGCGTACACCTGATTCAGTTCCGCGCCCCGCACCGTGGCCCTGCCGCCGCCGCCGTAATGACGGAACCGGTCGCCGTAGGTGTCGGCCAGCCAGTTGATCAGCTGCGGTCGATACGGCCATTCGCTGTGATATCCCTTGGAGCCGACGAACGCGACATCGAACCGTTCCCCCGGTGTCGCCAGATAGCATTCGGGTTCGAAGACTCCGGCGGGCAAGTAATGGCCTGTCGTATCGGTGTTGGCGTTGAACCATTCGGCCATCAATCGGTCGCAGGTGAAGAAATGCTGGACTTTCATGTACGGGCTGTTCTGATATTCCCGCCAGCGCCGCAGGCCCATATAGAGATCCAAGTGGTAGGCGACGGTGGGAATATGGCGGCGGCGCAATTCCACCAACACCTCATCCATGGGCCGACCCGTGTTGACGAAGGAATGGGTGTGCACCCACACCAGCATGTCCGCGTTCAGCGATTCGGACAGCACTACATCGGCGGAGACCCGGTTCTCCTGGAGCCGGATCACGTCGTGGCCCAGCGCGGTCAGCGTTTTCGCGTGATGGACCTCACTGCAATAGTCGACATCGAAATTGCCATACAGCACGATCCGCACTCAGACCCCGCACTCCAGGCAGCGGGGGATGCCCGCGTAGGCGACGATGCGGCCATCCGCTGCCAGCACCACCGCACCGGCGTCGTGATCGAGCCCGGCGGCACGCCCGTCCAGCGTGAACCACTCACTACCGCAGTCGCAGCGGCGGTGACCATACCGGCGTCGGCGGTCCAGATCGATGACCCCGCTCACCACATCCACACCCCCAACGGGGTGGCGTCCTCCAACGTGCGCAACGGGGCGGGAGTGCACCATCGGCGAATCAGGCTGGCGATATCGATCATCACGCGATCCTCTCCGGCCGGAGGTCGAACAGCGATTGCATTCCGCTGTAGGGGATTTCGTACCGGCGCACCCCTTTTGCCGTTTTCGGCGTCAACGGGCGACCCGCAGCGCGCAGCATCCATCTCGCCGACATCTGGTGAGGAAACCCGGGTCCTGGATGGGGCTTGCCGTCGCTATCGCACGGTGTGACGCGCTGCGGGTGCACGCGCGGCGGCGGGATACGCACGAATATCCGCCGCCACAGGCGGTACGCGCAGCACGCATCTACCCGCCGGTCTGTACGGGGGATCATGGACACGGCTTGCCGGAATGGGGCCACCGGTTTGACGCGCTACCTATCAGGGGCCGGTCGGCTCACCCTGAGAGCGGGACGGGCCGACATCGGCCCGGATCAGTGGTGCACTGGGCACACGTGTGCCACTGATTCGCCAGCTTCCCGGAAGGTTCAACCGGTGTCAACCTGGCGGACCCTATTGCGGCCCTCGACGCGGAAAACGTCACTCACCCGGTATTTCGCGGACCGGCCGGTGCACGGATTCCCGTCGGCGTCGGTATTGGCCGCCCGTAACAAACCCTTCGACACCCAGCCGTAGATGGTGTTCGCCGGAATCCCCCAGAAATGCGCGATATCGACCACCGACATTTCCTTCTCCATCGCGTCGGCGACCAGGTGCGCGGGCAAGAACGCCGGGGCGATCCAGTGCTGTCCGAGTTGGCGGGCGGCGTCGTCGAGCTGGGAGCAGCGTTGCGGGTTCTCCGCGTGCAGGGCCGACCGGTAGGACAGGGCGATCGCGCGTGCCATGCCCAGGGGGGTGCGTTTGATCCCGCTCATGCCACGGCCAGCAGCGGGTTGTTGAGCCGGGCGAATTCGTCCTGGTCCCAGCAGTTCTGACAGGTTTTACAGGTGATGGTGGCATCGGCGATCGAGGATGTCAGGGTGCAGTAGCCGCACACGTGGCAGGACTCCCGCAGCCACTGGATGCGCGGTTCGTCCAGGCCCAGCAGCTTGCGGGCGCGCTGATGCAGCGCGGCCAGCCGCAGCACCGCGTCGACGCCGTCGTGCACGGCGCGGGCGGTGTCGTCGCCGCCGTCGGCCAGCGGAACCCACACGGTCACCTGCTGTGCGGGAAGGTCGATCAGAGTGCCCAGATTGGCGCACAGGACCGCGAAACAGTCGTCGTCGGGTATCGGGTTACCCCGGGTGATTCTGACCGCCCAGCGCAGCGTTTCCAGGCTGATGTCGGACATCAACGTGTCCACCGGCAACACGATCGGGATCGACCGCTCCGAGGACTTCGACACCTTCGGCCCGGAGATGTGGGACCGCACCTCCGTGCGCGCGATCCGCAGGGCCTCGTAATCGGCGCGTAGACAGCGGATCGCCTCGAACGCGTCGGTCTCACACGGACGGCACAGCGTCCCCGGGCCTTCGACCCCTTTACCGTGGAATTCGCCGTCGTCGTCACGGACGCGGGCCTTGCAGCGACGGCCCTGTCGGCATTGGTGTTCGGGCTGGTCATCACTCACAGGGACCTCCGTCAATCGATCACGGACCACCACTGTAAACACCCCTGGCGCGGTGCGCGCTGCGGCGCGCTCAGCAGCCCCGCGACCGTGCACGGGGCCCGCAGGTGGCGGGCCACCCGAACAGCGCGGCCACCGCGTCGGGATCGATCTCCGCCAGCTCGAAGGTGACCGTGAACGCCGGGACGGCCCGCGCCGGGCCGTCGCCACGCCGCCGCCCTTCGGCCATCTGCCAGTCGACCAGCTCATCGATCGCGTCCAGCACACGCTGTTCGGGGTTCACAACGGCATGCCGTTACGGTCGATGCGGACCGGGGGATCGTCGCGGTGCTCATAGACACCGACATGAACATCGCCGTGCACGCCATCGACGATAACGATCGGGGCGTTCCCGCCGCGCACCGTGATACACAGCTGGGTGTAACCGCTGGGCCGGTCCACAGTGTGGGTGATCACGAACTGACCGGCCAGCTCCGGCAAGGCGGTGGTCACCATGTCATCGCTCACAACCGCCCAGCCTGCTACGCCGCCGGTTGCAGGGCCTAATTCGGCCGGATCTTTTCTTTGATGTCGGTCATATCGTCGCCTTCGTCACCGGGTCCGGCGACGGCTCCGCGACCCCGCCGCCGCCCCAATCGGGGCAATAGGGGCACCACGGCCGCAGCCGGTGATGGAGCCAACACGAATACAGATACAGGAACGTCGCGACATCGGCCGGGAGCTGGGCCACGGGCGGAAAGTCCAGCCGGTGGACAAACCAGTACGTCGCGCCGAGGAGGGCGAACCAGCCCAGAAGGCCCCGGACCGTCGACGTCCCATGATTGAACAGCAATATCCACCATTGCCGTTCGGCGCGCGAGCTGGCATCTGCTGGCACCTCGCGCATGCAACGAACACACAACCGCGTGTACATGTTGTGCATTGCGCCGATCACAACAAATACCAGAGCCAGGTTGGAGATCAGTTGCAACGGCCCATAAAAGATGCCGAAGTAAGCCGGAATTCCGCACAGGGCAACGACGGCGATCGCCCACAGCATGAAATGCGCAGACGCATTGAGGGCGCGGCCCCAAAGTTTTTCGTCATTGTTGAATGCATCGTAAACGGCGCTCAATTATGCTCCTCGGCATCTAATTTGTCGTTCGGTAGTCCGTACTCCACGGATCGAGCTTCATGCGCTCGTTGCGCAACATCCCGTCCGTGACGTGGGCGATGTAGCGGCGTAGGCGATCGAATCCTGACCAGCTTGCCTCTGATGTCCAGCGGTCGGCCGCCACCGCGTGGCCGCTGACGTAGTGCGTCCAGCAGATGCCGCCGTCGGCATCGCTGATCACGATGTACTGATCGCCGCGCATCCCCAGGCGGTCATCGCCGTCGGGGGTCTGGTCCCAGTCGATGATCGAGGGGAGGCCGTGCAAGTAATGGGCGATATCAGTCGCCCGGACGGGTTCGTGGTCCATGGTCAGATCCGTTCCGCGCCGGAGTATTCGTCGGGTACGTACACATCCCAGCGCGTGTCCTTGACCGGCTTGGATTTGATATTCCACACCTCGATGAACCCTTGCCCGAACTCTGCCCGCAGCGCCGTGTACAGGCGCGCCTGCGCCTCCTCCGCGTCCATCCCGGCGAAGAACAGCGACAGTGACAGATTCGATCCGGCGGTGCGCAGCAACGGTAGTTCCGTGCCGGTGTCGTCGGCGACATACACAGCATCCGCCGATTGCACGGTCTGACTGCCGAAGATCGACACCACGCCCACCCGATCCGGGCCTAGGCCCGGCCAATCCGGGTACAGATTCGCGGGCACCAACACCGTGTCTCCAAGACCCACTTCGGTCACATAGATTCGGTCATCGGGCGTCAGCGTTGCCAGCTCGTCCGAATTGAGCTGCCGGACCTTCACGACGTCGAAACTCATTTCTTTTCAATACCTTTCAGATATGCGGAGGGCGTTCACGGCGCTTTTCTCCAGGTGTGGTCGGGATGGGCCGCTGACACCAGTCGCAGCGGCAGGTATGGGGCGACGTCGAGCCACGGCCGGGGGTAGTCGCTGCCGTAGGGCACCCAGTCCCGCACCGGGTCGCCGGGCCTGCCGGTCAGCTGGCGGACCTGGATCCAGCCGCGTGCGTCGTGGAACCAGCCGTGGCCGAAATCATCGACGTAGTAGCCGTGGGCCTCTGGCTCACACTGGACCGCCAGCCGCTCCCAATCCTGGCGGATCGCGCGACCCTCGCGGGCGGTGTTCTCATCCGATCCCCCGCCCAGGAACAGTTCGGCGTAGGAGTACAGGTGCTCGAGCAAGAACCACAGCACGTCACCGGACAGTTCGCCGAAATCGGCGCGGCGGCCACGGCCGTGCGTAACCAGGTCGGGCACCGGGGTGTCGGGGTGTTCGCGATAGAACGCCGTGCCACCGGGATCCAGGCAGGCGTAATAGGTCTTGCCGCTGACCTGGACGCGCAGCGGTTTCACGGGGGCCGCAGTGCTTTCATCCATGTGCGATTTCCCGCCTTACCGGTTCCATGGTCAGGAATCTGCCAGGTACGTTTTGAATTCGTTGCGGTCCATAGCAACCCAGTTGTCGCGGTCCTCGGCGATCGCCAGCGCGAACAGCGCGTCGTCGCGGGTGGTGAACGCGCCGATATGTTTGCCGATCCGCCGGTTCACCAGCCAATGCGGGCCCGTCGGCCCGGTCGATGGCACCGTGCGCGCCACCTCGGCAAGGTAGTCCGAGACCGTGTCGGCCCCGCGCGGCCCGCCCTGGCGTTCGAGCAACCACATGGCGCGGGTGTTGTTGCGGGGCACCAGGAACCGGTAGCCGTCGGCCCTCCGGTGTGCGGGTGTGTGCTGGAGCGCGGGTCCGTGGTAGGACTCGATGCTGGCGCGGCGGAACCGGACACCGTTGGCCAGGACTACATCGCGCGGCGTCAGGCGCTCTATCGTGGTCAGCTCGACCCGGCCGTCGTCGCCGAATCCATAAATCACGGCCACCTCTGCATCCTCACGAACCCAGTCCATGTCACTCATCGCGAACGACCCGGACCTCAATATCGCGGAATGCGTAGGGCAACACCGCGAGCCCATCCCCATCGGTGCGGATTCCGATCCCGTCTTCGGTAGCGACGATCGCGATTTCATCGCGGCCGACGCGGACGTGCAGCGTGCCCCCGCTGGGAAGGTACCGCTCGCCGTGCTCTGTTTCGTACCGGATGCCGGTGTCGTCATTGGGGTCGAGTTCCGCCGCTTCGCGCATCGCTTCTATCTTATCTAGCGCGTCCTCACGGCCTAATTCACTGTATCGGAGTTCTTTCCGCAGTCTCGTCAGCCTCGCTTGCACCCACTCCGGCAGTTTCTCTTCACGCGGATCTCCATCACGGTACGCGTAGTAATCGCCAGTGCTTTTCGCCGCATTTCGCTCGTCCGCAATGATCAATTCGGCTTCGGCGAACCATGTCATGAGAGTGTCGAAAGCGTCGTCGGTCGGGACTTCCCTGGGGGCACTGCCCTGGGTGCGGTCGAGGCCGGTGAGGTGCCCCGTCTCGGAGAACTCGGCGCGCATCGTCGTGTCGGCCAGCAGGAACGTCACCCCGCCATCGCGGTATATCTCGGTCCAGCCATGGCGTTTGGCGGCCGAGTAGGCGGCGGCGAGCTGGCTGCCCGCTGGCGCGAGCGCGTGTACGCGCTCGCGCTCGAACCACTTGACGATGCCATCACGTCCCAGACGATGCCGGGTGACCTGATTGATACGGCACTGTTGTACACGGCCGTTGTACGTGAACGTCACCCTCATTGAGTCGCGTTTTTCGTCACCGGCGACAACGAAGTACACGGTGTCCCTGCTGTCCCCAGGTCGGCGTTCGTACCCGGCCGCCTTCGCCGCGTCCAGAATCGGTTGCGCCGCTTCGGAGTCGACATAGAAACGCCTCGTGGTCTTTTCGGTCACAGCAACCCCAGCCGATCCGCGCCCGTTCCGTAAGCCCAATTGCCCTCGAATCGATACGCATCCCACCGGTAGGGGCGGCCGTCGGCACCGATCGATTCGAACGTCGCCCTACGATCCTCTCCCGCGCCGTCGATTGATTGGAATATTGCGGCCTCGCTATAGGGACGGTTTCCGGTGGCCGGATCGGCAGAGAACATCAGTTTCACATGTTCGCCCGCCGTCAGGTCGTCTATCGTGTTCATCTCACATTTCCTTCTTTCATTTCAAATTCGTTGCTGGTCTGGAAAGAAATCACTCACCGATCGCCACGCAGCGGTCGCATGCCGGGGTCGGCCCGAGCATTGGATTTGGTTCGAGGTGCGTTGCTTGCCGGTCGCACAGTGCGAACCAGTGACACGCGACCGGTTGGCCGTCTTTCCACAGCAGACCGCTCTCAGATGTCAGCTCGACTATTACGGCGTCTTGCTCGGTCATTCGGGGCTCCTTGCTGTGAGTGGCAGAGTTGCCAACGCGGCGCGTTCGGCCACGATGTGGAGCGCGGCGTCGGCCAGCTCTTGCACATGCGGGGGCGGGACCTCCCGCTCATCGACCGGTTCCCCGTCGCGCTCCCACATGCTGGGGCCCCAGACGTAGTGCTCTATGGCGCGGCCGGGTGTGCCGTCCTTGAGGATCCGCGCGCCCGACAGCTCCACCGCGATCACCTTGGGGGCCTCATTCATCATGATCTTGACGAAAGCGGTTTGCGGAAGAAACGCGGTGTTATTGCGGTCGTACGGGATTACCGTCACCGGTGCATCCTCCAGCACGAATGGAACCCGGGCCGTTGCGCCCGCCACAGCGTATTTCATGGTCGCGTCTCCTGCCTGAATTTCCCATCGGGAATTACCGTGGCGTCAGTCGTCATCGAATTCACCTTTGTCTTCGAGGTACTGCAATACATGCCAGAGCTTTTTTGCTGTAGGAGCGAACCGACCGCCGCCAAAGTGGGCAAACTCCGGCGGTTTGGTGAGCCGTCCTGTTTTCTCCGAGAACCGGAGGTTGATGTAGCAACCGTTCTGATCGAATTTGGCGGCACCGGCACCGACATCGTGGGAGCGCCACCCGTGGTAGGCGGCCATCGTCCGCACCTGTTCGATCTCGGTCATCCCCGCCATGATCGGCCGGTCGCCGACGTGCACGATCCGGATCCAGCCGTAGGAGGACCGCAGCGCCTCCGGCGTGAGCCCCCTCCCGGCTGCTCGCGCGATCGGGTCGTACCAGTCGCCGTCCTCGAGCTTTTGATGTGCAACGATGCGGCCGGAATCCTTGACGATTACAACGGATTCGGCGGCCAGTGCGGTCAGGTCTTCGACGGTCGGCGGCCGGTCTCCTGCGGTCAAGGTGTTGATCCAGTCGTCCATGCAGTCGCGGGCGGCGATGACCTGATTCGCCGACAGCGCCATCGAGACCGTAGCTTTGCCCCGGCGCAGCGCTACACGCATGCCGTCGCCCTCCGGGCCGATCTGGATATTGGCATTGCCCGCGTCGGTGACCGTGAACAGCTGGCCACTGCGGTAGCTCTCCGGCGGGGCGGTCATCGATCGCTCCCGGTCTCGTCCTGGTCAACGAATGTGTGCAAGGTGTCTATGAGTTCTGCGGTCAGGGCCACCAGGTCATCCGATTGCCCTCCGCCCTCCAGGCTCACACCCGGCAGCCGGAAGGTGTAGTCGCATCTGCCGGGCACGGACCGGATGCCGTCCACGATCCGGGCGTGCGCTTCGGCTGGCGTCATCGGGGAGGTGCAGGAGACCTGGGCCGCCAGCGCGAACAGGAATTCGTGGACGGTACTCAGCGACTCCGCATAGATTTCGGCCCCGGACTCGTTTCCGGTCACCTGGACCATAGAGAAAGTGGCGGCGCTTTCGGTGACTTTGTTCACGGCACCCATGTGAATAGCGATCATGATATTTTCCCCACATTTCGAGTGTGATGATGAATAGAAACAGACTAACTCAGGAACGACCGGAACTCGGCAATAATCTCTGAATCCGTCGAATCGGATTCCGGATCGAATGCCACGGGGTCGAGTTCCGCCGCTTCGCGCAATTCGGCGATCGCGGCGCAGACGCCCCGGATCGCTTCGGCAAGCCCCCGTGCTTCGCCGCACTTGTTCTTCCTTCCGAGATTCCTCTCGGATTCGAAATCATCCCCGAACCAGGTGACCCGCCAGCCGTATTCGCCGTCGGGGAATTTCCCGATCCAGACGTTACCCTGATCGGGGATCATGTCGACCCATTCGTCCAGGAGGACCGTTGTGGAGGGGGTCATCGGATCGGCACCTCCTTCAGCCGGGGTCGGTGCCCCCGCGATGCCCGCTGTTCGGTCATGATCATTCGCCTGTTCCGAGGTCGCGTTTGACGATGTCGATGGCGGCGCTCATTGTCCGCAATTTCGTGGCGAGGGAACCGAAGTCCGGCCCTTTCACCGCGTACCGCGTTCCCGCATCCTTGCCGGTGCTCCGGATGACGTAGGGGCGTTTCGCGCCGACCGCGACATGCCATTCGGCGGGGCCGGGCTGAGTGATGTCGAGTCCACTGGAGGCGATCACCGCAGGCACATCCTCCGCGTAGACCTGCGACGAATCAGCGATGGGAGAGACAACGATGCTGCCGTGCCCGGAGCGGTGGGCGTTGAATCCCTGCGCCAGCAAGACGGCCAGCACCGCGTCCGCCCCTTCCGTTTCGGCGGCCTCATTTCTGTCCAGGGATGTCTCATCGGCGTACACGATGGCGGACACGTACGCTCCGCCGGGACCGTTGCTGACCTTGATGCGCGAATAGCCTTTCCTGGCGATCTGTTCCTGGTACCGCTGCACGGGCAGCGGAAGGGCGGCGTTGCGCAGCACCTCCGATACCCGGGAGACGAAGGGCGACCCGCTCATGACCGCCCCAGGGCGAACCACGCCAGCAGCCGGGCCAGCTTGTCCTTCTCCCGGAAACGGATGACCGCGTCGCTACCCGGCGCGGCATCCCAGCGTTTGGCGTAGGAGACCACACCCGACAGCGTCCAGGAGACGTCGATCTGCCCGCCGTCCTCGTGCAAGAACCGGCCCTGGACGCCGCTGCCGTGGTAATCCCAGCCGTCGGCGTCGGCGCGGGTCAGGGCGGTTGCCCGTTGGGTGGTCATGACCGCACCTCTTTTGTTTCTCGATCAATAGCGTTCATCGGTATCTCCGTGATCTGGGAGTCAGTGGTCGGAAAAGCGGATATGCAATTTCTCGCCGCGATGGATCAGCGCGGTCGTCACACCGTCTTCGAGGGCGGCGCGGATCGCGTAGCGCATTTCCTCCCACTCCCCGCTGACATCGTGGGTGAGTTCGTGCCTGCGGGCGGTCTTGGAGGCGATGTCGATCCAGGCCAGCCTCTCCACGGTAGACAGGTCGCGCTTGATGACCTGTCCAACCTTGGTGGCGACCGCGATGGCGGTGTCGTCCTGGTACTGGCAAGTGGGGACGGTGCCATGGGCGACGGGTTCCCGCGTGGTGCCGGTGACCCGTTCGACCAGCCATTCGGTGGCAGACATTTCCCGCTCCTTCTGGGCGACTCTCCAACAAGGACTTCATCATAGCACGCTATAACGAGAGTCGTCTACCGGCGGCCGTCGCGAATCTGATAGGTGCGCGCAATCCTCACCCCGGCGGCTTGCGCGATGTCCCGTCCTTCCTCATGGGCAGCGAACGCCTGACGGATGAGGTTATCCCGTTCCTCGATGACCTCCTTGAGCTGTGCGTCAAGCCGAAGCCTCTTCTTTGTGTTGGCGCGTAGCGCAGCAAGTATCGACATGAGGCAGATTCTAGCGCGCTATACCGCGATCCCGGAAACCCCTTGTGCGTTCCAGTTATAGCGCGCTATACTCGAGTCCTCACCGCAGCCCCCAGGAGAACCCGATGAACACCACGGTCCCCGACCCCACCGTCTACGTCGACCCCTACCCCGGCATGAAGGGCACCGACCACGTCGGCGTCGACTGCGGCCAGTGCGGCGGCTCCGGGGTCTACCACGGGCCCACGAACGCGATGTGGGAGTACAAGGGCGTCATGGGGCCGTGGTGCTTCACCTGCGGCGGCTCCGGCCAGCGCTCGATCAAGGTCTCCAGCGCCCGCGCCACCGCCAAGCGTCACGCCACGCTGGCCAGGAAGCACCGCGATGAGGCCCCGATCCGGGAATGGCTGGCCGCCGAACGTCTCCACCACCAGATCGTGAAGGCCGAAGCCGCCGCCTACGCCGAGCAGGCCCGCCGCGACGCGCTGGTGGGCGGGTTCGTCGGCGACATCGACACCAAGGTCGCCAACCTGGACGGCGTCGTCACCCGCGCCATCGAGTTCCCCGCACAGGACTACTACGGCAACGACACGACCGGCCGCAGGCTCATCATTACTCTGACCGACGGCAAGGTCGTCAGCTGGGCCAGCTCCAGCGCCGCCGCCGTCTGGAGCGTCGGTGAGGGCGACGCGGTCCGCATCACCAGCGCGATCGTCAAGAAGCACAAGAACTTTCGCGGCCAGGACGAAACCGAGCTGAAGAATACCCGGCTGAAGAAAGCCTGAGTCGCGTGCGCAGCCCACACCCGTCGGGGGGATGTGGGCTGCGCTGGCCACTCAGCCCGATCGAAAGGATCCCCCGTGTACGACCAACAAGCGGAGATGGACGCGGTGTTCTGCGACCAGTGCGGCTTCCATCATTCCGACCCCGGCGTCGCCTGCCAGCTCGAAGACGACTGACCGCTCCCACCCCCGCACCCACAGGAAGGGCATTCCGATGCAGGTATCGATCACCATCAAGCTCAACATCGACCCGGAGTCGTGGACGATGAACTACGGCGTCGAAGGGGCCGCCGCGATCCGGGAGGACGTGAAGGCCCACGTCACGAACAGCCTTCGCGACTTCTACGGGCCCGGCCACCTGGACGTGTTGCTGCCCGACGAGTGAGCGGACGCAGGGGCCCGGAGCGCCGGGCCCCTGGCCCTTACCGATGCACCGCCAAGGGAGGGCGCGGGCAGATCGGCACCACCCATTCAACACCCTCCACCCCGACACGCGAGAGGCGCGATCATGGCCATCAAGCCAGCAACCCAACAGGACACCGAAACTCTGATATTCGCGAACGGATTCCCCAGCTCTTATCTGTGGTGGCATTCGATCGAATCGGACGGATGGGAGCGCGCGGATAAGTCCCCGTTCCACGCCCCCGACGGCTGGGTCTACGTGGTCACGGCGGAAAACCCGGACGACGAGAACACCCCCGTCGAAAAGCGCATCGACCATGCCGCGATCATGAAGGCGGCACGGACGATCAGCGCGAAGGAATTCAAGGCGAGTGGCGCGATCAAGAAGGCTGCGCGCGATATGCAGCTGAACGCGGAGAATTGCGCGCACGAAATCGACTCGACTATTGCCGACGCGGTTCTTCAGGTCGCGGTGTACGGCGCGATCGTCTATCCGTAGCCGTCTGGGAGCGGGGCGGTATCGGGATCGTTACCGCCCGCGATGGGTGGTAGGTATTGCCCACTCACGTTATAGCATGCTATAAAGGACTCCTCAGTCACGGCCAGGAGATTCTGATGACCAAGTTCGCAGTACGGCGCAACGACCAATACGACACGGTGTCGTGCAACGGCCTGAACCACAACGACAGCGCCCGCCGGGGCCGCTGCTTGCACTGTGGCCGCGAGATCGCCAAGCGCGACGACGGACGCCTCTACGACGTCCGGCACCAGTCCACCGAATCGGGCCTGGAGCGGACGTTCTATCGCTGCTACGAACGCATCCACGCCTGCGACCCCGAACTGGCCGCCCTGCACCAGGCCGCGCACCAACGCGACCTGGACGCCGGGCACATCGTGCACGGCCAGCACGTCACCGTGGTACGCGGACGGAAGGTCCCGAAAGGCACCACTGGAACCGTGTTCTACGCCGCGCAGGACACCGACTACACCGGCAACCCGTACACCCGTGTGGGCATCCGAACCCAGGAGGGCACGACCTTCTTCCTGACATCCGAATACCTCCGCGCCACCCAGCCCCCAACCATCGGGTCCTAGTCGTTTGCATCGCGCCCACCCGGGGAGATGGGCGGCGGTGCTGACCACTAGAACCCATTGTTACGCAAGGAGATACAGATGACCGCCCCCGACGACGCGCTCCCGATCGAGGTCGCCGCCGAAATCCTCCCCGGCAAGGTTGACCCCAGCGCCACCGCCCGGTTCGCCAACATCAACCGCGCCGAGCAGTACGCCCGAATCCTTGCAGACACCGGCGACTACAGCGCTGGTGGAGTCTGGCTCACCGATTCCAATGACAAACGGTGGCGCGTGGATGAAGTCGTTACCCATGCTCCCGAGTTCCGCACCGGTAACCGTGTTGTCATCGGCAACGGTCGCAAGATCTATGAAGTAGACCGCCGGGGCTTGGACCATGCCGACGGCCGCATCTGCGTCATGTCCGAACAGACCGGTCGTGTCCGATTGGTTCACCCGGATCAACTAAAGAAGCTCTGAACAGCAACCGTCCCTAGTCGGTTGCGTCGCGTCCACGCTGTGGGCGCGGTGCAGACCGCTAGAACCTAACCAGCACAGGAGATTTGAAATGTACGAAGACGCGGAGACGGACCAGCCATGACGCAACTGACACGCCGCCGTCACGGACGGCACATGGTCACGGTGCGGGTCGAGTACGACTTGGACATCAACGAAATCATCGACCGGATCACACACGTGGTTCTGAGCTACGGCGAGGGTTTGCCCACATCGCGCACCGGCGCACTGAAAATCGCTCGGCAGCACTGCCGGGAAAACGGGCTGACCAAGGAGCGGTGGGGCGAGGAACACGACCAGGACGATTGGGCCATGTACCGGGCAGATGTAGCCGAGCGTATGCGCTTGCTCTTCCCCCGCCTGTCCGATGAGATCAGCGGCTGACCACCCCACGAGTGAGGACCGATCGATGACCACCATTGCCGATGTCGTTCGCCTGGAAAGCGCCTGGCGCGTCGCCCGCGTCGCCGTGGAGGTGAACTCCACGGAAAGGGCGATGCGGGCGGAGGAGGAGGCGTGGGACGCCTATACGGAGGCGTGCCACGCGATCGACCAATGCTTGCACCCCGGATGCCGGGAGAAGGTGCCGGGCGAATCCTATTGTCCGGCACATCGGAATTGAGGTGTTGCTCTCCACCGTTATAGCGTGCTATAAAGGACGGACCAGCAGAACCAGGCAAGGAACAGGGACATGGCACAGCTCACGCAATGCAAACGGTGCGGAAGCCAGCAAGTGGCGTGGTACCAGTCGAAGAGCACCGGAAAGCGGTACCTCGCCAAGGCCCGCCAGGGACGCGGCGGGGCCGGTATCGGCGTCGTGGTCGACCCCCGCCTGCCCCACCGCTGCGACGACATCAACCGTGGCGGACACGACGCGTGCCCCCACTGCGGCCGTCACCACGTTCTCAACGATTACGGCCGCGCCGACCGCCAGCACGCCTACTGTGACCGCTACCCCGACGCTCCCCAGTCCTAGTCGTTTCGCCGTCGCGCCCGGCCCGTCCGGGCACGGCGGAATCCACTAGGCCCACCCCACTGACCAAGAAGGACTGACCATGGCACGCGAAGTGAAGGTGTACCTGTGGCGGGGATTCCGCCCGGACGACGCCACCGGCCGGAACCGGCAGACCGATGAGGTTGTCGCGGCGTTTTCGGTCGCCGATGTCTTGCGTATCACCGGCATGTCGCGGTCGGACTGGAAGCACGCGGCGGGCAGCGTGACCGGCAACTTCCGTGAGATCGCGGTGGCTGTGGGCGAACCCGGCGTCGTGTTCTGGACCGAGCTCGGCACGGGCCACCGCGCGGACGCCACCTGGCACCGCGCCGAACCGACGCCCGACACCGAATCCGAGGAACCAGAAATGACACTCACACGCTCCACGCCCGTCCGCCATGCGAACGACCCGCACCAGAAGGGCGTCGTCTGCCGCTTCATCGATCACAAGCCGGTGGTGGCGTGGGAGGGCGACAACAAGATCACGGTGCACGATGCCGATGAGCTGGTCCTGGACCTCGACCGGCTGAAGGAGTACCAGCGCAAGCCCGAACCCGACTTCCGCGCCGACCTGACCGCCCGCATCCGGGCGGCGGCCGACGAGGTGCGCCGACTGGCGATCGCCGAAGCCGACACCGCCGACAGGGACGGCATTCTGGATATGCTCGCGATCGGCGACCCCATCACGGTGCGCCAGCTCAGCACCACGACGTACCTGGAGGTACCCACTCCGATGGTCGCGCGGCTGGCCAGCTTGGCGACTCTGGTCGACGTGGCCGAATCGTATCTGACGTACCGGGAACTGAAGGACGCCATGCGCGCCCCGTCCGCGTCCTGAAGGGTGTGAGAAATGCCGACACAGAAGACAGCCGCACTGCGGTTCACGCGCCGGGGCACGGGTTCCTACGAATACCTGGCCAATGACGACACCTGGGATTTCGTGATTTGCCGGGGCGTGCGGAATTGGACGCTGACGATCACCCGGCGCGATACGGCGGAGCACGGGCCAAGGCCCGTCAGCCGGACTGGAGATTCGGAGATTGACCAGCTCTTCGATATGGCGAACTCCGAGGTCGATTCGGCAGCTCATCGGGTGAATTGCTCCACGAAGATCAAGCGGGTGGCGGAAATGATCGCGCACGAATTCCGCACCCTGGGCCCCGGATACAACCCGGCAGCTGAGGGCGACCCGAAACGTCTCGAAATCGCCATCGCACGCGCGTATGCCCGCGAAGAACTGACCGGCGGAAAACTGTGACCGAAGGAATTCCGATGACACACCACCAAACCGATCGGCTCGAGGTCGGCACCCGTGTACGGCACTACACCCACCAATTCCCCCGCGCCTACACCGAGGGCACGGCGACGATCGTGCACGTGATCAAACAGCACGCCATCGATGACACCTGGGAATATAAGGTCCGCCTGGACAACGGCGAGCTGGCCGAATGGAATTACGTCTACCCGGTACCCGAGAAAGATTGACCCGAAATGACATTTACGCAATTCATCACCTACGCGAAGGGCCCGCAATGAGCACCGACCTGACCTGGCTGACCGACGGCGCGACCGTCGCGTACATCGAGACGACGGCCGGACGGCGTCGCGCCCACCCGGTACAGGTGGTCGGCCTCACCAAGCGGAAAGTCGACGTCGCCGTCATCGGTGGCGTCTTCGTGAACACCGTGACGTTCAACCCCGGCCACATCGAAAAACACGACCACAGCACCTGGCTGGCCCACCAGGGGGACAAGTTCGATCCGGCCGTTCGGCTGGCCCCGGCCGACGATCCCGAGGTGATCGCGATCTGCCGCCAGCAGCGCAAGGACGACGCACTGGACACGGCGGTGCGCCAGGCGGCGATATTCCAGCGCCTCTCGACGGTGGCCGATGCCCGCAAGCTCCGTGATGACATCACGGCATATCTGGACTTGGTCGAACCGCAGGAAAGGTCTGAATAATGCAAATCAGTTTCGACGAGGACGACTTCAAACAGGTCGCCGACAACTCGACGGAATGGGATGCCGAACTGGCCGCCCAGGATCGATGGGGGTGGATCCGCGATTCCAGCGGAGTGGGTGAAGAAAAGGATTTCAGCAATTGGCGATACGGGTATTGGACCGAAAATCTGGTGAACATGGTTCTTATGCGGTCGTGGCTGGATGAGAATTCCCACCCGTACGCCGTCGTCTGGGATGACAGTCTCAGGGCGTACGTGGTGCTCACCGACTACCCGTCGCACTGGGGCGAACATCCCTCCTCCGAAGCGGTCACCGACGTGATGGCGTTGATGAAAGACAAGGGATTCGGCACCACGGTGATGATGGCGGCTCACATGGCCTTGGGTGCCTGCACGGACCGGGGAACGGTCAGCGAATGGTTGCAGGGGCTGACGAACGCCGAAATGTACCGCGTTGTTGCCACCCTCCGCGACATGGCAGACGCACGACGATGAAGCACACAACTCATTGGGCACAGGTACGGTGGGAATTTCACCTGGAGGACTGGCCTCGCATTCCGCTGAATTTCACCGCCGACAACGCCGAATTCGTCCCCGATCTCTGTGTGGTCCTGATGGGGATCGAAGGCGCGGAAAGTCTCGTGATGAAGGAGATACGCCTGGCCGGTCATCGGGTCAACCGGGACGGCAGGGCGGGAAAGGCTGCCGCCGAGCAGCGGTACCACTTCGACGCAGGTGTCGAGGGCCGATGGTTCCCGGAACCGCCGGACCACGTGCTCAGCCTGGTCGATGAGGCAATGACGGGGGCCAGCTTGGCCCAGGCCGCGCGCTTTCAGCGCGCCGAGCGGAGCCAGTGATGACGTACCAGCTGCCCTCGGACGAGCGGATACGCGCGGCCCAGGAAGCCGCCGACCCCGCCGCGCTCGAGCTGGCCCGCACCACCCCGATAGGCCGGATGCTGGCGTTCGACCACTTCCCCTTGGGGATCAGCGGCCGGTGCGTGTGCGGGTACGACTACGTGGGCAACTGGGCCCTGTGGGTTGCTCACGTCATCGGCCCGATTCTCGATATGCGGGTTGCCGATCAGCCCAACGAAACCCACCTGTGCCCGGACGGCGGCACCTGTCATCACGTGTGCGCGCCCGCCGACTGTTTCCGGGTCCGTTGCTGCGGTCCGCTCAGCGGCGTGTTCCCCGGCGACACATGGCCCGCCGATGTAGAGGCGCGCGTGGCCGCCGCCCAGCCCCCATCCCGCCGACACGCGTTCGACAACCCCGATGTCCCACCCGGAGGTAATGCCGTATGAGTAACCCCACTGATAGCCCCGACGAATTCCCTCCGATGAATGAGCGCGTATTGACGGTCTTGCGCGCACTGGGGGAGCTGGGCTCGGCCGCCGAACAGCTGGGCGCGGACGAGGTCGGCCGCAGTGAAAACCGCCTGTATGCCGAGATGGGCCGCAGCGCTGCCGCGATGGCCGAACAGCTGGTCGCCGACCGGTCCGCATCGGTGGCGCTGGGCATGAAGTTCTACCAACACGTCTCCCGGCTGATCCACGAGAAGGCCGAGCCGAGCGAGCAAGACTATTTCGAGCTGGGCTCGACGGCCCGCTACGTCGCCGAACGCGCCAACGCTCGCGTAGCCGGACTGGCGCGCGGAGATGACATGACGCCTGAACAATTCGCCCGAGATCTGTTGTCTCAAGCCATTTCCGACGGATTGGTGAGTCCGGCATCCGACGAATGGAACGACCCCGATCCCCAGGCGCGGTCCGCCGGTGAACTCGTAGCCCTGGCAAATAGCCTTATGGGTTATTCGTGTAATGGTGGCGGAAATAATCGACCCGCAACGAACTTCATCCACAAGGAATGGAAACGCCCGTGACCGACGCCGATACGCCGGACCGCCTTGCGGATCTGACGAAACAGATTCGAACAGTGTTGGATTGGCGAGACACCGGAGAAGTCAACGACGCAGGATTCGCCCTGTATCGCGCCACGTTGCCCGGCATCGCCGTTGCGGTGATCAGTCAGGTTGCCGATGAACCGCGAACCAAAACCGGCAGACGGGCCACGCGCGGCGAACACGCCGAATATGCCCGCTCGCGCATGTTCGGCGGCTTCGTCTCCACCCCGGATGGAGGACAGGCCAAGACCCTTCAGGGCGGCAGCCTCGATGAACTGAAGGACCACGCCAACAAATTCGCGGCCGAAATGCTGGCCCGCAAGATTCATGCATACCAGGACGACAACCCAGTGAACTCGTGAATCTGGCGAACATGATCGCCGAATACCGCCCTGGCCCCCGATAAACGATCGTTATCGGCGGTCAGGATAGATCTGATACCTGAGGGCCCCTGCCGGGACAGGGCAGGGGCCCTCTTGCGTCCGAGCGTGCACGCTCAGGCCGCAGTCTTCTCCCACGGCCAGCCCGCGACGCCGCCGCTTTCGATGAGCGGGATCGTCTCGAACCCGCGATCGCTCAGCCCGCCGAAGGTATGCCGGTGCGGGCCGCCGCGCCCGCCCGCGAACCGGTAACCCGCCAGGTTCCACGTGTACATCGGGATCGTGTCCGGCACGACCGCGCCCGGATCCCCACCCCAGGACTGTTCATCGGTCAGGGTGACCACCCGATCGTGACCGCGATAGGCCCGCTTCGTCGCGGCGGCGGTGTAGGTGCCGCCGCCGATGTTGTAGCCGCTGGCTCCCCACCGCTCGAAGGAACGCAACACCGACTCCCCGCGCAGCAGGTCGAAGCGGATCGCGCGGTCGGAGAACGCCCACACCTCCGCGCTCTCACAGCGCCGGGCCAGCGCCAGCGCGAACAGCGTGGCCACGTCCCAGCGGCACACGGTGCCGTCCTTGCTGTAGCTGGCGTGCATGGACCCGGAGGTGTCGACCAGGATCAGGGTGCGCCCCGACAGCTGCGGGATGTTGGACACCGACGCTTCCAGCGCCTGGGACAGCGGGTGGCCCCAGCGCAGCGACCGCGCCGCGCGGTAGGCCGACAGGAACCGCAGCGGGAACTGACGACTGCGGGCGACCTGTTCGGGGTCGGCCAGGCGCGCCGCCACCGCGTCGGCGACCTCATCGGAGATTCCGGCCGCGTCGAAATTCCTCAGGTTCCGCAACAACGCCATGTAGCCCATGGACGGGATGACCGCTTCCCAGAGCGCGGCCGTCCAGGGACCGTTGACCAGGGCGGGCACCGCCTCCCAGGTCATGCCCGCCGTGGCCAGCATGTCGGCCAGCTGCCCGGCGGCGGCGTAGGCATGGATCTCCTGCGGGGTGCGGGCACGCAATTGCTTGCGGGCATTGATCATCGCCAGCTGTTCCGGGACCTCGAGCCCTTCCATGCCCATGCGCTCACCGATGGCGTAGCGGAACAGCGCCGAACGCCATTCGGTGCGCGGGTTGGCGTGGGTCAGCCGGATCACGTCGGCGAAGCGGACCGCGCGAATATCGCTGTCCCACTTCAGATATGCGCGTTCGTTGTACATCTTCGCGGCGGCGTCGGCGACGCCGCGTTTGAACGGCTTCGGCAGACGGCGGCCGAAGTTGCTGTGCCAGTAGGCGATTGCCTCGCCGGGTTCGTCCGGGCGCGCCAGTACGGCGGAGACGATCGCGCGGGAACCGGGCAATCCGACGTCCACGCGGGCCTTGGTCGCTTCGGCCGCGATCATCAGCGGCGCACTACGCAGCATCGACTTCTCCTGTCCTGAGCCACCGCGCCAATCCCATGAGCCAGTCGAAATCGGCGACGGCGGCCTGGTGGATGAGTTCGACCAGGCGGGCGTTGCGCTGACGCCCGGTCTCATACGGGGTGTCCTCGCCGGGGATGAACGTCACCGCCAGCAAATACAGCTCAGAGCGGACGTCGTCGCGGGCGTAGCCGGGCCCGCCCTCCCCGGTCCGCCCCGACGGTGCCGTCGCGGTGCGGATCGGGCCCTTGCCCACTGCGCGCACCGCAGTCTTATTGAATTTCCCCACGCCACAACACCTTTCACCACCAGGGGGCGCGCAATATCAGAGTGGGGGGAACCTGAGAAATAGACGGCGAAGGTCGTTAGTGCTCTGCCAACTGAGCTACGGCGGCCGGAGCCGCCGATAGGACTCGAACCTATGACCTCTTCGTTATCAGCGAAGTAACCCTCACCAAGCGCACCAGGTATCCGTATCCATATGCCGAACCTGTCCGAGGAACACCGCGACAGAAGACCGTAACCGCGCCAATTGGTTCCGATGCGCAACGCGCACCGGCGGGATTCGAACCCGTTCTTCCCTCAGAAGTAGCCCCTGTCGATCGCACCGGCCAGGTTCGGCACACAACTCTGAAATTGTCCGCCCCCGAGAAATAAGCGCCTGAGGTACCGATCTCATCCGATGTAAGAAGTAACCCCTGGCTTTCGCACCGGGAACACAGGGGACTGTAACCAGGTGGCGGTGTGGGCGCAAAACCTTTGCGGGCGTGGCGGTTAGGTTGTCCGAATACCCATGCGGGTAGGCGCGGTCAGGGCTTGGTGGCCAGCACATGCAAGTGCACGGCAGGGCGGGCGAGGGTCTGATAGTTGTCGGTGTGTTCGGTGACGTTCAATGCCCAGCCGGGCAGCAGGGTTTCCACGTGGCCGACGGAAAAGAAGTGCCGGAGTTTACCTTTCCGGACGAACACGTGATCGTCCACCTTTTCGCCGTCGCCGAACAACGGGTCCGACGTCGATTTCACGGCGAACGCGAGTAGTCCGCCCGGCAGGAGAATGGCGTCGATCGCGGCGAAGAGCGCGGCGGTCTCCGCCGGAGGGAAGTAGTGCAACCCCAGATAGGAAATCACCGCGTCGACAGGCTGGTCGACTGGTGGCCCGTCGCGCATGTCACGGACGTGGAACGCCACGTCCACCCCCGCCGACGCCGCACGCACGCGGGCCTTTGCCACCGCCACGGCGGACAGGTCCGAGGCGGTGACGCGCGCGCCGTGGCGGGCGAAGTGCACGGCGTCACCGCCTTGACCACAGGCCAGCTCCAGGACGTGCTTACCCGCGACCGGATCCAGGCAGGCCAGTACGTCGCTGACGAACAGCCGCTGGGTCGTCGGACGGGTCGCGATGTCACGGCCGGTGTGCCACCGGTCCCACAGGGCGGTCGTCATGGCCGTCGATTATGCCGTCCAGATACCCATTTGGGTAGAGTCCGACAGCCCCACCCGCCGCCGGTAGATCTCCAGTTCGGAGGTGACGTATCGCTGATCGTCGGCGATACCCCGTAACGCGCTGTGGGCGTCCCCGATCAGGCGGTCGGCCTGATCCTGCAATGCCTTGATCCGTGCGCACAGATCAGTGACGGCGTCGCGGCAAGCATGCCGCCGCCGGACCCGCAATTCGGCCTGGCATTGTTCGACCTGCTGTTCCATCGTCGCTTTGATGGCCGCGATGTCGGCCCGGATCGCCTCCTCCTCGACCGCCAATTCGTCCCGGCGTTGTTCGAGGCGCTTCACGATGTACTTCGGTGGCATCTGTTCCAGGCGGATACTGTTACTTCCATATGGCATGGAAACCTCCTGATCTGTCCGGCCCTGAGGGATGGCCTTACTGTCGGCAACGTATCGCGAACGAACGTCGGTTCGTCACGGATTCGGCGACATTTGCGCCCCATGCGGGTCGGCGCTCCCGCCTGCGGTTTCCGTTCGATAACGCTCCGGTGTGTCCTCGTCGAATTCGAAATGGAGGCGAGGATGATCGATAAAGTCCTGTGCCGTCGGTTCGGCCAGCCGCAATCCGATCGTGTCCATGAATGCCTGTCCGACAGCGGAATCCGGGTCCAGGTCGGTGCAGAAGAACAACACCTCCGCGCACACCCGAATCCAGGTTTGCCGTGATTCGCACCGCACCCGCAGCGCCCTGGGTTGATCGCTCATTGATTCGGTCCCTTCGTTCGCGATCCCGCCCCGCTGACAGTGATGACCCCGGCCGCGTCGATGGTCGCGGGCACGCGCATGCCGGGCCCGCCGCCGACGGGGCAGGACAACTTGTGCTGGCCGTCGGGCAGGGAGCACACCCGGCAGGGCCGACGCCCCCCGATCACCTCCCCGTCTTCGGTGACCAGCCGGTAGCAGTCGGGCCGCCCGCTCACCGGGGGGTGGCAGAACCGGTAACTGCCGGTGACGTCATGCAGACTCGAATACCCCCCGGCGTCGTCCCCGGCGTCCCGGCCGCAGTGATCGCACACATAGCGGCTCATCGGGCCTCCACCCGCACGGCCAGAGCGAACCCGGCCTCCGTGAGCCCTTGCGGGGTGCACAGCGTCATCGCGGTGCCCAGAAACGGATCACGCACTTCCCCGATCCACACCGGCCCCAGCACCGGGCACGGGATCTGCCGCGTGCCGACCTGCCAGGTGCCGAAGCTGGGCACCGGCCGGACCGCCGTCACCTCGAAGGTTTGGCCGTATTCGTCGGTGCGGCGGTAGATATCGCCTGCGCTGATGGTCATCGAATCCACTCCCGTTCTTCGGCCTCACGCCGGTAGTCGCGGACCTCATCGAGGATGCGGCAGAGCATGCCGTCCAGGCTCGCGGCGCGGGCGAACATCTGCGCGCCGCTGACATCGGGCTCGGTCGAGATGCCCAGTTCGACGCAGATCTGGAACAGCGCCTCCAACGCCATTTCGAAGCGTGCGCGTTCGATCAGCAACTGCCCCAACGCTTTCAGTGTCCCGCCGTCGCCGTCGACGAAACGCTGGGCCCAGTCGCTGAGCCCGGCGGGCATCTCCCCCATGAAGTAGCAGTAGTGGGTCGCGGTGATCACCTCCCGGATCTGGTCATCGCTGGGGCGGGCGGCGTTGGCGCTCATCGGCGTGCCTCCCGCGCCCGTGCGACCACCACCGCGACGTCGGCGTCGCTGGGATGGCGGCCGTCGCGGGTGCTGGCCACCACGTACAGGTAGGCGACCAGCGCGTCGCGCACCCGTTCGTAGAGCGGGCCGGTGGAGTTCATGACCACGATGTCGGTGATGATCAGCGCCCCCCGGTCCAGGACCGGGACGGCGTCGGGGCCCAGGGTGGAATGACGATGCCCGCTCACGCCGCCACCGCCGCACTGTGGCAGGCGCACCGGCACAGGCTGGCGCACCACTTGCATTCGTGGCGGCACCGGCGGTGCAAGAACCGCGCTCGCTCCGGTGGCGTCCCCGCCTGGGTGGCGTGCCAGCAGGCCGTCGACAGGTAGTCGTGGCCGACCGGGTCGCGCAGTGCCCGCGCCAGCTCCGCCAGCAGGTGCTGGGCGTGGGCGTGGATCGCGTCCAGCGACACATCGTCGATCAGGTCCGGGCACGCCGGGTGATCGTAGATGCTGGTGTACTCCAGCCCGCCCAGGTAGTCGATGACGATCGCGGTGGCCTTCTCACGAATGTCGTTGTCCGACAGTGTCATCGCGGTCACCGGCCCGCGATCGCGACGGGCAGCCCGCCCAGCGGCCAGCAGGAGAGCCCGATTTGCTTGCCCGCGTTGGCCATGTCCAGGCAGCGCGCGACCAGGACGTTCGGATCGGCCCGGATCGAATCGGCCAGCCTGCGATTGACCTCCGCCTCCGCCGACGCGGTCTCCTGGCGTGCCACGGCGATGCGGGTTTCCTGGGCCTGGGTCTGGAACCGGTTGATCGCGGCCTGAGTCGGGGCATCGAAATACAGGATGCTGATGATGATCTCCAGCACTTCGATCTGCCCGGCGGTGCGCGCCCGCAACGTGCCTGTCGCCGTGGCCGCCATGTCGGCCAGGTTCGGCCCGCCCGCCGCCTCCGGGGCCAACGGGTTGTAGGAGGCGAAGGTGTCGTTGAGACTGGCCTCGAGCGCCCTGGTCACCAGGCTGGCGCGGATGTTCTCGTCGTTCTGGTAGTCGCGATAGAGCGCGTCGGCGGCGGCGGGGTTGATCCGCCATCGCACCGAATTGTCCACGCACGCAGTGCTGTTGTTCGCCAACCGGACCGTGGTGCCCCCGTCGCATGTGCCGCTGGCGTCGAAACCGCCTCTCTTCCAATTGGTTTGGATGGTCCCGTTCAGCTCGTGTTTCTTCTGCCAGGGGACCTTGGGATGGATGCCGTTGGACAGCGTGCCCACCGGACGCCCGAAGCTGGTCAGCACGCCGACGTTGCGGGTGCTCACGATCGTGAACGACGACAGCGCCAGCGCCAGCAGCGCCACGGCCGCGCACAGGACCGTCGCACCCCGCGCGGCGATGCGCACGTCTTCGTCCTTGGCGCGCGCGGCCAGCGACGCCAGCGCGGCGATGATTCCGAAGATGACGAAAAACAGGAAGAACCACGGCATTTTTCGCTCGCTTTCCGAAAGGTTTCAGGGTTCCTCGGGCACGTTCTGGGTCGAGAACGCGCCCGGAACCGGGTCGATACAGGTGTTGGAATGAACGGTTTTGATCAGATGCGGGCGACATTTCAGGCACGGGATCGGGCGGTATTCGGCGTCGAAACCCAGCCATCCGCGATGGCATCGATGGGCGTGTTCGGCGTCGTCCACCGGTTCGCCGGTGCGGTCCAGCGTCACGGCGGCAGCCTCCACAGCGGCACCCAGGACCCCGCCAGCTCCGCCCGCCCCAGGTGCACCGCATCGGCGTCCCCGTAGGCGACCAGGCACGACGGCGCACCGGCATTGCCCACGGCACGGGTGCCGTCGGGCAAGTGAAACCGCAGGCGGCCGTGCAAGAACAAGATCGCCGACGCCCGTTTCCAGACCGCATCGACGAACCAGGCCGTTTCGGTCCGGGCGAACACCAACGCCGTGCCGTGGCCGTGATCGGCCAGCGCGCCCAGCCAGCGCCCGATATCCCCGTAGGGAGGGTTACACCACACCCGGCCCTCCCACGGGACGCACAAGCCGTCCTGGGGCGGCGCAATGTGGGTCGCTGCGGTATCCCAGGGGCGCGGGGACGGAGCCGCGCACGGATCGAGGTCGAACTCACCCAGGGCGGTGAGGATTCCCGGCGGCGTGAGCCACACATTCGAACCCGGACGCGCCGAATGGTGCCCGCCCATGCCGTCGGACGCCGCGCTCATCGCGGCACCGCCGCACCGAATCCGCCGCGAATCCGCCGCGATTTCGCCGCGCCGCTCGCACGCGATACGAAACGCGAGATCCGCTCTCCACGTAAGGGGGGGTTCTGAGTAAGTCCGTCGTTCTCCGTACGTACGTGCATCATGCGGATCCGCCCTTCCCGCATCATGCCCATCGCATATGCCAGCGGCTCATGCCAGGCGCATGAGCGCGGCGCATTCGAATACCCGATCGCGGCGGTGAGAATCTGCGGCCGGTCGAACGCGCTTTCCGGTGTGCCCCCACACCTGAGGCCGATCATTCCTCGATCTCCTTTCCCCATCGCTTGGCCGCCGCCCGCTTGGCGTCCTTCTTGCGCTTGGCCGTTTCCGCCGACGACTGCTGGTATTCGGTCCAGCTGTTGATCTCCCAGCCGCCGACGCATTCGATCCACAGCCCGACCCCCACCAGATCCGCCGCGTCACGCTTGGTCGCGTGCACGTAGGGCAGGCACGACGCGGGCAGAAATCCATCCGTTCCGTGCGCGCCCGCGTATCCCAGCGAGCACACCCAGGCGAACGCGGCACGAAATTTCTTGTCTTGCACCAATTCCAGAATTTTCGGATTGCTCGCGAACTGGGTATCAAGCCGAATCCACGGCAGGCCCACTACCGCGCCCCCCTTCCCGGAACGCCTCGATGACCTTGCGGATCAGCTCGAACTCACCATCGACGCTGCGATGACCCACCACGCCGCGCCATCTGACGCCCAACAAGCCCTCGATCGTCACGTCGTAGGTGAGAAGGTCATCGGACAATTCCAGCCCGGACATCGTGCGGTGCGCGGTGATCGAGGCGTAGGCGTCGCCGTCCCTGATGAGCTGGTATCGGATCTGTTTCACCGCGCACTCTCCGCCGCCTCGATCACCTTGCGCATCAACTCCCAGCCGCCGTCGCCGTAACGGTGGGTCACCTCCCCGTGCCACGGCGCACCGATGCGCGTGCTGACCATGGCGCGGTAGGTGTTGACGTCGTCGGGCTCGGACCCGCCGCTGACCCGCTGGGCGCTGGCGTGCCCGATCATCCGGTCGTTGATGTAGAGCGCACACCACAGCGCCATCTAGGCACCCCCGAAATCGATCGCGGACTGATGGAGTCGCGTCTTCAGCGACAGGTCGAGATAGTCGGCGTTCAGGTCGACGCCGACATATCTACGGCCGTGCTTGGCTGCGGCCAGCCCAGTCGTGCCCGAACCGGAGAAGGGATCGAGAACGACGCCGCCGCGCTTGCACCCGGCCATCACGCACCGTTCGGCAAGTTCGAGCGGCATCACCGCGAAGTGCGCCTGTGCGAAAGGTTGCGCGGAGATCCACCACACCGAGCGCGCGTTACGGCCGGGCCTGCCTGGGCGGGAGTGGATGCCCGCCGAATTGCTATTGCCCGGCTGCCCGGTCGTCGCGGCGCGGTCGGCTTGCGCGGGATACACCTTGGCGTAACGCTGATTGTGCGCCACTTGCCCAGGGTCGGAATCCTCGCGAATCGCTTCGCTGTCGTACCAGTAGCGTTCGGTCTTGGAGAACAAGAAAACGTATTCATGAGCGCGCGTCGGCCGATCCTTGACCGGCTCCGGCATGAAATTCCGTTTCGCCCACACGTTGTCCATCCGCAGGATCCACCCGTCAGCTTGCAGCGCGAAGGCCACCCGCCAGGGGATTCCCAGCAGGCTTTTCGCCGCCAGGTGCCGATCGGGCAACGTAGAACGTCGCCCCTTCGCCGATTCGAGGGTCTGCCCCGCCGCCGCGTTGTTGTAGGTGTCGCCCAGGTTGAGCCATAGAGTTCCGTCGTCGGAGAGCACACGGCGCAACCCGGAGAACAGCGCGCGGAGGGTTTCGACGTAGGCGGCCGGGGATTCCTCCAGCCCGAACTGACCATCGATCCCGTAATCGCGAAGGGCGAAGTAGGGCGGGCTGGTGACGATGCAATCCGCTGAGCCGCTGGCCAACTCACGTGAGACGGCTCGAGCATCGCCGTGGTACAGCGTGACCGAATCGTCGGCGTAGTAGGGGTTCACTCCTTCGCCTCCGTACGGGGGTAGCTCACCGATTCCGGGTCGGCGCGGATGTAGATGCCGTCGGCGGTCGGTTGGCCGCAGACGCAACAGTTTTCGGTCTCGGCGTAGAGCACGCGGACCGGAACCCGGCCGGGAAAGCATGTGCTGAAACAGCCCCGGCAGATCGGATGAGTCATGGTTGCCTTTCGGGCGGCGCGTAGTGCACACGCACGGGATGTGTTGCGGCCCACCAGTGCACGGGCATCGCGCCGGGCGCGGATTCCAGCTCAGCGACCATTTCCGGATGGCAGCTGGCACGCAGATCGATCCATCGGCGCGCGTCGCAGGTGTCGGCCACGCGGTAGCGGTGGCGGGTGCGGTCACAGGACAGGTAACGGCGGGTCAGCCCCAGCGCGTGAGGGTGGGCCACGTCCAGGTCGGTGAGCCAGATGAACCAGGACAACTCACGCATGTGCGGGGGCAGCCGGGTGGCGTGACCGGGCTGCACCTGTTCGGGTGCCAGCAGGGTTCCGGCCTCGCCGATCGCGTCGTGGCCGTGCTGGCAGGTGTAGTGGTACAGCCCGATCACGACCGGCCTACTTCATGGGATCGATGGCGTACGGGGCGCGCCCGCTCACCACCGCGTACTTGTCGGCGTCGGCGGGCAGCGCCTTGACCAGAGCCGCACGCACCCCGTCGAACGCGGCCCGATAGATGTCCTCACGCTGATCGAGCTTGTAGCCCAGCACCAGCCCGCCCCGGCTGACCCGGTAGCGCAGGCTGGCCTGCATCTCCACCGCTTCTCCGCCGCGCCACACCGGCACGCGGATAGTGAACTTCTCCGGCACGGCCAGATCACGGGCCTGTCCCGCGCGGGCCTCGATCCGCTCCACATAGCGGAAGCGGACCGCCCCCGATTGGCGCAGGACGTCGCTGTCGAATTCCACGTTGGTGGTGGCGTTGAAGGTGCGGGTCAGCTCCAGCATGTCCGCCGCCGACGGGGCGACGATGTCGGCCACCCGTTCTTCGATCAGCTCCGCGAAATCGACCTGGTTGACCATCTTCCCGTCGTAGTTGGCCCACCGGATGTATTGTTCGGAAGCCGTGAGGTCCAACAGGATTCGGTGGTCGCGCCAGCCCTCGAAGTTCAAGATCGCGGTGATCCGGGAGTTCTGCTGGTCGGCGATGATGACCACCCGGCCCAGATCTTCTTCGGCCTCCAGCAGTGCCACCAGGCTGGGCACGTCATCGACGGTGATCTGTCCCCGCATCCGCCACGGCACCGGGTAATAGCGCTCGTAGGCGGCAACGTCGATGTGCTCGTCTCCGCCCAGGACGTTGGCGTGCAACCGCAGCTTCTCCCCGTCGGGGGCGATGGCGACACCGTAGCGCTGGGTGTCGCGCGCGATCTCGCTGATGGCGGCGGCTTCGGTGGAAACCTCGTGCAAGTCAGTCATTTTCATGCCCTTTTCATGTTGGTCGGATTGACGATGTGAATGCCCTCGAACGCCAGCTGACGGGGATCGTCACGGCTGGCATTGCCGTCACCGTCGATGAAATACAGCGACGTATCACGTTCCAGGACAGGTGTTTTCGCCGATACTGAGTCGGCGATGCACAACATGCGTGTGCCCTTGTGCATGCCGATCTTGAGAGTCAGCGCCAGCGTTCCGGCCTTGCCGGTCGCTTGCACCGACGCGATCAGGTCGTGCAACGCCGCGCTGAGTTCGCCGTGGACCGCGCCGTGCCGAAGCTCGACGAGGAAATCGGCGAACGGCCGGATGACCCGGTCGTCCTCCTCGGCGGGCGGGGTATCTGTCATGCGTTTCCTTCCTGTGGGGGTGGTGGGTCCTCCGGTGCCGGATCGACCCCGCCGTCGGCGCTGAGGACCATCCAGCGCCGTCCGTACGTCTCGGTGTATTCGCCGCCGTAGAGCACCGGCGTCTTCTCGGGGATGTCGCCCTGTTCGAGGTGAAAGCCTTGCGTGGCAGCGGCTTTCGGGTCCGCACCCACCCAGACGTGGCATAGGTGGCACAGCAGGACCAGGTTGGCCAGGCTGTTGTCCACACCCTGGGATCGGTTGCGGCGGTGGTGGATCTCCCCGGCGGTGCGAAAGAAGGTGTTGCAGCCGATGCCGCAGCGTTCACAGCAGCGTCCCGACCGCGCCCACACCTTGCGCCGTACCGCCGTGGCCGGGCCGGAGCGGGAGTGCCTGGGAGACTTCGATTCCCGTCGCGGCGGGATCTTCGGCCACGACTGCCGGGCGTTCACGCCTCCTCCTGGGAGGCCACACGCGCACAGCCCAGGCACGCGGGCAGCGCGTCGATCCAGGCGCGGTCGATATTGCCCCATTCGCCGGGGCGGATCGCGACCAGGTCGCACAGGGTGTAGCCGGTGCCGTAGCGGGAGTGATGGCGATGGCGGGCCGAAATCGTGGTCACCGCGTCGTAGCTCATGCGCCTTCCCCCCGTCCGGCGACGCCGTACATCATCCGCACCGACGCGCCCACCGATTGCCATGCCCGCAACTCCGCCTCCAACGCCTTGGCCTTGCGGTCGGCGTGGCGGTAGACGACGTCGGCGTCGTCGCGCGCCGTGCGTTCCTGCGTGGTCGCCAGTTCGGCGATGTACTTGCGTTCGTGCGCCGCGCAGTCGGCCCTGCCGTAGGCCCTGGCATAGGCCCAGTCGTAGTTCCGGTCGGCCTCGAGGAAATTCGCGTAGGCGTCCGCGCACACCCGCACGCTGTTGGCGATCCGGTTGGCGCACTTGCGGATCGACTCTTCGATGTGCACCGGGGAAAACGGTTCGCTCACGCCTCCTCCCCGGCGATGCGCAAGTAGTGCGCGGTCAGGGCCTTGATCGCCGCTGCGTCGGTGCTGCGATCGATCAGGCCGTGCCCTTCGGCCACAAACCGGTCGGCCGCCTCGGCCGGTTCGATACCGACACGGCGCAGTACCGCCAGCAGTTCCGCACGCGCGAGGTCGGCCGCCTGGTCCGGGGGCACGGTGCCGCGCTTCTCACTGGCGTCGTGCAAGTCGCCTTTGTGCCACAGGTCAAGGGCCATACCGAATCTCATGCCCGCGTTACGCAGCGCGTCGCCGATCGCCTCCTTGACCGCGTTGCCGCCCCGCTTGCCCTCCGCGTCGCCGTAACCCAGCCGGGTCACCCCACAGATGGTCAGCCGGATCCACAGCCCGCCGTTGGCGTCGAACACCGGCAGGCCGCGATCGTCCAGGGCCAGCGGCTCCCAGCTCCAGCGCGGATCGACATCGAGGAGCCGATGGGTCAGTGCCGCGTGCCCGACGTAGTCCAGGTGCAGCGCGGGCAAGCCGTGGTAGCCGCCGCACTCATGACAGCTACCGCGCTTGGCATCCTTGGAAAACGGCTTGGGCAGCTTGTTGATCTGGTTGGCGGAGAACGGTTCCCGCAGCAACGCCAGCTGGGTGTCCTCACTCATACGCTCACCTCCGTGGGCGTCATGCGCGTCCGATGATCGGCCGCCGACTGCTGGGCGTCGCGTTTGTCGTGACAGCCCTGATACCAGCCGCACGGGCACTCAGCCCACCACATGCGGTGCCCGAATCGGCTGCGCTTGTTGACCGTCGGCCGATGCGACGGCGGTCGGCGGCTCATGCGACCGCCGCCAGCTTGGGCATCCTGCGGGCCGCCCGGACCCGCACCGCGATCTGCGCCAGCTCCCAGCCCTCCGTGAGGTCCAGGGGGTAGAGCGCCGCGCGGGGTTCACCGCTGCGGATCGGGACATGGATCAGCAGCCCGTGGGCAAGATCGACATCGGGATGCAGCGGTGCGCGCGTACCGGTTTCCTGGTCGTAACGCTGGCCACGGGAGTACATCGCCACTTGCATCGTCACCTTGAGCGGGAAGTCTGGGTCCGCGCGGCCGGTCTTGATGTCCGCGCACACCACGCGCCCGGTCGCCCTGTGCCGCAACAGCCGATCCATCGACCCCGCGCCCTGGATCTCATCGACGACCACGAAGGGCTCGCAGTCCAGCACCTCCCACCCGGACAACGCTGCGCGGTATTCGGCGATCCAGGGCCGCAGGTGCGGCGGGGCGAACTCCGGGTCGACCCCCTCATCGACCAGCTGGGCCAGCCCGTGAAACGCCGTCCCCATCCCGGCGGCGTCGTCGGACCCCGCGACCTGCTGGGCCCGCGCGATGAGGGGTTTGAGCTGGCGTTTGGCCTCCGGCACACTCCACGGGTCACGGTGGGCGGAGGTCAGGTGCGCCAGCTGAGCGAACAGGGCCGGGTCGCGGACCACCCCCAGGGCCGCGTTGGCCGCCGCCCAGTCCAGCAGCCCGGACTTGTCGTCCAGGGTTTCGGCCAGCGTCGAAATCCTGGTGTAGGCAACAGCATTCGTCGGGCTCTTGCGATCGGGCCGGTATTGCAGCGGCCCGCCGTCGGTGGTGATCCACGGGCGCTGGAAAAAGTCCCGCTTGATCGTGTAATCGGTCACTGACCCTTCCTCCGTCCGCGATCGGCGTGAGATGTCATGTGCCGCAACGCATCTGCCATGATCTTCGCCGTGTCGATGCTGTGACTGGTGCAGTGGATGAGGTCGTCGCCGTCGTAGCCGTACACGCGGACCCGCCCGCCGGGGTCGAGTTCGAGCACGGTGGTGGCGTCACCGTCGGCGAAGGCGAACCGCCACTCCTGGGCATCGCTCACGGCAGCACTTCGCTGACGTGGATGAGCTGGCCGAACCCGCTGTCGTCCTTGCCGTAGACGACGTCGTTGTCGATCGGCAATCCGGCCAGCCCGGACCGGATCGCGTATTTCAGCGCGGCGGGGTTGCCGTCGGCGAACATCCACGACCCGCCCGACACCCGATCCCACCAATCCTCGATCCGCAGCGACTCCGGGCCACGGCCGATATCGGCGCGCACCACGGCACCGGCCATCGGTGCCGGGTCACGATGGATACTCACGACGCCGCCCGCCGGGCCCGGCGTTCGGCCATCTCCAGCTTCGCGGTGTGAAATCCCCACATGCGCAACGTCTTCAGCGACACCCGGTACTCGCGCTGCAACCACAGCGTCGCTTGCTCATCGTCGAAATTCAGGCTCTCGCGCGCGAACTTGTAGTCCTCGTGCGCGGCGGCCTTGCGCTTGTCGGCGGTGGCGGCGCGCGCGTGATACCGGACATAGGTCAGCGGCACCGGTTCGAGGTGCACGGTTCCGTCGCGATCGGGCAGCGACAGGTGCAACAGCCACGCGTCCGGGGCGCGGGTGGCCATCAGCGCCGTCCCGGCCGGATACGTCCCGACCTCGGTGACGATCTCGCGCAGCAGACGCACCCGTGAGGGCGTCATCTTGGGGTGGTTCATTCCTTCCTTCCGTCACAGCTGGTGCAGGGGAACAGCCCATGGGTGGCCAGGACTCTGGCGACGGTGACCGTGGCCGGGGCGTTGCAGAACACGCACGGCAAGGTGACGGGCATGGACCGCACGTAGTCGACGTTCGCGTCGCCCAGTTGCGTGGTGGAACACGATGCGCACCGGCACAGCCGTCCCGCGCTGTCCTGATGGGTCAGGCTCCGGTAGGTCTCGCCGATGAGGATGCGCCGCACCGTCAGCGTGTCGGTGCCTATCCGCCGGGCGATCGCCGCCGGGCCCAGCTTGCGCAAGCGCAAGATCTCCAGCACTTGCTCTTCGGCGAAGAGCTTGTGCCCCTTCACGGGGCACCGACGATCGCGCTGAGTTCCTTCCCGATGGTGTGCAACTCGCTCTCCGGCGGGTTGGACACCAGGCATTCGGCGATCCGCGCGACGTGTTCGAGCGAACAGCGATCCTCGGCCGCCAGCCGGTAGCGCGCCAGCTCCGCGTGAACCTGGGCGACCGCGATGCACAGCTTGTCGTTGCTCTCGAAACCGGTCTCCGGCAACAGTTTCAGAGCGCGTTCATAATGTTCTTCCGCCGTCATGATCATCGTGACTCCTCCAGGGTTTCGCGCAGCCTGGCGACCGCGCTGGCGGTGGGTGTGTCCAGATAGGCGTGACGTATCTCCGAATCCAGTTCGATTGCGTACCTGCGGACCTCGGCATGCAGCGACGACCGCGCCGCCGGTGCGGCGCGGTCGAGCATCAGGGCCAGCCGCCGCAGTTCCATGGCCGTCGCGATCAACGCTGAAGCCACGGCGAGGCTGAATTGCTGTGTCTGAGCGATGGTTTCGGTCACGCGGTCCGATCGCGCGATCACCGGGCGGCGGATCAGCCCCAGAGCCCACTGCCCCGGAGTGACACTGCTGGACCGCCAGCTCCGCCGCGCGACCCCGGTCCCCCCGGACACCGACAGTTCCGCCGCCGTGGCCTGCCAGGCGTCGGACCAGTCGATCGCCAACCGGAATTCCTCACGCGCCAGGGAGGTCCAGGCACCGCCGCGTCGGCAATGCCAGCCCCATGCCTCGGCCTCACGCTCGATCAGCTCCCGCTCACTGAACGCCCGCTCACTGATCACGACTCACCGTCCTGGGGCTCCTCCTCGTCGGAGCCGTCGCGGTCCGGCCACTGGTGAAGAGCGCGTTCGAACGCCTCGACCACCCGTTGCGCCAGGCTCTTCACAGCGACCCGATCAACGCCGCCAACAGCTCCGCGATCGCCTCGGCCCCCAGCGGGCTGCGCACCAGGGTGCGCAGACGCCGCAAACACTGCCGGGTTCGGTTGCGCGACAACGGTTGTGCGTCGCGCCGGTAGACTGGCCGTTCGGTGGACATGCGATGCGCTCCGGGCGTCGGTATGTCTGCGGTTTGGAGGCACACCCCGAAGCGCGGACATGGCCACAGTCACGGCGCTTCGGGGTGTGCGCCCCCGCGCCAGGGGCTGACACCGGCGCGGGGGCTTGACACAGGGGCAGGTCATTTCGGCACCGGGAACGTCTCCGGGGTCCACTTCCCCCCGCGCGGGCCCTGCATCATCGCCATGGACCGCCCTTCACGGAAGGCGTTCCAGGCCGACAGGTAGTAGCCGATGACCTCCCGCTCCGGCAGATCCAGCCGGGTGATCACGATGCGTTCCAGGCGGCTGCGCAGCGCCAGGATCGGGCTGCCGTCGGGCAGCCCCACCGGGGAGATCAGCCCGGAATAGAACTCCTCGAGGGTCTTGGGGGCGATCTGATCCAGGACGAAGGCGACCGTCATCGCCACCGACGGCGGGGTGCCGATGACGCGGCGGTATCCGCGCCGGGCAAGCTCCCGCAACCGCGCGATCGCCTCCGGGTTGTCCTTGCCCCACGACACGACGCTGGTATTGGTGACCCGGGCGCTACGCGGCGCGGAGAACAACAGCCCTTCGCGCCAGCGGATCAACAGGCGGATCGTCGCGGCCAGGGTGACATCGGCATCGACGCCCGCCAGGGTGAGCATTTCGAACGCCGTGCGCTGCAAACCCTGATCCATGGTTTCCTGGCTGCTCGGTTCCAGGCCCCAGATGACCACCGACGGATAGGCACCCCGCCCGACCTCTTGCACCGCCGTGCACCGGTGCTGGCCGTCGATCATCCGGCCCAGCCGGTCGAACTTCAGCGCCTCACCATTGAGCTGCCAGTCCCCGGATCGGAAACCCCGGGCCAGCTCCGCGACTTTGCCGATGCGCACGCGCCGGTTGTGGGTGTTGAGTTCCAGCAACCGGTCGGCCAGCCCCACGTTCAGGTGCGCGATGCCGGAGTAGATCCCCTCGTACCCCGGCAGCTCCACCAGCCGGATACCTTCGAATTCGATTGTGCTGCATACACTTCTGATGGGCTCTAGCCCGGAAGCCTTCAAGATCGTTGCGTTCACTGTTACACTCCTCTGGCCCATAGGTCGACGGCGCGCTGCAACGCGCCTGGTGGTCGGGTCGGATCGGTCAGGGCTGCGCCCGCCGGTTCGGCTCGAGCCCTTTTCGGACCCCGATCCCGCCGGACAACGGGTACCGGCGCGCTCACGCGGCCTCCCCCTCGCGCCGCTGGCGTTCACGGTCGGCGCGCTCATAGCCACGCAGAAGCCGTACGGCCGCATCCATGTCCGAGGGCTGGAAATGGCTCTTCTGGTCGTCTATCCATGCCTGCATGGCCGGGTCGACCGGTGGACGTGGCGCGCTCATGGCGTCCCCGTCCGCTGGGCCGCGAGCAAGAAGTAATCGCGCGGGAGTCCCAGCGCGGTCGCGATGTCTTCCAGTTCGTCGATATTGAACGGATGTGTGTCAGTCAGCTTGCGGCGCAACGTTTCACGCGCTACGCCCGAAAGTTCTGCCGCACTGGCCCACGATTCACCGGACGCATCGATAGCTGCGCGTACGCGGGCTGCGATGAGATGGGATAACGCTCCGGTCCTACCCATGTGAGCGACGTTACTGGTGTATATAGACCACTTGCAAGAGGGTTGCTGACACTTCTTTCGAGCAGGTCATCTGTCCAGAAAAGCAATCGGCTCGTGTGGGCGGCGGATGCAAGATGTGACCGACTCACCACGCGGTGCCTCTACCGCCCTACCCACATGGGTAGCTACGCTTGAGCCATGCCGAGAGGTGCGCGCGTAATCGATCCGGCGACTCACATGGTCGCTGCCGCGATCCGTGACGCACGGGAAGAAATAGGCATGACGCGTCCACAATTATCCGCCGCGACCGGCCTATCGATAGAGGCCCTGCGGGATATCGAATGGCCTCGGACAGCAATTGACGTGAGGCAGCTGTGTGCCATTGCCAAGGCGTTGAACACGACGATCGCCGCTCTGGTCGCACAGGTGGACAGCGAGCTTGTCGCACCGGCCGACCTGGTGAACTACGGCCCGGACGGACAACCCGTGGGCGTCACGACAGTCACCGAATCCGATACGCACCATGCCGGGCTGGGCCCGCATGTTCTGGCGGAGCTGGCAGCGACGGAGAATCGGGAAGAGTAGCCGATCCGCACCCCGGTCACCCATCCCCCGATCTCATGGTCGAAGCGCCACCCGGACCCCTCCCGGCCGCGCGCCCAAATTCGTTCCGCGTACGCGATCAGCGTCGCGTGCTGGGCGTCGGTCAGCCCGTACCGGGGGATCACCGCTACCTGTGTGCCGATGATGACCACGCTACCGACGATCACGCCGTCCCCGTGGGGATCGACCGTTCCGTATGGGCGTAGTTCGGCGATCCCGGCGACCGCGTCGACTTGGGCCGCGTCAAACCCCCTGGCGTCGATATCAGTCACCCGTTCCGCCTTCCGCTACAGCACCGGCCTGCGTCACCGCCGCTACGCGGTTGGCTTCACGTAACGAGCGGTCGGAAATCCGATGCTAATAACAACCTGAGTGACCTGGTGGGGTTTGCAAGTCACACACGCCGGGCGGTTTTTGACGGCCGCGACCGCCTATCGTCAATTAACTTGCTGGCAAACACATTTCACCTTTACAAACTGGTCGGTAGCCCTACTTGCTGGCGGGCCTCCAGCTTCGACCGGCCCCGTCGATCAGGCAATCGGCGAGCAAGGCCACGAACTGCACGATTCCGGCATACCGCCGAAGCGCATCGCCCTCGATGGAAACGGTCATATTTGCGTGCATATTTTTCATCCGGAAGATTCGCGCCGAAGACCCGCACACCCTGCACCTAGATGGCTAACTGGAGGCAATCATCCGAGGTATATCAGGTTGTGACCCCCCACGCCCCCTACCAGGCAATAGCGGGGAGCGCCCCCAGGAAAGCCCCTAACCCGCCAGGGCTTTCACCGGGCGCGCCTCCACCCCCAACCGCCCGTGCCGTCCCCCGCCAACAGGAACGATCGTGATCGTCATGGCGGCACGGACCACGGCCCGCTTTTGCACGATGGAGCGTTCCGCCCACGTGCGCCGCGCATCGGGACCAATGGCGTCAGCCAGCACCGGGTCCACCGGCCTGGTCAACGCCGTGACGCGTTTCTGCGCCTCCCTGATATCGGCCTCGATCGGCTCCACGTAATCGGCGACCGCGTCGGCGGACATCAACCGCTTGGCCGCATCCCGAAGGAAACCCTTCTTCGCCGCCGTCAGACGCTCGATCGTTTCCAGCTCCGCATCGATCAACGACCTGTCCTCAGCATCCTTCGCCGACAGCTTCGCCAGCGTGTCCGGGTGTTCGAGCAATTGCATCAACAGCTCTTCGACATAGGCATCCACAACCGGACGCCCCCGTGCTACATGGAAGTACCCCTGGCACACATATTGATCGAACCGTTTACCGCGCTTGTTCACCAATTTGCGCCCGATGATTCCCGGCTCGCCCATTTCGAGGCATTTCCCGCACCGGGCGATGTAGGTCAACCACCACTTGTTCTCACTGCCCTGATGCGTCAGGCGTGACCCATCGAGCAAAATCGCACGAAGCGGGTCGAACAGCTCGAGCGGAAGGAGTGCTGGCCAATCGCCCTTGCCGTCTATGACCCCCTCATGGTGATACAACCCGAACAGCGTGGGATTGGTAAGAAACCGTGTGAGATCTCTTCCCGCGAAACTGCCCTTACCCCCCGCGTCCCGCCAGCGCTTCTGAAGATCCTTGGCCACCTTGGACGCCGATTCCAGGCCCGGCGGCAATACCCGTTCGGCCGCCTCCACCAATACGCGTTGCTTCAGCGGATCCACTTCCCGCCCGATCGAATTACCATCGGCGTCACGCACGATCCGGTAACCGGGAGCGCGTTTGCCGTGCGGCTTCTTGGCCACGATGTTCGCGTCGATCGCCCGCTTGGTCCGCTTGCGCGTCTTGGCCGCCGCCTTGGCCGCGTCGATGATGTCCTGCCAGACCTGATTCCTGTCATCGTCGTCGTTCAGGTCCCACAAACGCTCGTCGTAGTACAACAGCACACCGCGTTCACCACACATGTCAGCGAACTTGCTGAACTCCCCGGGTTCGCGGGTGATGCGCGATGGCTCCCACACCACCAATACGTCACCTTTCCCCAGCACGTCCCACAGCGCCGCGAACTGGACGCGAGTGCCCTTCGAGTACCGGGTTGCTCCCCGGTCGTTGTCCACGAACGGGGGAAGTGGAACCGCCCACCCCTCGTACTCGCAGTCGCTCAGGCAGGCGTCGACCTGTTCCTTGCATGAGCGACCTCTACGGCCTTCGTCCTTCGAGACGCGAGCGTAGATGATCGCTCGCACTATTTCTGCCGCTGACCTGCGGGATCGCCTCGTCATGACGAAACAGTCTATACCCCCTGTATTGACAAGTCACCTGGGAGAA
>NZ_JBHTUR010000029.1:0-68148 GCF_042793755.1 Nocardia sp. NPDC056564
GACGATAGGTCGTCCCCGCGCCGCCGAAAGCTCTGGCGGCCTACGAGTCCTTGCCGCTCTCGTAGGCGCTCTGGCGGGCCTCGTTCAGGTTGGCCTCGGCGCGGGCCTTCTCCGCCTCGGCCTCCTTCTTGGCCGCCTCCCGCTCGGACTCGGCCTTGTCCTGCTGGGCGCGGCCCTCGCTCTTGAGGCCCTCGTTCCCGGTGATGATGCCCGCGGCTTCCTTGGCTTTGCCCTTCACGTCCTCGACGACGCCCTCGACTGCCTCGCGCGGTCCACTGTCGTGCTTGGTCATGGCTACTCCTCCAACTCGGGTGTCAGCGGTCATTCGCCGCATACCCGGCCCCTCCGCCGCCAATCAGCAAGGGACACGACGGCGGCTGTGTCTCCCGTCACGCTTCCCGCCCAGCCAACCCTGTTCTCGCCGAACAACACTCGGCATCGACCTGTCGGCAAAGATCCAGTTTTCGCCGCCTGATCGGTGGTCTCGCTTGTCTACGGGCCTAGCCGAGCCGACGACGGTACGAACCAACGGGTTTCGACGTCACGCCGACGGACCCGCGAGCAACAGTCCCAGGGCCAGCAGCGTCATCACCACGGCGATGCCGGAATCCAGCACCCGCCAGGCGGCGGGACGGGCGAACAGCGGGCCGAGCAATCGCGCCCCGTAACCGAGGGCGGTGAACCAGACCACACTGCCGAGCATCGCGCCCGCGCCCAGGAACCAGCGGTCGGGGCTCGTGTAGGTATTGGCGAAGGAACCGAGCAGCACCACGGTGTCCAGGTAGACGTGCGGGTTCAGCCAGGTCAGCGCGAGCGCGGTGGCGATCGTGGCACCCAGCGCGACGGTCGCGCCGGTGGTTCCGGTGAGGAGCGCCGACGCCGCGAACGCCCGCCGGGCCGCGAGAACCGCGTAGCCGAGCAGGAACGCCGCGCCCGCGTACCGCACCACCGTGACCACTTCGGGCACCGATTGCACGACCACCCCGAATCCGCCGACGCCGGCGCCGATCAGCACGATGTCCGACAGCGCACACACGGCGACCACCGCGAACACGTGCTGTCCGCGCACCCCCTGGCGCAGCACAAAGGCGTTCTGCGCCCCGATGGCCACAATCAGCGACAGCCCGAACCCGAGCCCGGACAGGGCCGCCAGGGCGGCCGAGGAGACTTCCATAGCCCTCGACGCTAGGGACGGCATTATCTCCAGGCAAACTAAAGATTCTGCACTACCATTACGATTCCTTAACATGGATCTCCAGTTGGATCAGCTCCGCGCCTTGAACGCGGCGGTCACCGAGGGCACCTTCGATGCCGCGGCCAAGCGCCTGCGAATCACCCCGTCCGCGGTCAGCCAGCGCATCAAAGCGCTGGAGGACGCGGCGGGTCGCGTCCTGGTCCAGCGCACGAAACCGGTGTGCGCCACCGAATCCGGACTCGCCGTGCTGCGGCTGGCCAGACAGATCGAGCTGCTGACCGGCGACACCGCACACGAACTCGGGGACGCGGATCGCCCGGCCCGGCTGCCCATCGCGGTCAACGCCGATTCGCTGGAAACCTGGGTGCTGCCCGCGCTCGCCGCGGCGCCGGCCGGTATCAGTTTCGAAATTCACCGCGAGGACGAGGAGCACACCACCCGGCTGCTCCGCGACGGCACGGTCATGGCGGCGATCACCGCCACCTCCACACCGGTACAGGGCTGCAAGGTCGAACGGCTCGGCGCGATGCGCTATCGGCCGATGGCCGAACCGCGATTCGCGCGCACCTGGTTCGGCGACGGCGCGACCGCCAAGGCATATGCCGCGGCGCCGGTGGTGCTATTCGACCGCAAAGACGATCTGCAAGACCGTCACCTGCGCCGCCGCAGTCGTCAGCCACTCGATCCGCCGCGACATTACGTCCCGTCTTCGGCCGGATTCCTCGCCGCGGTTCGGCTCGGATTGGGCTGGGGAATGTTGCCGGACCTGCAAACTCACAATTTTCGGAGCACCGAACTGGTGGCCATCGACGGCGCCGCATTCATCGATGTCCCGCTGTACTGGCAGCAATGGCGGCTCGACTCACCGGCATTGAGCGCGGTCGCCTCGTCGATAGCCAGGACCGCCGCAGAATCACTGCGCTGAGTACCCGTATCGGATGGCCGTGCACTTGAACGTGCAGTCTCGCGCATTCGCGCGCAAGCGCTCCGAGCACTTCTGCGCCACAGTACTTTTCTCCTCGCCGAGTTCGATGCGATACGGTATTAGTATTCCGAGCAATTACTCGTGACTACGCGAAGGACGCACCCATGGCCAAGAAAGTCACCGTCACCCTGGTCGACGACTACGACGGCAAGTCGAAAGCGAATGAAACAGTTCAATTTTCGATCGATGGCGTGGCCTACGAGATCGATCTGTCCACCAAGAACGCGGGCAAGCTGCGCGTGACCCTGGAGCCGTGGACGGAAAAGGCGCGCAAGACCGGACGGGCGAAGCGGAAAGGCACCGGCAAAGCGACTTCCGCGACCGATCGCGAGCAAACAGCCGCGATCCGCGAATGGGCCAGGAAGAACGGACACAACGTATCGACCCGGGGCCGCATCCCGGCCGACATTGTCGCGGCATATAACAACGCGAACTAGCACAACCAGGTCGATTCGTCCCTCGGTCCGACATATTGCCAGTTCATGGCGGTCGCCGCGGACTTCGGGCAGGCGTTGTCCGGCGGCGGGACCGCGAGAGCGAGGGTGAGTTCGCCGGTAGAATTCCTGGTTCGGCTGCCGGAGTTCGACCGGCGCGAGCTCGGAGAGGACAGGGTGTGTGGCGATACGCGTGCGGAAGCTGACCGCTCGGTCGGCGATTCTGAGCGCGTTGCTCGGCGCGCATCCGGCCGAAGCGCCGGTGAGCTGGATCGTTTCGGTGGCCGAGGAACTCGGGCTGCAACAATCGGCCGTGCGGGTCGCGCTGACCCGAATGGTCGCCATGGGTGATCTGGAGCGCGCGAACGGCGTGTATCGGCTCTCCGACCGGCTGATCGACCGACAGCGCAGGCAGGACGCCGCGGTGAGTCCCGTGGTGAAACCCTGGGACGGCGAATGGTTTCTGGCGGTGGTAACCGCCGTCGGCGACGACGCGCCCGCCCGGACCGCGTTCCGGGACACGATGCGCTCGCGCAGGCTCGGCGAATTGCGCGAGGGCGTATGGACCCGGCCCGCGAACATCGAGATAGTTCTCGGGCCGGACGCCAGTCGGCGAGTTTCCGTGTTCACCGCCGCGCCGCAGGATTCACCGGCGCAACTCGCGGAAACCCTTTTCGCGCCCCACCTTTGGGCGCGCGACGCGGAGCGGCTGCTGGGCGAGTTCGCGAGTTCTTCCTCGATGCGGGAGCGGTTCGAGGTGGCCGCCGCCGCGGTGCGGCATATTCTCGACGACCCGCTCCTCCCCGATCCGCTGCTGCCCGCCGACTGGCCGGGGTTGCGGCTGCGCGCCGAATACGCGGCGTTCCGAACCGAATTCATGGGATTCGCCGAGCAACTGCTCGTCACGTCGGATGCGTAATCGCTATCGATGAACTGGGCCGGTCGGTTTCAGTTACCCGGCTTGGGTGTCGCGCGCTGAATGATCGCGGCCGTATCGATGCCTGTCGGCAGCGTGCCGAAAACGTCGCCGTGTTCGCCGCCGAGCCGGCTGACGGTGAACGCGTCGGCGACCGCCGGATGCCCGTAGCGAACCAGCAGCGACGCCTGAAGTACCTGCGCCATATCGCCGACGATCCGGCGCGCCCGATGCTGGATGGTGTCGAAGTCGCCGAATTGCTGTTCCAGCCGCGCGATCGCGGCATCGAGGTGCGAGTCGGCGCCCGTGGCGCGTTTGACTTCGTCGAAAAAGGCGCCGAGGGTTTCCGGCTGTTTGGCCATCGCGCGCAACGTGTCCAGCGCGGCGACATTGCCCGATCCCTCCCAGACCGACATCAACGGCGCCTCCCGATAGAGCCGCGGCATCCGCGATTCCTCGACATAACCGTTGCCGCCCAGGCATTCCAGCGCTTCGGCGGCATGGATCGGGCCGCGTTTGCATACGTGGTACTTGCTCACCGCCAACGAGATTCGGCGCAAGAGGTCGGCGCCGTCCTCGCCGGCCGTCGCCCGATCGGTGAGGTCGGCCAGCCACAGCGCCACCGTGGTCGCCGCCTCCGCCTCGATCGCCAAATCGGCCAGCACATTACGCATCAACGGCTGATCGGCCAGCGTCGCGCCGAACGCGCTGCGGTGCGCGGCATGATGGGCGGCCGCGGCGACGCCGGTGCGCATCGCGGTGGCGGTGCCGATGGTGCAATCCAGGCGGGTCAGGTTGACCATCTCGATGATGGTCGGCACGCCCCGGCCTTCGTCGCCGACCAGCCAGCCGACGGTGTTGTCGTATTCGACCTCGCTGCTGGCATTCGAGTGGTTGCCGAGTTTGTCCTTGAGCCGTTGCAGCGCAAAGGTATTGCGGGTCCCGTCGGGCAGCACGCGGGGAACGAAGAAACAGGAAAGCCCGCCGGGCGCCTGCGCGAGGACCAGGAATACGTCCGACATGGGCGCGGAGGTGAACCACTTGTGCCCGGTGATCCGATACGTTCCGTCGGACACCCTGGTCGCGGTCGTCGTATTGGCCCGAACATCGGAGCCGCCTTGCTTCTCCGTCATCGACATTCCGGCGATGAGTCCGCGCTTGGTCAGCGGCGCGCGTAGTACCGGGTCGTATTCCTTTGCACAGAGCAAGGATTCGTACTGCGCGGCAAGATCCGGGGCAACGCGCAGCGCGGGGACGACCGCGTAGGTCATCGAGATGGGGCAACCGTGCCCCGCATCGACCGGCCCCCACACACTCAATTTCGCGGCGCGGGTGAGGTGCGGATTCGGCCGGGTGTCCGCCCAGACCGCGGCGTGCAGGCCGAAGCCGACCGCATGGGTCATCAATCGGTGATAACTCGGGTCGTAGACGACCTCGTCGACCCGGTTGCCGTATCGATCGTGCGTCTTCAGCACGGGCGGATGGGCCTCGGCGAGGTCACCGAGCTCGATGGCTTCGGCGCTGCCCGCCAGCCTGCCGATCTCGTGCAACTCGTCCAGCGCGTGCTCGGCGCCCGCGCGGTGCAGCGCCTCGAGCAACACCGGCTGCTCGGCGGCGTCGTAGTCGACGAGCGGGGGAACTTGGTTCGTTACCGCATGGGTGGCCATAATTCAGTATTACAGTGGCTCGTCAATCGACACAAGTATGTAATATCAGTGCTAAGCATGCCCCGACGTCGCCAGGAAGCCCTCTTGTCAGATTTCGAGAATCATTCCGGCACCCGCCCCGCCGCGTGGTACGAGGGACTCACCGAGGCCCCGGACTCGCCGTGGGCCGACCGCACGCCGCCCCCGGCGGACATCAGCTACCGCACGCTGACCTACGAGGTCACCGACCGAATCGCGCGGATCACCTTCAACCGCCCCGAACACGGCAACGCGATCACCGCCGACACCCCGATCGAACTCGCGCACGCCGTGGAGCGCGCCGATCTCGATCCGCGGGTACACGTGATGGTGGTGTCCGGGCGGGGCAAGGGTTTCTGCGGCGGATACGACCTGTCGATCTTCGCCGAGAGCTCGTTCGAGCCCGCCGAAGGCGCGAGTTCGCCCACCGGCACGGTGCTGGATCCGGTGGTCCAGGCCCGCAATCACAATCCCTGGGGCACGTGGGATCCGATGGTCGACTACGCGATGATGAGCCGGTTCAACCGGGGCTTCGCCAGCCTGCTGCACGCCAACAAGCCGACAGTCGCCAAGCTGCACGGCTTCGCCGTCGCGGGCGGCACCGATATCGCGCTGTACGCCGATCAGATCATCTGCGCCGACGACACCAAGATCGGCTACCCGCCCACCCGGGTCTGGGGCATTCCGGCGGCGGGCATGTGGGCCCACCGGCTGGGTGATCAGCGCGCGAAGCGGTTGCTGTTCACCGGCGACTGCCTGTCCGGCAAGCAGGCCGAAGAATGGGGCCTCGCAGTGGAATCCACGCCCGCCGACGAGCTCGACGAGCGCACCGAGGCCCTGCTCGAACGCATCGCGCGGATGCCGATCAATCAGCTGGTCATGGCGAAACTGGCGCTCAACAGCGCGCTGCTGGCCCAGGGGGTGGCCAACTCGGGCATGATCAGCACCGTCTTCGACGGCATCTCCCGGCATACCCGCGAGGGCTACGCGTTCCAACTGCGTTCGGCGACAGCCGGTTTCCGCGAAGCGGTGCGGGAGCGCGATGAGCCGTACGGTGACTGGAAGCGAGCGCAGTTCGAGAAGTAGGTGCGGGCCGCGACGAGCGGATGGATCACCGCACGCCCTGGTTCGCCCGGAACGCGCCGGGCGTGTGTCCGAGCGTGCGCCGGTAGACCTCGATGAACGCGCTGGCGGTCGCCCAGCCGCACCGATGGGCGACGACGGTGACCGGTAACTGTTCGGCGAGCAGTTGCATGGCGTTGTGCAGGCGCAGCTGGGTGCGCCATCGCGGGTAGGTCATGCCGAGTTCCGTGCGGAACAGGCGGGTCAGCGTGCGTTCGCTCGCGCCGACCCGGCGGCCGAGCCCGGCCAGCGTCCATACCTCGGTGAGGTCGGATTCGACCAGCGCGCAAGCCTTTCGGAGACGTTCGTCGCGCGCCGCGGGCAACCGCAGGGGCTGTTCGGGGCTGCGGCGCAGTTGATCGAGCAGCACCTGACGCAGCAGCACGAGTTCGGTGTCGGGCAGGTCATGGGACGTGGAGCAGGTGATGATGAGCTCACGGACCAAGGGCAATGCCACGAGCACCGACGGCGTGGTCCAGTCGGGCGCCAGATCGGACGGGAAGCCGACCGTATGGAATCGCGTCGGACCGTAGAAATGGTGTTCGTGCCAGCTGCCCGCGGGGATCCAGATCGCCCGGTCCGCCGGGGCGATCCAGCTGCCCGCGTCGGTCCGGACCTCGGCCACCCCCGAACTCGGATACACCACCTGATGGTCGGCGTGTCGATGCCGGTGGATGCGCGCTCCCCCGGCCAGCGTCCGCACCACGGTGGAGTCCTGGCTGAAGACCGACATAATCAGGCAGTTTATCGAAAGCCTGCTGCCGCGTGCCGTCCCTAGGCTGCTGGATGGGTACTAGGCGGAGGAGTGTGATGGTGCGCGCGGGTGTCGAAGACGCGACAGCGGTGACCACGGACTCGGCGTGGAAACGCATGCGGCACTGGGTGATCGCGCACGCGGTCGATGATTTCTATCAGGGTCTGGTGCCCGCGAGCATTCCGTTCTTCGTGCTGGAGCGGCACTACAGCTACGTCGCCGCCTCGGGGCTCGCGCTGGCCGCGGCGCTGGGTAGTTCGCTACCGCAGCCGGCGCTCGGCCTGCTCGCCGACCGCTGGCGGCTGCTGTGGCTCGCGCCCGCGGGGGTGGCGCTCGCCGGGCTCGGTGCCGGATTGTCCGGGTTGGCACCGGCCTATCCCGTGGTGTGGGCCTTGCTGCTGCTGTCCGGGATCGGCGTCGCGGCGTTTCATCCGTCGGCGGGGCGGGACGCACGCCGGGACGCGGGGAACAGCGCGTCGGCGATGAGCCTGTTCGCGGCCGGCGGCAGCGTGGGGTTCTTCCTCGCTCCCGCGCTCGCGACGCCGGCGCTGGTCTCCTACGGCGTCGGAGCCACGGCGTTCTTCATCCCGCCCGCGGTGCTGATGGGCTTTCTGCTGTGGCGTTACCAGTTGCGGCAGACCATCGGGGTGCCCGCCGCGGCCAGGACCGCAGGTCGGGACCGGTGGATACCGTTCCTCGTGTTGACCGCCATTGCTGTTGTGCGCGCGATCATTTCGTTCGGTTTGAGCACCTTCATCGCGCTGTACTGGATCAATTCGCTGGGTGGTTCCCGGGCGCTCGGCGGTGCGGCTCTGACCGCCTTCATGGCCGGTGGTGTGGCGGGCACGCTGCTGGGCGGTCGCCTCGCCGACCGCATCGGAATGCTGCGGACCATCCACATCGGCAGCGCGGCCGCCATTCCCGCGCTTGCCGCGTTGCGGATCGTGCCGAGCCCGCAACTGGGTCTCGCGATGGCGGTGCTCACCGGCGTGACCGTGAATATTCCGTTCGCGGTTCTGGTCAAGCTGGGGCAGGACTACCTGCCGAAGCGCCCAGGCACCGCCGCGGGTGTCACGCTCGGTCTCGCGGTCAGCGCGGGTGGACTGTTCGTCCCGGTGCTCGGGATGATCGCCGATCATCAAGGGCCGCAGGCGGTCCTGACCACCCTGTGCTTCGTTCCCCTCGCCGCCCTCGGCCTCGCCCTGCTCCTCCCCCAGCCCGCCGACTGAGGGCCTCAGAAGTCGGTCACGCTTCCCTCGGCCCATCGCGGCAGCCGTTCCGCGACGAAGGCCGCGAGATCCCCTCCGCTGCTTTCGACTTCACGGATCTCGTCGAGATACCGGCGCATCGCCCGCTGCGCGGTCGCGGTCGAGCTCGTCTCCAGGAAGCCGGTGCGTTCGATATGCAGTCCCTGTTCGAGAGATTCGGAGCCGCCCGCGTAGACGGCACGTTTGAGCGCCGCGACAGCCACCGGCGATCTGCGGGCGAGCCGGGCGGCGGTGGTGCGCGCCTCGCCCAGCAGATCTGCCGGTGCGACGAGCCGGTGCACGAGGCCGATCTCGTGGGCTCGGGTGGGCGTGATCGGGGTGCCTTCGAGGCACAGCTCCAGCGCACGGGCCGCGCCGAGCACCCGCGTGAGCATCTGGGTGCCACCGCCGCCCGGGATGATCCCGACCAGGATCTCGGGTTGACCGATCTCGTACGGGCCGTCGGCCATCAACCGGATGTCGCAGGACAACGCCAACTCGCAACCGCCGCCGAGGGTGCGGCCGTTGAGGGCGGCGACGAATACCTTGTCCGAGTCGCGCATCCTGCGGCAGACCTCGTGGTAGCGGCGCAGGTCAGCGACGCCGCCCGCGCCGGCGTGAGCCAACGCCGCCTGCCCGCCGGGGATGCGATCGGCGGCACGACTCGTGTGCAGGGCCGCGGCGGCGGCGCGGCGGGTGAGGGTGACTGGGGAAGCCTCCGCGCCGGCGAGGATTTCGGCGACGTCATAGTGACTGACGAAGACATCCTCGACCGCGCTGGTGAGTATCACGGCGCGAGTGCGGGTGTCGCGTTCGAGCGCGGTGAGCAGATCCGCGAGAGCGGACATGATGTCGCTGGTGAGGAAGTTGTAGGGCGGGTTGTCCAGCCACGCGGTCAGGACTGCGCCGTCCGTTTCGGTACGGATGAAGCTCATGATTCCCCTTGTGCCGATGATGTTTTCGCCGTTGCGCCGGGGCGGAGGCCGAACCTGACCGCCGCCAGCACGATTCGCTGGTAGCCGACCGGGAACAGCCGCTGGAGCACATCCATGGCCACCGCGTCGGCGCCGATCCGCACTTTCGCCTTACCGCGCCGGATTCCGTCGGCGATCGCGACGGCGGCCCGCTCCGGCGAGGTTCGCGCGATCCGGTCGAACATCTCGACGTTCGCCGCCGCGGACCCGGCCCTGGCGACCCCGGTGCCCTCGAATCGGGTGGAACGCGCGATATTCGTCCGGATCCCACCGGGGTGGACGGCCATCACACGCACCGGCGACCCCGCGAGACGCAGTTCCATCCGCACCGACTCGGAGAACCCCCGAACCGCGAACTTAGTTGCGCTGTAGGCGGATTGACACGGCATTCCGAGCAACCCGAACACGCTCGACACATTGACGATGGTGCCGCCGCCCGCCCGTTCCAGAATCGGGTGGAACGCCCTGGTGCCGTGCACCACGCCCCAGAAGTTGATGTCGACGATCCAGCGCAGACTGTCCTCGCTGATCGTGACGCCGTCGCCGAGCACCGCGACGCCGGCGTTGTTCAGTACGATATCCGCCCTGCCCCAACGTCTTTCGATGTCGTCGGCAAAAGCGTAGACCGCGTCCTCGCTGCCGACGTCGACCCGATGCGTGCTGACCTCGACGCCGAGTGCGGCCACCCGGCCCGCCGTTTCCCGCAGGCCGGCTTCGTCGATGTCGCCCAGGGCCACGGTCGCACCGCGTCGGGCGAATTCGACGGCAGTTGCCGCCCCGATCCCCGACGCCGCGCCGGTCACCACCGCCACCTTGCCGTCCAACCGCCTGTCAGACATCTCGCAGCCTTCCGCTCGCCCCTACCGCGACTCACATTAGAGAACGGTTGCTCTCCCGCTTGGCACTTCGAGAAAGTCTGTGCGCGTGCACAATCGGATGCGGCTGCCGGGGGTCCGGTGCCTCTGGTTCGGTCGGCCCGAGGATCAGCAGGTGGAGACGAAGTCCACGGACGGCAGCAGCTCTCGCCACGTCCGCTCATCGATCTGTGCGGCAGCGGAGTCGCAGAGTTTGCCCGCGAACACGTCCGGGTCGGTGTACCAGAGAGCCGACAGTTCGTCGCCGATGCCGAGCAGGCGCGACTCGTCGCCGGGGTCGAAGCGCAGGAACCAGGTCCAGCCGACCTCCGCCGCGATCGGTTCACCGAGCGCCTGGATGTCGGACGGGTCGGCGATGTCCCACACGCGGGCGGTCTGGTCGTCACCACCCGAGGCGAGGCGGTGTCCGGAGCGATCCATCGCCAGGGTACGGACCGCCGCGGAGTGCGCGCGGATCGAAGCGAGGTCGCGAACCCGGGCCGGGTCGGTGACGTCCCAGGCGCGAATCATGCCGTGGTCGTCCGCGCCGAACAGGGTGCGACCGCCCGGAGTGAAGACGAGGCTGCGCACATTCGCGCCGCCGGCGTCGACGGAGGTCTGCACCGGCGCGGCCGGATCGGTGATGTCCCACAGGTGGATTCGGGAGTCGTCGTCGGCGGCCGCGATCAGCGGGCGGTCCGGGGCGAACACCGCACTCTCCAGTTCGCGAGCGGGTCCGGCCGGTAGTTGACCCAGCGCACGGGCGCGGTTGGGGTCGGCGATGTCCCACAGCCGGAGTGACCGGTGGTCGACGCCGGTGAGCAATCGTTTTCCGGCCGGGTCGATGGCGAGGGGCCCGCTCAGATCGGTCCCGGGGAGCGCGCCGATCGGCGCCGGGCGCGTGGGATCGGTCAGATCCCACAATCGCACCTCACCGCCGCCGGCGGTGACCAGCAGGGTGCCGTCCGGGCGCAGCACTACGTGCGCACCGTGCCGGTCGGGCGGGCCCGCCGTCACCTGGCCTACCGACCGGCTGTAGAACGGGTCGCCGGTGTCCCACACATTGACCTGGCCGTCGCGAAGTCCGCTGACCAGCAGCTTGCCCGCCTGGTCGAAGCCGACCGAGCTGAGCGCGCCCGCGAACACGATGGGCACGTTCACCCCCGCGTGACTCCATGTGCGAATCCACCCGTCCGAGCCCGCGGTCACCAGCTGGGTGTCGGACACGATCGCGAAGGACCGGGCCGAACCGCTGTTGCCGTGAATCTCGCGTCCGATCGCGGTGATTCGGTCGCGGCGGGTGGTGTTCAGTGCGCGCATGGTGCCGCCGGCGTCCGCGATCGAGAGCATCTTGCCGTTGCGCCAGAATTCCAGCTGTGTGATCGGCACGGGACGCGACTGTTGCCTGCCGATGAGCTGTGCCTGGCCCTGGTCATCGACGTTCCAGACCTGGACTACTCCGTCCGCGGTACCCGTTCCGAGTCGGCCGTCCGGGCCGAGGGCGAGGGCTTGCACCGCGCCCTCACTTTCGATCGGCGCGCCCAACGAAGTCGGGCGGTCGGCATCGTCCACCGCCCACAGACGCACCGTTCGGTCGCTCCCCGCGCCGGCCAGCACCGGGCGATCCGGAGCCACCGTCAGCACCTTTACCGCGCCGGTCTGGGTGGCGATGGGTGCCCCTCGACGGTGAATTGCGCGCGGGACAGTGGTATCGAGAAAGCTCAGTGTTCCATCGGCGCCGCCTGCGACGACCGTGCGACCGTCGGGCAGATAGGTGAGTGCGGTGACGGGCGTGCCGTTGACGAATTCACCGAACGCCCTGGCCTGCTTCGGATCGCGGACATCCCAGAGGCGCACGGTGCCGTCGTCGCCCGCGCTGGCGAGCACGCTGTTGTCCGGGCTGAACGCCACCGATTCGACGTTGTGGCGGTGACCGGTGAGGCCGGGGCCCGCGGGGGTGATCGCGCGCGCATCCGCGACGTCCCACAACCGGATGAGACCGTCGCTGCCCGCACTGGCCAGGAGCTTTCGGTCCGAGCTCAGGGCGAGGTCGCGCACGAGTCCCTTGTGCGCCACCGTGGAGGCGATGTCCAGCGGCAGCACCTGGGTCGCCAGCAGCCGCGCTCGCGCCATCGGGTCGTCCGGGCTCAGTCGATACGCGGCCAGCGCGAGTTGGGTGGCGAGGCCGGGATCGACGTTCTGCACCCGCTGCGACTGCTCGATGATCTGGCCGAGCACCACGCCCTTGTGTTCCTGTGCGACGGAAACACGTTGCACCACAATCACTCCCGACAGCACCACCGCCAGCGCCACGAGCACCGCGACCGTGGACCAGAGCACCTGCCTGCGCACGGTGTGCCGGTGCTGCCGGGCCAGCGACGCGGCGACGAATTCGCGGGCCAGTAGGTTCGGCGACTCGGTGCGGCGCATCCAGGACGCCGCGTCCTCGAGTCGAGTCCTGGAGTAGAGCAACGACACCGGGCGGTCCTGGCGTGCCCACTCGCGGGCGTCGGCTTCGATGCGCTGGCGGGCGGGCGCGAATTCCTTTTCCTCGGCCAGCCAGCCGGCCATCCTCGGCCAGCCCGACAGCAGCAGATCATGGACCAACTCGACCTCGCCGTTGCGCTGCACCACTATTCGCGCTCGAGTCAGGCGCGCGATGACGGCCCGGGTGGTGTCCGGGTCGGCGGATTCCTCGATGAGCTGCTCTACCGGCATGCGGTTGCGCACGACCGTGGTCGGGCCGATGATCGTCAGCGTGATCAGCACGTGGCGGGCGGCGTCGCGCTGGCGGTCGGTGAGCCGGGACCAGAACGATTCCGCGCCCACCGCACAGGCTTTCGCCATTCCGCCCGCCTCGCGGTAGGCCTCCAGGCTCAGGGTCCGGCCGCGACGGTTGGCCCAGGTCGCGGCCAAGGCGAAGGACAGCAGCGGGAGGCGCACCGAGCTGTGCGCGTCGATGGTGTCGAGGTCTTGGAGCAGGGTGTCGATCAGGGTGTCCTCGACGCGCAGGCCGGTGGCGGCCGCGGGACGGACGATCGCCTCCCGAAGTTCCTGCGGCGTCATGGGATCGAGCAGCATCGCGTGATCGCGGAGCACCATCGTCAACAGCGGGTAACGCAGGAGTTCCGGGAGGTGAGCGGTGTCGAACGCGAGGACGACGGTGGTGGGCGCGTCGGCGTCCGCGGCGGCGAGGGAGGCCAGTGCGGTCAGGAACTGTTGGCGCAGTGCTTCGTTCGCGCAGCGGGTGAACAGTTCCTCGCCGCGGTCGACGATCAGCAGGCAGTGCCCGCCCGGGCGGGCCCCGAGGGCGGACTCCAGCGCGGCCATCGGGTCGTCACCCGGGGTCATCGAGATCGGGGTTCTCGCGCCCGGCGCGGCCTGTAGCCCGGCCGCGAGCAGTGAGGACTTTCCGACGGCCGAAGGGCCGAGCAGCACGGCCATTGCCGGAGCGTCGCCCGTCTCGACATTCGAAATCAGCTCGAGGAGTTGATGTTTCGCGCTGTCGCGGCCGAAGAACAGATCGCTGTCCTCGACTCGGTATTCCCACAGGCCGCGGTAGGGCTCGCGGCCGATGTCGATGCTCGGCGGCTCGACCTTGGCAGCCTTCCAATCCTCGTGCCAGCGAACCAGATCCAACAGGGAGGGGTCGATGTGCGGGTTGTCGGCGGCCTGGCGGCGGGCCTCGGCGATCAGGACCTCCAGTACCGGGCGGACCGCGACGAAGGTGGCCGGCGTGCGGTTCCCGCGCCGCCAGTCGCTGATCCGTTGCGCGGTGACCTTGCCCGCGCCGTCCGGGATGCGCGCGTTGGCGGCCCGGACCACCGACTTCGCCGGCGGGGTTCCGGCGGCGGCGAACAGTTCGCCGAACCGGACGGCGAAGTTACGACGGCCTTCGTCCATCAGCTGCCTACCGCCACGGGGAGGTCGGCATGGCGGCTGCGCGAACCGGCGGGACGGACAATCGCATGGTCTCCGGGGTGTCGGGTGTGGTGGACATTGTCGTGCCGGGCTGACGATGCGCCGTGTTTGCGCGCGGGCCAGACCGGATCGAATCGCCACGGTTTAGAACACTGGCGACTATCTAATATCAGCAGTTCAAGGGTATCAGTCAGCATCATCAACTCCAGTTTGCGACGCAATTGCCATAGCAGGGTGACGGGCACCGGGAAGTGCGCGTCACCCTGCTGTACGGGCTACGTCAGACCCATCAGGATGGCGTTCTGCACCGCGGGGAGTAACCCCAGCGACGCCACCAGCGTCATGCCGACGCCGATACCGAGCCGCCGGTGCCGGTTCCACCAGCCGATCGGGCCGACGTGGGTCCGGTCGTGGCAGCGGGTGATGGTTTCGGCGTCGGTGGCGTTCTGTTCGTAGTAGCCGAAGCCGACCGGTGCCGAGCTGATGTCGAGCAGTCCGCCGAGCGGATCGGCGGTGCTGCCGGAGAACCTGGTATCGAACATGATCGAACCTCCCGAGTCTGTCGCCGGCTCAGCGGATGGTGTCGGTCCAGGGCCTCATCAGGGCGTCGTAGACCTCCCTGGTGAACGTGCCGCGACCGACCAGGTCACCGAGGGTCGCCGCGGTGACCGCACGGTTGACCACGACGAGCGCGCCGATCGAGGTGAGCGACTTCAGCAGGCCACCCAGATCATCGGCGCCCGGTCCGGTGGTCGGTGACACCGCTTGTCCGGCAATGGTTCCCGCGATCTGGATGTGGCGGGAGCGGCCGAACTCCTTGGCCGTCTCGGCCGCGATCTGTGCCGGTTGCGAGTCCTCCGAGGAGGCGCCGAGGCCGGCGAACAATGCGGACAGGCCGGCGCCGGCAGACAGGGTGGACAACCCGTCTTGCAGGCCGTTACCGGCCGCGGTGTTGAGTCGTTCGCGCTCGTCCGGGGTGAGTTGTGCTGCGCGTTCGACGATTTCGGCGACGTCGCGCCACTGCGGGCCGTACAGGTACTCCAGGTGCAGGGTCGGGTAGTCGGGGTTCAGTTCGGTGTCGACGTTGGTCGGATCGGACATCATGATGAGCTCCTTTGTATTGTGTTGCTGGACAGTGATTTCTGGTTGATTCACAGGGACAGGGCGACCAGGCGGCGGTCGTCCGCGGTGGCGGTGCGCCCGTCCGCGGCCGCGTTCCCGACGAGCGGGATCTCGGCGTGCGGGGCGGGCGCGGACGCGGGCACGGGGGCCAGCGCCTTCTGCAAGGACGCGATGAGATCCTCGAGGCTCGCGGTGTCCTGGATGTCGTCCAGGAACTGGGTTCCGGTGGGCGTCATCCCGCTGTTCGAGTCACCGCGCGGGGTGTTCTGGTCGCGCCAGGCCCGGATCGCGGAAACGATGTAGGACTTGACATCCGGGCTCGACAGCCCGATCAGCGGCACCACCACGATGACCGCGAGCAGCAGCAGCGGCACCACGACCACCACCGGCAGCACACCGGCCAGCAGCAGGGTCGCCGCCGCGGCGAGCAGCAGCGGAGCACCGACGAGCGCTGCCCCACCGGCGGCCAACGCCAGGCCCGCCAGCGCGGCCGCGCCGAGCGCACCGGCCACACCGACCGGCACCGCCACCGCCAGCAGCGTCGCCAGCAAAGCGACGGTCAGCAGGGCCGCCAGCGCCGCAGGGACGCCGAAGGCGAGGAGCGGCAGACCGATCACCGCGGTCACCACGGCAGCGGCCACGGCCACCGAAACCGTTACTGCGACAGCAGTAGCCAAGGCCAGCAGCGGCAACGCCGCCAGCGCCAGGGCAACCAGGCCAGCCACCGCGCCCGCGCCGAGCAGCGCGACAACCGCGCCGACGGCGATGGCTCCAACCACCAGCGGCGCGATGGCGAGCGTCGCCAGCGTCACCGCACCGACGGTCAGCAGCACCGCCGTCGTGATCACCGCACCGAGCGCCAGCGCGCCCAGCACAGCGGCGGTCACGGCCAGCGCAACCGCACCGAACGCGGTGAGCGCAGGCACCGCCACAGCCAGCGCGAGCGCGCCCAACGCGATCAAGCCCGGCAGCGCCAGCGCGGTAGCCACCGAAATCGCACCGAAGGCCAAGGCGCCCAACGCAATCGCCACCGGCAGCCCCAGCGTGACCAGCGCGCCGAGAGCCAGCGCCCCGAACGCGACCAGCGCAGGCAGTCCGAGCACCGCTGCCGTAGCAACAGCAGCCAAGGCCAACGCCCCGAACACCACCACAGCAGGCAATCCCAGCGCAGCAAGAGCGATGACCGCCCCGATAGCCAAGGCGGTCAACACAATCGGCGCCGCGACCCCCAATGCCGCGAGAGCAACCGCACCGGCCGCCAGCACCGCACCGAACGCGAGCACGGCACCCAGGGCGAGCACCGGTGCCACCACGAAGGCCAGAGCCGTAAAGGCGATCGCACCTGCCGCGAGCAGCGCACCAACCGTCGCAACCGCACCCAGCGCCAGCGCGCCGAACACGATCAGCGCAGGCAGTGCCAGCGCGGCAAGCCCGATCAGCACCGGGAGCGCCAGTGCCGCCAGCGCGATAGCACCGGCCGCGAGCACGGCACCGATTGTGAGCACCGCACCGACTGCGAGAACGGCCAGCACCACGGGCGCAGCCACGAGGGCCAAGGCCGTAAGAGCACCCGCGGCGAGCAGCGCGCCGACCGTGACGGCGGCGCCAAGAACCAACGCGCCCAACGCAATCAGTACGGGCAGTGCCAGCGCGATCGCGACGAGCACGAACGGCGCGGCAAGTACTGCCAGGGCCAGTGCGCCGAGGACGAACGGTGCCGCCAGCGCGGCCAGCGCGACCGCTCCTCCGATGACCAGTGCGCCCAGCACAATCGGGGCGACCACCAGTGCCAGCGCACCGAGTGCCACCGCGCCCGCGACGAGCAACGCACCGAGCACGAACGGCGCAGCCGCCAGAGCCAATGCGCCGAGCACCGCGCCGACTGCTAGAGCGCCGAGCACGAACGGAGCGGCGAGCACAGCCAGCGCCAGCGCACCGAGCACCGGCAATGCGGCGATGGCGAGTGCCCCGAGCACGAATGGCGTGGCGAGAGCGGCGATTGCCACCGCAGCGGCCAGACCGGCGAGCGCGGCGAGCACAGGCGAACCGAGCACCGCAGTGACCACCAAGGCGACGACGGCCAAGCCGGCCAGCACAATCAAGGCGCCGACGGTGAGGCCGGCGACGACCACTGCGGCAGCGGTCAGAGCGGCGGCCACTACGGCCACTGCGACGACCGCAATTGCGCCGAGTGCGAGGAGGGCCGGCAATCCGGTCCAACCCGCGAGCACCACCACTGCCACCGCGGCGAAGGCCAGGACGGCAAGGGTGACGACCGTGCCCAGCGCGAGCGCGCCGAGCGTGGCCAGTCCCGCGAGGGTTGCCGCGACGACCGTGACCACGGCGGCCAGGGCCAGCGCGGCAAGACCGATCGTGCTGGCGATGCCGAACGCGGTCAGCGCGACGACGGCGGCAAGAGCGAGCGCACCGAGGACGATCGCGCCGACGACACCGATAGCGGCAAGCGCGATCAGCGCCGGTATGCCGGTCCAGCCGAACAGCACGACCACGGCCAGCGCGGCGAACGCGAGCACCAGCGTCGTCACCACACCGGCCAGAGCCAGCGCACCGAGTGTCACCACCCCGGCCAGACCCAATCCGAGCGCACCGAGCACGACCGCCGTGGTACCGGCGAGCACAGCGAGTGCGACAGCGCCGAGTCCGAGCAGAATCGGTGCCGCCGCGATCGCCAACACGGCGGCGCCGATGGCCAACGTGGTCAGAATCGCGGCACCGGTAGCGATCAGCGCACCGATGCCGATCACCGCACCAAGTGCCAACGCGCCCAACACGATCAGCGCAAGCGGGGCCAGCACAGCGAGGGCGACGACTGCTGCGATCGCGACCGCACCAAGCACAAACGGGGCCGCGATCGCAGCCAACACTCCAAGCGCCACCACGGCCCCAATCGCGAGCACACCGAGGACGAACGGTGCGGCGATCGCAGCAAGCACCACCGCAGCGATCACGGCGACGGCAACCACTGCCGCGATTGCCAACGCGCCGAGCACGAACGGTGCGGCAATCGCGGCAAGAATCACCGCGCCCACAACACCGGCGATAACCAGCGCCAGCACCGGCAATGCGAGCACTGCCAGCGCAACTCCTGCTGCAATCGCGAGTGCGCCGAGAACAAACGGAGCAGCAATTGCGGCAAGGATCCCGAGGCCGACCACAGCCGCAATCGCCAACGCGCCGAGCACCAACGGAGCGGCCAGAACAGCGAGTGCGATCAGAGCTGCCACGGCAACCGCGGTGACCACTGCGGCGAAGGCACCGAACGCGAGCAGCGCGGGTCCGCCGAACACGGCGATCACGACCAATGCGGCGAAGGCCAGCGCCGCCAGAGTGACCGCGCCGCCGACCGCGAGGCTCGCGAGCGTGGCCACCAAAGCGGTCACGAACGCGGCGATCACCACTACCGACGCCACCAGGCCCGCGCCCACCACGGTCGCGGCGACCGCGGCGATCATCCCGATCACGATCAGCGCGGGCAATCCGGTCCAGCCCAGCACCACGAAGACGATCGCGGCCGCAAGCGCAAGCACGCCGACCACGACCGCGACACCGAATGCGATGGCGGCGAGCGTGATTGCCGTAGGCAACCCCAGCGCGAAGACAGCGACCAGCGCGGCGAACGTCACCGCGGCGATCACGATCAGCGCGGCGAGGGCGAGCGCGGCCAGCGCGATCGTCTCCACCACGGCGAACACCGTCAGCGCGGCAACCGCGGCAAACGCCAACGCGCCGAGCGTGACCACGCCGACCAGAGCGATCGCGGCCAGCGCGATCAAGGCGGGAATTCCGGTCCAGCCGATCGCCAGCACGACTACCAGCGCGGCGAATCCCAGCACCGCGATCGTCGCCACCGCGGCAAGGGCCAGCGCGGCCAGCGTCACCGTGCCGGCGAGACCGAATATGGCGAGGCCGATGACGGCCAGCGCGGGCAATGCCACGGCGGCGAGCACGATGCCGCCGAGCACCACCAGCACCGGCAGCGCCACAACAGCCAGCACGATCGCACCGATAACCAGCACCGGGATGGCGATCGCGGCCACCACGATGGCGCCGACGATCAGCGCCGCGATGATCAGCGGAGCGGCCAGCAGTGCCACCGCACCGACCGCCAACGCACCGACGATCAACACCGTGACGATGACCGGAATCGCCAGCAACGGCAGCGCCGCATGCCGCGTACTGAACAATCCGTCGTTGTTCAGCATGCTGCGGATTTCGGTCAGCACCGGTTGCAGGACCTCGTGCAGCGAGCCTGCCGGGTCCGCCATGAGCTTTCGGATGCCTTCGGCCAAGCCCAGCAACGGATCTCCGTCGCCTACGGTCTGGCCGAGCATCGGGTTCAGCAGGTCGCGCAGCGCTTGCGCGGGGTCGGGTCCGTCCTTGGGGAAGTCGAAGAGGGTGCGGGCCTGGCTGATCAGGTCCTCGATGGGCGAGGCGATCGGGTCGCGGCGGGCGCCGGCCTGCTCGATCGCCTCATTGACGAACGCCAGCATGTCCTCGACGGGACCGCGCAGCGGACCGCTCGGGAAGGTCGCGTCGGCCCATCCGGCCAGTTGTTTCAGGTCGACGCCGGTACTGATGACCTGCTCGGCGACCGCGGCCAGCTCGGTGACCGAGGACGGCGCGAGGCCGATCGGGCCGGAGGCGGTGGTCGCACCGGGTGCCGCGTTCGGCGTGCCCGCAGGGTGCGGCTGGTCGGCCGGTGTGGCCGGCGGCGTGGTGAAGCCACGGATCATCTCGCCCGCGCCTTGGGCCGGGGTGCCCGCGGTGACGTTGTCCAGTGCGTTCAGTGCCTGGTCGATCGCGCTCTGTCCGGCCGGTCCGAGGTTCGTCGCGATATTGCCGAGTTCGGGGACCGCCGCACCGATGTCGGGTACGGAACCACCGAATTCGGTGACCGCACCGTTGACCGTGTCGCCGAGACCGGGCACGGCCGAGTTGAGGCCGGGGATCAAATCGGTCGGGTTCGCGGGGATCGGCGGAAACGCGGGAGCTTCGGCCGACGCCTGGCCGGTCGACACCATGACGGTGGCCAGCGATGCGAACGCGGCCGCCGCGTAGAGACCTCGGCGATGGCGTTTGGCTACCTTGCGATGCTTGGCGGCGCGCTTGGTTGTTCGAGAACGTTCGTTGGCTGTGAGCATGGGAGAACCTTTCGATCGAACAGGTGATGCAGCGAATACACAGCCGGACTCGGCTGGGAATGCTGAGCTCGCGCGGAGCTCTCCGAACGACGACGATTCGTGTGGGTCAGACCGGTCCGCTTTCGCCGGTCGCACAGACCGCGCGTGACCAGCCACCGTTCGATCCGACGGTGGTCCCGATGCGGGTGTGCAGAATTCCGCCGATATCGCGGCAGCGGATGTACGCGTGCTGTCCGACGCCTGCCCCCGGCGCACAGGTGATCGTGAGCTGGTTGGGCACCGCGTAGTCGGAGGTGCAACCAGAGGGAGGTGGGTCGGCGGCGGCCGAACCTGCGACGAACGCCGAACACACGATGGTCGAAATATAGACCGCAGCTAATGCTGCGCAGCTGGTGTTTCCGTTCATGCAATCAGGCTCGAGGCAGCGCCTGGGCGAGTCAACAAACAAGTTCGTTGATTCGCATATCCTCGCAGGTAGAGCTGCTTCTATCACTAATCCGCCGCGGATTATCTTTACGGGTCATTGATGTCTGCAAATCTTGACATCTCGATTCAGTGGCACAGCTCACTGCCGCGTGAATAGCTTCTAGCGATCTTTCAGCTAACTCCCGTGCGACGCTCGAGCGCGCGTCCCGAACCCGACCAAGCGACCGCTACGCACTCGCGCGAGCTAGCCGAGGTGGCCGTTGCTCAACCCGAGTCGCTCGCCGATGTCGGCGATGCTCATGCCGTGATCGTGTGCGTCTTCGATCGCGGTCTGACGGATGCCGGACAGCTCGGCGATCCGGAGTTGATAGTGGGTGATCAGGTTGCCGGCCAGCTGAGCGCGGCGGATCGGATGCGCGACGGACCGGATTTCGTCGACATCGTCATCGAGCGGGAGCGGCTCGGCCTTCGCGACCGGCGACCGACCGATGACGAAGGTCCCGCGTCGCGGCACGGTCCGCACCAGCTGCTGATTACTCAGCAATTGGATCGCCTGCCGGATCACCGACCGCGACACCCCGTGCCGCTCGGCCAGCTCAGCATGACTCGGCAACTGCGCATCGCCAGCAAGCGTCCCGTTGCGGATCCGCCGCGCATAGTCCTCCGCGATGGTGACGTATGCCGCCTCGGCCATCCCGTCGATCCCTTCGTCTGCGGTACTGGGATCGAGAGTACGGCGGGCAGCGGGATCGCGTCGGGGACAAGTTCGGGACCTGTTGCGTTTCAACAGGTCTTGGCGGGCTGCATGGTCGCCCGAGCTCGGATCGTCGCACTTCGCTGCTTTCGGTAAGGGGCCGCCACAGAACCCGAAGGCACGCCAAATTGCCGGGCCGACGGAACCGATAAGCGCCACCGTGCGTCAGTATCAGTACACAAAGCCAAGGAGCTGGCTGGTCAGCGAGTGGGGCCGGTCGCGAATCTGCCGTCGTTTCACGAGGTGGGAGGAGGTAAGGCGATGTTCGAGCCGTCCAAGGCTGATTTCAGTGATCCGAATTGGGGACGGAATAAGCCGACCTCCCTAGGCGATCCGAGCAAACCACCCTCAGCCGTGGTTGTTCGGAAGTGAAGCAGGGTGATGAGGTCGACATTCGTGGTTTGATGAGCGACTCAGCGTTCTGGCAGGCGACGACGTTGGCGTTGCCTGTCGGGGTGGCGGCGGCCGTGGCGGTGTTCGCGTTTATCGCCCGACTTGCCGATGCGGCTTATCCGTCGATCGACGCGTCGAGACAGGTGGTGTTCCTGGCCGTCGTCGTTTTGATGGTTGCGACTGCTGCTGTCCTCGTGCTGCGGAGGACGCCGCGGGCACTGGGGGTGGCTACTGGCGTAGCGACGGCGGGCCTTCTGGTCGCGTTTATCTGGGTGGCGACAGGATGAGCGCGAAGTATGTGCGCGCGGACTGGTTCGGTCCCGAGTCATTTGTGGCTGCAGTCGTTGGCATGGTCAGCATTTCGCTGCCGTATTCGGGAATAGTCCCCCGCGACGCGGTCTGGTGCGTTATCGGTCCTCTCGTCATAGGTGGCCTGCTCGTCGCCGTCAGCGCCGCTGGACTGCCACACAGCATGCGCATCCGCCGACTCGGAGTCGGTTTGCTAGCGGCGTTCGCGGGACTTCTGTTGTCCGTCATCGGTTTCCTGGCCGGCCTCGCCGTCGGCGCGATCTTCACCTAGTCGCCCAGCCCACACCCCACCAAGGCGCCCGCGAACGGGACATGGCCGCGCCGACACGCCGATCAGAGCTCTGTCGTGTCCCGTTCGAGTAGGGGGCAGTCGGCGGTGGGTCTGCTGGACCGTATGGGATCGGTCAGGGCGGGCGATCGATCGCGGCGTGGCGGAAGTTGTCCGGGGTGTGGCCGGTCCAGCGGAGGAAGGCGCGGCGCAGTGCCCGGGCGTCGGTGTAGCCGACGCGGGCGGCGACGGAGTGGACCGGGAGGTCGGTGTCGCGCAACAAGTCGGTGGCCCGCCGGTGACGTGCGGCGTCGACGGTGGCGCGCCAGCTGGTCCCGGCCTCGCTGAGGCGGCGCTGCACGGTGCGCGGGCTCACGGCGAGCCGGGCGGCGACGCCGTCGAGATCTAGGTCGCCCTCGGCCAGGGCGGCGGTCACCGCGGCCTGGAGTTTGTCGTGCCAACTCGAGACCGGCCGGGCGGCGGCGAGATTCAATGCGGCGTAATTGCGCAGTACCTGCCCAAGGTGCGGGTCGGCACCGGTGGGCAGAGCGCCGACGTCGAGAAAGGTGATCTCGGAATGCGGGGCGCCGAAATCGATACGGCGGGTGCCGAACCCGTCGACCAGATGGTTGTACCGGTCCCGCGCACGATGGGTGAACGCGACCCGTACCGGAACCAACTGCTGGCGCGTGGCCTCGCGTATGCGCCGCAACATGGTCGCGAGCACGAATTCTTCGACGGGTGCCAGCACCATCTCCGGTTCGACGGTCGCCGTGGTGCGAATGGTGAGCAGACTGCCGTCTTGCACCAGCTCCCACTCGACCCCTGGATCGGTCACCACGGCCCGCAACTCGATCACCGTGCGCAAACTCTCCGCCAGGGTGGCCCGGCTGGAGAACAGATAGTCCCAGACGTGCAACCTGCCTCGATCGGCCTCCGCGGCCGCGAGCAACCCAGAACCGGGGCCGGCGGTGGCGTCGATCAATTCCCAGATCCGCCACACCGATTGCGTGGGTACCCGCAACAGGTCGTCGTCGAGATCAGCCGCGTCCAAGCCCGTTTCATGGGCCAACTGCACACCGGCCACGCCAACGCGCAACGCGGTCGCCCGGATCACCGCGGCGGTCCGCGCCGGGATGGTGCCTTCCATCATCGGCGGAGCATAGCGAGCGGCAGATAGTTCCATGTGGTCGGTTTTGCGTATGCGGTCCCCATCCGGACGCATACGGTCCCTGTCCAGGGCTCTGGTCCGCTCATAGATTCATGGATGCGGGCGAACCTGCGGCGAACGCGGACAGCGAAACCCCGTCCAGGAGCAGCCCACTCTCCCGTTCCTCTACCACACCGATAGGCCGATAGCATGACCAGTCCCGCGAAGATCCTCGGCATTTCCGGCAGCCTGCGCGCGGATTCGCACAACACCGCACTGCTGCGCGCAGCCCAGAGGTTCAGTGCCGGACTCGAGATCGACATCTACGAGCGTCTGCGCGAAATCCCGCCCTACGACTTCGATCTCGACAACCCGGCGCGGCGCCCAGCCGTGGTCACCGAACTGCGCCGGCGCATAACCGAGGCCGATGGCCTGCTCATCGCCACGCCTGAATTCAACTATTCGGTTCCCGGCGTGCTGAAAAACGCCATCGACTGGGTTTCCACCGACTGGACCAAGCACGAAGGGCTGCCGCTGCGCCACAAGCCGATCGCCGTCATGGGCGCGGCTCCCACCCAATTCGGCTCTGTCCGTGCACAACTCGCACTGCGTCAGGTATTCGTATGGACCGAGAGCGACGTGGTGGTCAAACCGGAGGTGATCGCCTTCCGTTCGCACGAACGCTTCGACGAGGGCGGCAACCTGGTCGACGAGACCACCATCGAACTACTTCAGAACCTGCTCACGGCCCTGGCGCAGAAGGTCCACCGCGACGTGCCGAATCAGTTGAGCGAGCACGCATCAGTGCACGCCTGACCGCGCTTGCAGATCACGTATTCACTTGGGAGACAACACCATGCGACCCGAACAGATCGCCTGGGCCGGGCTCGCCGCCATGACCGTATCCTTCGGCCTGAACTTCACCATGGGCGTATTCTTCGCCCCCACCGCGGCCGAGTACGGTATCGACGCCACCGCCATGGCCATCGCGGCGACCCTCGGCACGACCGTCACCGGCCTGGCACAGCACCCCATCGGGCGACTGCTCGACAGCACCGGCGCCAAAGCCGTTCTGGTCGGCGGGCTCACGCTCATCTCGAGCAGCTACCTGGCGCTTTCGGTGGTGGACCGGACTTGGGAGTTCGTCGCCGCCTACATGGTTCTCGGCGGACTCGGCTTCGCGTCCTCGTCCACCCTCACCGTCACCACACTGCTCGGCCGCGTGCACGGCGATCAGGCCGGGCCCGCACTGTCGCGCGCGGCGCTCGGCATCAATCTCGGGCAACTGATCACTCCATGGGCCGCCACCACCCTGTTCGACCCGATCGGAGTGCGCCCAACCTACGCCCTGCTGGGCGCGATCGGTCTCGCCGTGACCGTCTTCCTGGTGCTGCGTCTGCCAGCGTGTCCCGGAGCCGGACGGCGGGCCGGTGGCGCGGATTCGCTGCACGGCCGCGGAAAGCTGCTGGTGGCCTTCGGATTACATGCGGCGACCCTTTACGTGGTGATCCTCATGTTGCCCGAGCACGCGACCGAACTCGGCTGGAGTGTCACCGACGCGGGCCGGCTGGTAGCCCTGGCCGCGCTCGCCGCGGGCCTGAGTTCGGCCGCCATGGTCCGCCTGCTGCGCCGACACCGTCCCGAAAGCCTCTTGCGCGCACTGTATCTGGTCCGCGTGCTCGGGTTGGTTCTGGCGGCCTTCGTCCCGGGCACCGGTGGGCTCGTCGCGACGGCAGTCCTGTTCGGCGCGGCATCGTTCCCGATCGTCCCGCTGACCATGGCCGTCATGTCGCGAGGCTTGGACCCCGCCCGCATGGGCCGGACCCTGGCGCCGGCCTGGATCACCCACCAACTCGCGGCCGCGGCCGGCCTGGGCGTCGCCACCCTCATCCACGCCCAAACCGACAGCTACCGCGGCTATTTCGCGCTCGGTGTGCTATTCAGCCTGGCCTGCCTGGCACTTTTGACGCCGAGCCGCACTCCTCGAACCGAACTCGCGCCCGCGCAGTAGCACAACGCCCAGGCGCTGCTCGGCAGCCAATCCCCCTCCTACGGAAGAGAAAGCTAATGACAACACAACACCGCACCGTGCAGATCCAGGGTTTGGATGTCTTCTACCGTGAAGCCGGAGATCGGGCCAACCCGACTCTGGTTCTGCTGCACGGATTTCCGTCCAGCTCCGCCATGTTCCGCAATCTTATCCGCGACCTCGGCGACACATATCATCTGATCGCACCCGACCACATCGGTTTCGGTCAGTCCGCTATGCCGCAGGTTGGCGAGTTCGACTACAGCTTCGACAAGCTCACCGAGATCACCATCGAACTGCTCGACACCCTCGGCATCGACGAGTTCGCACTCTATATCCAGGATTACGGCGCGCCCATCGGCCTGCGGATCGCCTCCCGCCATCCCGAACGGGTCACCGCACTGATCACCCAGTCCGGCAACGCCTATCGCGAAGGCTTCACCCCCTTCTGGGATGTGCTGTTCGCGCATGCCAAGGACCGCGCCGCCAACGAGGCTGAGGTGCGCAAGCTGCTCGAACTCGACGCCACCAAGTGGCAGTACCTGCATGGCGTCCCCGAGGACCGTAAGCCTCTCGTCAGTCCGGACACCTGGATACTGGACCAGGCATACTTGGATCGCCCCGGCAACAAGGAGATCCAGCTGCAACTGTTCTGGGACTACCAGTTCAACCTCGACGGTTACCCCGACTTCCAGAAGTACTTCGCCGAATACCGCCCGCCCACGCTGATCGCCTGGGGCGAGCACGACGAAATCTTCGGCGCCGACGGCGCCCGCGCATACCTGCGCGATCTGCCCGACGCAGAACTGCATCTGCTGAACGCCGGCCATTTCGCCCTGGAGACCCACGGTGAGGAGATCGCCTCGCTCATTCGCGAGTTCCTCGGCCGGAACCTGACCACACGGAAAGACCAATGAAGAACACGACTTTGGAACTGCTGCACATCGGCGGACCCACCATCCGATTCCGCTACGCCGACCTGATCTGGCTGACCGACCCCACCTTCGACGAGCCGGGCGACTATGTGGGTGGCGGCGGCGTCACCCTCACCAAGCTGACCGGACCCGCGGTGTCCGCCGCCGACATCGGCCCCGTGGATGTGGTGCTGCTCTCCCACGACCAGCACCCGGACAACCTCGATCGCTCCGGCCGGGAACTGCTCGGCAGGGTCGCGACCGTGCTGTCCACGCCGGACGCGGCCGCGCGCATCGAAGGCGTTCGGGGACTGTCGAATTGGGAGACGACGCGGCTCGGCGCCGTGACCGTCACGGCCGTGCCCGCCCTGCACGGCCCCGAGGGTTGCGAGCCCCTGACCGGCGTGGTCACCGGATTCGTGCTCCAAGCCGACGGCCTGCCGACCGTCTACGTCTCCGGCGACAACGCCTCGGTCGACTACGTGGAACGCGTCGTGGCCCGGATCGGCCGGATCGATCTGGCCATCCTCAATGTGGGTGCGGCCAATACCGATCGCTTCGGCGACGCCGATCTGACCCTCAACGGTCGCACCGCGGTCCGCGCCTCCGCCGCACTCGGCGACAGCGTGATCGTGCCCGTCCACGCCGAGGGGTGGGCGCACTTTTCCGAGCACCTGCACTACCTGACCAACCGGTTCGTGCTCGCCGATCGCGCCCACCTGCTGCGCATCCCGGTGCCCGGCGAGCCACTCGTCGTCGATGTCGCGGCCGCCGTCGTCCGCTGAGCAGGCCGGGAGTGCGGCCGCGATTCAGTGCCCGAGTACGCTCCGGAACAGTTTCGCGGCCGCATCGGCTGCCGGGTTGATCAGGTTCGGGTCGTCGTAGAAATCGATCTGGCCGATCGACTCGAGCCACAGCTCGGACTTCTCGCTGGACACGGTCGCATAGAATTTGCGCGCAAACGGTGGCACCAGGGCGTTTTCGGAATGGACCAGGGCGAACGGCACCGCGATGCGGGCGGCGGCCTCCATGGCATCGAAGTCCCCGTAGGCGAACGAGGCCACGGCGTACCCGTTGGTGTAGTTCGGGACCGCGCCGCGCGGGGTTCCGTAGTACTCGTACGCCTCGCGCAGCGGCATCCCGACGTCACCGCCATCGGGCGCGACGGCCGGAATGGTCTCGGACTCACCGGTTTCGCGCCAGATCGCCTCGGCGACCCGACCGCGCTCGATCACGGCAGGATCAGGCGGAGCGTCCGACGGATTGGTGTAGTACCCGGCGACACCGGCGAAGGCGAGGATGCGCGGATCGTCCGCGACCGCCCGGGCCATGTATCCCGCGCCCGCACAGATACCGACCGCAGTAACCGGAAGTCCGGCGGTGCGCTCGTCAGCCGCCAACGCGGTGACCGCGTTGCGAATGTCCTCGGCCTTTCCGAACCCGTTCTCGAACTGCCTGGGCCGGCCTTCGCTCTCCCCGAATGTCCGGTGATCGAAGGCCAGCGCGGCGAACCCACGCGCGGCCAGCGCCTGCGCGTAGGCCCCGGCAGCCTGTTCCTTCACCGAAGTCAGCGGACCGCTGGTGACCACCGCTGCGATCGGCGGCCCGTCGGGCAGGTGCAGCAGCCCGACCAGCTGATCGCCCTCGCTGGTGAATACGAATCTCTCGGTTGTCGACACTGTGATCCCCTTGAATTGTTCTAACTTGTGAACCTTAAGGCGAGCGGGAGCACGGGTGCGAACAGGCCTGCCACTGCTCGCGATCGGGCTGCCGCGGTGAGGGTCGCACCGCGGGCGGTGTTGAACGCACTGCCGACTTCTCCTGGATAGCGCCCTGTTGTGTCCGCGACTGGTCAATCAGTGGAGCGTTGTTGCCCGGCGCGGCCAATCCAATTTGGTGGAGTGTCCCGAATGGGTTCGAATCCGAGAAGCGGATTCCTTCTACGGATGGAGCTATCGCATGAATCTCGCCGTGCCCGGATCGTCACCGCCGCAGCGTCCTGTTCGGTCGCCGCATCGGCGTGGTGCTCCTCGCGCCGACCACCCAAGCCGCACACACATGGACTTACACCTGCGACAAGATCGTCGAGGGAAAGGTAGTAGACGCCGACCTCGAGTCTGCTGCTTACACAGGGGCCGGAAATTGCAAGGCGTCGAACGATGCTCCGGCGAGTGGGAAGATCACAAACGCTTTCGAGTTGGTAGGCCGTGACAACAAGCGGGTCGGCTGTTGGGTCGTGGAAAGTCGCGACGAGGGCAGCCGGTTCGGTTCGCTGGCACTGTGTCCAAGGAGAAGGTCGAAGCGACGAAGTGCAGTTCAGATGAATGATTGCCGGCGGGTTGGCAATGAGGTAGTTCTGTACGAGTTCGGCCCCTGACCAAGATGTGTAACTCCTGGTCAGAGGCCGTTCCGGCTCCCCCATCTGGACTCGAACCAGAAACCTGCCGACTTGCAGATGGCGGAGCTACTCCGGACAACCCCACGCAGTCAAGCAGGACGTGAAAGTAGTTGCCTGCCTGCACATATGGGCTTGGAATGACGATGCTTGACAACTCAATACAACTCGGGACAACGGGGACGGCGAGCGACTTTGTGTCGACTTACTGTCGAGCGAATAGGCGATCCGTGTCGGTGGCAGTGAGTAGATTGCCGGGCATGTCGCTCAGGGACTTGCTCGATGAAGTGCTAACACTGCAACCCAACTTCACGACGGACGCGGAAGATCCATCCATGGTCCGTCGGCGGGAGCTGGTCAACAAGGAGATCCCCGGATGGATCGCGGCAGAGTTAGCGTCGAGCTTTCCGAAGTGGCACACCGAGGGCAGTGGAGGCCGGGGCACTCCAGCGCTGATTCCGTGGAGTCGCTACTGCGATCATGACCGCAGCCCGAAAGCTGGCGTCGGTTGGTACGCCGTCTACCTGTTCAGCGCCACTGGAGATGCGGCTTACCTGTCGCTGAATCAGGGCACGAGCCCGTTCGACCCGATCCGGCAACGGATCATCCCCTTGCCTGACGATGTGGTGACCACCCGCACCAACTGGGCTCGCTCAGCGCTCACCGCGGGAGGGGCAGCTCCAGCGACCTTCGACACCATCGACCTGCGTACGACCAACGGACTGGGTCATGCTTACGAGCTGGGCAACATCCACGGCATCCGGTACAGCGCGGGTTCCATCCCCTCTGACGACCAGCTCCGCCAGGACTTCAGCAGAATCGGCGAGCTGCTCGACAGGCTGTACCAGATCGACGATGAAACTGCCTTCATTCCGGGTGATGTCGCACCGGAGATCGTCGACGCCGAAGTCGCTGCGGTCGAATCCGCCGGTCACCCGCGGCGCGCGGCCGGCCAAGGAAGCGGACTGAGTCACGCTGAGAAGACCGCGATCGAGGATCACTCGGTCAAACTCGCGATCGAGCACTTCAAAGCGAGGCACTACACCGTCCAGAACACCGGCAAGAAGAAGTCCTACGACCTGCTGGCGACACTTGGATCCGAGAAGGTCTACGTGGAGGTCAAGGGAACGGTTTCCAGGGGTGAGCAGGTCATCTTGACCTACAACGAGGTCGAGCATCACCTCGAAGTGCACCCCAACAACGCTCTCGTGGTTGTGCATTCGATCGATCTCGACCGGAAGCAGACTCCGCCGGTCGCATCGGGAGGTACTGTCGTCGTCCATCAGCCATGGCAGATCAACGTCACTATGCTTCGGCCAATTTCCTATCGTTACACCACGCCACCCGCATAGTCTGGGAGCCGCCGGTCAACTTCTGAGCGTCTTCCTCACACGTGCAAGGTCGCTGGTTCGAACCAGCTGGGACCGCCGACTCCGCTTTAACTATGAGCAGGCATTGTGGTGAAATTCTACGAGCCACAACGGAATCATCGCTCGCCGAGTATCATCTAAATATGCGATCCCAGGGACCCGACGACTGGCGCAGACGTGCCATTCTGGAATACAAATACGAGAACATCGTAAGACTGCTATTCGGCGGAATTATGGCCTTCGCAGGCATGTTCGCAGCAGTATTGATTAACGCCGTCGTACCTAATAAAGTGGAAGCATCGCCGATTACTCAGGCATTCCTTTGGATAGCATTTGTCAGCGGAGCATTCTCTCTTATGTACGTCTGTCTCCAATATCTGCTCGTAAATCGACGTTCGAACGCAGCGTTGAGACGGATTGATGACGAAAATGAAGCCTTGCGCGAAGGCGAGGAAGACTAGTGCCGACCTCCGATGCTGAGATGCACCGAGCTATACAGCGGTACTTCAATCAGAACCTTGCAAACCTAGTTGTTTCGCAACCACCGCCTCCGCCGGCAGCCGACCCCGAAGCCCCTGCGTTCGCGCCCGTACCACAGAGGCTCATCCATCGACCAGGGACGATAGGTCTTATGGGCGGTGGATTTGCGATTTTGGCAGCGTGTATAGCAGGATTCTTCGGATTGCTAAAATCCACTCCGCCCCCTCCGCCTCCTCCGCCGGCAGTGGTTATCAACTGTGCCCAGCAGCAGGCAGATCTGTTGAAAAACCTTCACGATTACCCCGACAAGCCATTTATCTTCAGCGGCCCAAGCGAGGAACAGTGCCACTTGAATGAGCTCACACCCGGTGGCTTCACAGGTGGGGGCAGTTGGGGTGATTGACTGCAGGTGGATGCTGCTTAATTCAGTTCGATTCAGGAGTGCAGGCGCCCTGCTCAGCATGTTGATGATGAACATCGGTCCTGGCGTTTGTGCTGGTGGGCCGAGTTGGACTGAGTGGTCCTGACCTGCTGGTTCTAGGTCGCAACGTTGGGTGTGGTGGGTACTGCCGGGCGGCGCTGCGTACTTGCCGCGTACCGAAGCTGTGGGACTGCCTGGCCTTCGGCATCTTTGTCGTGTCCGGCCACGGATCGGCGATGAACCATCTCGGCTGTGCGACTATCGCTTCATGAAGCTCGCCGACTGGTTGGGGTTCTTCGGGCCGATCCTTATCGCCGTGATTGTTGCCGTCACCCCTTATCTAAGGGGCCGGGCGGAGTTGCGCGACAAGCGGGCACAGATTCGAGCCGACCTAGACCTTGTAGGCCTTCTACCAGACAATATGTATGGTCGGGACGTTCTGATGACAAGTATTGACCGCCGAGTTCGCCTGTTGGCGACAACTGCTCTCCCAAGAGCCTGGCGCCTCGGTTCCGATCACACACGGGAGCGCGTTCAATACAACCTGATCCGGGCTGTTCTGGCAGTCATGCTGGTATTTTCGTATGTCTACGCATGGTGGATCGCTGACTCGTGGCGAGATCGTCTCCTCCCGATTGCAGTCATTTTTGCGTGCGGTGCGGGGTTGCTCTGGTTGAGATCGCTTCTCGACAAGCTGGATGTGAAGGAGACGACCAGACTCCACAGCGAGGAACTTGCCCAGTTCACGGAGCGGATGCGGCAACGCGATGCGGCGATTGCGAAGCTTGTGGAGGATGCGCGGCGCCACGTGCAATGGCAGCACTGGGTGGAACAAGAGTTCGCGAATCGGGGAATCCAGCTTCCTCCAGCGCCGCCTGACAACTTCGAGGATATTGGACTCCCCGAGCCAATCGACAACCACGAGTCCGGTCCTGAGTCGAACGAATCGTGATTGCGGATAGGTTGTCTATCCGCCCTGTCGCCTACACCATCCGCTTCCTCATACTGGCCGTCCTGTGCTGAAGGAGGGATAGTCAAGGGTGCCGTAGGCATCGCGGAGCGACGCGTAGCGCCCTTTACTCTCCCGGACTGAAGTCAGATCATTGGGCTATGAGGAGGCGGGCACCCAGCTGGACCACGCCGATCCGTAGACGAGACGTATCTGCGTGAGCTGGTCCGATGGTGCTGGCAGTGCCGGCCGATTGAGGCTCATCGGGATCAGTGGATTTCGGTCCTGCGGGTCGTCGCCGACGCGCCGACTGCGCCGGGGCGGCGGAGGGACGGAGCGTAGGCCCGTTGCGCGTCGTGAGCGCGGCGGCGGCGGCCCGTAGGGCCGCCGCCCTTGATCCTGTATGGCCAAATTCGGCAATGGTCTGCGATGGTTGGGTGACGTGGAGGATCGCTGCGTCCGATGTACGCAGGCGCAACGCATTGGCGATGGGTGCGCGTCCGGCTGGATTGTGGGTGGTGATACGCCGATTTCTGGGTGGCGTACTGGGGATTCCGGGCAATTCACGGAAGGTCCCGTGTTCCAACGGTTTCCGTCGTCACATCGTCGTAGGGTGGTCGCACCTCCAGTTGAGGGGCGGTATGGAATCGGTCCAGCCATGCCGCGCCGAGAGAGGAGGTGGTGGGATGGCAAAGCATCGCCGGAAGAGCAAGACCCCGGTCGACTTCAGCATCATCTTGGTAGGAGCTGCTGTAGCCGCCGGGGTGCTCATCGTGGTCCGCCGAGTGCGGGCTAGATAACCCACCAGGTGGAGTCGTCGTGCGTGGCGGCTCCACCGCTCAGCATCACTCGCGTGATGCTTTGACTTTACATGGAACGATGCCGTTGCGGTGAGGGTCGTGCGTTGCGGCTACGCAAGTAGCATGGTTGGTCATGGATGCCGCAATCACCGAACTACTGACCCCTCTGACGGAATCGCGGCGTGCCCATTCGATCGCGGTTGGGCGGCGCATGGAGAGCGTGGCGCACCTGCTGCCCGAGGAACTTCGACAGGAGGCCATCACCGCGGCTTATCTGCATGATGTCGGATACGGGCACCCCGAAACGCGATTTCATCCCATCGACGGAGCTAATCTGCTCCAGTCGTTGGGGTATTCGTCCGTCGTGTGCCATGTAGTGGCATTTCACTCGGCGAGTGTCATCGAAGCTGATGTGCGCGGGTTCGACCTCGGGGTCTTCGATCGTTTTAAGGTCGTTGACGTTCCCGGAATAGATATGGTCGACGCGTTCATGTGGTGGGCTGACATGACGACCGGCCCGAACGGCGAAACATTCACGGTGGACGAGCGGTTAGATGAGATCCTCCGCCGATATGAGCCGGGCAGTATCGTTCACACGGCCATCAGCCGTGCTGCGCCGTTGATCAGGTCCGTTGTTCAGCGGGCGTCTGGGTCGATGTAAGGATCTAGGTTGTTCATTGCCCAGTCGAGCCGCTTGCGCTGGCTTGCGTCCATCGTGAGGGCAGGTATCTGGCCGATTGGAACCCATTCGACCCGCGTGCTTTCGTCACTTGGTGTCGGGACACCACCGATCGCCTCACCACGGTAGATGACGGTGAATTCCTGCCGAACCTCATCGTTGCTCGTGTAATGGATGACATGGGTCGGATCGGTAAAGATGCCCACAAGCCCGACGAGTCGGATATCGACTCCCGTTTCTTCCCGAGTTTCGCGAACCGCGGTGCGGCTGAGCGATTCGCCAGGGTCGTGAGCACCACCAGGCATCGTCCAGTTCCCATTGTCAGACCGACAGATCAGTAGTACGGCATCGTCACGGCGCACGAAAGCGCCGGCACTCGGCCGGACACTGTTCGCTGCTGGCGCATTCGGGTCCTGGTGGTAGTCGATGCGTCGTCCCATGCACTTCAGAGTACTGCTGGGTGACCGGTAGCCCAGACTGCTTCAAACGACTCCAAGTAGTAGGTGAAGAGTTGGCCGCCTGGCACTCGTTGGAGGTGCTGAACGGGAGACTTCGCCGCGTATGCGCCATAGCTGTGGGTGTTGACGAGCATGGAGTCGTCAAACCGATAGATGCTGTTGTACAGCGGAGTGTGATGGGTGCGGATGTCAACAGTCGGCAGCTGCGTAGTTTCCCAGAGGTATTCGAGTGTCGAGTGGCACCGTTCAGGGAGCGATGGCAAGCCTTCTTCGCGTGCTCGTGCTCGCACCGCCTCTGAGCTACTGTCGCCCAGGAGGATTCGGACTTCAGTGCCTGCCTCCGCCTTGGCTCGGACAACGTTCACGAAGTCGAGGGATTCAACGAGAAACCCACCGGCATACACAAGTATCTCGATTGAGGTTGAAGCCTGTCGCATGATTGAACGCCAAACCTCATGTGGCACTTCGGGTCTCGTTGGCCAAATCTGAACAATCTCAGAGAGCGATGCGGTTGCGGAACGGCTTCCGGCGAGAAGCTCCGGCCATAGATAGGTTTCGTCGCGATCGAGTGCGCGCGCAACTTGTAGCCGAATGCGCGGGTGCGGGCAGCGGTCTTGCGTAAGCCATCGCTCGACGGTCTTCGTGCTGACGTCGACCCGCTCGGCTAACCCATGCTTGGTCAGTCCTGCCGAGGCGATCGCGCCTCGCAACCGTTCGTTTGCCATGCCCCAAGTCTATCATAAATGTCCCTAAATGTCCCTATTCTTGGGTTATTACGTCCCTATATGTCGCGAGATTCTAGATGTGTCGCACACCACAGAGGTGGTGATCAGGCCGAGAGGCAAACGGACACAAGGAGTTAGAGCGATGGCTTTGAAGGATGTATGGTTCCGCCCCGATTTCAATGAGACGTTCCCGTCGAAGTTGCTGTTCATGGGCACCGTGGAACCGATGACCGAGTTCAACCGGGACCGCAACGCGCGTAAGCGTCAGAAGGTCGATCTGGATGATGACGGCAACGGCACGGGCAAGCGGTTGTGGAAGGGGACGGTGGCCGATCCCTCGGGGATGGGTTCGAAGGACTCGTCGTTCGACGTGATCTTCCTGGCGGATGTGCAGCCGGTTCCGGTCGGTACGCAGTTCTCGGAGAACGTGATGCTGGTCGAGCTGGAGGGCTTGCAGATCAAGCCGAAGATGGCCGGTTCGGGCGAGTTCAAGAGCATCGGCTGGTCGATCCGGGCGACCGGGTTCAAGGGCGACAACTCGGGAACCGTTGCGCCTGGCGATCATTCGGCGACGGCTCCGCGTAGCGGGAAGGCGGCGGCGTGATGACTTCGTTCGTCATGACCCCCGCGACGGTGGGCGGTGAGCTGCACGGGCTGCGGTACGAGCGGTCCCGCGGTCGCAAGCTCGGGAGCCTTCCGCCTCAGGTGGTGTTCCAGCTCGGTTCGGTCCGGATCGTGCTCGATATCGCCGATGCGCACGATTTGGCGGAGGCGCTGCCGAACGTGCTGGCTCAGCACGAGTACGCCGAGTACCTGTCCGAGGATGAGCCGAGGGCGGTGGCCTGATGTTCTACCGACCCAAGCCGGATCAGAATGGCAAGCCGGAGAAGCGAATTCGTTCGTGGCCCGTGCTGTTGCTGGCGCTTCCGGCGTTCGTTGCGATCTGGTCCGGCTGGGTCGGGCTCGGCACGATGACCGGTTTCGGTGAGGTGCAACCGCTTCCGGGTATCGCCGGCAACTTCACGATCAATACCGCGATCACGCTGCCGATCGGCATGGAAACCTACGCCTCCTACGCCCTGCACGTATGGCTCAACGGCACTATCGCCAATCCTGGCACTCGCGCATACGCCAAGTGGAGTGCCCTGGGTGCGTTGATCCTCGGTGGCGTCGGTCAGGTCGCTTACCACCTCATGCAGGCTGCGCACTGGGCTACGGCTCCGTGGCCGGTAGTCGTGCTGGTGGCGTGCGTCCCGCCGGCCGTTCTCGGGATGGGCGCAACCCTGGCCCACATGATCAGCCGCGACAACGACCTCACCGAACCCGTTGCGGCCGAGGCGGTTCCGGCTACCGAGGTAGTCCCGGTGCCCGTGTCGCGACCGGTGCCAGCGAAGCGGCGAACCACTCGTCGCGATCCGGCGAAGGTCGCCCGCGCGGTCGAACTGCGTGCCGAGGGAGCCACCTACGCCGAAATCGGTGCGGCGCTGGGGATCTCGCCTGCTACTGCGGCGAAGTACGCACCGAAGCCTGTGGTGGAACAGACCGGGCAACCGCGCCCGTCGACACCCACACCTGTCCAATCTGCTCGACCTGAGCGTCCGGTGCAGCCGATGTTGCCGCTCGCGATTCCCGCCCTGGGGGGCAACCGATGATCACCTTCAACTTCTCTTCCAGCCCGTCATTCCTGGCCGTCGCGCTCGGGGTTCCGGCCACGGCCGCGCTGGCTACGGCGATCCTGCTCACCACCGACCGGACACCACAGCCGGTGGTTTACCAGAGCAGTGCTCCTGGCGCGTGCGTGATGTTCTGCGAAGACGTCCCGAAGCCGTCGTTCAACGACGCGAACTGCGCCGAGCCGCCTCCCGGAATCAACATCCGACTCTGGAAGTGCGAGCCGCCTCGTGCACCGCAGCCCAAGCCGAAGCCCATAGCCGTTGCGCGTGGCTGCGTGATGTTCTGCGATGAGCCTGCGTGGGGTGAACCGCAATGACTACTCCGATCAGTGGAGACCTGCGGAACGTGAAATACGTTGCAGCATCACCATTTCAGCCGGTCGAGTCGGCGGCGCGGATGTCGTTCCTCGTCGGCGGAACCGAAATCCAGCTCAGCCTCGAAGACGCCCGCACCCTGACCTACGTGCTGCCCAACGTCCTCGCTGAGCATTCGGTATCGCTGTCGTTCGAGCCGTTGCGGGGGCTGATGTGAGCACGATCCTGCCCCTGTTCCTCGCCACCGGTAGTGCGGTCGCCATCGGGACCTTCCTGCGGTCCTGCGTCACCATCCACGCACCGAAGGTGCTGACCCTGCAACAGATCATCGACAGCGCCCCGCCACCGTTGCGGCCGGCTGTGTCGGTGCTGGCTGATCCGCTGCAAACCAACCTGATGCTTCAAGCGCTCAAGCTCGGTTCGGTCGAGACGGGGTTTCCACCGTTGGAGCGCTACGACTACACCCGCCACGGCATCGACGCCGTGTTCGTGATGCTGGCCGGCCAGTCGCGCAAGAAGTGGTCGAACGAGGAGACCCGTGATGCGTTCGCTCAGGTCCTCGGTGTGGAGAAGGTGACAGTGTCGTTGCCTGCTCCGGGGGTGGTCCGTCTTCAGCTGCGCGTGTTCGACACACTCGCGGCCCCGGCAGCGTTGCCGGGTTGGGTCTCCAACGACGTAGACCTGAAGGCGGTCCCCGCCGGCATCACCGAAGACGGTGAACGGGTCGGTATCCCGGTGCTCTACACCCACGGCATCGGTGCCGGACTCACCGGCTCGGGCAAGGGCTCGATCATCTGGTCGCTGGTCGCCGGCCTGGCTCCCGCCATCCGCGCCGGACTCGTCGATCCGTGGGGGATCGATCCCAAGGGCGGTGTCGAGTTCAGCCCCGGCAAGGAATTGTTCGTCCGCTTCGCCTACCAGAACGCCGAAGACATCCTCGCGCTGCTGGAAGAAGCCGTCGCGGTGATGCGGGAACGGCAAGCCAAGCTGATGAAAGCCAAGCTCCGCAAACACATCCCGACCACCGATGAACCGCTGATATTCCTGATCATCGATGAATTCGCGGCCTTGTCGGCCTACGCCGATCCCAAAACCAAGACACGCTTGGACGAGCTGCTCGGATTGCTGCTGACGCAGGCTCGCGCAACCGCGATTTCGGTGTTCGCGTTCATCCAGGACCCGTCGAAAGAGAACATGCCCCAACGGCAGCTGTTCCCGCTGCGGATGGGCCTGCGACTGGCCGAACCCACCCAGATCGGCATGGTCTTCGGTGCCGGCGCACGTGATCGTGGCGCGGAGTGCGACGAAATCTCCTCCTACACACCCGGTGTCGGCTACATCGAACAAGACGGCTCGCGCGAACTCACACGGGTTCGGTTCTACATGGTCACCGATGACGACATCGCCGCCATGGTCGACCAGTTCGCACCCCGGCACGAAACACCCAGTGCCGCAGTCGAACCTGATGACGACTTCGATCCATCGGCGTTCGACCCTGATGATCTCGGCGATGGGGAAGGGTCGGTGGCGGCATGACTAGCACGCGTCCGATGCTGCTGGATCTGTTCTGCAAGCAGGGTGGTGCCGGCATGGGCTATCACCTGGCCGATTTCGACGTCGTAGGTGTCGACATCGAAGCACAGCCGCGGTACCCGTTCCGGTTCATCCAGGCCGACGCGGTGGATTACGCCGCACGCCATGGCTGGGCCTTCGATGCCGTGCACGCGTCCCCGCCGTGCCAAGCACACAGCAAGGCCCAGCGGATCTACAACCGCACGCACCCGGACCTGATCACCCAGATCAGGGATGTGCTCGTCGCGAGTGGCCGGCCGTATGTGATCGAAAACGTCGAAGATGCGCCCCTGCTCAACCCGATCACCCTGTGCGGAGCCATGTTCGAAGGATTGCGCACCTACCGGCACCGGCTGTTCGAATCGAATATCCCGCTCACGGTCCCGGCTCATCCCGCACACACGATGCCCTTAACGAAGATGGGCCGCCCGCCCCAACCCGGGGAGTTCATGCACGTCGTCGGGAACTTCTCCGGTGTCGCTCAAGCCCGCCAAGCGATGGGCGCATCGTGGATGAGCCGTGAGGGCCTGCGTGAAGCGATTCCGCCGGCCTACACCCGATACCTCGGCACTCAGCTCCTGCGACAGCTCGACACCGGCAAGGCGGTGGCAGCATGAAACGCGGATTCGTGACCGAGAACCACACAGTCGTCTACTGCGACATGTGTGGCGACGTGTACACCGAAAACGGTTCGGAATCAATCTGTTTCGACTCCGTCCAGCAAGCCGTGTCGTATCTGCAATCGCGGGCCGCTGGTGTCGGCTGGGTCTATGACGGGGACCGGATCTGGTGCGACGGCTGCATCGCCGCGGACTACTGCGACCGCAACGGCCACCAATACCCGGACACCTGGCAGACCACGAAACGACTGCTCGGGGTCTCCACCCGTTCCCGCACCTGCCGAGTGTGCGGCAGTGCAGAGGTGGAGGTGCTGCCATGACCGCGATAGCTGATCCGGAACCGCAGTTCTTCTACGTCGTGACCCCGAAGAAGGTGGAAGTGGGTGATGTCCTCTACGAGATCAACGGCAACCCGCTGCGTGGTGGCCCGATGACGATCGGCACGGTGCGCCGCATGCCGGCCGATCCCGGGAAAGGCACCTGCGCGGGCTGGGAACTGGTCCCGGTCGCCTCACGGTTCTCCCGCTTCGTCGATAGCGATGCCCGGTTGAAGGTCGGCCGGTTCGCCCCGATCCACCACATCAACCCGATCCTCGCCGCAGCGGCCAGACCACGCCGCGCCGCCAAACGACCCAAGCCTGCACCGCCGGATCAGCTGGCGTTGTTCGAGACACCGGTCAGGGGGAAGTAATGACCACACTCACTGTGCGCCCGCAGGATTGGGTGCTGGGCTGGTGGCGTTACGGCCGCTGCTGGACCCGCCAGCTCACCGCCTGCCACCTCGTTGTCCCCTACGCCGACGCGGTGATGGTCCCGGCCCGGCTGGGCATCGACATCGGCGACGACATCGATTCGGTGCTGGTGCGGATGCTGCCGGGCCAATGCCCCGCCGACTGGTACCACCGGACCCTCGATCTCGCTGCCGCGTTCGACGCCGATCACTGCCGGGCAGAGCTGATCGGTCCGGCCACCGTGGAACTGCGGTTCTACCACGCTGATTCACGCCTGAAAAGAGCAATCCTATGGTGACCGACACTGCCCCTGAAAAGGCTGCCCCGGTCCGAGAGACGGCCGCTGATCGCCGCGCGAAGCCTTCGTTCCTAGAGGTGGCTCAGGCCACGGCCGAGAAGTTCGGGGTGTGCAAGCGGCCGATCCCGATGCGGGTGGAAGACCCGAAGACCCTGACGGTTTCCTATATCGCGGCCCCGTGTAAGTCGACGGTGGAATCGGCGTGCCCGGCATGCGCGAAGCAAGCGCGGTACCTGCGGATGACGCAATGCCGGGAGGGCTGGCATCTCGATCGCGAACCAGTGGACGAACACCGCGAAGCCACCGACTGGCAACGCGAAATACTCGCTGCCCGAGCGGATCTGGTCAGCGACTACCACTCCGCCAAAGCCGACGGTGACGAGGAGCGGATGGCCGATATCGCGGCGGCTGTGACGATCGTGGACGGCGATTTGCGTGAGACCGGATTGCGGGGCCGGTTGCCTGCGCTGGAGCCCAAGACTCGTAAGCGTCGGACTCGCTCGACTCGTCGGCTCGACGGCGCTCCGGATCTTCCGCGGAAGAAGGTGTCGCGCAATACAATCCGTGACGCGTACGCCGGTCGTCATCGCCCGGGCATGCTGATCACCCTGACGTTGCCGTCCTACGGTGCGATCAACCGCGACGGCGCGAAAGACCCTGAGGGCAAGACGTGCTCGGACGGGTCTCCTCGTCGCCCTGATGACTACGACTACACCCGCGCAGCCCGCGACATCATCCACTTCGGCAAGCTGTTCGACCGCTGGATTCAGAACATGCGCCGCGCAGTCGGCCGTGATCTCCAGTACTTCACCGTGGTCGAACCGCAGAAACGCGGCGCCCCGCACGTGCACGTCCTCATCCGCACCGACCTGCCGCGTGAGCTGGTCCTCAAGGTCACCGAAGCGACCAATCATCGTGTGTGGTGGCCGCACTTCGACCAGGAGGTCTACACCGGAGACAACATGCCGATATGGGATGAGGACAAGGCCACCTTCCTCGACCCGCGCACCCATCGACCGCTGACCAGCTGGGACGAGGCACTCGACACCATGGATACCGTCGATGACCTCGAACCTGCGCACACGATGCGCTTCGGTGTCCAGGTCGACCCGCGCCACATCCAGGGCATGACGCCCGGGGAGAAGGCCGACCGCACGATCGCCTACGTCACCAAGTACCTGACGAAGTCGATCGCGGAAATCGTTGAACCGCAATCGGTTCGCGCCGCCATCCACTACGACCGCCTACACGCCGAACTCGCACACACCCCCTGCTCGCCTCGGTGTGCGGTGTGGCTGCGCCACGGCATCGTCCCCAAGGGCGCGACCGCCAAGACCAAACCCGGTCGCTGCCGCGGCAAGGCTCACCGTCGTGACACCCTCGGCCTACCGGGCCGTCGTGTGCTGGTTTCGCGACGCTGGACCGGCAAGACACTGCCCGACCACAAGGCAGATCGTGCCGATTTTGTTCGGCAACTCCTTGCCGATGTCGGCATCGAGAAACCAGATACCTCGCATCTGCGCGTTACCCCGGTCGAACCCGGAGACCAGCAGGTCCCACCGCGTGAGCACCTGATCCTGACCGCTATCGCCCAACGCACCACCTGGCGAGCCGAGTACACCAATGCCCTGCTCGCAGCGGGACCACCTGGGGCACAAGAATATTCGGCAACTCAAGAAGCCGCGTGAGGAGGAAACGATGACTACCGCACATACCGGCGCCAGCGACCATCGATCGCGGTGGGTCGACACCAACCGCGCGGCGGCAATCGTGTGCTGTCACCCTGAAGTTCTTCGGCGCTGGCATCGCACCGGTTCAGCTCCGTTCGCGCTGCCCAAGCCCAAACGCCGTGGGCGGCAGTACTTGTGGAGTGTCGATGCGCTTTATGAGGCGATGGAAGCCATGCGTACCGAGGACGGTACATCAGGCGATGGCTAGGACTGGCCGGCCGCGGGGGCCGCTAGGTGTGCCAGGGGTGGTCCGGTTGACCGAGCTGCGGACTGGGCACTGGCTGGCGCATACCTGGGTGCGGGATCGTCGCGGGAAGCTTCGTCAAGTTCAGCGAGTGTCACCCGTGCGCCTGGACAGCCGCGGCCGGCGAATTCCCGATAGGGACGGAAGTCGTGCCGAATCCGCGGTACGGGCTGCCGCTGCTGAGCTGGTCCCGGATACCGGTAGCGAGCTGACCCGGACTACGACTATTGCACAGCTGTGGGTGTTGTACCGGGCGCATCTGGTGAAGAAGGGGCGCGCTGAAGGCACGCTCACACTGTACGACCGGTGGGCAGCAATGCTTGTCGCCGAGTACGGGTATCGCCGGATCGGGCCGGAGGAATTCAAGACCAGCACGGCCGAAGCATTCCTGGAATGGGTGGCCGCGAACCACGGTCCGGGCTCGATGCTCAATGCCCGGTCGATGATGTCGGGAATGTTCCGGTACGCGGTGCGTAAGGACGCGATTGATGTGAATCCTGTTCGGGAAGCTGACATCCCGGAGAACGTCGAGCCGAAGGGGCGTACCGGTGGCGCCGCCCACATCGCGGTGGAGGATCTGCGATTCATCCTCAATGCGATATACGGGTCGGTGCTGCCGTGTCCACGCAAACTGACCAAGGAAGAGCAGCGCCGCGGCATTCGGTCCTACACACCGCCGACTGTCGCCGAATATTGCGATGAGGCCGATTTGGCTGACCTCGTGGTGATGATGGCCGCCATCGGGCAGCGACCGAGTCAAGTGCTCGGGCTGGCTTGGCCGTTCTACCACGCCGAGAAGAAGCAAATTCAGACTGTCGGCAAAGTCATCCGGGTGAAGGGCAAGGGCCTGATCCGGGTGGTCAAGGACAACGATCCGAAGAACCCGCAGGGCACCATCGCACTCCCGGGATTCGCCGTGGCCATGCTCGATCGGCGGTGGGAGCGCATGCAATTGCGTAAGCAGGAGTGTTCCCCGCCGGCCGACTACGACGTGGACTTGATCTTTCCGTCCTTCGACTGGACATTGCGAGACCCGGTGAATGTGAACCACCAATGGCAGCGAGTTCGTGAAGCGCTCGGCATTCCCGACGATGTGAGCCCGTACAGCTTCCGCAAGATCATGGCAACGGTTCTCGACGATGCCAAGCTGTCGGCGCGCGTGACTGCGGACGTACTCCAGCATGCCGACCCGGCAATGACGCAGCGCAAGTACATGGCGCGCGGACGGGTGCATCATGAGGCAGCGGCGGTGTTCCACGATGCGGTGACGAACGGATCAGGCCACGATCACGACGCGAATGGACACGGTGCGACTTTTCGCCGACTTTTTGTCGACTTGGGGGGTTCTGGTACGAGTTCGGCCCCCGACCAAGATGCATAACTCCTGGTCAGGGGCCGTTCAGGCTCCCCCATCTGGACTCGAACCAGAAACCTGCCGATTAACAGTCGGCTGCTCTGCCAATTGAGCTATAGGGGACTATCCTCGGTCCGTCTGTGCTAGGCGGGCCGAGGAGAAACTTTAGCGTATGGGCTGCCGCCCGCCCAAATCGCGTCTCTACCTGCTGACATGTGGGGTGGGGGCGAGGGTTGCGGTGGCGGCGCGGTGGTCGCTGCCGGGGGTTCGGCGGACGGTGGCGTCAAGGGGGGTGAAACCTCGGGTGAGGATGTGGTCGGGGCGGGTGAGGGGGAAGTCGGACGGCCAGGTGAAGGCCAGGCCGGTGCGGACGTCGTGCAGGGTTCGGGTGAGGGGGGTGAGTTGGGGGTCGGTGGAGGCGGTGTTGAGGTCGCCCAGGACGAGTAGGCGGTCGGAGGGGTCGCGCTGGACCAGGTCGGTGAGGGTGCGGAGGGTGCGGTTGCGGGATTCGGTTTCGCCGAAGCGGATGGAGCCGAGGTGGACGGCGTAGACGGTGATGTCGCCGGCGGGGGCGTGGACGCGGGCGCGCAGGGCGCGGGCCCAGCCTTGGTCCAGGTCGAGGCGTTCGATGTCGTCGAGGGGGTAGCGGCTCCAGAGGCCGACGGTGCCGACTGTGGCGACGTGAGGGTGGGCCGGGTCCAGTTCGGCGGCGACGGAGGCGCGGTTGCGGTCGGTGAGTTCCTGGACCGAAATCACTGTGGCGTCGACCAATTCGGCGGCGGTGCCGGTCGCGCCGAGGTTCTGGGTGGCGACGCGCACAGCGTCGGCGGACTCGCCGCGGTACGGGCGTTGGATGAGCTGCGGCACGAAGAGCAGCGACCAGGCCAGGAACGGGGCGACCACGGCGACGAGGCCGAGCTTGGCGCCGACGCTCAGTGCGACCACGGCGAGGAGCAGCGTCGGCACCAGCAGCCAGGGCAGAAAACTGCCGACCAACTGACGTGGTCCGTCCGGCAACAGCCGACAGCCGATCAGCAGCGCACCTAGCACCAGCGCGGCGCCCGCCAAGGCGAGATCCTTCAGATATCCCATGCCGTCGACGATGAACACGTCAGATGAGAGGTTCATGAATGCAGGCGAGTTCGACCGTTCTCACATGGAAGTAACGGTACGGCCACTATCGGGGGCGAGTATGAATACGTAGACGCTGAGCGGGTGGCGAAGTGGGCACTCCTCAGCAACCCCGCTGAGCAACGGAATTAGGAGGCCGACATGAGCGAATTCGCATGCGGCGATTGCTGGCGCAACGAGAACCTGACCTTCGCACAACGACTGGACCCGGCGCTGATCCGCCGGAGCACCCGGCAACTGTGTGAGGAGCATCGGGCCAAGCGAGAAGAACTCGCCGCCTGATCACGGTTCCGAACCCTGGTCGGGTCACCGGCCCGGCCAGGCCGACACCGCCTACTTCCGACGGACCCACCCCTGTGCGACATCGCCGAGGTTCCACCACGAAACATGGTCGGGGTCTTGGCTTTCCAGCGTCCATGCGGTGATGAGCCGATCGAAGAACGGGTCGTCTCCGGTCTTGCCGCCCTTCGGCTCGCCGATGAAGATCAGCCGGTTCCCGCCGGCCTGCTCGAAGTCGTGCAGCGCGCGCGAGGCCATGGGGTCGCCCCAGCCCGGCGGCCAGCACAGGAGAAGTACGCACTCGGCGTGCGACTCGGTGGCGTACTCGGCGAGATTCCCGACGTGCTGCCACACGTCCAGCTGGCCCGGTGCGCCCGGAAACGACAGGTTCTCCGATTCGTCCGGCGGCGCCGAATCGAACGCCGCGACATCGACGCCCAGCCGCGCGAGCTGCCGCGCCCAATACCCGCGACCGGCGCCCAGCTCCAGCACCCGTCTCCCCTGCGCGAACCGCGCTACCCAGCGCAGCGTTTCCGGTGACGGAATCGCGTAGGCGTACCCGGCCTGCAAGATCGTCTGCGCGTATCCCAGACGAGCGCTCCCGCCGGCCCGGCCACCGTTCACCACCCGGCGACCTCCGTCCACCGTCACGGACGGCCCGACGATGGCCCAATACGGATCCGTGGTCTCCGCACTGGTCATGAAGTGCACGAACCGGAGATCGAACGCCGCGTCCGCACCCGCGTCACCGGTGTCGGCCAGCAGCGGCGCGGTGACGAGGTAGTCGGCCACCTTCGGATATTCGGCGCGGAGTCGTCGATCGTCGCCGAGCAGCGCCGCGAGTTCGGCCCGGCGCTCGGCGGTCAGCGAGAGGGCGGTCATGTGCTCGATTCTGGCCGCTCCCTTGCCCTTTGCGGGATGGGTTGCCGGATTCGCCCACGCAGCGCTATCCGGATCGACACGGCCATCGTGCGTCGGGCAGGATAGAGCCGCGAACAGGCAACTGGGAGGAGCACATCGAGATGCTGCGGTTGATCATCGGCGTGGCGGCCGGGTATGTACTCGGCAGCAAGGCCGGGCGGGCTCGCTACGAGCAGATCAGCGCCGCGACCCGTGCGCTGTCGGAAAGCCCGGTGACTCGCAAATTGGTGCTGGTCGGCAGGCAGAAGCTGTCGGACAAGCTCAGCACGAAGCCGCGGCTGGAACCGATGGAGCCGCTGGACGAGCGCACCACGATTCTGGTGCCGCAGGATCAGCTGCGTCGCTGAGCACAGCGCCCGAATCATCCGGCCGCCGGTACCCCGGTTCGTGTTCCGGGACGGTTACTAAGCTCTGGTGGCGAAGTCGTCGTGATTGCCCATGGCCTGGGTCAACAGACTCTTCCGATACTGCTCCAGCGCCACCAGGTCGCCGAACAACGCCATATAGGCGTCCGGCTCCTCGGTGGACGACACTCGTTGCAGCTTCGACTTCAGTTCGGCGATCTGCCTGCCCACCCAGGCCTCCTGGGTGCGCGCCAGCACCCCGGCGACGAACCGCGGGATGCCGCTGGCGTTCTTCACCGGCAGTGGCTCGTTCGCCAGCTCGGACAGCAGCGCACGCATGGTCAGGTCGTCGGTCCGATCCGCGATCGCGTTGACCCACTCGGCACCGCCGAGCCCGGCCCCGGTGCCGCCGACCTCGGCGATCAGCATCCGAACCGCCGCATACGCGGGATGGGTGAAGGCGTCGGCCTCCAGCGAGTCGAAGACCGCCCCCGCCATCGCCGGATACTGCAACGCGGCGGCCAGCACCTGCCGCTGCGGCATCAACGTCGGATCGTTCGGATTGGGCCGTGCCGCAGGCTGTTCGGCGACCGACTCGGTCTGCTTCGCGGCCGGCGCCTGCCGCCCGCCGGCACTGCCGCCGCCCATCCGGTTGCGCTTGGCCTCGTCGCCGACCCGGCGAACCACGGTCTGGATATCGTCCCAGCCGACCCACCCGGCCAGCTTCGTCGCGTACGCCTTGCGCAACGCGTTGTCCTTGATCTGCGCGACCACCGGAATCGCCCGCCGCAGCGACTCGACCTGCCCCTCGGCGGTATCCAGATTGTGGTCGGCGAGCAGCCCGCGAATCACGAACTCGTACAACGGGGTTCGCCGCGCGACCAGATCGCGGACCGCGCCGTCGCCGGAGTGCTGGCGTAGTTCGCACGGATCCTGCCCGTCGGGCGCGATCGCGATGTAGGTCTGCCCGGCCAGCTTCTGGTCTCCGGCAAAGGCTTTCAGCGCCGCGGCTTGGCCCGCCGCGTCACCGTCGAAGGTGTAGATGATCTCGCCACGCCAGAAGTTGTCGTCCAGCAGCAGCCGGCGCAGCAGCGCGAGGTGTTCCTCGCCGAACGCGGTGCCACAGGACGCGACGGCGGTCTTCACCCCGGCCAGATGCATGGCCATCACGTCGGTGTAGCCCTCGACGACCACGGCCTGATGTCCCTTGGCGATGTCCCGCTTGGCCAGGTCGAGGCCGAACAGCACCTGAGACTTCTTGTACAGGATCGTTTCCGGGGTATTGATGTACTTGCCCGGCATGGTGTCGTCGTCGAACAGCTTGCGCGCGCCGAACCCGATGACGTCCCCGCCGAGGTTGCGGATCGGCCAGAGCAGCCGCCGATGGAACCGATCGATCGGGCCGCGCTGCCCCTGCCTCGACAGGCCCGCGCCCTCCAGCTCCTTGAACTCGAAACCCTTGCGCAGCAGGTGTTTCGTCAGCGTGTCCCACCCAGCGGGCGCGTAGCCGCAGCCGAACTGCTGGGCGGCCGCCGCATCGAAATTGCGGTCGGTGAGGAACTTGCGCGCGGTCTCGGCGCCGGGCTCGCGCAGCTGGGCCATGTAGAACTCGTGCGCGGCGGCGTTGGCCGCGACCAGCCGGGAGCGGGTGCCGCGGTCGCGCTGCACCGAGGTGCCGCCGCCCTCGTAGTTGATCTGGTAGCCGATCCGGTCGGCCATCTGCTCGACCGCTTCGACGAAGCCGACATGGTCGATCTTTTGCAGGAACGCGAAGACGTCCCCGCCCTCACCGCAGCCGAAGCAGTGGAAGAGGCCATGATTCGGCCGCACGTGGAACGACGGCGATTTCTCGTCATGGAACGGGCACAGGCCCTTCATGGAGTCCGCGCCCGCGCGCTTCAGCGCGACGTACTCCCCCACAATGTCTTCGATGCGGACGCGGTCACGTATCGCCGCGATATCGCGATCTGGGAGTCGTCCGGCCACGGCAGTGAGCGTACCCGCCGGGACCGACGTTCTTCACCCACGGCTCCGGCTCTACCGCGACTCCGCGGGGCCGTCCGCGAAGAAGGTGGCATCGGCGGCCTGCGCGGCGCATCCGATCGCGCGCCGCGTCATTCTCGTCACACCGATCGGTGCGGGCTCGGCGGGGGCGGATGAACGCGGCGGATTCAGGCGCCGAGTTCGGCGGCGACGCGCTCGAGCCTGCTCTCGGTGTAGGACGCGATCTGATCGACGATCACGCGCACCCGCGCGGTGTCGTCGGCGGCGGCGTCCCACCACGGCAGCAGCATCGGGTCGAGGCTGTGCGGCGCGGCGGCGAGCAGGCCCTCGGCGACGGCGTGGATGCGGTCGCGCTGGGCGGCCTGCCGGAGTTTGTGGTCGGGGTCGGACATGACGTAGCGCAGGGCGACCGTCTTGAGCACGGCCACCTCGGCGGCGACCACGTGCGGGACCTCGAGGTCGGCGCCATAGCGGGAGAGGTTCTCGCTGCCCGCGGTCTCGCGGGTCGCGATGATGGCGGCGGTGGCGAACCGGCCGACCAGCTCACTGGTGAGGCGTTTGAGCGCAACCGAACTGGCGAGCGTGCCGTCGTAGACGGTGACCGCGGCGACGACAGGTAGCTCGGACAGTCGTTGCGCGGCGGCGACCAATTCGTCCGCCGACAGGGAGTAGTGCTTGTGCCTGCCCAGGCTGGCCAGCGCCTCCTGCTCGACCGGATCGGCCAGCGCGCGCAGGTCGATGCGACCCGCGATCACCCCGTCCTCGACGTCGTGCACGGAGTACGCGACGTCGTCGGACCAGTCCATGATCTGGCATTCCAGGCTGCGGCGGCGTTCGGGCGCGCCCTTGCGAATCCAGTCGAGCCGCTCGGTGTCGATGTCGTAAGCGCCGAACTTGGTTCCGGGACCCGTTCTGCCCCAGGGGTATTTGAGCGCCGCGTCGAGGGAGGCACGGGTCAGGTTCAGCCCCGCGCTGACCCCGTCGGCGTCGAGCACCTTCGGTTCGAGGCGGGTGAGGATGCGCAGGTTCTGCGCGTTGCCCTCGAAACCGCCATGCGCGTCGGCGAATACGTCGAGCGCCTTTTCACCGTTGTGCCCGTACGGCGGATGACCGATGTCGTGGGCGAGCCCGGCCAGATCGACCAGATCCGCGTCGCAGCCGAGACCATCGGCGATGCTGCGGCCGATCTGAGCGACCTCGATCGAATGGGTGAGCCGGGTGCGCGGGGTGTCGCCGTCCCGCGGCCCCATGACCTGGGTCTTGTCGGCGAGCCGGCGCAAGGCCGCGGAGTGCAGCACTCTGGCCCGGTCGCGCGCGAATTCCGTGCGATGGCCGGTCTCGAATTCGCTACGCGGCGGGCCCAATCCGGCGGTTTTGGCGCGCTCGGCGACGAGTCGTTCGCAATCGTGCTCGGTATAACCGTCCACTACTGTCCTGCCGTATATCGGAAGTCCGCGGCGAAATGGGTGAGCTGGTACCAGAGCAGAGCCCCGGTCTCCCTGGCGATTCCGTGCGCCTGCGATTCACGGGTGTAGACCGCGGGGCCGGTCCTGGTCGGCGCGGTCCAGGCGTCGAGACCCTCGTCGCGGGCCATGGTGCGGGTGCGCAGCGAATGCCACGGGTCGCTGACCAGCACCGCGGAGCCCATGTCCCGGGCCTGCATGGCGGTCGCGACCGCCTCGATGCTGCGCAGGGTGTCCGAGCCGGTCTCGACGGCCAGGATCTTGTCGCTCGGCACGCCGCGCGATTGCAGGTAGTTCTTGCCGGACGCCGCCTCGGTGTAGAGGTCACCCTCCTGCTTGCCGCCGACGGTGATCACGCGCGGCGCCACCCCGAGCCGGAACAGCCGATAGGCCTGGTCGAGCCGTGCCTCGAACACCGACGACGGGGTGCCGGAGTATTGCGCGGCGCCGAGCACCACGATGGCGTCGGCCGTCGCGTAATCGTCGATGCGCGCCACCTGCCACACCCGGAAGGCGGTCCCGCCGACCAGCACCAACCCCATCAGCACCGAGCCGACGAAGAGCCGCCGGACCCAACGCAGCACTCCCGCGCCGAACCCTCGCGACGGCACGGGTCCGGGCGGCGCGTCGGCTCGAGCGCGCATCGTTGGCGAATCCACTCCCCAAGTCTGCCAGTAGGTGCGCGACGCACGCGTTGTTCGGGGATCTACCCGAGTCAGGTGGGCGCGAATCCCGGCTACCAGCCGCGTTCCCGCCACTCGGACAGCTGCGGACGTTCGGCGCCGAGGGTGGTGTCGTCGCCGTGGCCGGGATAGACGACGGTGTCGTCGGGGTAGCGGGCGAAGAGTTTGGTGGTGACGTCGCGGTAGAGGGACTCGAAGTCCGCCGGGTCGGTGGTGCGGCCGAGACCACCGGGAAACAGGGAGTCGCCGGTGAACAGATGGACCCGGCCGTCGCCGTCCGTGAGGGCGAGGGTGACCGAGCCCGGGGTGTGGCCGCGGAGGTGGATGACCTCGAGGTCCAGCTCACCGATGACGATGTGGTCGCCGTCGGCGAGCAGGCGGTCGGGGCGGACCGGGAGGGGTCCGGCGTCGAGTTCGTGTGCGGCGGTGGGCGCGCCGGTGGCGGCGGTCGTCTGCTTCAGCGCCTGCCAGTGGTCAGGGTGCTGATGCGTGGTGACGATCATCGCGACCTGGCCCGGCGCCACGAAGGCGATGAGTTCCTCGACCCGGTCGGCCTCGTTCGCGGCGTCGATGAGCAGGGCCGCGCCGGTGGCCGCGCACTGCACCAGATAACAGTTGTTGTCCATGCCGCCGACGGACAGCTTGACGATGCTGGCACCCGAGACGTCACGCTGCTGCGGATCGGAACCCGGCGAGACATGACCGGTATACGGGCGATCGATGGTGATCACACCGACGATGCTATCGACCACTGCCCACCCCTGCCATTCCGCGGGCGCCCCGGTCGGTCGTCTTCGGCTCGGTCGGCGGGGTCGCGCGCTAGATTCGTGCCATGTCGCTGCCGAATCGTGTTGCCTGCTGGACGTCCCGGGTGCTGCTCGGTGTGTTGTTCGCCGGGGCCGTGCTGGTCGGGGCGCCGGCCGGGGTGGCGGAGACGCCGCTGCGGATGGACACCTATGTGGTCGATTCGGCGAGGGCGCTCAGCGGTGGGCAGGTCGACCGGGTGCGGTCGGCGGTGGATGAGTTGTACGCCGACCAGCAGGTGCGGTTGTGGGTGGTCTACGTGCACGATTTCGGCGGTCTGGGGCCGCAGGCGTGGGCGGAGCAGACGGCGGCGAAGTCCGGATTCGGTAGCCGGGATCTGTTGCTCGCGGTTGCCACGCAGGATCGTTCGTACTGGTTCTACGGCGAGTTGCCCAGCGGGGTCAGCGATTCCGAGTTGAACAGTCTGCTGACGCGGGACGTGGAGCCCGCGCTGCGGGACGGGCGGTGGGCGGACGCGGGCGTGGAGACCGCGGACGGAGTGCAGTCGGCGATGCGGGGCGGCGGCGTCAATGTCGCATTCCTGCTCGTTGTCGGCGTATTGATTGTGCTTGTGGTGGGCGGGCTGGTGCTGTTCGCGCGCAAGCGGCGGCGGGACCGGGCGAAGGCCGAACTCGCGGTGGCGCGCGAGGTGGACCCGGACAACAGCACCGCGCTGGGTACGCTGTCGCTGGAGGCACTGCACGCGCGTTCGCGGGAGGCGCTGGTCGAGATCGACAACGCGGTCCGGACCAGCGCGGAGGAATTGGAGTTGGCGACCGGCGAGTTCGGTGCGACCGCCACGCTGCCCTTCACCACCGCACTCGACAATGCGAAAGCCGCTGCGTCCAAAGCGTTCTCCATCCGGCAGCGGCTCGACGACGACATTCCGGAGACGCCGGACGAACAGCGCACGCTGCTGGTCGACCTGATCGGCACGGTCGGACGCGCCGATCGCGAACTCGACGCTCAGGTGGCCGAATTCGACGCCATGCGCAACCTGCTGATCAATGCCGGCGATCGATTGGACGGGCTGACCCGGGATCTCGTCGAGCTGAAGGGCCGGCTGCCTGCATCTCAGGCGGAGCTGTCCCGGCTCACCGCCGCGCATCCGGCCAGCGTGCTCGCCCCGATCCAGGACAACGCGACCATGGCGGGTGAACGAATCACCTTCGCGGAGCAGAACATCGATGCGGGACGTGCGGCGTTGACGCAGCCGGTGGGCAAGCAGGGCGGGGCGGTGGCCGCGATCCGCTCGGCGGAGGCGGCCGTCGGCCAGGCGCGCACGCTGCTCGACGGAATCGACAACGCGTCCGCCAACATTCAGCAGGCCCGCGATGGGCTGCCCGCGGTGCTCGACGAGCTGCGTCGCGATATCGCCTCCGCCACCGAGCTTTCCGGTTACGGCGGGCAGGAACTCGCCGCCGCGATCGCGACGGCGCAAACCATCCTGGACCAGGCCGCTGCCGCCGCGACGGCGGATCCGCTCGACGCCTTCCACGACGCGGTAGCCGCCGACGGCGATCTGGACCGCGCCATCGCCGCCGCCACCGACCGCAAGCTCGCCGCGGAGGACCTGCGACGCAGGCTCGATCAGGCGCTGACCGACGCCCGCGCACGCGTCGGCGCCGCGTCGGACTACATCACCACCCGGCGCGGCGGCATCGACGCCGAGGCGCGCACCCGGCTGTCCGAGGCGCAGCGCAATCTCGATGCAGCCCAACAACAAAGCACCACCGACCCGGCACAGGCGCTGACCAGCGCCCAGTCCGCCGCCGACCTCGCCGGACGCGCGTTGCGGGCCGCCCAGGCCAGCGTGCGGGCCTGGGAGACGGCCCAACCGGTGTCGGGATCGTCGCAGGCGGGCGCCGTGCTCGGCGGGATCCTCATCGACGGACTGCTGCGCGGAGCCGCGAGCGGCGGCCGTCGGTCCGGGTCCGACGGCTGGAGTGCCGGCTCTTACGGCGGGTCCAGCGGGTCCCGGCGAATCAGCCGCGGCGGCCGATTCTGACGCGCTTGACCCTGACACCGTGTGAGGTCATAGACCAGGAGTCGTTATGTTCACCATCGGAGACTTCGCCAGACACGGACGGGTGTCGGTGCGCATGCTGCGCCACTACGACGCGATCGGGTTGCTCCGCCCCGATCGGGTCGACCAGCGCAGCGGGTACCGCTTCTACTCCGGCGGCCAGCTGGCCCGGCTCAATCGCCTTGTCGCACTGAAGGATCTCGGCTTCACCCTGGAACAGGTCGGCCAGATTCTGGACGACCAGGTCAGCGGCGCGGAACTGCGCGGCATGCTGATCCTGCGCCGGGCCGAGCTCGAGCAGCGCATCGCGGGCGACCGGGCCAGGCTGGTCCAGGTCGAGACGAGGCTCCGCATCATCGAGAAGGAGGGCGCCATGCCTGTCCACGATGTGCTGATCAAGTCCATCCCGGCGGTTCGGGTAGCCGAATTGACCGCTGTCGCCGCCAGTTTCGAGCCGGAATCGATCGGGCCGGTCATCGGGCCGCTGTTCGAAGACGTCTGCAAACGGCTGGAGGACGCCGGGATACCGATCGCCGGGTACGCCATCGCGTACTACGACGAGCGCGAAGACGGTTCGGTGCTCGCGCACGCCGCAATGCCGGTCAACCTCGACAGCACCGAGGGGCACGATTTCGCGGTCGTTGACCTCCCCGCCGTGCCTCAGGCCGCCACGGTGGTGCACCGCGGCAGCATGGACGAGGTTCTGGCGCCTTGGCAGGCGCTCGGCCGCTGGGTCGACGACAACGGGTACCGGCTGAGCGGCCCCAGCCGCGAGGTGACCCTGGTCTACACCGAGGACCCGAGCGGCTGGGTCACCGAACTCCAGGAACCGATCGTCCCGAAGTAGGCGGGGCGTCGGGTTCCAGGATCGGCACTCCCTCGAGGTCCGCACCGGCTTCGGTGCGGATCTCGTTGGGAGAACGATTCGTTGGGGTGACGGCATGTTCCCGGGCGTCGTGCTGAGCACGGCCTCTGGTCAGGCGCAGGTACTCGGCCGCAGCCGCAACTTGCTGACCAGTTCGCCGAGGGCTTTGCCCGGCGCGCGCCAAGGGGCAGGTGGTTGGCGTAGAGCGCTGGGTGTGGCTGTGTCGGTGGCGCTTTGGGTGGTCAGGCCTGGACGGTGATCGTGTGGAAGCCGGAGGGGCCGGTGGGGAAAGGTGGTCGGTGGCGGCCGTCCTGGACTTCGCCGGAGCGGCTGATCGCACGGGCCTGTACCTGGTGTTCGCCCGGTGGGAGTGCTACCGCGATGCGCCAGCGGCGCCAGGCGGCGGGGGCGAGTTCGGTGCCGAGATCGGCCGGGCGCCAATCGCCTTCACCGATGCGGACGTCCACGCCGGCGACGCCGTGGGGCGGGGCCCAGGCGACGCCGGCGAGCGTGGTGGTGCCCGCGGCGGCCCGGCCGGGGGCGGTGACGTCGATGCGGGCCTGCGGGGTCACCCAGAGTGGGCCCGCGGGCCAGCCGCGGCGCCACCAGTAGTCGACGTGCTCGTCGTCGGTGAGTTCCAGTTCGCCGAGCCATTTCGCGCCGGTGTACTGGCCGTACAGGCCGGGGACGAAGACGCGGGCGGGGAATCCGTGTGCGGGAGTGAGGGGTTCGCCGTTCATGCCGATGACCACGTAGCCGGGCCATTCGCCGGAGCGCAGTGGCTCGATCGGCAGGGAGATCGTGTAGCCGTCCACGGCCCTGGTGACCAGGCGGGTGGCGTCGGATTCGGGGATGGCGTGCTTCAGCAGGTCGGACAGCGGTACGCCGAACCAGCGGCCGTTGGCGGCCCGGCCTGCACCGGGGTGGTTGTGCACGCACACCATGACAGCGTCGAATTCCACTGCGTCTTCGGCCAATTCGTTCAGCGTCAGGCGCAGGGGATGCGCGACCTTGCCGGTGACGGACAGCCGCCAGTGGTCCGGATCGATCCGCGGCGGGCGCAGATTGACGTCGGCGACGTACATTCGGCGGGCGGCGGTGACCAACGGGGACAAGCCAGGCTCGTCTTCGAGTCCGTCCTGCGGCACGACGCCCAGCGCGCCCATCGGGCCGATCCGGCGAATGTCGTTGTCCTGCTTGCGGTCCAGGTCGTGGTGCAAGGTGTGCGCCGCGGCGAACATTCCCGCGCCCGTCGCGAGCCAGGCCAGCCCGCCGAGTAGCCCGCGCGGCCTTCTGCGCAAGCCGGCGGCCAGCACTCCGCCGGCCGCCACGGCGCCGGCCACCGTGGCGGTGGAGCGGGTCGGCAGCCGGGTCGCCAATGCCGCGGCGCCCGCGCCGGCCGCCACTGTGACCGGCGTGCGCAACCGCTCCGGCAGGGCGGCCAGCCCGGCGGCCGCCGCGACCACCCCCGCGCCGATACCCACCCGGGTAGCGATCTTGTCGTGCCGGCCGGACTTCGCCACGGCGACCTCGACGACCGGCACCGGCACAACATCGATGGCCGCCCGCCCCAGGGTGTCGATCAGCGAGCCGCCCCTGGTCGCGGCGATCGCCTCGCCCACCCCCAGCGCGGCCAGCCCGACCGCGGCCGCACCGACCCCACTGCCCCGGTCTCCGTTCGTCACCACCGCTGGCACACCCGCTTCCAACCCGATCGTCCGCTGTCACCCAGCATTCTGCCCGAACGACAGCCTCGACCCTCCCCCTTTCACCCACCGGCACCCAGCTCTACGCCCCCTGCGACGGGCAATCGCCGATGCGGGGGGCGCGGCGAGGAGCTGGACTATCGACACGGCTACTCGGCGGCTGGACCGTCCGCCATCGCTGACCATCTGCGGCTATTCGCGGAGAACTTGCGGCGTAGCTGCTTCGGCGATGGGCAACTACTCGATTTCCTCGGCGGATAACGCGGTCAGTTCTTTGTGGACCGCGGTGAGTAGCTTGTTCGTGCTGGTCCCGCCGCCGAGTAGGCCTACGGCCAATTGGCTGTGGAAGGTGTAGACGAGGAAGGTGATTGCGGCGGAGGCGCCGGTGGAGGGTTTGGGGTGGGCGGAGAGGTAGACGATTTCGTAGTCGGTCAGGGTGAGGGCGGCGGGGGTGCGGAATCGGGGTACGGCGCCGGTGTTGGTGATTGCGATGTGGCCGGCCAGGGAGTGGATTCGGGTCGGGCCGTAGAAGTCGGGGAAGTGCAGTACCGACTGTTGCACGATGCCCTCGGCCAGGTCGGTGCTGAGTCGTTCCGAAATCCGTTGGGCCAGTTCCAGAACGCTCTCCGCAGGGTCGATCGCGGCGGCGAACGACGCGAGTCCGGCCATGTTGGTGCCTTCGGCGGGTGCTACGCGCGGGTCGAGCCGTGACCGCATATCCACCGGGTACAGGCAGCCCAACGACACCGGCCCGCCTGTGGCATCGGGGGTTTCGGAAGCGTACGCACGAAGCAGTGCGGCCGTGATCAACCCGTTCACGCTGACGCCCCGACGATGGCCCAGTGCGACGATCCGCGCTGTCGTCGCCTCATCGAACCGAATCCGCTCCGGCCGGGCCAGCGAGCTGGGTGCCGGATCGCCAACGGGCACAGCCGGTGTCGCCGTCGGCAACGGCTTGGTCACCGCTTCGAAGCCGGATACCGAACCCGCGACAATCCCCCGCTTCGCCGCGTGCCACTCCAACGGTTGCGGATACTCCTGCGGCACAACGCTTATCGGCGTGGATTCGACGATATCGGTATAGCACCCCCAGAACCGCGACAGCAGTTCGACGCAGTGTCCGGCATCCGCGATGCTGTGATGCGCGAACAAGGTGACCCGCCATCGATCCGCGCCGGACACCACCGCGTCCAGATACGCCAACTGCGTTCCGGGGTCCACCGGCGTCGCCGGCAAACCCACAGTCTCCACGTCGCCCTCGGTCACCGAAGCCTCGATCGGCGAATCCCCCGGGCGCAGTAGATATCCCGTACCCTCCTCGTCTTCGCCGATCCGGCACAGCACCACCGGAAACGCCATCTGCAATGCGGCGAAGGCTTCTTTCAACGCCGCCACATCGAGCTCGCCCGCTACCGCCACCGACCGGCCCGTGTAGGTGCCGTGCCGGACAAACCGCTGTTCCGACGGCGCCAACTCGCGCACCACCGCATCCTCATCCCGCAACACCTCGCAAGCGTGCGGCAACACCGGCCGGGGCGCAAACGAACGGATGCGCGAGACTGGACCGCATGAGTCTCGCCGCGCATCTGGAAGAACTCGGCCGCCCGCTGGTCGAACATCAGCTCGAGCACCCCACCGTGGCGGGCATAGCCAAGGGTGACCTGCCCGAGCCGGTCTTCCGTTCCTGGCTGGAGCAGGATTACCTCTTCCTGCTCGACTACGTCCGGGTGTTCAGCCGCCTGGCCTGGCAGGCCCCGCCTGCGCACCTCGGCGACCTGGTGGACCTGGCGCACGCCACCTATCACGACGAGCTGGCCCTGCACCGCTCGCTGGCCGCGGAGTTCGGGGCCGATCTCGGTGGCGTCACCAAAGGTGTTGCGTGCGAGGCATACACGGCGTTCCTGCTCGATTCGGCCGCCGACTACGCCGAGGGCCTGGTCGCGCTCTACCCGTGCATGTGGGGCTACTCCACGCTGGGCGCCCGCCTCGCGGAGAACCCGCCCGCCGAACCCCGCTACCGCCGCTGGGTCGACACCTACGCCGACCCCGCCTTCGCCGCCCTCACCCGCCGCTGCGCCCAAATGATCGACGAGGCAGGCCCCGACCCGGACCGCGCCGAGGCCCTGTTCCGCGAAGGCATGCGCCACGAACTCGCGTTCTGGGACGTCCCCTGACCAGGCCGCACCGTACATCGCTGAACACGCACGCCTTCTGATTTTCCGCACCGAGAATTGCATGCGATTTTAGGTGCGGGAAATCAAGAGTGGTGCGGGAATTCAGGGGTGCAGGACGATCTTGCCGCGGGTGTGCCGCTGTTCGAGTTCGCGGTATGCGTCTTGGACCTTGTCGAGGGGGTAGGTGGCGGCGATGGGGACCTCGATGGTGCCTGCGGCGACCAGGTCGGCCAGTTCGGTGAGCACGTCGATGGTGCCCGCGGCGGCGTTGCCGTCGGCTTTCACGCCGTATTTCTCGACGGCGGCGAAGTTGATGATGGTGTCGATTCGATCCACCGGGACGCCGAGTTCGACGGCGATGTCCACGTAGTCGGCGCCGAACGTATCGATGAACGCGTCCACACCGTCCGGCGCGGCGGCCCGGAGTCGATCGATCAGCCCGTCGCCGTACGCCACCGGCGTCACGCCGACCTTCCGCAGCCAGTCGTGATTGCCCTCGCCGGCGATACCGATCACCTCGGCCCCACGCGCGCGCAGCAGTTGCACCGCGATCGAGCCGACTCCGCCGGCGGCGCCGGACACGACGACGGTGTCGCCCGCGTTCGCCTCCACCGCGCGAATGGCCGCGAAAGCCGTTGTGCCCGCGACATATAACGCGCCTGCCACATCCCAGTCCAGCCCGGCGGGCTTGGGCGTCACCTGAGCGAACGGCACCACCACATGCGTCGCGTGACTGGCGCGTTCGTCGGTGAACCCGAGCACCTCGGCACCGACCTCGATCCCACCGACCTCCGCCCCGAGCTCGACGACGCGCCCCGCGAAATCGGTCCCCTCCCCCGACGGAAACGTCGAGGGCCAGCGGTCGTGCAACGCACCGCTGCGGATCGACGCCTCGCCCGGATTGATGCCCGCCGCGACCACGGCGACCACCACCTGTCCTGGCCCGGCGGTCGGCGTCGGCACCTCGACCACCCGCAACTCGTCGATCCCGCCATATCGATCGAACTTCACCGCTCTTGCCATGCTGAGCTCCTCGATTCGGTGACTAACGGCACATCGAGCGTCAACGGACCACCCGGCCCGGATATTTCCCGCCAGCACGTCCGGAAACCGGCAGACCGGCGATTGGAGGGCGGATCGCCCGGAACCGTCCTACGCTGACAACCGTGGGAGCGGAGAATGTGCGGGCGTCTGATGCCGACCGCGAGAAGGTCGTGGAACAACTGCGGCACGCGATGAACGAGGGCAGGCTGACGCTGCACGAATACGACGACCGGCTGCAACAGGTGTATGCCGCCAAGACCTATGGCGAGCTGAATCCGGTGCTGGCCGACCTTCCCGCTCAGCGCGGTTCGCGCTCGCGGGAGGTGAAGCGGATACCGCAGTGGGTCGTGATCATGTGGACGCCATGGGTTTTCGTGAACATGCTGACCCTGTTGATCTGGGTGGCCACCGGCGCGGGCTATTTCTGGCCGTTCTGGGTGGCCGTGCCGTGGGGCATGGCGTTGCTCATCCCGACCGCGATCGGAATCACGGTGCGCGGCAACGGTTCCGAATCGGAACGTCCGCAGCTCCCGCCGACGCCACCGACTCCCCCGCTGCCGCCGACGCGCTGAGACGACGAACGACCCGCACCGATCGTCGGGTGCGGGTCGTTCGGCCGGAAGCTCAGGAACCCAGCAGATGCTGGGCCAGGTAGCCCTCCACCTTGTCCAGCGCGATCCGCTCCTGCGTCATCGAGTCGCGCTCGCGGATGGTCACCGCCTGGTCGTCGAGGGTGTCGAAGTCGACGGTGATGCAGAACGGGGTGCCGATCTCGTCCTGCCTGCGGTAGCGGCGGCCGATCGCGCCGGCGTCGTCGAACTCCACGTTCCAGTTCCGGCGCAGTTGCGCGGCAAGGTCTTTCGCCTTCGGCGTCAGATCCGCGTTGCGCGACAACGGGAGTACCGCCGCCTTGACCGGGGCGAGCCTGCGGTCCAGGCGCAGCACCGTGCGAGTGTCCACGCCGCCCTTGGCATTCGGCGCCTCGTCCTCGGCGTACGCGTCGACCAGGAACGCCATCAGCGAACGGGTCAGGCCGGCCGCGGGCTCGATGACGTAGGGCACGTAGCGCTCATTGGTGGTCTGGTCGAAGAAGCTGAGCTCGGTGCCGGAGTGCTCGGAGTGCGTCTTGAGGTCGAAGTCGGTGCGGTTGGCAATGCCCTCGAGCTCACCCCACTCGTTGCCCTGGAAGCCGAAGCGGTACTCGATGTCGGTGGTGCCCGCCGAGTAGTGCGACAGCTTTTCCTTCGGGTGTTCGTAGAGCCGCAGGTTGTCCGGGTTGATGCCGAGGTCGGTGTACCAGGAGAAGCGGGTCTCGATCCAGTACTTGTGCCACTCGGCGTCCTCGCCGGGCTTGACGAAGAACTCCATCTCCATCTGCTCGAACTCGCGGGTGCGGAAGATGAAGTTGCCGGGGGTGATCTCGTTGCGGAAGCTCTTGCCGATCTGGGCGATGCCGAACGGCGGCTTCTTGCGCGCGGTGGTCATCACGTTCGCGAAGTTGACGAAGATGCCCTGCGCGGTCTCGGGCCGCAGGTAGTGCATGCCCTCCTCGGACTCGATCGGGCCGAGGTAGGTCTTGAGCATCATGTTGAAGTCGCGCGGCTCGGTCCACTTGCCGACGGTGCCGCAGTTCGGGCACGCGAGCAGGTCCATCGTGACCGTGTCCGGGTCGTCGATCTTGTGCTTGAGCGCGTACGCCTCCTGCAGGTGGTCCTGCCGGAAGCGGTGATGGCAGTTCAGGCACTCGACCAGCGGATCGTTGAACACGCCGACGTGACCCGAGGCCACCCAGACCTGGCGCGGCAGGATCACCGACGAGTCGAGGCCGACGATGTCCTCGCGGCTGGTGACCATCGAACGCCACCACTGGCGCTTGATGTTCTCCTTGAGTTCGACGCCCAGCGGACCGTAGTCCCAGGCCGACTTGGTGCCTCCGTAGATCTCACCGCTCGGGTACACCAGACCCCGGCGCTTGGCGAGGTTGGCAACGGTGTCCACCTTCGACTTGGGTGCCACTCGAGAATTCTCCATCCACTACGAGTCGGATTGTGCGTTCAGGCCATTGTTTTGCGAGGACGCAACGATACGAAGACAGACTATCGGCCCTGCCCACCCGACGTTCCACCGCACGGGCAACCGCTGTCCGTGTCCGGGTGGACGCGCGAGCACCGGCGCGTCCGTTTGACATGCGCAACTGTGCATATCAAAATGGGATCGCTTTCCAATAAGGAGTTGGTGCCATGACCGCCGAGACCGCCACCACCCATCCGCACAACCCGTATCGTGCGCCCGCGCCCGCGCCGGTTCCCGCCCGGACCGTCCTGGAGGACGCGGGCGAGCTGCTGCGCGCCCTGGCCGCTCCGGTCCGCATCGCCATCGTGCTGCAGTTACGCGAGTCGCCGCGCTGTGTGCACGAGCTGGTCGACGCGCTCGGGGTGACCCAGCCGCTGGTCAGCCAGCATCTGCGCATCCTCAAGTCCGCGGGCGTGGTCCACGGCGAGCGGTCCGGTCGCGAGGTGCTCTACGAACTCGTCGACGACCATCTCGCGCATATCGTGGTCGACGCCGTCGCGCACGCCGAGGAAGGGTAATTCGTGCCAGAGAACAGTGTCGTTCCGCAGAAGCCGGTCGGCATCCGCAGCACCAGGCAGCGCAGCGCCATCGCGGCGCTGCTCGGTGACATCGAGGAGTTCCGGTCCGCCCAGGAACTGCACGACGAGCTGCGCAAGCGCGGCGAGGGCATCGGGCTGACCACCGTCTATCGCACGCTCCAGTCGCTGGCCGATGCCGGCCTGGTCGACGTGTTGCGCACCGACTCCGGCGAGTCCGTTTATCGCCAGTGTTCCACCGGGCACCATCACCATCTGGTCTGCCGGCACTGCGGGCGCACCGTCGAGGTGGAGGGGCCGACCGTGGAGGCCTGGGCGGGCGCGATCGCCCGTGAGCACGGGTTCACCGAGGTCAGCCACACCATGGAGGTGTTCGGCACCTGCGCGTCCTGTGCGTCGGCCGATCATGGGGACGGCCGGACCACGATGTAGTCCACGCTTCGGTTCACTCAGCGGACCGAGCCCTGGTTAACACCGAGCCTGCCCGTGCAGATTTCAACGCGAACCCACGAACGCCCGGCCTACCCGGGTGTCGCGCTCTGGGGTCGCACATCTTCCGGGAGGCTCAGCCGTGCGCACGACCTTGCTTTCATCCGTAGTTCCGGCCCGTAGCCGCCGAATCCGCACCGCCGCAGCCGCGGTGGCGCTGCTCGGCACGGCCACGCTGGCCCTGACCGCCTGCAATGACAAGAACGGCACGGCGACACCGGTCTCGGCGACACCGGCCACCAGCGTGGTCGCCAACGGCTCGCCGGGCAGCAATTCGGGTGCGGGCCAGTCGACGGTGCGCACCGTCGGCAAGACCGGCTGGTTCGAAGGTTTCGACATCACCGTCAACAAGGCGACCGTGGTGCCGGACGACTTCGGCGGCGCGAAGGTGCTGATCGATATCACCTACAAGAACACCACGCTCGACAACAAGACGATGAGCAACAACACCTCGCTGCTGGTCGGCAGCGAGGTCGACGGCGGCGCATCGTGGGACAACCCGACGGTGCCCGGCGGCGGTTCGGCGACCGGCAAGGTGACCACGTCGGTCAAGTCCGCGAAGGACGCCGAGCATCTGATCGACACGATGACCGTGGTGTACGGGCAGGCCGCGGACAACCAGACCAAGATCCCGCTCAGCACCGCGGGCAAGGTGGACAGCGTGCAACCGAAGACGCTCCCCGTCACCGGCACGCTGGTGCAGGACCAGACCACCATCCAGGTGACCGCGGGCAAGCTCAGCCCCAGCTACACCAAGGGCGAGCGCGGCAAAGACGAACTCGCCCTGCACATCACGATCACCGGCGGATCAGGAATCCCGGCCGGCGGCAGCAACATCTTCACCGAATACTTCTCCCTGAAGACCCCCGACGGCCAGAGCATCGTCGCCGACGACCGCAGCCCGATCAACGAACTCCTCGACGCCGGCAAAACCATCGACAACGCGAAGAACTACGTCGTATTCGTCGTCCCCACCCCCGCCACCGGCAACTACATCCTGACTTACAACAGCCAGAAGGAAGAGGGCGCCCCCACCGCCCCCACCCTCCCCTTCACCATCAACTGACCCCGCGCCGCCCACCTCGAAACACACGCACACCCCCTGATTTCCCGCACATCGAATCGCATGCGATTGCGTATGCCGGAAATCAGGGGGTGTGCGGCTTCGTACGGTCAGCCGGCGGCGACGGGGACCGGGGTGGAGGTGGGGGCTTCGGCGGGGCGGCGGGTGCGTAGGGCGCCGAGGGCGAGCAGGGCGAGAGCGGATAGGGCCCAGATCAGTAGTACGACAAGGGGTTTGGTGGCGCCTGCGCCGTCGAAGAAAGCGACCGAGCGGAGCAGGGAGGCGGCGGCGCCGGGCGGGAGGAGCTGGCCGATGGCGCCCCAGGGCTGCGGGAGGAGCTCGGGGGCCGAGGTGGCGGCGGAGAACGGGTTGCCGATGAGCAGCATGGTCAGTGCTGCTATGCCGATGCCCGCTCGGCCGATTGCGGTGGAGAGGCCGACTACCGCGCCCGAGACGGCGAACGAGACCAGGCCGGCTACCGCGGACAGTTCGAGGTAGGAGCCCGGGACCACCGACATCCAGCCGTGGATGATCTCCATGCTCAGCAGGCCGCCGGTCACGCCGAAGGTGACCAGCCCCAGGGCTTTGCCACCGACCGTCGGGATCAGCAGGCTGAGTAGCACGCCCGCGGCGATGCCGGACAGGGCCAGCGGCAGCACCATCGCGCCGAACGCGGTGCCGCGCGGATCGTCGGGATCGGCGGCCACCACATCCTCGACCCGGGCGGCCGGTCCCCCGGCCAGCTGCTGGCCGATCTGCGTGAGTTGTTGCGCGACAGCCGGACTCGCGGCGGAGGCGATCAGGACGCGCGGCGGTCCGTCGCCGGTGACGATGGCGCCGTACACCTCCCGGTCCCCGATGGCGGCGCGCGCGGCGGCCTCGTCGGCCGGTCGGGCGATGGCGAAGGCGTCCGGATCGTGCCCGGCGAGCTGGGTCACGACCATGTCGGCCTGCGGGCCGGTGACGGCGATGGGCAGATCGCGCGGGGCGATATTGGCGGCGGGCCAGGCGAAGGCGATCAGCATCAGCGCTTGGAGCAGGGCGGCGCCGACACCGGCGGCGAGCGCTCGCTGGGTTGTGGTCATGACGTTCTCCCGTAAATCGAATGACCGTTTTCTTTAACTGGGAGACATCGTCGCGCTCCCCCCGCACCTTGTCAAGAACGGATGTTCGTTTTACTTTATGAGCATGCCCAGAGTCAGCGAAGAACACCTGGAACGCCGCAGGCAGCAGATCCTCGATGCCGCTCGCCTCTGCTTTGCCCGCAAGGGCTTCCACGAGACGTCCATGCAGGACGTCTTCGCCGAGTCAGGGCTGTCCGCCGGCGCCGTCTACCGCTACTTCAAGAGCAAAGACGACCTCATCGCGGCGCTCGCCACCCAGACCACGGTGCCGCTGCGCGCCCTGATGACCGAGCTGATCCACACCGATCCGCTGCCGACGCCGGACCGATTCGTCGCCGCGATGGCCGAGCACATGGTCGCGAACAGCGGGCCAGACGGCCCGGTGCGACTGGCCCCGCAGGCGTGGGCGCTGGCGCTGGTGAACATCGATGCGGCCGAGTACGTCAAGCAGGCGATCCTGGGCATCCGGACCCTCTGCTACGAATACACCGAGCGCATGCGCGACGCGGGCTGGCTCCCGGCCGACGCGGACACGCACGCGACGGCCACCGCCCTCATGGGCGTGCTGCCCGGATTCATGTTGCAGCACTTGCTCATCGGCGATCTCGAACCGGACACCCTGGCCCGCGGTCTGCGCACGCTGCTCGCCTACGACGGCCCCGCCGCCCGCGGCGAGGTCAGAAGCTGAACGCGATGGCCCGCAGCACCAGCGCGGCGATGAACACCGCAGTGAAGGCCAGGTCGATGGACAGGCCGCCGGCCCGGATCGGCTGGAGCACCCGCCGCACCGGCGCGATCACCGGCTCGGTGGCGGCGTGCGTCAGCTCGCGGGGACGGGTGGCCCAGCTGGGGCTGTTGCCGAGGGCGGCCATCCAGTCGAACACCATCCGTGCGAGCAGCAACACGATGAACACGGTCAGGGCGTAACCGATCAGGGTGCCGATGAGGCTCATTCCGAACTCCTTCGTGTGGCCGCGTTGGCCTTCTCACCAGTGTCAACGCGGTGGGCGGGGTCGAAAGTGTCGCGTTTGCCGGATTCTCAGATGACTATCAGCGAGCGGCTCACCACAGGCCGGGAACGAGCCGTTTGGTGCTGGTCCGATACTCCTCGTAGGCGCGGCCGAGGGTCTCGACCAACGCCTTCTCTTCGACGTCGATCCGTCGGCCGAGAGCATAGATCGGCAGGGCGACGGCGACGACCAACGATATCCAGTTGGCCGCGGCCAGGCCCAGGCCGACCATGACCAGCAGAATCCCGGTGTAGGACGGGTGGCGCACCCACCGGTACGGGCCTCGATCGACCACCGCCTGATCGCTGTCGACCTCGACGGTCGTGCGGAACGAACTACCGAGCACGACGATCGCCCAGATCCGCACGACCAGCCCCAGCCACATGATCGCGGTCCCGGCGATCTGCCACGGCAGGTGGGCACCGGGGAACTGGAACACGCTGTCCGCGGGCAGGAAGTCCGCGACGAACAGGGCGAGGGTGGCGGCGGCCGCGACGACGATCACCAGGGTCAACCGGGTGCCGCCGTCCTGCGCGGTAGAACCCGTGCGGCGCAATCGATCTCGTATGCGCAAGCCGATCTCGAGCGCCAGCCACACCCAGGTGGTGGCTTCGATCGCGTTCACCACATTCGCTCCTCAGGCCGGTCCCGTGTCGCCGGTACTGCGAGCAAACCAGTAAAAGCGATGCGGCGCATCAGGAACTTCCCCGATTCGCCGGCCGGCCTGGCGATCCGCCGCGGTGACCACCCTCGGTGCGCTCGCCGCCCCCCGGCGGTTAGAGCCAGCCGAGACGTTCGGCGGCGCGGACGGCTTCGGCGCGGGTGGTGGTGCCTGTTTTGCCGATGGCGGCGGACAGGTGGTTCCGAACGGTCCCCTCGGAGAGGTGCAGTTGTTTGGCGATGGCGCCCGCGGTCGCGCCGTCCGCGGCGGCCGACAGGACCTCGCGTTCGCGTTCGGTCAGCGGGGACGTTCCGGCGGTGAGGGTTTCGGCGGCCAGCGCGGGATCGACCACCCGCAGGCCCATCTGGACCCGCCGCACAGCGTCGGCCAATTCCCTTGCCGGAGTGTCTTTTACCACGAACCCGCTGGCACCCGAATCGATCGCCCGGCGAAGGTAGCCTGGCCTGCCGAAGGTCGTCACCATCAACACCCGCACCTCGGGATGGCTGGCATGCAACTGCGCGGCGACCGAGATGCCGTCCAGCCCGGGCATTTCCACATCGAGCAGCACCACGTCGGGCTTCGTGCGAGCAACGGCATCGACCACTTCGTCACCGCGCCCCACCTCCCCGACCACCTCCAGATCGGACTCCAGCCCCAGCAACGCCGCGAGCGCCCCCCGCACCAGCGCCTGATCATCGGCAAGCAACAGCCGAATCATCTGCCCCACTTCCTACCTCGAATCGCCCCGCACCACGGGACCACAACCGAATACGCATACCCTTCGATTCCCGCAGACCGAATCGCATGCGATTGCGTGTGCGGGAAATCGAGGCGTGTGCCGCTGGTTCACACCGGGACGGTCGCGCGGACACGGACGCCTCCTTCCTTCGGCGCGGACAGCGTCAGCGTGCCGCCTGCGGCACGGACGCGCTCGCGCAGACCGGCGAGCCCCGAGCTGGACTCACCGCTCACCCCGAGGCCGCGACCGTCATCGGACACCTCGATGCTGTCGGCCGTGACCCGCACCGTGCAGTGCCGGGCCGCGCTGTGCCGGATCACGTTGGTGATCGCCTCGCGGAGCACCCAGCCGAACAGCTCGCTGTGCGATGTCTCCGGCAGCCGCGCGTCTTCGGGCAGCTCCGCGGCGATGTCCGCGGCCGCCAAAGCCGTTCGCGCATTGGCGAGTTCGCCACGCAGCGTGACCTCACGCAATCCGCCGACGGTGTCGCGCACCCCGGCCAGCGCCTCGCGCGCCAGCCGCTCGATATCGGCCAGCTCGGTCCGCGCCCGGGTCAGGTCGACATCGATGAGCCGTTGCGCGAGTTCGGTTTTCACCGTGATCACGGTCAGCGAGTGGCCGAGAATGTCGTGCACGTCCCGCGCCACCCGGTTGCGTTCCTCTACGATGTCCAGCTCGGCCCGTTGCCGCCTAGCCAGCTCCGCCAGCCGTTCGCCGCGCAGGCCCAGCTGCCTGGCCACCCAGATCCCCAACGGGATGAGACCGAGCCAGAACGGCATGCCCGACAGGCTCGGGATGGCCAGCGGCGTGAGCATCAGCAACAACGCGACCGCGACGGCCACGTAGCCGGACTCGCGCCCGGGCATGTGGAAGATCGCGGTCACCGCGACGAAACTCGCGGCGGGCAGGGCGACCGGACCGACCAGTGCGACCAGCGCGACCGTGCACGCGACCATCGCGGCCAGGAACAACCACAGCCGGGGATCGGTCGGCCGCTCCAGCACCGGCTCGCCCCGTCCGCGTCGGCCGAAGACGACGAACGAACCGACGACCAGCAGCGCGTATCCGAGCAGCACCGTGGTCGCGAGCGCGCCCCGCAGCGGGCCATCGTCCGACCAGCTCTGCGCCACCGGCCCGATCATGAAGGACATCCAGGCGACCGCCATCAGCGCGCCGAACCACCCGCGCCGGCGCCTGCTGGTCGCCGTCGGCCCGCCCTCGGTGACCAAGCTGTCGATGAGGCCCAGCGCACCGCCCGCGCGCAGGGACGCGGACCACGACGTCACGCCCATGCCACACCCCAGGCATGCGACGGATCGCGAGGGAGCTGTCGCGCGCGGTCGATCACGAGCACAGACGCTACCGAACCCGGCTCGGCCGGCAGTCCGGACATCGTCTTCGGCAGCACGGCGCTCCCGCACGTCCGGCCCTGCTCGACATCCCGGCGACCGACGGAATCGAGACGAGCCGTCGCGTCGAGCATCGCCAACCGATCCCGGATGCCGAGCGGCTCCGCGTCCGCCGTGACCGGCAACGCGGCGGTGGGGGCCCCCCCCCCCGGGGCGCGCCGCCCCGCCG
>NZ_JBHTUR010000029.1:68158-90276 GCF_042793755.1 Nocardia sp. NPDC056564
TCGACCAGCCCCACCCCACCCCGGAGGCCGCGCGGCGCCGCGGCCCCCGCGCCCGGCCCCGCGGCGGGGCGGCCGTCCACCCCGCGGGGACGGCCGCACCGCGGCGCACCGGACAGCTCAGCGGGCCGTGTCACGGCGGAACAGCATCGTCGAGCCGCCGACGAACACCGCGGCCCACACGACGACGTTGAGCACCGCGAGCGCGATGGACCCCGCGCTGGTGTCGCCGAACGGAATCCGCGACAGGGTGGCTACGCCGTTGGTCGGAAAGACCTTCGACACCGTCCCGAACCAGCCACTCAGCGGAACGAACAATCCGCCCGCGAACGACAGCAGCGCGAGCAACGGTCCGAGCAACTGCATCACGTTCTCCGAGGGCAGCAGGTAGCCGACGAACAGGCCGAAGGCCGCGAAGACCAGCGAGGTGATCCACGCGAGCAGGAAGCAGCCCACCCACGCGACCGGGGTCAGGTGCGCGCCGAGGACCGCGCCGACGAGAAAGACCGCGCTGACCGAGGCCAACCCGAGCGCCATCGCGACGGTGACCTTGGTGGCGATGTAGGCGACCGGACGCAACGGGGTGAGCCGCAACTGCCGGCTCCACCCCTGCGCGCGTTCGATCGCCACCATGGCTCCGCCGCTGGTGGTGGCCAGCATCGCGCCGTAGACGGCCATCGACACCATGACGTAGCCGGTGACATTGCCGGTGCCGAAAGACTTTGTCCGGAAATCGGATTGCAGCCCGAAGATGACGAAGAACAGCGGCGGGATGAGCAGCGTGAAGATCATCGTGCGCCGGTTGCGCAGCATCCGGCGCAGTTCCAGACGCAGGAATCCGGCGCTGAACCCGCCGAGCGGTGTCGGGCGATGCCGCGTATCGGCCGGCGGAGCAAGGGCGGTCATGTCAGTTGCCTCCGGTGGTGAGCGCCAGGAACGCGGATTCGAGGTTGTGCGAGGCGATTTCGAGATCGGTGGCCGGGGTCTCGGTGAGCAGGTAGCGGGCCACCGCGTCGGAATCCTTGGTGTGCACGATGATTCGCTCGCCGCGCACCTCGACGTCGTCGACGCCGGGCAGCCCGAGCAGCCCGGTCGGCACGGCGCCGGGCAGGGTGGCGCTGACCGCGCGGCCCGAGGCCAGGTTCTTGATCTCGGCGGCGCTGCCGTCCGCGACCACCCGGCCCGCTCGCACCAGCACGATCCGATCGGCGTAGGCGTCGGCCTCGTCCAGGTAGTGGGTGGCGAACACGACGGTGCGGCCGCGCTCGGAGTCCTGGCGCATCGCGTTCCAGAAGTCCCGTCGCCCTTCGACATCCATGCCGGTGGTGGGCTCGTCCAGCACGATCAGGTCGGGATCGGGCAGCAGGGCGAGGGCGAACCGCAGCCGCTGGCGTTGCCCGCCGGAGCATTTGCCGACCATCCGGCCGGCGATCTCGGCGATGCCCGCCCGCTCCAGCACCTCCCCGACCGGGCGCGGGGTCGCGTACAACGTCGCGACCAGCCGCACGGTCTCGCCGACGGTGAGGTCGGGCAGCAGCCCGCCGGATTGCAGCACGGCCGAGATCCGGCCCACCGCAAGCGCTTCCGTCGGCGAGCCGCCGAACACGGCGACGGTGCCGGAGTCCGGAACGGCCAAGCCGAGCACCAGGTCGAGGGTGGTGGTCTTGCCCGCGCCGTTCGGCCCGAGGAACGCGACGATCTCGCCCGGTTCGATGACCAGATCCAGTCCGTCGACCGCCTGCATGGTGCCGCCGCCGGGCACCGCGAAGCGCTTACGCAGATCGTGCAGTTCGATCGCCGGCGTCGCCCGGTGTGCCCCCGAGCGCCGCGCCCCCGAACCACCAGCCGCGGCGAAGACGGCCGCGGTCGTCAGTGCTGATGTCATGGGTCAACGTTCGCGCATCAGCGGCCCGAATACCCCGCACGCCTGTCACGTGTCTGCCATGACAGATGTCATGGCTCGATCAGGGCGCCAGCAGACCTTGACGAGCGCGGCCCGCGCCGGACAGCACGAGCACCAGCATGGTAGCCAGTGCCTGGTCGTCGAGGCCGGCGGCCGGGAAGGTGTAGCGCATGATGACGTCGGCCAGCTTCTCCCGCACGATCACGGTCAGCGAGCCGAACTGCAGCTCGTTGTTCCGCTCGGCGACCCGCTTGTGCAGCTGCGCCTTGACCGGACGATCCCAGGCCAGCACGCAGGTCAGCGTCAGCACGTCGAGCCCGGGCGCCAGCCGCACGGCGCGCAACGAGCACAGCGAGCCCTCGTATTCGAAGCCGATCGAGCCCTCGGGGTCGACGCGCACGTCGATGTCGTAGATCGCCAGGCAGGCACCGGCCCGCGCCTGCAGCTCGTGTTCCGGACTCACCGTTGATTCCATGTCCGTACCGCCGTTCATTTGGTGCCGCCGAAGCGCCGGTCCCGCGAAGCGTACTCGAGGCAGGCGGCCCACAGGTTGCGACGGTCGAAATCGGGAAACAGGGTGTCCTGGTAGACGAATTCGGCATAGGCGGACTGCCACAGCAGGAAGTTCGAGCTGCGGAACTCACCGGACGGGCGCAGGAACAGGTCGACGTCCGGCATGTCCGGCTCGTCCAGGTACTTCGCCAGCGTCGACTCGGTGACCTTCTCCGGGTCGATCTCGCCCGCCGCCACCCGTCGCGCGATTTCCCTTGCCGCGTCGGCGATTTCGGCACGGCCACCGTAGTTGACGCACATGGTGAGGGTCATCACCGTGTTGTCCTTGGTCAGCTCCTCGGCCACCTCCAGCTCGTTGATCACGCTGCGCCACAGGCGCGGTCGCCGGCCGGCCCAGCGCACCCGCACGCCCATCTCGTGCATCTCGTCGCGGCGGCGGCGGATCACGTCGCGGTTGAAGCCCATGAGGAAGCGCACCTCCTCGGGGCTGCGCCGCCAGTTTTCGGTGGAGAAGGCGTAGGCCGAGAGCCACTTCACCCCGATCTCGATGCACCCCTCGACGGTGTCCATCAGCACGGCCTCGCCGCGTTCGTGGCCCGCGGTGCGCGGCAGTCCGCGTTCCTGCGCCCAGCGGCCGTTGCCGTCCATCACCAGTGCGACGTGGTTGGGCACCAGCGCGGCCGGGATTTCCGGCGGGCGCGCGCCCGAGGGGTGCTGCGAAGGCGGACGAACGGTGCGGGTGGCGCCCGACTTGGTCGCGGTGGAGGAGTCTCGGCGGAGGATCACGGCCCCTATCCTGCCTGATGGTTGTGGAGGCCTTGTGTGGGTCTCCACGGTCCGGCGGATCAGGCGGGGGCGCGCACCGGGGTCGACCGCTCGATCAGCGGCAACGTGCGCAGCTGGCGTTCCAGATGCCATTGCAGATGCGCCGCGACCAGACCGCTGGCCTGCCTGCGCACCCCGTCGGGCGCCGTTTCGACGTACTCCCACTCACCGCGCAGCAACGCGACCAGCAGATCGAGCACCCCCTGCGCCGGCGTCGCCGAGCCGGGCGGGCGGCAGTGCACGCACACCGCACCGCCGGCCGCGACATGGAACGCCCGGTGCGGGCCCGGCGTCGCGCACTTGGCGCATTCGTCCAGCGCGGGGGCCCAGCCCGCGAAACCCATGGCGCGCAACAGGAATGCGTCCAAGATCAGCTCGTGCGGACGTTGCTTGGCGGCGATGGCGCGCAACGCGCTCGCGGTGAGCGCGTGCAGCCGCGGCGCGGGCGCGCGCTCCTCACCGGCCAGCCGTTCGGCGGTCTCCAGCACCGCGCAGGCGGTGGTGTAGCGGCCGTAGTCGTCGATGATGTCGGAGGCGAACGCCTCCACCGTGTGCACCTGGGTCACCACGTCGAGCGTGCGACCCGGATGCAACTGCACGTCGATGTAGGCGAACGGCTCCAGCCTGGCCCCGAACTTGGATTTGGTCCGGCGGACCCCCTTGGCCACCGCGCGCACCAAACCGTGCTGGCGGGTCAGCAACGTGACGATGCGGTCCGCCTCGCCCAGCTTGTGCTGGCGCACCACCACCGCCACATCCCGATACAAACGCACGCCTCATCCTCCCACGAAGACCCGACAGCCTTTGGCAGGCGCGGCCTCACCACTGCCACTTCCCCGGCGAATCCCCCATGCCGGTCGGCGTGCTGCCCTATCCTTTTTCTCTACCGTACTGCTGGGGAGGGGCTTTCGGCTTTGGACGACCTACTCGGTACCGGAACCGCCGCAGGTTTTCGGGCCACTCGTGAATTGCTCGGATTGCCGGTGCCCTGGTGCGCCCGGCTCTTCGCCGTGGCCGAGCGCACCGTGGAACGCTGGGAGCGGGGAGCGTTCCAGATCCCGGACACCGCGGCCCGCGAACTGGCCGAGATCGCCGACGAGACCGAGCAGGTGGTGGAGGCCATGGTCGACGCCATCGGCGCGGGTGAGATCTCGCCGCGCCTGCACACGTACCGGACCAACGACGACTACAGCAAGCACGAGCCGGACACGCGTTATCCGGCCACCTGGCACCGCGCCGTTTGCGCGCGGGTCATGATCGAATTACCGCAGGTCGAGCTGCAATTCGTGGAGTGATCAGCGGTACAGCGTCGGCTCGATGACCAGCTGGAACAGCGGGGTGTCGACGCGCACGGGCGTCAACGCGGTCGCGCCGAGCGCGGCGGGCTGCGCACCGGGGCCGTCGAAAAGGCAGTGCCCGTTCGGATTGACGACGAGCGCGCGTCCGTCGGCGGCGCCCGGCACGGTGAGCCGCGCCGCGCCCCGCACCTCGACCGCGGTGTTCGGCGCGATCGGGACCAGGTTGTGCACCCACGGGGCGAGGTAGGGATGCGCGACGATGGTCGTCGCGTCCGGCCCGCGCTCGATCTGCGCGGTCGGCACCTGGATCGGCGAGAGCGCGGGGGTGATCGACGGGTCGGTGACGCCGACGCCGTTCGGGGCCTGGGTGTAATCAGGGGCGAGGGGCTGCGCCTGAGCGGTTCCGGCCAGGCCGAAGCCGACCGCGAGTCCGATACCTATCGCTACGAGCTTCATCCGGCCGATTCTGGGCGGCGGCGCAGTCCGGCACGACTATTGCGCTCGAGCTGATTCAGGAGCGGATGAGACCCGAGATGAGCAGCAGCAACGATTGCTGGGCCTCGGCGCGGGCGCTGTCCGGGTCGGCGGCGTGCGCGACGATCAACGCCGATTCGGTGAGCGCGCTGAGCAGCAATTGCGCCAGCATCGGGATGGGGCCGTCGGCGACCAGGCCCGCGGCCCGCGCGCGTTCCAGCATCGCGGTGATCATGCCGAGGCCGTGCCTGCTCTCGAATTCACGCCAGGCCTGCCAGCCCAGCACGGCGGGCGCGTCGGTGAGCGCGATCCGCAGCATCGGCGGACGCTGGCAGATCTCCAGGAAAACGCTGAGGCCGACCGCCATGGCCGCCATCACATCGTCGGGATCGACTGTGGCGATGGCGGTTTCGATCTCCTCGCTGGACTCGACCTCGATCTGTTCGAGCACCGCGAGGAACAGGCCGCGCTTGTCGCCGTAGTGATGATGCAGCGCGCCGCGGGTGACGCCTGCCTCGGTGACCAACTCCTCGGCCGAGGTCGCCGCGAAGCCGCGCTCGATGAACAGCCTGCGGCCGGCCTGCTCGAGCGCGGCCCTGGTGGTGCGGGAGCGGTCCTCCTGGCTACGGCGTGGCATGCAGCCGAGTGAACTCCAGGATCGACTCGGTGAGCAACTCGGGCTGGTCTTCGGGGATGAAGGTGTAGGAGTCGTCGATGACCTTCAGCGTCGCGTTCGGCAGGTCACTGATCAGGCGTTCGGCGTAGGACATCGGGAATACCTTGTCCTCCCGCGCCCAGACCACCAGCACCGGGACGGCGACCGACGCGAACCGGGTGGCGGCGGCCAACGTGTAGCGGCGGTGCGCATTCTTCAGGAACAGCCGCAGGTCCCTGCGCACGGCGCCGGACGCCAACGGACCGGCCAGGTAGGAGTCGGCGATTTCCGGCGGCACCGGACGCTTGGCGACCAGGCCGAACACCAGCGGCGTCGGATGCAACGCCCGGATGCGCGCCAGCCCGATGACCGGCCGCATCGAACCCGGGATCCTGGCCAGCCAAGACAGCAGGGTGAACGGCTGCGGCAGGAAGCTCTCGTAGCTGTCGACCGCGGCGAGCACCACGCGGCCGATCCGCTCCGGGCGGCGGGTCATCAGCACCTGGGTGATCGCGCCGCCGGTGTCGTTGGCGACCACGGTGACGTCGGTCAGGTCGAGTCGCTCCAGAAAGTCCGCGATCAGGTCGGCGACGCCGACCGGGGTGAGATCCTTTCCGGGGACCGGGATCTGGTGGGCGCCGAGCGGCAAGTCCGGGGTGAGGCAGCGGTAGCCCGCGGCGGCGACGCCCGGAACGACCTTGCGCCACAGGTCCGAGTTGACGAGCAGTCCGTGCACGAAGACGACCGGCGAACCCTCCCCCGTGTCGTGGTAGCGGATGCGGCCGCCGGGCAGGTCCACCTCGTGCGTGCGGCCGAGTTCGGTGCTGATTCCCATCGTTCCTCCAGTGCGTCGCGGTCCCGCCACTGTTACATACATCCTGTATGTATGTCTATAGTTCGGCCGGTAGGAACGAGAAAAAGCGTTGCGGTTGGCAGGCGAACGCGGCGTCGCGCGCGCTGAGCGCCAGAGGTGAACTAGTCACTTGACCAGGTGCGCGCTACCGTCTTCCGAAGGCACGACGAGACGGAGCTCACAATGACGGATCCCACTCGGCAGATCACCGAGACGCAGACCGGCGACCTCGGGCTGGCCGAGCACGCCGCTGCCCTCGCGCAGGGCAGGATCAGCTCCGTCGCCGCCGTCGGCGCGGCCCTTGACCGGATCGACGCGTCGCAGTCGACGCTCAACGCGTTCCGGCTCGTGCGGCGTGAGCGGGCGCTCGCCGAGGCGGCCGACGCCGATCGATGCCTCGCCGCCGGGGAACGGCTTCCGCTGCTCGGGGTGCCGGTCGCGGTGAAGGACGACACCGATATCGCCGGTGAGCCGACGGCATTCGGATGCGGTGGGACGTTCGCGCCGAAAACCGAAGACGCCGAATCGGTTCGGCGGTTGCGGGCGGCGGGCGCGGTGATCGTCGGCAAGACCAACACGTGCGAGCTGGGACAGCTGCCGTTCACCAGTGCCGATTCCTTCGGCTACACGCGCAACCCGTGGTCGGCCGACCACACGCCGGGTGGTTCCTCCGGCGGCTCGTCGGCGGCGGTCGCGGCCGGATTGGTGCCTGTCGCACTGGGTTCCGACGGCGCCGGGTCCATCCGCATCCCCGCCGCCTGGACCAACCTGGTCGGCATCAAGCCGCAACGTGGTCGAATCTCCACCTGGCCGCACGCCGAAGCGTTCTACGGGCTCACCGTCAACGGGCCGCTGGCCCGCACGGTCGCCGACGCCGCACTGCTGCTCGACCTGGCCGCCGGACCGCATCCGGGCGATTTACACACTCCCGCAACGATTTCCGCCAGGGACGCGGTGGGCCGCGACCCCGGCCGGCTGCGCATCGCGCTCTCGCTGCGCACCCCCTTCACCGCGACCAGGACGGCACTCGACCCCGAAATCGCCGCCGCAGTACGACGTATCGGCGACACCCTGCGCACACTCGGCCACACCGTAACCGTCGCCGATCTGCACTACGGCGTCATGATCGGCGCCTCGTTCCTCCCCCGGTCGATGGCGGGCATCCGCGCGGCCCACCAGAAATTCCCCGGCGCCCAGGTAGATCCGCGCACCATCGCCAACAGCCGCCTCGGCCGCCTCCTCGACGGCCCCGCGCTCGCCGCCGCCCGCCGAGCGGAACCCTTGCTACACAAACGCATCGGCACCTTCTTCCACGACTACGACGTGGTCCTGGCCCCCACCACCGCCACCCCGCCCCCGCGCGCCGAGGACATCGACGGCATCGGCGTCCACGCCACCAACAACCTCATCACCGCCGCCTGCCCCTACACCTGGCCATGGAACGTCCTCGGCTGGCCCAGCGTGAACGTCCCCGCCGGCTTCACCGACGCCGGCCTCCCGATCGGCGCCCAGCTGATGGGCACAGCCTCCACCGAACCCCTCCTGATTTCAGTTGCCGCACAACTGGAATCAGAACTCCACTGGGAACGCGAACGCCCGGCCCCTTGGTGGCAATCCCCCTAACCCCACCGGCGCGCCCCACACACATGCCTCACAGCCGCACCACTTTTGACATACGCACGCGTGTTTGCGCGGCAAGTCCTGGTGCGGGAAATCAGAAGGCGTGCGGCTTGACTGGCTGGCATCAGGAATCCGACCGGCCGTGTCTTGCCGAGGTCGTGAGCGGACTCGTTCCTTGACGACCAGCCCACATCTGCGACCGCGTGGCCGGGCACCGACTCGCGCGGTGCATACAGCCGCAGGACTTTTGACATACGCACGTGTTCTGCGTAGCAAGCCATGGGGCGAACATGCGGCGCGGAGGCGGCGATGGTTGCCGGGTGGTCGATCGGTCGCAGTTCGCCCGGGGGTGGTGGCATTATCGAGGGCCACTAGATGTGGTGGTCGGTTGCGGCAGGGGGAAGATGAGCGCGGAACTTGTTGCGGTGCGGCTCGGCACCGCGCTGGTTGGGCGGGCGGCGCATCTTTTGCTGGCGAAGCAGCAGGGGGATCAGGACCGGCGGTCGGGGATGGATGAGCTGGTTCGGCGGTACATTCCCGGGCTTCGGCCGCAGCGCAGTGTGCAGCGACAGTTCGAGCAGATCGCGGACGCGGTGGCGGGGCGGCTCGAACCCATGCTGGCGCACGAGTTTCGTGAGATGGATGAAGGTGAGCACACGGCTGTTGTCGACGCGGTGGTGGATACCTTCGAGCATGCCGATCTGTCCGATGCCGCGATCTTCGCCTCGAACGCCGATCCGGCGCAGCTGGCTCGACGGATACGCGAAACCGTGGCACAGCCGACGTGGCTGAGCGCCGCGGGAACGGCGTTGTATGACCAGCTCGTCGCGGAATGCTGCGACTGCTACGTCCAGATCGTGCGTCATCTGCCGGTCTTCGTCGAGCGGGCGGTGCCCGAGTTGCTCAGGCGCATCGACAGATTGGGCGACGACGTCGAACAGGTCCTCGAACGGCTGCCCAAACGTTCGCTGTACGCACCGGAGGGCAGCGACCACGACGCCGCGTTCCGCCGCGAGTACCTCGAGCTGATCAGCCGGACCCTCGACGAGGTCGAGCTGTTCAGCTTCGCGATCGAACAGCCCCTGCGGACAAAGCTTTCCGTCGCCTACGTGAGCTTGCGCGTGGTCAGCCAGACCTATCTGTGGTTCGGCGACAAGCGCCAGGCCGACGAGCAAGGATTCGGCGGCGGGCGAGTCGAAGCGGCGCTGAGCCAGAAGCAGCGAGTCCTGCTCCGCGGCGAAGCGGGGTCGGGCAAGACGACGCTGCTGCGGTGGTTGGCGGTCACCGCGGCACGGGCGAGCTTCACCGGCCACCTCGCCGGCTGGAACGGCCTGGTCCCCGTGCTGCTCAGGCTGCGCAGCTACGCCGCGCGCGAGCTACCCAAGCTGCACGAGTTGCTCGACGACGCGGCGGGCCCGCTGACCAGCCACATGCCCAGCGCCTGGATCGATCGCCGGCTGGCCGACGGTCAGGTCCTGTTGCTGATCGATGGCGTGGACGAACTGGTTCCCGCGGACCGCGACAAGGTCCGGGAGTGGATCCACCGCCTGCTCGGCGCCTACCCGTTGACCAGAGTGGTCGTGACGTCCAGACCAATTGCCGCACAACATGATTGGCTGGAAAACGCCGATTTCGCACCGATCGAGCTGGAACGAATGACGCAGTCGGACCTGATTGCGTTCATCCGCCAATGGCACCGGGCCGTCGGCGCGAGCGGACAGCGGCTGCCGTGCGAACCGGCCGAACTACCGGACTACGAACGGGCGCTCATCGCCAGCGTCGGGGATCGTCCGCATCTGCAAGCGCTGGCCGCCAACCCGCTGCTCGCGGCGATGCTGTGTTCGCTGCATCTGCGGCGCAAGCGACAGCTGCCGCGAAATCGCATGGAGCTGTACCAGATCGCCGTCGATCTGCTCGTGCAGCGGCGCGACGCGGAGCGCCATATCCCCAGCGCCCAGCAGGCTTTGCTCAGCTTGACCGACAAGGTCGCCGTGCTCCGCGATCTGGCCTGGCGGCTGTCGGACAACAATCTCAATGAGGTCGACATCGTCAAGGCGGCCGAATACGTCACCGCGAAGATCGCGTCCATGCGCCACCTCGACGTCGATCCGCACGCTGTGCTGGACTATCTGCTCAATCGCTCGGGCATTCTGCGCTCCCCCGCCGACGGCCGAATCGACTTCGTGCACCGCACCTTTCAGGAATATCTCGCGGCCGCGGAGGCCGCCGCGCAGGACCGCATGGGCAACCTGGTCGGGCGCGCCCATCTGGACGTGTGGCGCGACACGGTCATCATGGCGGCGGGACACGCCAACAGCAGCCAGCGCGGCGAGCTGATCGGTGGACTTCTCGACCGCGCGAACGACGACGACCAGAGCGGCAGACACCTGCGCCTGCTCGCCGCGTCCTGCTGGGAGACCATCGAGTCGCTGTCGGGCGATCTGGCCCGCCGACTGGACGAGACGATCGCCGGCCTGGTGCCGCCGCAGGACCTGGATGAGGCCGCCTCGCTCGTCGCCGTCGGCGAGCCGCTGCTGCGCTACCTGCCGAAGCGCCTCGACGACATACCCGATGTCAGCGCGATGACCACGGTCCGGACCGCGGCCCTGGTCGGCGGACCGGCCTCGCTGCGATTGCTGGGCAGCTATGCGAAAGACCCGCGCCGGGAGATACAGCAGGAGCTGATCAACACCTGGGACTATTACGACCCGACCGAATACGCCACCGAGGTGCTCGCCCACTTCCCCGCCGAGCCCGGTCTCGATCTCTGGCTGTGGCGGCCACGCCAGTGGAAACCGGTCGCCCGGCTCGGCAATCTGCGATCCCTGATCGTCGAATTTCCGTCGAACATCGGCACGCTGGCGGCCGACGGGCTACCGGCAGCGCCGCTGCTCTCCCTGTTCCGGCTGACTGGCGTCAACGATCTGAACACGCTGACCGCTTCGGCCGGACTCGGATACCTTCGGGAACTGGTGCTCACCACCAATGACCACCAGGCGGTGCTCGACGGCCTGGACACGCTCGCCGCGGGCACCGGCCTGCGCCGCCTTCGGCTGGTGGGCTGGCGGTCGCTGCCCCGGTTGACCGCGCTACCGGCGTCGTTGCGCTCACTCGGCGTGGAGCCGGTACCCGTCGGATACGACCTGACCTGCCTCGCGGATCACGGGCTGGACGATCTCGGCCTCAGCGGCGAGGGTGCGCCTGCCGCACTCACCGCCGTCGGCCGAGCGCTCGAGCTCGAACGACTGGCGCTGGCCGATTGCGATCTGGTCGACCAGCTAGCCGCCCTGGCAGCGGCGCTCCCCCGGCTTCGAACCTTGGAGCTGTCCGCGGTCACGCTGCCGGACGATCTCACCCCGCTCGGCAATTTCCCACTGCTGGAAGCCATTTCGCTTACCGACTGTGCCGGAGCGGACGGCGGCCCGGTGCATCTGGCCGCCATCCCGCAGCCGGATGCGGACCGGCGATTGACCGTGACGGTTGACCGGGCCACGGCGACGACCGGAACGACGGTCTCGCAGGGCCGCATCGTGTGCTACCGGCCATGGCATGCCGGAGATTCCGCGCGACCCTAAAACCCCAACTTGCCCAGCTGTTTCGGATCCCGCTGCCAATCCTTGGCGACCTTCACGTGCAGATTCAGGTAGATCCGCGTCCCGAGGATGTGCTCGATCTGCTTGCGCGCGTTCGTGCCCACCTCTTTGAGCCGGGCCCCGCCCTTGCCGATGACGATCGACTTCTGGCTGGGCCGTTCGACATACAGAATGGCGTGCACGTCGAGCATTTCCTCGTTCTGCTCGTACGGCAGGATCTCCTCGATCACCACGGCCAGCGAGTGCGGCAGCTCATCCCGCACTCCCTCCAGCGCCGCCTCCCGAATGAGCTCGGCCATGAGGGTTTCCTCCGGCTCGTCGGTCAGCTCGCCGTCCGGGTAAAACGCCGGTCCCTCCGGCATTTTCGACGCGATGACATCGATGAGCACCTCGATCTGCTCACCCTTGACCGCGGACACCGGCACCACGTCGCACTCGGGCCCGAGCAGTTTCGAGAGCGCGAGCAGCTGCTCGCCGATCTGGTCCCGGCTCACCTTGTCGATCTTGGTGACCACACCGAGCAGCGTGGTCTTGGGCGCCATCTGCTTGATCTGCTGCACGATCCACCGGTCGCCGGGACCGATCTTCTCGTCCGCGGGGATGCACAGCGTGATCACGTCGACTTCCGAATACGTATCGCGCACAAGGTCGTTCAGCCGCTGACCGAGCAGGGTGCGGGGGCGGTGCAGGCCGGGGGTGTCGACGAGGATGAGCTGGGTGTGGTCGCGGTGCACGATGCCGCGGATGGTGTGGCGGGTGGTCTGTGGGCGGGAGGAGGTGATCGCGATCTTCTGGCCGACCAGCGCGTTGGTCAGCGTCGACTTGCCGGTGTTCGGACGACCGACGAAACAGACGAAGCCGGAACGGAATTCGCCGTCAGCCACCGCGCACCTCGCTGACCGATTCCGCGTCGACCGCCATCGCGGCGTCGTCGACGATCTCGAAGACCGCGCCGTCGCGGTCGGTGAAGATGATCTTCGCCTCGGGCGACACCTCGCGCACCGCCGTGACCCCGAAGTCGGACAGCCGGCCGCCGACCACCACGGCCGCCTCGAATCCCTCTGCGCCACTGGAGATCGCGGCCGCGACCGCCGCCTGCAACGCGGTCAACCGCAGTGCCGTCAGGTTCACCTCGCCGGCCGCGTAGGTGCGGCCGTCGGCGTCGCGCACCGCCGCGCCGCTGGCGCCGCCCGCGCGCCCCATCGCCCCGCGCGCCAGCACCAGCAGTTTGTTGTCCTCGGGATCCAATTCGGTCATTCGGTGTCTCCGTCCTCGTGTCGACCGGCCGGGGTCTCCCGATCCGCGCCATTGCCTTTGCGTTTGCCGTTCGCCTTCGCGTCCTCGGCGTCCTTCACCTTGCGCACCACCACGGTGTGCACCCGCACCCGCCCGCGGGTGTCCGCGCCACCCTCACCCCGCAGCATCAGCCCGTGCACCTCGACCTTGGATCCGGGCAGCGGCACCCGGCCGAGCTCGTGCGCCATCAGGCCGCCGACCGTGTCGACATCCTCTTCTTCGATATCGAGCCCGTAGAGGTCGCCGAGGTCCTCCACCGGAAGCCGGGCCGAGACGCGGTAGCGGCCGTCGCCGAGGTCCTCGATGGGCGGCGTCTCGTCGGTGTCGTATTCGTCGGCGATCTCGCCGACGATCTCCTCGAGCACGTCCTCGATGGTGACCAGCCCGGCGATGCCGCCGTACTCGTCCACCAGCAGTGCCATGTGGTTGCGCCGACGCTGCATCTCGTCGAGCAGGCTGTCCAGCGGTTTGGAGTCCGGCATGAACACGGCCGGACGCATCACCTCGCGCACCAGCACCTTGCGACCGCGTTCGGCATAGGGCACAAGGTCTTTCAGGTAGACCACGCCGAGGATGTCGTCGACGTTCTCGCCGACCACCGGAATGCGCGAGTGCCCGGATCGCACGGCCAGCGACATCGCCTGTGCCGCCGTCTTGTCCGCCTCGATCCAGACCATCTCGGTGCGCGGCACCATCACCGCGCGGGCGGCGGTGTCGCCGAGTTCGAAGACGGACTGGATCATTCGGCGTTCTTCGTCGGCCACCACGCCGCGCTCGCTGGCCATCTCGACCACCTCGCGCAGCTCGATCTCGGAGGCGAACGGACCGTTGCGGAAGCCCTTACCCGGGGTGATCGCATTACCGAGCAGGATGAGCAGCCGGGACAGCGGGCCGAGCAACGCGCCGATGAACTGCAACGGCAGCGCCGCGGCCAACGCGATCGAATAGGCGTGCTGACGGCCGAGCGTACGCGGACCGACCCCGATCACCACGTACGACACCAGCACCATCACGATGGCGGTGACCAGCAGCGCCCAGTCGTCTTCCCAGACCGAGATCAGCGCCGCGGCCAGCAGCACGGTGGCGCCGATCTCGCACAGGATGCGCAGCAGCACCATGAGATTCACGTAGCGGGCGCGATCGGCGACGATCTTGCTCAGCCGCACCGCACCGGGGCGGTCGGCCCGGACCATGTCGTCCACGCGGGCCGGCGAGATGGTGTTCAACGCCGAATCGACACCGGCGAACAATCCGCCCACCGGGACCAGCAGGACGGCGAGCAGGATCAGGGTCAGTGAATTCACGCGGGTCCTAATGCGTCACCCGGTGTGGTGAAGCCCGCCTTCCCCAGCAACCTGGCATCCCTGGCGGCGAGCTCGGCCCGCCGCTGTGCCTCGCGCAGGCTCTCGTACCACTCCTCGAGCAGGGTGGCCTGCAACGCGAACATTTCCTTCTCCTCCTCCGGCTCGGCATGGTCGTAGCCGAGCAGGTGGAGCACGCCGTGCACGGTGAGCAGCGCGAGCTCGTGGTCGAGCGAGTGCCCGGCCTTACGGGCCTGGCCCGCGGCGAACTCGGGGCACAGCACGATGTCGCCGAGCATGGACGGGCCGGGCTCGGGGCTGTCGGGACGCCCGCCCGGCTCGAGTTCGTCCATCGGGAACGACATGACGTCGGTCGGGCCGGGTAGGTCCATCCAGCGCATGTGCAGGTCCGCCATGGTGTCGAGATCGACGAGCACCATCGACAGCTCCGCGGCCGGGTGCACATCCATCCGGGTGATCACGAAGCGCGCGACACTGACCAGATCTTCTTCGGGCACGTCGATACCCGACTCGTTGGCGATCTCGATACTCACCCGGTCAGCCTAATGCCGCAGGTCGACACCCAACGCCGTTGGGTGTCGACCGAATGACCGACATCGCGCGCAACTCAGTGTCGATCGCCCCGGCTCGCGGCCCGGCGCTGCGCCCGGTTGCCCGGATAGTGCGCGCCGACCTGCGGGGCCCGCTCCGCCTCGGCCCGGTCGTAGGCGTCGACGATGTCCGCGACCAGCCGGTGCCGGACCACGTCGCTGCTGGTCAGCTGCGAGAAGTGGATGTCGTCGATGTCGGTGAGGATCTCACTCGCCGCGCGCAGGCCCGACCGGGCGCCGGTCGGCAGGTCGACCTGGCTGACGTCACCGGTCACCACGATCTTCGAACCGAACCCGAGCCGGGTGAGGAACATCTTCATCTGCTCGGCCGTGGTGTTCTGCGCCTCGTCGAGCACGATGAACGAATCGTTGAGCGTGCGACCGCGCATGTACGCCAGCGGCGCGACCTCGATGACCCCGGCCGCCATCAGCTTCGGAATGGCTTCCGGATCCATCATGTCGTGCAGCGCGTCGTAGAGCGGGCGCAGGTACGGGTCGATCTTCTCGTTGAGCGTGCCGGGCAGGAAGCCGAGTCGCTCGCCGGCCTCCACCGCGGGACGGGTGAGGATGATCCGGGTGACCTGCTTGTTCTGCAGGGCCTGCACGGCCTTGGCCATCGCCAGATACGTCTTGCCGGTACCCGCGGGGCCGATGCCGAACACGATGGTGTTGGCGTCGATCGCGTCGACGTAGCGCTTCTGGTTCAGCGTCTTGGGCCGCACGGTCTTGCCGCGCCGGGACAGGATGTCCAGGCTGAGCACCTCGGCCGGGGACTCGGAGGACCCCTCCGTGAGCATCGAGACGGTGTGCCGTACCGCTTCCGGGGTCACCACTCGATTGCGGCCGGTGAGCGCGACGAGCTGTTCGATCACTCGCTCGGCGAGGGCGACGTCGGCCGCCTTGCCGGTGAGGGTGACGGAATTGCCGCGGACGTGAATGTCCGCGTCGAGCAACTCTTCGAGTTCGCGCAGATTCTGGTCGGCCGAACCGAGGAACGGGAACACGGATTCGGGAGCGAGTTCGATACTGGAACGCACGGTGCGTGCTGCGGGACCCGAGATGTTGTCGTCAGCGCTCGTACCTGCTGCGGAGGTGGTCGGGTCGCCGATCTCGCCTTGTGTTCTCAAAAGTGGCTATAGCCTGCTTTCCGGTCTCGACGTGCTGCTGTGTTGATGAAAGTTTAACGCGCCCCACCGACACCGCCCAGTGAATAAGCCGCTAACGGAGAGGCTTGATGATCAGGGGATTCCCCGGCGCCGCTGTGCCCAATCCTCGGTGAAATCACGAAAGCGTCGCGCCGCGCCGGAAGCCGGCGTCGAGGCCGGCCAGACCAGCCCGACCTCGCGGGTGGCGCCGGCGTCCGCGAGCGGGATCAGCACCGGTCCTGGCAGCCGCACGTCCGCCTTCACCCCGGCCACCCGCGGCGAGGTCGCCGGGCCGATGTCCTCCTCCGGCAGCACGCCGACGCCCAGACCCGCGGCGACCAGGCCCGCGACGGTGATCAGGTCGCTGGCCTCGAAGGCGATCCGCGGGCGCAGGTCGGCGGCGGCGCACAGTTCGTCGACGATGCGGCGCATGCCGAAGCCGGGATGCATGGCGATGAAGTCCTCCTCGGCGACCTCGTCCAGGCGCACCTGCTTGCGCCCGGCCAGCCGGTGATCGACCGGCACGGCCAGCGCGAGCCGCTGCCGCAGCAGGCCGCGCCAGCCGATGCCGGCCACGGCCGGGCGCGGCGAGACGATGCCCAGATCCGAAGTCCCGCTGAGCACATCGGTGGCGACCATTTCGGCGGCCCCCTGGCGCAGCGCGAAAGTGATTCTGGCCGAACCGCGGCGGAATTCGCCGACCAGTTGCGGGACCAGCCAGCCGCCGAAGGAATGCAGGAAGGACAGGCGCACAACCCCGTTGGCGGGATTGTTCAGGTCGGCGATGGATTGGGCTGCGGTGTCGAGTTCGGCTCGTGCGCGGCGGGCCTGTTCGTAATAGATGCGGCCGAATTCGTTGAGAATGATGCGTTTGCCGCGACGGTCGAACAGCTCGACGCCGAGCCTGCGCTCCAGGCGGCCGAGCATGCGGGACAGGGTCGGCTGGGCGATGTGCAGGCGTTCGGCGGCCGCGCCGACGCGTTCCAGTTCGGCGAGCGTGGTGAACCATTCGAGGTCTTCGCTGAGCACGCGCCCTCCTGGTGACTCGTGTCACAGAGCGGGCCGGAGCGGGCCCGGGCTGCTCTCTCCATATGCGCTCTGTGCATGAACTCCACCATTATTATTCATTTCCCTTCGGAACGGGTGGCCGGAGATCCTGAAAGCCATGACCCTGACGAAGAGCCCGCCGCTCGCCGGAGGGCGTACGTCGCATGAACGCCGGATCACCGCGGCGCTGTTCGCGGCGGGGCTGGCCACCTTCGCGACCATGTACAGCGCGCAGGCGCTGCTGCCGAGCCTGTCCGAGGAGTTCGGCGCGACACCCGCCCACGCGGCGCTCGCGGTCTCGCTGACCACCGCGTTTCTCGCGTTGGCGATCATTCCGGTGAGCGCGCTGTCGTCGCGGATCGGGCGGACGCGGGTGATGACGATTTCCGCGGTCAGCTCGGCCACGATCGGGTTGCTGCTGCCGTTCAGTCCGTCGCTGGAGGTGCTGCTGACCGGGCGGGCGTTGCAGGGACTCACGCTGGCGGGGGTGCCCGCGGTGGCGATGGCCTATCTCGCGGAGGAGGTCGGCACCGCGGGGCTCGGGGCCGCGATGGGGGTGTACATCGCGGGCACCAGCATGGGCGGACTGGCCGGGCGGGTGATTCCGGCGTTCACCCTCGGGCTGGGTTCCTGGCGGTGGGCCGAGGCGACCATCTCGGTGGCGGCGGCGGTGTGCACCGTGTGGTTCGTGCGCAGCCTGCCGCCGTCGCGTGGTTTCGTCGCCCGGCCCGCCGGAATCCGCACGGTGCTCGGCGATCTCGCCGGTCAGTTGCGCCACCGCGGGCTGCTCGCGTTGTTCGGGCTCGCGCTGGCTCTGGTCGGTACTTTCGTCTCGCTCTACAACTTCCTCGGCTATCGGCTCACCCAGCCGCCGTTCGAATTGCCCGACGCGGTAGCGGGTTTGGTGTTCCTGCTCTATCTCGCGGGCACCGCGGTCGCGACCGTTGCCGGTCGGCTGGCCGATCGAATCGGCCGCCATCTGGTGCTGGCCGGCGCGGTGGTGCTCATGGGGGCCGGGTTGGCGCTGACCATTCCCGACAACCTCGTCACGCTGGTGCTCGGCATGTCCCTGTGCACGGCAGGCTTTTTCGGCGCGCACACGGTGGCGAGCGCGTGGGTCGGCGTGCTGGCGTCCGGCAATCGCGGGGCCGCCTCGTCGCTGTATCTGTTCTCGTTCTATGTGGGCAGCGGAGTTATCGGCGGGGCGTCGGGCATCGCCTACACCGCGCACGGGTGGGCGGGTCTCGTCGTCTGCGACGCCACGTTGCTGCTGATCGCCTTGGTCCTGGTGTCCACCTTGGCATTTCGTAGCTCATCTGCGCGGCAGCACGCCTTCTGACCCACGCACGCAGTGCGGCGATCAGCCAGGACCACTACCAGCGTGGCGTCAAGGCGCCGAGGGCGCCGAGGGCGACGGCCGCGGCGGTCGAGGTGCGCAGCACCGTGGGGCCGAGCAGGACGATGTCCGCGCCCGCGTCGGACAGCGCGGCCAGCTCCGAGCCGTCCAAGCCGCCTTCGGGACCGACGATCAGCACGACCTCGGGCACGCCCGCGAAGGCGAGTTCGGTGAAGCGTCCCGTGCCGGATTCGTGCAGGGTCGCGACGATCGCGCCGTCCGCCTTGGCTTTTCGGATCAGGTCGAGCAGGTCGCGGGTGCGGTGCAGATCCGCCACCTCGGGAATGTAGGGGCGACGGGATTGGCGGGCGGCCGAGCGGGCGGCGCCGCGCCACTTGTCGACGGCCTTGCCCGCCTTGCCTTCCCAGTTGGCGATGCACCGGGCGGCCTGCCACGGCACGATCGCGTCCGCGCCCGCCTCGGTCATCAGCTCGACGGCCAGTTCCGAGCGGTCCGACTTGGGCAGCGCCTGCACGACCGTCACGCGGGGCGAGACCGGTTGCGCGACAGTGCGATTCAGCACCCGCAGGTCCAGCCGGTCACGTTGGGCCGCAACGACTTCCGATTCAGCGAGCACACCGCGCCCGTCCGACAACGTGATCGGCTCGCCGACCCGGATGCGGCGCACGGTGGCGGCGTGCCTGCCCTCCTGGCCGTCGAGCACGGCGACGGCGCCCGGTTCGGGCACCTCGTCGAGGTAGAAGACCGTGGCGGCCAATCAACGCCCGCTGAACGAGGCCCGCAGCCTGGCGAACAGGCCGCTGTTGTGCTCGGACTGGGTGGACATGACCTCGGCGCGCTCGCTCGGGCGCATGCCCTTGTACTTGCGCAGCAGCTCGGTCTGCTTGCCGTCCAGCTTGGCCGGGATCACGATGTCCAGGTGCGCGAGCAGGTCGCCGCGCGCGCCCGAGCGCAGCCGCGGCATGCCGTGGCCGCGCAGCACCGAGACCTCGCCCGGCTGGGTGCCCGGCGCGATGGTCAGCTCGGTGGGACCGTCCAAGATGGTGTCGATCACCACCGTGGTGCCGAGGGCGGCGTCGACCATCGGGACCCGGATGGTGCAGTGCAGGTCGTCGCCGTCGCGGACGAACACGTCGTGCGGCTGCTCGACGATCTCCACGTACAGGTCGCCCGCGTGCCCGCCGCCGGGGCCGACCTCCCCCTGCGCGGCCAGCCGCACCCGCATGCCGTTCGCGACACCGGCCGGGATCGGCGCGGCGATCTCGCGGCGCGCGCGCACGCGGCCGTCGCCACCGCACTTGTGGCACGGGTCGGGGATGGTCTCGCCAGCGCCGCGGCAGGTCGGGCACGGGCGCGAGGTGAGCACCTGGCCGAGGAACGAACGCTGCACGGACTGCACTTCGCCCGCGCCGCCGCAGGTTTCGCAGCGCACCGGCTTGGACTTGCCGTTGGTGCCCGCGCCGGTACACACGTCGCAGAGGATCGCGGTGTCGACGGTCAGGTGCTTGGTCACGCCGACCGCGCATTCGGCCAGGCTGAGCCGGGTCCGCAGCAGCGAGTCCGCGCCGGGCTGCACCCGGCCGCGCGGCTTGCGCGCCCCGCCCGAGTTGCTCATGCCGCCGAAGAAGGCCTCGAACACATCGCCGAGGCCGCCGAAGCCGGCGCCGGAGAATCCGCCACCGCCGCCGCCGGATTCCAGCGGGTCGCCGCCGAGGTCGACGATGCGCCGCTTCTCCGGATCCGACAACACCTCGTAGGCGGCCGACACTTCCTTGAACTTGGCCTGCGCCGTCTCATCGGGGTTGATGTCGGGATGGAGTTCCCGCGCCAACTTGCGATAGGCGCGCTTGATCTCCTGGTCGGTCGCGTTCTTCGCGACGCCGAGCAGTCCGTAGTAGTCCCGTGCCACTTGAGTTCTCTAGTCCTTGGTCGTTCTCGACAGTGCCGACGGTGCTTCACCGTTCCAACCGCGTGCTGATGGCCAGCATTAGTCGGATGCACTCAACTTTATCCGGCCGGAAGTACGAGGGTAGCAGCGGCATCGGAGCGGTCAGCGTTCGGCGAGGACCTCGCCGATGTACCGGGCGACCGCCGCGACCGAGGCGATGGTGCCCGGGTAGTCCATCCGGGTCGGGCCGAGCACGCCCATGCCGCCGAGGATCGCGCTCGAGGTGCCGTAGCCGGTCGACACCACCGAGGTGCCGCGCATCTGCTCGACCTGGGTTTCCTCGCCGATGCGCACGGTCACGGTGCCCGGCTGCTGCGCGGCGGCCAGCAGCTTGAGCACGATCACCTGCTCTTCCAATGCCTCCAGCACGTCACGCAGCGAACCGGGGAAGCCGAAGTCGGCCGCGTTGCGGGTCAGGTTGGCGGTGCCGCCGAGCACAAGCCGCTCCTCCGGATGCTCGACCAGCGTCTCGACCAGCACCGTCGACACCCGGATCAGCACGTCGCGCAGGCGCAGCGGCGCCCGCTCGGGTAGCTCGGCCACCGCCGCCGAGGCGTGCGCCAGCCGCTTGCCGTCCATCGCGCCGCCGAGCATGCCGCGCAGGGCGGCCAGGTCTTCGTCGTCGACCAGCGCGCCGAGTTCGACCAGTCGCTGATCGACGCGTCCGGTGTCGGTGATCACCACGAGCAGCAGGCGCGCCGGATTCAGCGCGACCACCTCGATGTGACGGACCGTGGACGCGGACACCGACGGATACTGCACGACCGCGACCTGCCTGGTCAGCTGGGCCAGCAGGCGCACGCCGCGGCGCAGCACGTCGTCCAGATCGACGCCGGACTCCAGGAACTCCATGATCGCCCGGCGCTCGGCGCCGGACAGCGGCTTCACCTCGGCGATGCGATCGACGAACTGCCGGTAGCCCTTGTCGGTGGGGATGCGCCCGGAGCTGGTGTGCGGCTGGGTGATGTAGCCCTCGGCCTCCAGCACCGCCATGTCGTTGCGCACGGTTGCACTGGATACACCCAGGTTGTGCCGTTCCACCAGGCTCTTCGACCCGATGGGCTCCTTGGTCGCGACATAGTCCGCGACGATCGCGCGCAGGACCTCGAAGCGCCTGTCCTCGGTGCTCGACATCGGCCCCACCTCCTCGCTTCGTCCTTGGGTCCGCCGCACCGGGCGAATCCCGCATCACATAACGCCGTGCGATTCCCGGCCGGCTGCTCAACCAGTCTAATTGCCTATACCCATTTCGCCGTCCCGCACGCCAGGTGGGGCCGCAGGTGTGCGCCGCGGCACTGATCTGGAGCTCGAGGGAACCGATCGCGGCGTCGGCGCGTCGATATCGGTGGAGGGGAACGATCGAGGAATTGGGGGCAACGTGGCACTGCTGGTCTATTACCTGCGGGTCCGAGACGAATCGAACGAGGTGGAGTATCGCTTCGGGGAGATGCGGGACAACTTCGACCGCACGTTGATCATCGACAAGACGACCAACACGGTGCGAACGGAGCAACCGGAGGACGGGCTCTTCCGCGCCACTTCCGCACGGATCTTGATCCGGGCCGGACGCGAAAAGGCGTGGCCGCCGAACGGGGTGATCGCCTCATGATCGCCGTCGGACTGCCCACGATCGCTCCGGCATGAACCGCGGCGCGGCGAGTGGAACATCACCCGGCCGATTC
>NZ_JBHTUR010000030.1:0-80602 GCF_042793755.1 Nocardia sp. NPDC056564
GCCCGGTCCCATTCCGAACCCGGAAGCTAAGCCTGCCAGCGCCGATGGTACTGCACTCGACAGGGTGTGGGAGAGTAGGACACCGCCGGAACATCCTTCACGAAAGCCCCTGACTTCGGTCAGGGGCTTTCGTCGTTTTCCGACCCTTCGCTCACCGATTCGTCGAATGCTGTTCTCCGCATAGTCGATACCCGGTCGGTTCGCCACCCTAGCGTCACGACATCGACGTCGTTCGACGATGGAGGTGTGCGATGTTCGCCCGGTTACTGCGGCTCGGAGTGCTGACCCTGTTCGCGGCGGCGCTGACCGCACTGCCGTCGGCCGGCGCGGAGGTCCAGCAGCTGCCGACCGAAATATCCGGCGGCGCTTGGAAATCCGGCCACGTGCAGGGCATCGCGATCGACACCCGCAAGGGGTTCATGTACTTCTCCTTCACCGACCTGCTGGTGAAGACCGACCTGCACGGCACGGTGATCGGCACGCTCACCGGATTCACCGGCCACCTGGGCGACCTGGCCTTCGACGAGCGCGACGGCCGCGTCTACGGCTCGCTGGAATACAAAGCCGCGCAGGCGTTCTACATCGCCATCATCGATGTCGACCGGATCACCGAGCGGAACCTCAACGCCGAATCCACCGGCATCGTCACCACGGTGTATCTGCGCGAGGTGGTCGCCGACTACACCGCGGACATGAACGGGGACGGCAAATTCGACGGCGACACCGCCGACACCCCCGACCACCGCTACGGCTGCAGCGGCATCGACGGCGTGGCATTCGGCCCGGCCTTCGGCAGCCTCGACGGCGACCCGAAACTCACCGTCGCCTACGGGATCTATTCCGAAACCAGCCGCACCGACAACGACTATCAGGTCATCCTCCAGTACGACACCAGTCGCTGGCGCGAGTACGAGCGCCCGCTCACTCAGCGTTCCCCGCACACCAGCGGGCCGGCGACCCCGGACGGGAAGTACTTCGTCCGCACCGGAAACACCACCTTCGGCGTGCAGAACCTCGAGTTCGATCGGCACACCGGCAACTGGTTCCTGGCCGTCTATCCGGGCAAGAAGCCGCAGTTCCCCAACTATCCGTTCTTCATGGTCGAGGCGAAGCAGCAGCCGCAACGCCAACCGCTGATCGGACAGCCCCGGCCTGAACAGGCGCAGGTGCTCTCGCTCGCACCTGGCGGTCAGCGGGACGACAGTTCCGGCACCCGTGGCTGGCAGTTCCACGCCCCCTACGGATTGATCGCGCTCGGCGATGGCCGCTACTACGTCGCCACGTCCGGAACCACGAAATCGGGTGGCAGCACCAAACAGACCGGCACCGCCCACCTGTATCGCTGGACCGGCCACAGCCCCACGCCCTTCGACCAGGCCGAATAGCGACTACAGCAGACAGGCCTGCCCGAACAACGCCTTGAGCTCGCCCATCAACGCCGGCGAGCTGGTGACCTGGAATCGCGGGTCGATCGCGAGCAACTGCGGCCCGGCCTTGCCGACCAGCCTGATCCGCACCGCTACCGGTCCGGCGTGGCGCTCGAGCGTCTCGCGCAGCGTGCGCACGTTCTCGGCGGTGCAGGCGGAGACCGGAATCGTCACGGTGATCGGGTGTCCCGCGGCGAGCCCGCCCAGATCGGGAACCGTGACCTGATCGCCCAGCACCGAAAGCCGGTTCTCCCGAACGCTGACATGGGCGGCGACCACCACGACGGCGTCCTCGACGAGACTGGCCGCCGCGCCGGCATAGGCGGCGGGGAAGAACAGAACCTCGGTGCTCGCGTCCAGATCCTCCACCCGCACGATGGCCCACGGCTCGCCCTTCTTCGTCACCCGTCGATCGATCGCCGCCACGATGCCGCCGACCAGGATCTGCCTGCCGTGCGGCACCCGCCCCTCGGTGATCGTCACGATGGGGGTATCGCACCGCGCGGCGAGCAGCGGGGCCACCGCGTCGAGCGGATGACCGGAAACGTAGAGCCCCAGCATTTCCCGTTCGAAACCGAGCAGCTGTTTACTGTCCCATTCCTGGTCCGGCACCGGGATCTCGAAAACGGAACCGAGCGTCTCCGCGCCCGCACTATCGGCGGCGAACAGATCGAATTGCCCGCGCGCCGCGGCCTTCTTGGTGTTCATCGCCGCGTCGACGGCCGCGTCGTGGATCAGGTGCAACCCTTGGCGCGGGTGACCGAGCGAGTCGAAGGCGCCCGCCTTGATCAGCGATTCGACCACCCGTTTGGCGCAGCCGATCGCGTCGACCTTCGCGAGGTAGTCGGAGAAACCGGTGAACGCCCCGCCCCGCTCCCGAGCCTGGATGACGGCCGCCACCACGGGCTCGCCCACATTGCGGACAGCGCCGAGCCCGAACCGAATATCCGCTCCCACACTGGAGAACGTGCCCACCGAGTGATTGACATCGGGCGAGAGCACCCGGATACCGCGCTTACGGCAATCCGCCAGATAGATCGCCGACTTGTCCTTGTCGTCCCCGACGGACGTGAGCAGCGCGGCCATGAACTCCGCCGGGTAGTTCGCCTTCAGGTAGGCGGTCCAGTACATGACCAGGCTGTAGCCCGCGGCATGCGATTTGTTGTAGGCGTAGCCGGCGAACGGCAGCACCGCGTCCCACAGCGCGGTGATGGCTCCGTCGCCGTACCCGTTGTCGCGCATGCCGGCGCGGAAGTTCTCGAATTCCAGCGCGAGCACCTCGGGCTTCTTCTTGCCCATCGCGCGACGCAGCAGATCGGCCTGGCCGAGCGAGTACCCGGCCACCCGCTGCGCCAGCTGCATGATCTGCTCCTGATAGACGATCAGCGCATAGGTTTCGGCCAGGATGTCCCGCAGCGGCTCGTCCAGCTCGGGATGAATGGGGGTGACCGCCTCGCGGCCGTTCTTGCGATCGGCGTAGGCCCAATGCGCGCCGACCCCCATCGGGCCGGGCCGGTACAGCGCGTTGGAGGCGATCAGGTCGTTGAACTCGGTGGGCGCCATGCGGAGCAACAGCTCCCGCATGCCCGCCGAATCCATTTGGAACACACCGAGATTGTCACCGCGGGCCAGCATCGCGTAGGCCTGCCCGTCGTCGAGGGCGAGGGTGTCCAGGTCGATGTCGATACCGCGGTTGGCGCGAATGTTGTCCAGGCAGTCCCCGATCACGGTCAGCGTGCGCAGCCCGAGAAAGTCCATCTTGAGCAGGCCGATGTCCTCGCACGACGGGTAGTCCCAGCCGGTGATGATCGCGCCGTCCTGCGGCCGCCGCCACAGCGGAACGGTGTCGAGCAGCGGCTCATTGGACAGGATGACCGCGCACGCATGCACGCCTGCGCCGCGGACGATCCCTTCCAATCCCACTGCGGTATCATAGATTCGGCGCACATCCGGGTCGTTGTCGATGAGCGCGCGCAGCTCGGCGGCCTCGCCGTACCGGTCGTGGTTTCGGTCGGTGATGCCCGCGACGGAGATGTCCTTGGCCGCCACCGGGGGCGGCAGCGCCTTGGTCATGCGATCGGCGATGGCGAATCCGGCCTGGCCGAAATTGACCCGCGCGGCGTCCTTGATCGCCGCCTTCGTTTTGATCGTGCCGAAGGTGATCACCTGGGCGACCTTGTCCGCACCCCAGCGGTCGGTGGCGTAGCGGATCATCTCCCCGCGCCGGCGGTCGTCGAAGTCGATATCGATGTCCGGCGCCGACGGCCGCTCCGGGTTGAGGAACCGCTCGAACAGCAGTCCGTGCTCGATCGGGTCGATATTGGTGATCGCCAGCGCGTAGGCGACCAGCGACCCGGCCGCCGAACCGCGGCCAGGCCCTACCCGGATCCCCACCTGCCGGGCGTGCGCCACCAGATCGCCGACCACCAGGAAGTACGCCGGGAATCCCTTGTCCCGAATGATATCCAGCTCGAATTCCGCTCGGCGGCGGTAGGTTTCGGGAACCCCGGACGGCAGCCGCCAGCGCAGCCCGGCCTCGACCGCGCGGCGCAGCCAGCTGTCCTCGGTGTGCCCCTCCGGCACCGGGAACACCGGCATCCGGTCCCGGAACTCCCACACCTCGTCGTACGGTTCCACCCGCTCGGCCACGGCGAGGGTGGCATCGCACGCGCCGGGAACCTCCTCGTCCCACAGCGCCCGCATCTCCGCCGCGGACTTCAGGTAGTAGCCGTCGCCGTCGAACCGGAACCGGGTCGGATCCGACAGCGTCTTCCCGGTCTGCACGCACAGCATCGCCTCGTGCGCCGCCGCCTGCTCGCGCAGCACATAGTGACAGTCGTTCGTCGCCAGCGGCGTCAAGCCGACCTTCGCGCCGACCGCCAGCAGATCCTCCCGGACCCGGCGTTCGATGGTCAGCCCGTGATCCATCAGCTCGAGGAAGAAGTTCTCCGGCCCGAAGATCTCCCGCCAGCGGCCCGCCGCGGCGTAGGCCGCGTCGAAGTGTCCCAGCCGCAGGCGCGTCTGCACCTCACCGGACGGGCAGCCCGTGGTGGCGATGATGCCCTCGGCATGCTCGGCGATCAGCTCCGCGTCCATCCGCGGCCATTTGCCCAGCTGTCCCTCGAACGACGCCAGCGACGACAGCCTGAACAGATTGCGCAGGCCGACCGCGTTTCTGGCGAACATCGACAGATGCAGGTACGCGCCGGAACCCGACACGTCGTCGCCCTTCTGTGCCGGATCGCCCCAGAACACTCGCTTGTTCGAGAACCGGGACTCGGGCGCGACGTACGCCTCGATCCCGATGATCGGCTTGACTCCCGACCGTTTCGACTGCCGGAAGAACTCCGCGGCCCCGTACATGTTGCCGTGATCGGTCATCGCCACCGCGGGCATGCGCAAACGTTCGGCCTCGGCGAACAGCGGACCCATCTTCGCCATGCCGTCGAGCATCGAGTACTCGGTGTGGTTGTGGAGATGCACGAAAGACGTGCCTGTCATCGGATCACCTGTGCCCTCGACGAGAGTGGCGTCGACCGTCCGGTTGTCCGAAGGGCCGGGGCGCCACAGCTTTCGGACTCATGTGACCAGGTGAAATAGGGCGCGTCGAACAATAGACATGCTTGGCGGCACAACTGATGGTTGTATATCGAGGTGACCGCAGACCTCGATCTGGCCGCCGTCCGGGCATTCGTCGCCGCGGCCGACCATCGTCAGTTCAGTCTGGCCGCCGATGTGCTCGGGCTCAGCCAGCAGGCGGTCTCCAAACGGATCGTCAAGCTGGAAACCCAGTTGGGCGCAACGTTGTTCGAGCGGATCCACACCGGGATCACGCCGACCACCGCGGGTCTCCGGCTGCTACCGCACGCCAGATCGTTGCTGGCCATGGCCGGCGAGGCGGTCGCGGCCGTGCGGGACAACCCGGGCCCGTTGCGGGTGGCCGTCCTCGGTGAGCGACAGGCGGCGATGCAGGCCCTGCAGTTCTATCTCGACCGCCATCCCGGCGCCGATACCGAGATCGTCCTGTCGAACGCGTTCACCACCTCGCGCGACGCCTTGCTGAGCGGTCGCGCCGACGCGGCGTTTGCCAGGGCGCACGGCGGGCCGCGACCATTGCCTGCCCAGATTGCCGCCGCCCCGGCCTATTTGGAGCCGCTGCACCTACTGGTCGGCCGCAATCATCCGCTCGCCGGGCGGCCCGCGGTGCGGCTCGCCGACCTCCGCGCCCGCACCGTTTGGGTGCCCGGCGCCGCGGTGCCGTCGGAATGGTCCGACTACTACCGGGATCTGAGCGAATTCAGCGGCGTCCCGATCGACGCCACGCGCAGGCCCGACGTGCTCGGCAACCCCGACGCCACGCGCGGGCCCGCGCCGATCGAGCTGCTGGTCGACCGGATCGCCGCGTCCGATACCTTGGCCACCTTCAGCGGTGACGGATTCAAAAGCCCATGGCACCCGCATATTCGGCGGGTGCCGATCGTGGACCCCACGCCGGCCTATCCGCACGCGTTCCTGTGGGACATCACCAACACCCATCCCGACCTGCCCGCGCTGATCAGCCACTTCCGGGCGAACTACAACAGCGATATCGCGGCCGACTGCTGGATACCCGACCTCGATCGTGCCGTGTTCGCCGCGGGCGGACTCGCCCCGACGGGTGCCGTGTGACGCTACTTCCGGCCGCGCGCGCCGAGTTCGGCGTTGTCGGCGGCGGCGCGACCGTCGTCCCAGCCGTTGGCATTGGGGATCGAGACACCACGGTTGCGTACCGCCGGAAACAAGGTGTCGAAGGCCTTGTCCACCTTCAGCTGGTGCGAGGCGAGAACCGGTAGCAATCGTTCGGCGTCCGCGGATTCGGCGATCGTGGCCGCGGCCGCCGCGGCCAGCCGTTCGCCGATTCGGGTGGCATAGGCGATGAGGAACGACTTGCGGTAGGCACGACTGCGCGAGTCGGCGCTGCGCTCGGCCTGGTTGCCGCTGGCGATCATCGCCCTGGTGGCCTGGACCAGCAGCGAGGTCGTCAGCATCGCCACGACCTCCAGGTCCGCGTCGTCGCCGACGATGGTCATGAATCCCCACGCCGAGGCGAAGATCGCGCGGCAACGGTTCGCACCGGCGACCACGTCGGCGAGCAGCGCCTTGGCGTCGACATAGGGCGTGTCGAGCCATATCCGCGCCGCGCCGGGAAGATCGGGCATGGAGGTGTCGGCATCGACCAGCACGCGATCCACGGCGTACTTGGTCATCAACTCCTGCGCTTTCGCCGAAAGCGCCTCGGCCTCATCCGGAAACGTGGTCGACTCGGCCTTCGCGAGCAACCCGCGGACCCGGCTCAGGACCTTCGCGTCGACATGGTGCGGCGCGGCAGCGCTCGGTCGCGCGGTGCCGGGCAGCGGACGAATGAGTTCGAGCCGGGGCAGCCGGATCAGCAGCGCCAGCGCCTGGACCACGGTGGTGACCGCCTCGACCGGAGTCAGCAACTGCTTCGCCGCCCACTGCCCGAGGTGTGGTGCCGTGGACGACCACCAGACGGCGGCATCGAGCGCGTCGACCTGCGCGCGCCACGTCTCGTCAACCGATGCGTCGGCGAACGGCCGTAGGTATGCGGCGATCAGGTCGGTCAGCAGCGCTACCGCGTATTCGTCCAGGTGCCGCCGTGCCGCCTGGTGCACGTCCTCGGGCAGCCAGCCGTTCCGGAACACCCGGGTGATGAGGTGCTGACCGGCGAGATCCGCGCCGTGCTCCACCTGTGCGCGCAGCGGCCCGTGCCCGGCGAGTGCCGTCGCGCAGTGCCGCGCGGCCGCCGAAGCGCCCTGCGCGGTCTCCATGGCGGCGGCCGTCAACGCAGTGGCGATCTGTTCCGCGTCTACCGGAGCCGCGGACTCTTGTTGCGTAGACCAGGTAGCGCCGGTCTCCGGTCGCCGCCCCGTGCGCTTGCGCCGATTCTGCTTACCCATGCTCACCCCCGTCCACGTTCCAGCAGCGCCGAACACCTGGCAACGATAGGGCAGCCCACCGACTCGCGGTCACGCCGCCCGGTCGGGTCAGTCGGCGGCGGCCCCGCCGCAGGTATTCGGCGATCGCGTCCGATTGCGGGCCATTCAGCCGAGGTGCCGGGTCAGGTCGTCCTGCTCGTGCTCCAGGACCGGACCATCGTCGGTGTCGGATCGTCGAAGTAGATGCTGCGTGCCTTGTCCAGGCCGGCATTGCCGTGCGCGGTAGCCATGGAAGGAACGCCCGGGCGTGATCGGCGTGATCCTGCCTGTCCGATCAACTGCGTGCCGCCTGCGAAAGCGCGGTGGTCAGTTGGTGCGCGGCGTCGAGGGTCGCCGAAATGTATTCGTCCCGTTCGGGTTTGGTCGCCTCGGCGCGCAGCGGGCCGAGCTGCACCTCGTAGGCGGCGGTACCGGTCGCGTCGAAGGCGGGTGCGGCGAGGTAGCTCACCGGAAGCGCTTCGTCGGAATCCAATTCGGCCCTGGTGAACGGTCGCGACGTGAGCGCGGCGAGCTGCCGGAGCGCACGGGTGCGCAGATGTGGTTGCAGCAGTTCGGATCCCACCGCGCCGAGCAGATCGGCGAGCAGGTCCACCAGTCCCGCGTCGTCGGCGCGCGGCCGGAAGACGGCGACCCCGCGGTCGCGCACGAGGGCGAGCAGCGTACCGGCCGTGCGCCGATCGGCGCCGGCGGCGGTCGCCGTCCACGCGTTCTGCTCGCTCGCCGAACGCCACGGCATCACGCTCGCCCCGGCCGGGAACTGGAGTGGAATGCGATGTCCGACCGGAATTCCCGGCACGACCCGGTCGGTACCGTGCCGGACATCGAGCACGGTGAGCCGGTCGGGCTCGATCCGGCTGAACGTCGCCCCGGCGCCGGTGCGCGCGGCGAGTGTCGCGAGGATCGCGCCGACGCCGTGGGGGAGCGCGGTGCCGTGCAGCCCGGCCAGGGCCGGCCCGATCACGTAACCCCGATACGCGTCCCGGCCGACCCAGCCTGCCGCATCGAGCTCGGCGAGGATCGCGGTCGCGGTTGCCCTGGCGATGTCGAGTCGTTCGGCGATCCCCGCGACGCTGATCGGTTCGGTGGTCGTCGCGAGCAGCGAAACGATGTCCACGACGCGGCGGGTCGGTGGGGAGGCGGAGCGGTCCGGCATGACGGAACCCCTTGTTTCTGCTCGGGCGGTCGACCTACTATGTGTCGAATATTAGTGCATTCACTGTCGAATATTCGACACCCGCAGGGCGGCGCGGGATCGCGCACGGCATGGATGGAGCGCGAATGATTCTGGATCGGTTCCGCATAGACGGCCAGGTCGCCATCGTGACGGGCGCGGGCCGCGGTCTGGGCGCGGCGATCGCGGTGGCCTTCGCCGAGGCGGGCGCGGACGTGGTCATCGCGTCCCGCACCAAGAGCCAATTGGACGAGGTGGCCGAGCGGGTGAGCGCGGCGGGCCGGCAGGCGCACGTGGTGCCGGCCGACCTCAGCGACATCGAGGCGAGCGCGGCGCTGGCCGCGATCGCGGTGGAGCGGTTCGGCCGGCTCGACATCGTGGTGAACAATGTCGGCGGCGCCATGCCGTGCCCGCTGCTCGACACCACCCCGCAGGCGCTGGTGGACGCGTTCAATTTCAACGTCACCAACGCACACGCCCTGGTCCGTGCCGCGGTGCCGCGCATCCTCGAAACCGCGGGCGGCGGTTCGATTCTGAACATCACCTCCACCATGGGGCGGCTGCCCGGCCGCGCGTTCGCGGCGTACGGCACGGCCAAGGCCGCCCTCGCGCACTACACCAAACTCGCTGCGCTGGACCTGAACCCGCGCATCCGGGTGAATGCCATTGCGCCGGGCTCGATCCTGACCTCCGCCTTGGAGATCGTCGCGAGCAACGACGCGATGCGCACCCAATTGGAAACCAAGACACCGTTGCAACGCATCGGCGATCCCGAAGACATCGCCGCGGCCGCCCTCTACCTGGTGTCCCCGGCCGGCAAGTACGTCACGGGCAAGATCCTCGAACCCGACGGCGGCCTGATCACCCCGAACCTCGACCTCCCGATTCCGGATCTGACATGACCTATCGCGTAGTGCAGTGGGGCACCGGCAATGTCGGCAGGCATGCCCTGGCCGGCGTCATCGCCAACCCCGACCTGGAACTGACCGGCGTCTGGGTCTCCGGCCCGAAAAAGGACGGCGAGGACGCCGGAAGCCTTGCCGGACTGGAGCATCCGGTCGGCGTGGCCGCGACGACGGACACCGAGGCGATCCTCGCCGCGAAACCCGACTGCGTCGTCTACTGCTCGATGACCGACAACCGGCTGATGGACGCCATCGGCGACCTGCAACGGATCCTCAGCGCCGGAATCAATGTGGTCGCGTGCGCCCCGGTGTTCTTCCAGTACCCCTACGGTGTCCTGCCCGACGAGCTGTTGAAGCCGATCCAGGAGGCGGCCGCGCAGGGCGATTCGTCGCTGTGGGTCAACGGCATCGATCCCGGCTTCGCCAACGACCTGATGCCGCTTGCGCTCGCGGGCACCTGCCTGCGGATCGACGAGCTCCGCTGCATCGAGATCGTCGACTACGCCAGTTACGACAATCGCGAAGTCATGTTCGACATCATGGGCTTCGGCAAACCGCTCGACGACATCCCGATGCTGCTCCAGCCCGGCGTGCTGTCGCTCGCCTGGGGCGGCACCGTGCGCCAGCTCGCGGCGGGCATCGGCGTCACCCTGGACGCGGTCACCGAGACCTACCAGCGCGTCCCGGCCACCCACGCGTTCGACATAGCCACCGGCCACATCGCCGAAGGCACCGCTGCCGCACTGCGTTTCGAGGTGCGCGGCATGGTCGGCGACACCCCGGTCACGGTCCTCGAGCACGTCACCCGACTACACCCCGACCTGTGCCCGGACTGGCCGCAACCCGCTCACCACGAGGGCTCCTACCGGGTGGAGATCACCGGCGAACCGAGCTACGCCATGGATTTGGTGACGTCGAGCCACCACGGCGACCACAACCACGCCACCCTGCTCGCCACCGCCATGCGCATCGTCAACGCCATTCCCGCGGTGGTCGAGGCGCCCGCGGGCATCCTGACCGCCCTCGATCTGCCGCTGATCACCAAACCCGCACAGCGGTAATCCTATTCGCGCGCGCGATACCGCTCGAGCAGCCGCACGTGCGCCGGCTCCAGCTCCTCGGCCGAGCCGACGCCGAGCAGCTTCATGGTCCGGACGATCTGCGTGCGGAGGATGTCGACGGCGCGGTCGACCCCGGCCTCGCCGCCGGCCATCAACCCGTACAGGTAGGCCCGGCCGATCAGGGTGAAGCGCGCGCCGAGCGCGAGCGCGGCGACGATGTCGGCACCGTGCATGATGCCGGTGTCGAGGTGGATCTCCACGTCGTCGCCCACCTCGCGCACCACGCCGGGCAGCAGGTGCAGCGGAACGGGCGCGCGATCCAGTTGGCGCCCACCGTGATTGGACAGGACCACGCCGTCGACGCCGAGCCCGGCCAGGCGCTTGGCATCCTCGACCGTCTGCACGCCCTTCACCAGCAGCTTGCCCGGCCAGGTCGCCCGGATCCAGGCCAGGTCGTCGAAGGTGACGGTCGGGTCGAACATGACGCCGATCAGCTCGGCTACCGTGCCCGACCAGCGGTCCAGTGAGGCGAACGAGAGCGGTTCGGTGGTGAGGAAGTCCCACCACCACCGTGGCTTGCGCACGGCGTCGAACGCGCCGGTCAGCGTGAGGGACGGCGGGATCGTCATTCCGTTGCGCACGTCGCGCATCCGGTTTCCCGCCACCGGCACGTCGACCGTGACGACGAGGGTGTCGAATCCCGCCTGCGCGGCCCGTTCGACCAGCGCCGACGAGCGATCGCGGTCGGTCCACATGTAGAGCTGAAACCAATTGCGGGCGTTGGTGCCGGTCCCCGCGGCGACGTCCTCGATCGCGGCGGTCCCCATCGTGGACAGCGTGAACGGGATGCCCGCGCGTTCGGCCGCCCGCGCCCCGGCCAGCTCGCCCGCCGTGTGCAGCATCCGGGTGAACCCGGTGGGCGCGATGCCGAACGGCAGCGCCGAAGTACGGCCGAGCACCTGGACCGAAGGGTCGGCCGCGGCGACATTGCGCAGGATCGCCGGCTGGAACTCTAAGTCGGAGAACGCCTCCCGCGCCCGCGCGAGACTCAGCTCGGCATCGGCGGCACCGTCGGCGTAGTCGAACGCGACCTTCGGCGTGCGCCTGCGTGCCAGCTCCCGCAGGTCCCAGATCGTCTGCGCGCGTGCGAGTTTGCGCGCCCGGCCGCCGAACGGCCGCTCGAACCTGACCAGCGGCGCGAGCTCGCGCGGTCGCGGCAGCCTGCGCGCGGTCATCGCGCGGCCCCGGCCACCTGCGCCGCCGTCCGCAACCGCAGGGAATGCATTCCGCCGTCGACCTCCAGCATGGTCGCGGTGATGGACGCGGCCGCCGGACCGGCCAGGTAGGTGACCGCCCCGGCGACCTCCTGCGCCGTGACCAGCCGCGCGTGTGGCTGGCGGGCCCGGAGCGCGGCCAGCTCGGCGTCGGGGTCCGCGCTGGACGCCAATAGTCGCTGCACCCAGGGTGTGTCGACGGTGCCGGGGTTGACGCAGTTCACCCGCACGCCCTCGCGCAGGTGGTCGGCGGCCATCGCGCGGGTGAGCGAGAGGATCGCGCCCTTGCTCGCGCTGTAGACGGCTCGGTCCGGCAATCCGGTGGTGGCCGCGATCGAGCAGATGTTCACGATCGCCGCGGCCGGGGATCGGCGCAGATGGGGCAGTGCCGCGCGGGAAACGCGCACCGTGCCGAACACGTTGACCTCGAACACCCGCCGCCATTCGTCGTCGGGGTTGTCCGCGACGGTGCCCTGCGCGCCGATGCCCGCGTTGTTGACCAGGATGTCGAGCCGGCCGAAGGTGTCGACGACGCCCGCGATCGCGCCACGCACCGAATCGTCATCGGCGACATCGCAACGGAATGCGGCCGCCGGGCCGTCGCCGGGATTCAGATCGAGCACCGCCACGCGCGCGCCCGCCGTGCCGAGCGCCTCGGTGACCGCCTTCCCGATGCCGGACGCACCTCCGGTGACCACAGCTACCAGTCCGTCGAGCGGATCATGCGACGACATACCGACCACCTTCTCACCTCGGTTCCGGTGCGCGAGGCACGGCACCGGACAGATCCGATGTTTAACTGCGGCGAACATAACATCAATCCGCGTGGCTCGCGCCAGATTGCCACTGCGCAACCAGGATTGACGAATCTTCATTCTCCCATTGCGCGATTAGACATCCGATGTATAGTCGTGACCCAGATCACTATCTGGAACGAGGATCTCCCCATGGCGCACCTCACGGCGCTGGACACCTTCGACGTCCGGTTCCCGACGTCGCGCGAGCTGGACGGCTCGGACGCGATGAACCCCGACCCCGACTATTCGGCGGCCTACGTGATCCTGCGGACCGACGATCCGGCGGGTCCGCAGGGGCACGGATTCGCGTTCACGATCGGGCGCGGCAACGACGTGCAGCGGGTCGCGATCCAGTCGCTCGAGCACCTGGTGCTCGGCCGCTCGGTGGCCGAAATCGCCGAGAACCTCGGAGGATTCGCCCGCGATCTCGCCGCCGACTCCCAATTGCGCTGGCTCGGACCGGAGAAGGGCGTCATGCACATGGCGGTCGGCGCGGTGCTCAACGCGGCGTGGGATCTGGCCGCGAAGCTTGCGGGAAAACCGGTGTGGCAGTTGGTCGCCGAGATGTCGCCGGAGCAGATCGTGGACCTGATCGACTTCCGCTATCTGACCGACGCGCTCACCCCCGGCGAGGCGCTGGAGATCCTCCGCCGCGCCGAGCCGGGGAAGCGAGAGCGCACCGCCCGGCTGGTAGACATCGGATATCCGGCGTATACGACCTCACCGGGCTGGCTCGGCTACTCCGACGACAAGCTGGCCCGGCTGGCGCGGCAGGCGGTGGCCGATGGGTTCGAGACCATCAAGATCAAGGTCGGCCGCGACGTCGACGCGGACGTGCGCCGGATCAAGGTCGCCAGGGAGGCGATCGGACCCGACATCGGGTTGGCCGTGGACGCGAACCAGCGCTGGGACGTCGACGCCGCCGTGGACTGGATTTCCCGGCTGGCGCCGGCGAATCCGGCCTGGGTCGAGGAACCGACCAGCCCGGACGACATCCTCGGCCACGCCGCGATCCGTCGAAGGGTCGCGCCGGTGCGGATCTCGACCGGCGAACACGGCCAGAACCGGATCCTGTTCAAGCAACTGCTGCAAGCGGGCGCGGTCGACATCTTGCAGATCGACGCGGCCAGGGTGGCCGGCGTGAACGAGAATCTGGCAATCCTGTTGCTGGCGGCCAAGTTCGGCGTTCCGGTGGTGCCGCACGCGGGCGGCGTCGGGCTGTGTGAACTGGTCCAGCATCTGGCGATGATCGATTACATCGCGATCACCGGCACCATCGAGGGCCGGGCGATCGAATTCGTCGACCATCTGCACGAGCATTTCCGGCATCCGGTGCGCGTGGCCGGCGGTCGCTACCTCGCCCCGCGCGAGCCCGGCTTCAGCGCGGAGATGCGGCCGGAATCATTGCGCGACTACACGTATCCGACGGGAGCCGCGTGGCGCGCGGATCCGCAGGCCCGCCCGACCCGACAGCAGGAGAACTCATGAAAACCGCCAGCCGCATCGGCGTAGCCCTCGGCGCCACACTGGTCATCGCCGCCGGCGCCGCCTGTTCCCGGGAGTCCACCGGCACCGGCCCCGGCGCCCCGGCCGTCACCGTGGGCAGCGGCGCGGACAACGGCGTGCTCGTCGGCGCGGACCAGCCCCGCTCGGACTCCGACTTCTGGAGCGCCTACGCGGGCTATCTGGGCCCGAAAGCGGCTGCCGCCGGGGTGAAGCTGGAGAACACGTCCTCCGACAACGACGCCAACCGGCTCAAATCGAATGTCGACACCCTGCTGTCCAAGAACGTGAAGGCGATCATCATGGCGCCGCAGGACACCGCGGCGGTGAAACCCGCCCTCGCCGCGGCGGCCGCGAAGAACGTGCCGGTGGTCAGCGTGGACACCCGGCCGGACAGCGGCGGCGTGTACATGGTCGTGCGCGCGGACAATCGGGCGTACGGCACCAAGTCGTGTATCTATCTCGGTGAAACCCTGAAGGGCACAGGCAAAGTCGTCGAGTTCCAGGGTGACCTGAGTTCGATCAACGGGCGCGATCGGTCCGAGGCGTTCGCCGAGTGTATGAGGACGCGATACCCCGGCATCAAGGTGATCGAGATCCCGACCGATTGGAAGGGCGACCGCGCCGTCTCCGGCCTCCAGGACAAGTTGCTCACCGACCCCGACATCAACGGCATCTACATGCAGGCGGGCGGGGTGTTCCTGCAATCGACGATGGCGCTGCTGCGGCGCAGCGGCAAACTGGTGAAAGCCGGTGCGCCGGGCCACATCACGATCGTGTCGAACGACGGCATCAAGGCCGAACTGGACGCCATCGAGGCGGGTGAGATCGATGCGACCATCTCGCAGCCCGCCGACCTGTACGCACAGTACGCGGCCTTCTACGCCAAGGCCGCCGTCGACGGCCGCACGTTCGCCCCGGGGCCGACCGACCACGGCTCGACGATCATCGACACCGGCGTCGGCGGCACGCTCGAGGACCAGCTGTCCGCGCCCGTGGTCACCCGGACCGGCGGCAAGGTCGGTGAACTCGACACGGTGAACACCACCGCGCCCGGTCTGTGGGGTCACGGCGGATGACCGGCGAACCGATCGCCGAGGCGATCGACGTGTCGAAACGGTTCGGCCGCAACGTGATCGCGCTCGACCGGGTCGGCCTGCGGGTCGCGGCGGGCCGCACGCACGCCCTGGTCGGGCGCAACGGTGCCGGGAAGTCGACCCTGGTGTCGATCCTGACCGGGCTCGAGACCCCCGATGCGGGGGAGGTGCGGTTCAACGGTCTCCCGGCGCCGTCACCCGCCGACCGGGACGCCTGGCGGTCCCGGGTGGCGTGCGTGTATCAGAAGTCGACGATCATCCCGGATCTGTCGGTGGCGGAGAACCTGTTCGTCAACAGTCAGGGTTTCGGCGGCCGAATCATCAACTGGCGCACGGTGCGTGGGCGCGCCCGCGCGCTGCTCGATACCTGGTCGGTGCCGGTCGACGTGGATACCGTCGCCCGGGATCTGTCGGTGGAGCATCGGCAGCTGGTCGAGATCGCGCGATCCCTCTCGCACGGTGCGCGTTTCATCATCCTGGACGAGCCGACCGCGCAACTCGACGGACCGGCGATCAAGCGGCTGTTCGGCCGCATCGAGGACCTGCAGAAGCAGGGTGTCACCTTTCTGTTCATCTCCCACCACCTGGACGAGACCTACGAAATCTGCCAGGACATCACCGTTTTCCGGGACGCCAGGCAGGTGGTGACCGCGCCGGTCGCCGAATTGGGCAAGCGGGAACTCATCGCGGCGATGACCGGTGACTCGGTCGAGCTCGAGACACCGGTCGCGCGGCGCGCTCCGGATGCGTCGGCCGCGCCGACGCTACGGGTCGAAGGGCTTACTCGGGCAGGCATATTCGACGACGTGACGTTCGAGGTCAAGCCGGGGCAGATCGTCGGCCTCGCCGGTGGCGGCAGCAGCGGCCGGATCGAGGTCGCCGAGACCATCGTCGGCCTGCACCGGGCGGCAGCCGGTTCCATTGTCGTGTCCGGCGCCCGGCTGCGCCGCGGCGGTGTGCACGCCGCGCTGCGCGCGGGCATCGGATTCGTGCCGCGCGACCGGCACGACGAGGGGCTGATCCCGGAGATGAGCGTCGCCGACAATGCCACGCTGACCGTGCCGCGTCGGCTGGGCCGCCTGGGACTGCTGTCTCGCCGGACCCGAAACGCGGTGGCGGGCAGGGCAATCGACGATCTGGGCATCAAGACCGAGGGGCCCGATCAGAGTGTCGCCGAGTTGTCCGGCGGCAATCAGCAGAAGGTGGTGTTCGCCCGTGCGCTCGCCACCGACCCCGCGGTCCTGGTGTTGATCACGCCGACCGCGGGCGTGGACGTCCGGTCGAAGGAGACGCTGCGCGGGGTGGTGCGCGATGCCGCGGACCGGGGGACCGCCGTCCTGGTCGTCTCCGACGAGCTGGACGATCTGCGCGACTGCGATCGGGTCCTGGTGATGGTGCAGGGCCGGATCGTTCAGGAATTCGAGCAGGGCTGGGGCGACAAGGAACTCGTCGCGGCCATGGAAGGACTGTCATGACCGCGATCGCTCCGACCCGGCGCTTCCCTGCCGCGGTGCGCTGGGGTGCGCTGCGCGACTTCCTGCTCGTGCCGCCGATCCTGCTGGTGCTGGTGGTCGGGTATTTCATCAACACCAACTTCGTCTCCGCGGCCAATCTGACCAATGTGCTGACCTCGATGAGCGGTATCGCGCTGATCGTGCTGGCCGAGGTGCTGGTGCTGGTGGTCGGCCGGATGGACCTGTCGCTGGAGTCGACCTTCGGGCTCGCCCCCGGCATCGCCATCTGGGCGACCATGGGTACCGCGAAGGTCGGTGCCTACACCTGGACCGCACCGTGGATGGCCATTCCGATCGCGCTGCTCGTCGGCCTCGCGGTCGGCGCGCTGAACGGGGTGCTGATCGTCCGGTTCGGGTTGAACGGCTTCATCGTGACGCTGGCGATGCTCATCGCGCTGCGCGGGCTGCTCACGTTCCTCACCGAGGGCTTCACCCTCACCAAGATCCCGCCGTCGGTCGAATGGCTCGGGAACACGCGGATAATGGGCGTGCCGGTCGACGTGGCGCTCTGTCTGGCGCTGTTCCTCGCCGGCTATCTCGTGCTCACCTACACCACGGCCGGGCGGGCGCTGTACGCCGTCGGCGGCAACGAGGCCGCGGCGCGGGCCGCGGGCATCCGCACCGACAACGTGGTCATCGCCGTGCTGATCGTCGCGGGCGGGCTCGCCGCGATCGGCGGGCTCATCTACTCGGGGCAGTTCGCCAGCGTGCAGGTGAGCCAGGGCGACGGGATGATCTTCCAGGTGTTCGCCGCCTGCGTGATCGGCGGGGTGGCGCTCAACGGCGGGCGCGGTTCGGTGCTCGGCGCGTTCTTCGGCGTCCTGATCCTCACGCTGATCCAGAAGCTGCTGTCCTACGGCGGAGTCAGCGCCGATTCGCTGAAGTTCATCAACGGCGCGCTGATCCTGGTCGCCCTGGTGATCACCCGCGTGGCCAGCGGCCGACGGCAGGAGTGAGTATGCGAATCGCGTTGCACACCAAGCTGAAACCCGGTGCCGAGGCCGACTACGCGGCTGCTCATCGTGCGGTGCCGACCGAACTCGTCGCCGCGATCACCGATGCCGGGGCCACGTCCTGGACCATCTGGCGCAGCGGAACCGACCTGTTCCACGTGATCGACTGTGCCGCTTACGATCTGCTGCTGAGCCGGTTGGCGGAACTGCCGGTCAACATCGCATGGCAGGCGCGGATCAACGAGTATCTCGAAGCGGTACACGACTATTCGGCCGTCGACGCACCGTTGCCGGTGATGTGGGAGCTGAATCCCCCTGGCGGTTCGGATGAATGACGTAGCCGACATCGTGCTGGGCGGAGCGGGTTACGCGGGCCTGTTCCGTGCGGTGAGCGAGGACGACGCCCAGGCGGGTCTGGCGGCGGCGTGGGACGCAGGCATTCGCGCGTTCGACACCGCGCCGCACTATGGCGCGGGCAGCAGCGAGGAGCGCCTCGGGCGGTTTCTGCGGTCCAGGTCGGAGTACACGGTGTCGACGAAGGTCGGCCGTCTGCTCTACGCCGACCCGTCCGTGCCCGACGGTGTCGACGATTTCTACGGAGCGCCGAAACGCGCACGGCGACGGGACTATTCGGCCGCCGGGGTGCGCCAGTCCCTGGCCGATTCGCTGGCGCGCCTCGGCCTGGACCGGGTAGACCTGCTCCTGATCCACGATCCGGACGAGTATCAAGCCGAAACGCTCGCCGGCGCGATGCCCGAACTGGTGCGGATGCGCGACGCCGGCGTTGTGTCCGGCATCGGAGTCGGCGTCAACGATGTGGACGTGGCGTTGCGCTTCGTCCGCGAGACAGCCATCGACCACGTGATGATCGCCGGCCGATACACGCTGCTGGACCGGCGCGCGGAAGCCGAGCTACTGCCCGAATGCGCCCACCGAGGCATTCGAGTGCTCGTCGCGGGCGTCCTGAACAGCGGGATCCTGGCCGACCCGCTGCGCAGAGCCACCTTCGACTACCGGCCCGCCCGAGGCCCCGTCATCGAACGCGCACGGGCGATGGACCGGCTCTGCGCGAAGTACGACGTCCCCCTGCGCGCCGCCGCCCTCCAATTCCCGCGCCGCAACCCCGCAGTCTCCGCCACAGTCATCGGCCCAGGCACAAAAACAGAGGTAGAAGACACCATAGCCATGCTCAACACCCCAGTCCCCGAAGCCCTCTGGCACCACCTGGACGGAATCGCATGAGCCACTGGTCAGACCGCCGCGCGTCGCAGCCACTCCATCACGCCGGCTACGTGCGCGAGGGCGCGGGCATGCGCCAGCTCGGGGTCGCGGGCGGCGATCGCGTCGCAGATCCCGCGGTGCTCGGCCACCGTGCGCTCGAATGCCTTCTCCTCGGTGATGCCGCGCCAGATCCGCGCCCGCATGGTCGGCAAGGACAGCGAATCCAGCAGCGAGGCAAGCACTTTGTTGCCCGAGGCGGCGGCGATCGCGGCGTGGAACTCGAGATCGAGCGCGACCAGCTCGGTCACCGAGTGGGTCTCCGGCACCACCAGCGTGCGCAGGTGCGCGATCCCGTTCTCCGGCATCGATTGCGCCGCAAGGGCGGTCGCGGCCGGCTCGAGGATGCGCCGGATGCCGAGGATGTCCAATACCGAGTCGTCCTGATGGAATTCGAGCAGGAAGCTCATCGCGTCCAGCAGCGACTTGGGCTCCAGGCTCGCCACGTAGGTGCCGTCGCCCTGTCGCACGTCCAGGATCCGGACCAGCGAGAGCGCGCGGACCGCCTCGCGCAACGAGTTGCGCGAGACACCGAGTTGCGCGGCGAGGTCCGCCTCCCTTGGCAGTCGCGCCCCCGGCTCCAGGTCGCCGGAGATGATCATCGCCTTGATCTTCGCTATCGCGTCGTCGGTGACCGACACCTGTTTCCTTCGCCTTCGGGAATGTGAACGTATGCCTCCGATGACTGTAGACTCCCATGTCCATATCTGGCGGATAGACGGCGGAATGTTCAACGTCGAGTACGACTGGTTAACCGAAACATCGGATGTTTTATACCGGAATTACACCCTCGCGGACGTTGAGCCGGAGCTGACCGAGCACGGGGTCGGCGCTGTCGTGCTGGTGCAGGCGTCCGACTCGCTGGCCGAGAATCGGGCGCTGCTGGCGGCCGCGGCGGCGGCGCCATACCCGGCGGCCGTGGTGGGCTGGCTGCCGCTGCATCGACCGGATGTCGTTGCCGCCGAACTGCCCAGCCTGCGCGCGCGACCGGAATTCGTCGGCGTCCGGCACATGATCCACCGTGATCCGGATCCGAAATGGTTGCTGCGCAGGGAGGTTTCGGCCGGTCTCGCGCTCCTTGCCGAGGCCGGTCTCAGCTTCGACGCGGTGGCCGAACGGCCCGATCTGCTCGCCCAGGTGCCGCGGATCGCCCGCGCGCACCCCGAGCTGACCATCGTCCTCGATCACCTGGGCAAGCCGCCGATCGCGACCGGTGGATGGCAACCGTGGGCCGACCTGCTCGCCGAGACGGCCGCCCAGCCCAACGTGGTCGCGAAGATCTCCGGGCTCGCCACGGTCTCCGGCGCCGAAATCAGCTCTGCCCGTTGGCAACCCTACGTCGACCACGCGTTGGCGGTGTTCGGGCCCGGGCGGCTGATGGTCGGCGGCGATTGGCCGTTCACGCTCACCGCGGCGTCGTACCGGACCGTCTGGCACACCACGATGGGCACGCTGACTCGGCTGACGCCGGCCGACCGCGTCCGAGTGCTGACCGATGTCGCCGTGCGCACGTACCGACTACCCCTCGCCAACCCGTGGATGACCGAAGGAGTACCCGAATGAAGTTGCAGCGCATCGGCGAACCGGGCGCGGAGCGACCGATCGTGCTGGACGGCGGCCACGCCTACGACCTGCGCCCGCTCACCGCGGATATCGACGGTGACTTCCTCGCCGCGGACGGCATCGCGGCCGTCGCCGCGGCACTGGCCGCGGACCGGCTTGCACGCGTCGACATCACCGGCGAGCGCGTCGGCGCCCCGATCGCCCGCCCGCACGCGGTGTGGTGCATCGGCATGAACTACGCCGCGCACGCCGCCGAATCGGGGTCGGCCCCGCCGCAAACCCCCGTGCTGTTCTTCAAGACCCCGAACACGGTCGTCGGCCCCTATGACGACGTGCTGATCCCGCGCGGCTCCTGGCAGACCGACTGGGAGGTGGAACTGGCCGTGGTGATCGGGCGCCGCGCGCACTACCTCGACTCCGTCGACGAGGCGCTGCGGCACATCGCCGGATACACCATCTCCAACGATGTCTCCGAACGCGCCTTCCAGCTCGAACAATCGGGCGGGCAATGGTCGAAAGGCAAGTGCTGCGCGACATTCAACCCGCTCGGCCCCGCCCTCGTGCCGCGCGATCAGCTCGACGCGGGAAACCTGCGGCTGCGGTCGTTCGTGAACGGCGAACCGCGCCAGGACTCCAGCACCGCCGACCTGATCTTCGACGTCGGCTACCTGGTCTGGCATCTCTCGCAGTACGCCGTCCTCGAACCCGGCGACGTGGTCAACACCGGAACTCCCGAGGGCGTAGCGCTTTCCGGCCGCTATCCGTATCTGCGTGAGGGCGACGTGGTCGAGGTCGAGATCGAGGGTATCGGCCGGGCCAGGCAGCGCTGCCGTGACACCGCCGCGGCGCCGACGTGAACCCGGTCGATCAGTGCGCGGCAAGCACTTCCAGCGCCCGATCCACCTCTTCGACGGTGTTGTACAGGTGGAACGAGAAGCGCAGCCCGCCGTTGCGCGCGGAGGTGATCACGTCGGCCTGCTCCAGTCGCGGCGCCGCGTCGCCCGCACCGGGCACGCTGACGATCGGCGACCGGTTCGCCACCGCGGACAGGCCGAGCTCGGCCAGCCCGGCGCGGAAGCGGTCGGCCAGGTCGAGGTTGTGCGCGTTGATCTTCTCGATGGTCAGCTCCTCGATCAGCGAGATGCCCGCGCTCGCGGCGATCACCCCGAGCCAGTCCGGTGTGGAATCGAAGCGCCGGGTGGTGGTCGGCAGTGCGGTCGCGTTGTACAGCTCGGCCCACGGATCGGCGGCCGCGTACCAGCCGGGCCCGACCGGCCGTACCGACTCGGTCGCCTCCGGTCCCGCGGCGAAGAAGGCGACGCTGCGCGCGCCGATCAACCACTTGAACGTCGCGCACACCCAGTAGTCGGCGTCGGCGAAACTCAACGGCAGCCAGCTCGCCGCCTGCGTCGCGTCCACCAGCAGCCGCGCGCCGTGCGCGCGGGTCGCCGCCCGTAGCGTCGGCAGATCCGTCATCCGCCCGTCCGCCGACTGCACCACGCTCACCGCGACCAGCGCGGTCTCCGGCCGGACCTCCTCGGCCAGCCGCTCCAGCGGCACCACCCGCACCGCGAGATTGCCACGGTGCAGGAAAGGCATGGTGACCGAGGAGAACTCACCCTCGGCCACCAGTACCTCGGCGCCCGGCGGCAGCGCCACCGCGACCGGCCCGATCAACTGCGAGGCGGCGCTGCCGAGCGCGATATCGTCGGCGGTGGCCCCGGCCAGCAGCCGGGCGTAGGACTCGCGCAGCGCGGGGATGAGGTAGTCGTTCGACATCGGACCGCCGCGGCCCGCCGCCCAGCGCGCGCTCGCCTCGCGGTGGGCGGTCAGCGCACGCGCGGACGGCAGCCCGAACGAGGCGGTATTGAGGTAGGTGACTTCGGTCGAGAACTCGTTGGGCGCAAGGGAGGACATACTTAGGAGCATCCGCCGCCAGTCCACCCCCGTCCAGCGCCAGCACCCCGAAAGTGGACCGCTCGCGGGTGCTGGCTACTCCGGTGTCGGTGTCGCCCACATATTGGTCAGGAGCTGGTGGCTGGGGGTGTCGGCGAGGGACTGCGTCGACTCGTAGATGCGCTGGTAGCCGGTCGAGGTGATGCGCCAGCTGCCGTCGGCGTCGAGGCGGTAGGTATCGGTGTAGTAGCCGGCGCCGCGGATGAGCACGCCGTATTCGGTGGCGATGACGGTGTCTTCGAAAGCCCATGAGCCGGTGGCGGTTTCGCCGTCGACGGTGATCTCGGGGTGGGTCGCGATGTGCACCGTGACGATCGCGGGACCCAGGTTTTCGCGCATGAACGTCGTGATGGCGTCGCGGCCGTCGAGGGTGAGCGGCTCGCCGAGGGCGTGGGTGCCGTAGCGGCCCGCGGCGTCGACGGCGAGGGTGTCGCCGAACTCGTCCCACCGTTTGAGGTCGAGCGTCCGGAAGTAGCGGTACTTGAGCTGGCGGACGGCTTCGATGGCGGCGAGATCCATTCGACCAGCGTGGCACGCCGCCGTCCGACAAACAATAACCTGTTCTACTTTTCTCGGCCGGGACGTCGATGTGTTCCGAGCCGACCGCTGGGTACTCGACTCGATGAGGCATGCCGAAGCCGGCGCATGCGCTCACCGCACCGAATGTCTTGTCACGATCGGGAGTCTGTTGTGAAGAGCCCTGTTACCTCGCCCAGCCCGCACGATCCCGCGCTCGACCAGGCCGTCGCGCTGCACGCCGCCGCGGTCCGCCTGGAGCAGGAGTTCGCCGGCGTCATCGACGACGACGCCATCGAGCAGTTCCTGCGCTCGGCCTACGAACACGTCGCCGACCACGCGACCATCGACACGTTCCTACCGCTGCTGGCCGAGCGGTACACGCGAGAGTGGTTGTACGCCATAGCCGGCCACCGCGACGGCAAGGCATAGCTGTCAAGTCTCGTTCCCGGCTACCGAGAAGATCCGTAGTGGCCTCCGTAGTTTCCGGGATTCCACCGAGCCCTCGCCGAGGCACTGTGATGGGTGACACAAACGTGATCTAAGCTCTAGGCGAGCGCCACAGTGGAGGTGAGCTATGACGGTCGAGGCGGTGACTCCTCCCGAATCCGGCGAGTTGTGGGCGGGTTCGGCACCGGTGTCCGCCCGGCCGCCGCAGCCGCCGGTATCGATGATCGAGCGAATGACGTTGATACTGGACGCTTTCGACGGCGCGACGCCGACCCTCACCCTGCTCGGCCTGTCCGAGCGCACGGGCCTGCCCCGTTCCACCGTGCATCGCATCCTCGACCAGATGATCCGGCTCCGCTGGCTCGCGCATGCCCCCGGCGGCTATCGGCTGGGCATGCGCACGCTGGAGCTGGGCGGACTTGCCGCGGACCACAACGAGATTCGCGATGTGGTGAGCCCGCTGCTGCACGATCTCTGTCAACGGACCGGCATGGTCGGACATCTCGGCGTGCTCGACGGCCGCGAGGTGCTCTATCTCGACAAGGCGGGCGGCCGGTTCGCCGCCACCGTGCCGACCCGGCTCGGCGGCCGAATGCCCGCGCACAGCACCGCTCTCGGCAAGGCGCTGCTCGCGTCGCTGGAGCCGAGCATCGTCGAAACGTCGTTCCGCGATCACCTTCCGCAATTGACCGCCCGAACCATCTGCGACAGAGCCGAATTGCATCGCGAGCTCGCCCGCATCCGGCAACGCCAGGGTGTCGCGGTCGACAACGAGGAATCGGTGTCGGGCATCGCCTGCGTCGCCGTGCCGATCCGCGGCCGGGGCGCCGCGGTGGCCGCGCTCTCGCTGTCCGGGCACATCGGTGGCGAGCGAACGGCTTTGGATACCGCGCGACTGGCTCGGGTCCTGGTCGAGGTGGCGCACGAAGCGGGTCGTTCCCTGTTCCCGCGCCACGCCCGTTGGCGCTGACTACCCGCTCAGTGCGGGATCGCGTCGATGATCGCCCTGGCGCCCTGCCGCAGCAGATCCGCGCCGACGAAGAAGCCGAGCGCCTGCGGATCCTCCGGCACGCCCCACTGGTGGGAGTCCAGCCACTGCGTGCCGTCCTCGTTGAACACCTTGCCGTGCAGGGTCAACCGGCCGGTCGCCTCGGTGCTCGCGTAACCCGCGATGGGGGAGTTGCAGTGTCCTTGCAGCGCGTGCAGCATGGCGCGTTCGGCATCGGCCTGCCGGTGCGTGTCCGGATGATCCAGGCGGGCACCGAGCTCCAGGAGTTCGGTGTCGTCGGCGCGGCATTCCAGGGTGATGATGCCCGCGCCGATGGGCGGGCACATGGTGTCGAGCTCTAGGGTCTCGGTGATCCGGTGGGCCTGGTCGACGCGGTGCAGGCCGGAGACGGCCGCGATCAGCACGTCGATGTGGCCCTCCTCGAGCCGCGCCAGCCGGGTGTTGACGTTGCCGCGCAACGGTTTCACCGTCAGCTGCGGGTAGTGCAGGAGCAACTGGGCCCGCCTGCGCACCGAGCTGGTGCCGACCACGGTGCCCGCAGGCTGCTCGGCGAGCGGAGCGCCGTTGCGGGTGATCACCGCGTCGTGCACGTCGTCGCGCGGCAGGTAGCCGGCGAACTTCAGGCCCTCGGGCACCGGGATGTCGCCGGGGATGTCCTTGAGGCAGTGCACCGCCAGGTCGGCGTCGTCCACCAGCAGCGCGTGGTCGATCTCCTTGACGAAGGCGCCCTTGCCGCCGAGCTTGGACAGGTCGCCCATCCAGCGATCGCCCGCGGTGGTGACCTTGACCAGTTCGCTGTCCACCCCGAGCTCGCCGAGCAGGGTGGCCACCTGTTCGGCCTGGGCCAGGGCCATGGGACTGGATCGAGTGGCGATCCGGATGGTGCGGGCACGCGACATGCCCGGCACGTTACTCCTGCCGCTATCGACGATCCGCACGCCCTCTGATCGCTGCGCGCGCAGCACTGCCGAGATTCCCCCGGTGGAATCGAGAAATGGTGTGACGGGCGGTACTGGCACGGTGACAATAAGAGGGGCGAGGAAACTCGGAGTAGGAGCGCGCGTGATGTACAGCGACGAACATCAGGAGTTCCGGGCGATGGTCCGGCGCTATCTCGAGCAGAAGATCAATCCCCACGTCGACGAGTGGGAGCAGGCGGAGCTGATGCCGCTGCACGAGATCTTCGCCGACATGGCCGAGCTCGGCATCCTGGGGCTCGAGTACGACCCGGCCTACTCGGGGCAGGGCGCCGATCACCTGTTCACCGTGGTGCTGTGCCAGGAGCTGGGTCGTGTCGCGCACGGGTCGTTTCCGATGGCGCTCGGCGTGCACGTCGCGATGGCCACGCCGTCGCTGCACGCGCACGGCAGCGAGGAACTCAAGCAGGAATACCTCGCGCCCGCCATGCGCGGTGAAACCGTCTGCGGCGTAGCGGTTACCGAGCCGGAGGCCGGTTCGGACGTGGCCGGGATCCGGACCAGCGCCCGCCGCGACGGCGACGACTGGGTGATCAACGGCTCGAAGGTGTTCATCACCAACGCCGTTCAGGCGGACTGGCTGTGCACCCTGGTGCGCACCTCGCCGGAGGGCGGATATCGCGGGATGAGCCAGATCATCGTGCCCACCGACGCGCCCGGCTTCCGCGTCGACCGCAAGCTCGACAAGTTGGGCATGCGGGCCTCCGACACCGGGCTGCTCACCTTCGAGGACGTGCGAGTTCCGGTGCGCAACACCATCGGTGAGATCGGCAAGGGCTTCCAGCAGCAGATGTCGCAGTTCGTCATGGAGCGGATGTTCGCCGCCTACAGCGCGCCGATCAGCTGTGCCATGCAACTGGAACTGACCCGCGACTACGCCAAGCAGCGAAAGGTGTTCGGGCAGCCGCTGACCGCGAATCAGTACCTGCAATACACCTACGCCGAACTCGCCGCGAAGGTGGACATGCTGCGCGTCTACACCGAGGCGATCGCTCAGACCTACACGGCCGGTAGGGATGTCACGCGAATGGCCACGATCGCCAAGCTGGACGCGGGCCGGCTCTCGCGTCAGGTGGCCGACTGGTGTCTGCAAATTCACGGCGGCACCGGCTATATGACGGAGACCTGGACCTCGCGCGCGTATCGGGACAGTCGCCTGCTGAGCATCGGCGGCGGCGCGGATGAGGTCATGCTGCGGGTGCTTTCGCTGATGGACGGGTTCAGCTAGCCGGTGAATTTCCGGTGGGCTGCGGAAGTGTCCAGGAGGATGCTGGGCATTTGCCTCACGCTTGCTGAAGCGTGCTCCTTTCACTGCGGAGAATTTACGTTCAGGACATGCGACGACCGTTCGGCTGCTTTCCTATGGACGTCAGGATGGAGAGTCCGTGAGCAGGTAGAGGCGTAGTCGGGGAGCGATGCACCGCATACCGATCAACCAACGACACTTCCGTTCGGGGTGGCTCTGGTCCGCGGTCGGCCTGGTCGCCATCGCGGGCGTGGCCGTGTGGCTGACCCGCCCGGAGCCGGTGCACTGCGATGCGTCCACCGCGCCGGCCACGTCGAATGTGCTGGTCCAGTCGGCGACCTCGCGAACGCCGGTGGCCGCCAACGGTATCGAGCCCACCGCCGCGCCCGCGCAGGAGCCGCAGCAGGTCGTGACGGGAGAGGCCCGCTTCTATTCGTTCAGCCAGGGCGTGTCCTGCTCGTTCCCCGGGCTGCCCATGGACGGCTTCTATGTCGGCATGTCGACCCAGGAGTTCGGCCGGGCCGATCCGTGCGGGGCCTACCTCGACATCCAAGGTCCGCGTGGCGATGTGCGCGCGCTCATCGTGGACCGTTGCCCGGCATGTGCTCCGGGACAACTGGATTTGAGCGTCGCCGCGTTCACCCAGCTCGCCGATCTGTCCGACGGGGTGGCCAAGGTCCGCTACAACGTGGTGCGCAATCCCGAGCCGGTGCCGGAGCTGTTCTATCAGGTGAAGCCGGACTCCAGCAGCGCCTGGTTCGCCATCCTGCTCAGCGGATCCGGAAATCCGTTGCGGGAGGTCGCGATTCGGCCCTACACCGGCGGCGCGTGGCAGAACCTGACCCGGGGCATGGACAACTACTGGTCCATCTCCGGCGCCGGACCGGGACCGTTCGACGCGCGCGTCACCGATGTGCACGGCGACCAGGCGGAGATCCTCGGCATCACCCTCACTCCGGGCGTGCGCGCGACCGGCGCCCGGCTCTACGCCGGGACACCGCCGTTCACCGGGCCGGAGCCGACCCACGCGCCGGCGATCGCGCCGACCTCGGTCGCCGCCGCGCCGCCGCCCGCGTCGAAGCTGCCCGCAAGCTGCAGGCGCTAACCGAGTTTCGCGGCCAGCGCCATCCCCGCGGCCCGCCCGGAGAAGATGCACCCGCCGAGGAAGGTGCCCTCGAGCGCGTTGTAACCGTGCACCCCGCCGCCGCCGAACCCGGCGACCTCGCCCGCCGCGTAGAGGCCGGGGAACGCGGTGCCGTCCGGGCGCATCACCTGCGAGTCGAGGTTGGTCTGCAAGCCGCCCAGCGTCTTTCGGGTGAGAATGTTCAACCGCACCGCGATCAGCGGACCGGCCGCGGGGTCGAGGATGCGGTGTGGCTTGGCCACCCGGCTGATCTTGTCGCCGAGGAACTGGCGCGCGTTGGTGATCGCCATCAGTTGGCTGTCCTTGGAGTACTTGTTCGCCACATCCCGGTCCCTGGCGACGATCTGGCGTTCCAGCGTGTCGTGGTCCAGCTGGGGGCCGCGCGCGATCTTGTTCATCCCGGCGACCAGCTCGCGCAGGTTGTCCGCGACCACGAAGTCGACGCCGTGCTGTTTGAACGCCTCCACCGGACCCGGCGCGCCCTTGGCCAGCCGGCTCTTGAGCGTGACTTTCAGGTCCTTGCCGGTGATGTCGGGGTTCTGCTCGGAACCCGACAGCGCGAACTCCTTTTCGATGATCGACTGGGTGAGCACGAACCAGGAGTAGTCGTAGCCGGTGGCCAGGATCTCCTTCATGGTGGACATGGTGTCGAAACCGGGGAAACACGGTGCGGGCAACCGCTTTCCGTTCGCGTCGAACCACAGCGAGGACGGACCGGGAATGATCCGGATGCCGTGATCGGGCCAGATCGAATCCCAGTTGTTGATGCCCTCGGTGTAGTGCCACATGCGATCCCGGTTGACGATGGCGCCGCCCGCGGCCTCGGTGATGCCGAGCATCCGGCCGTCCACGTGCGCGGGCACGCCGGAAATCATGGTCTCGGGGCACTTGCCCAGTCGTTCGGTGGGCCAGTTGCGGCGGATCAGCTCGTGATTGTGGCCGATGCCGCCGGAGGTGACGATCACCGCCTTCGCCCGGAACTCGAACTCGCCGACGGTGTTCCGCGACGACGCCTTGCCGCGCTCGAGCTCGGTTGCCTCCAGCACGCTGCCGCGCACGCCGACCACCGCGTCGTCCTCGACGATCAGTTCATCGACCCGATGCCGGAAACCGAAGCCGACCAGCCCTTTTCGTTCGCCCTCCAGCACCGGCTCGGCGAACACCCGCACCACCTCCGGCCCGGTGCCCCAGGTGAGATGGAAGCGCGGCACCGAATTGCCGTGCCCGTCGGCGAAACCGCCGCCGCGCTCGGCCCAGCTGATCAGCGGCGTCACCCGCAGCCCGAGCTCGTGCAGGTAGTCGCGCTTCACGTCGGTCGCGAAGCGGACGTAGGCCTCGGCCCATCGCCGGCCCCACAGGTCCTCGTCGTCGCGGTCGAAACCGGCGGAGCCGAGCCAATCCTGCAACGCCAGGTCGTAGGAGTCCTTGATGCCGAGCCGCCGCTGTTCCGGCGTGTCCACCATGAACAGCCCGCCGAGCGACCAGAACGCCTGCCCGCCGAGGTTGTTGCGGTTCTCCTGATCGAGCACGAGCACCTTGCGCCCCGCCTTGACCAGCTCGTGGGTCGCGACCAGGCCGGCCAGCCCGGCGCCGACGACGATGACATCTGCCTGCTCGGCGAATGCGGGATCGGACATGTTCATCCTTCGGTTTCGGTGCTGTAGGCCAGCACGACGTGATAGATCAGGTCGGTGCGCCGCCGCCGCGCGATCCGGCTGCGCGGTTCCATCAGCACCTGCACGCTGGTGCCGTCGTGCACCGCGACGAGCGCCTGCCCGAGCGCCTCCGGATCGGGCACGGTGCGCCCGACCCGGGCCAGCCCGGCGACGACGGTCGGCATGAGGGCGTTCACGATCGCCTCCTCGCGCGCGGCCATCACCCGGCGCAGCTCGGGATTGCGCAGGGCGTGCGTGGTGAACTCCGCGGTGATCCGATACCAGCCCTCATCGACCGGTACCGCGCGTTCCAGGCGTTCGATCGAGGTGCGCACGTCGTCGCTGCCGACCGGGATCTCGTCGAGGATGCGCCGCACGTCGGCGAGCATCGCCGCCGAGCGCTGCTCCCACATGGCCAGGAACAGCTCGTCGAGCGAGCCGAAGTTGGAGTAGAACGCGCCCCGGGTGAATCCGGCCCGCTCGCAGACCCGTTCCACGGTCGCCTTGCCGAAACCCTCCTCGGCGAACGCCTCGTACGCGGCGGTGAGCAGCCGATCCCTGGTCTCGGCGCGGCGGCGGGTGACCCGGATCGCCGAGGTCTTCGCTTCGGCGGACGACGCCAACGGGCACCTCCTCGGGCGCGGCCGACCGGAGCAGGCCAAATGGATACAGAAATGTATTCAATACACAAATGTATCAGAAGCGGAGCTGTGACGTGGCGAAATCGGACGAGTAGGGTGGGCGCAGCTCGATACCACCGTGCATCCTGACCACGAGGGGAGATCGGTATGAACGAGGTGGCCCGGACCGCATCGATGACCGGCTGGCGGGTTCGCCGCCCAGGGCCGATCGATGCCGCGCCGCTGGATCAGGTACACGAGCCGGTGCCCGAACCGGCCGCCGACGAGTTACTCGTGCGGGTGCTGGCGTGCGGTGTCTGCCGCACCGATCTCCATGTGGCCGAAGGCGACCTCCCGGTGCATCGGGTGGGCGTGGTACCGGGGCACGAGGTGGTCGGGGAAGTGGTCGCCGTCGGCTCGGCGGTCGGCGCGGTCGCGGAGGACGCGCGCTTCACCGAGGAGTTCGCCGTCGGCGACCGCGTCGGCATCGCCTGGCTGCGGCACACCTGCGGCGCCTGCAAGTTCTGCCTGCGCGGTGCGGAAAACCTCTGCCCCCGTTCGGAATACACCGGCTGGGATGCCGACGGGGGATACGCCGAATTCGCCACCGTGCCTGCGGCCTACGCGCTGCGGCTACCGGATGGCTACGCGGACAACGAACTTGCTCCGCTGCTGTGCGCGGGCATCATCGGTTATCGCGCGCTGCAACGCGCCGCGCTGCCGCCCGGCGGGCGGCTCGGCCTCTACGGCTTCGGCGGCAGTGCGCACATCGCCGCGCAGGTCGCGCTGGCCCGCGGCGCCGAGTTGCACGTGATGACCCGTGACCCGGCCGCGCAGGAGCTGGCCCGCGAACTCGGCGCCAGCTCGGCGCAGGGTGCGGCGGATCCGCCTCCGGTGCAACTGGATTCGGCGATCCTGTTCGCGCCCGTCGGCACCCTGGTGCTGCCCGCGCTGGCGGCGCTGGACCGCGGCGGCATCCTGTCCATCGCCGGTATTCATCTCAGCGACATCCCGGCCCTGAATTACCAGCAACATCTGTTCCAGGAGCGGGAAATTCGCTCGGTCACCTCGAACACCCGCACCGACGCCCGTGAATTTCTTACTCTCGCAGGCGAACATCGCATAGAAGTCACCACCCGTGGGTACTCCTTGGGGATGGCAAATCAGGCCCTCGCCGACCTCGCGCACGGACGTTTCACGGGCGCAGCGGTTCTCGTGCCCTAGAAATAGCGCGCCAGGACACGATTCGGCGCTGAGTGCGCATCGTTCGGGTCGTTTTGCTTGACGGCCCGCTCCGCCGTTCTTACCTTCGCAGATATAGCCGAGTGGCACTTGTCGCTGACAAGTGTCATTCGGCTTCTCACAACGGCGTGAGCAGGTGATCACAATGGCAGACCGGAAGGTAATTCATTTCGAAAAGCGGCGGGTGGTACGAGCATTCATCGTGCTACTGCTGGTCGCGGGATTCGGAACGACGACAGGATTGAGTGCGTGGGCGTCGCCCTGCACGGCGGTCGAGGTGGTGGTCGCCCGCGGCACGCAGGAACCCGGATACCTCGGCGCCGCGGTCGGTGATCCCCTGTATGGCACGCTGCTCCAGGCACTTCCGGTGAGCTCGAGCGCCTACCGCGTCGATTACCCGGCGGATCTGCTCGATCCGGCGTCGATCAGCCGGGGCACCCAGGACATGACCGCGCACATCATCTGGCAGGCCTCGGTCTGCCCGGATCAGCGGTTCATCCTGGTCGGCTATTCGCAAGGCGCGGTCGTCACGCACGGCGTGCTCGGCACCGGCATCGTGACGGCGCTCGGCGGCATGTCCACGCTGCCCGGCTATCTCGAATCCAGGGTGGCGGCGGTGCTGCTGTTCGGCGACCCGCTCCGGCTGATCGGCTGGAACGTGCCCGACCTGTACGGCTGGCGCACCGGAAACTACTGCACGGGCGGCGATCCGGTCTGCGGCGGTGGCGTCGACCCCGCGCAGCACGGCAACTACGGCTGGGCCATGTGGCCCGCGGCGCAGTTCGCGGCCGCGCGGGTCTGAGTCCCCGACCGGGGAATCCGCGGCGGGGCCGGCGCAATGCCGGCCCCGCCGTTCGCGGTCCGGCGCCGAATTGCGCACCGGCACAGCAAATTCTCTGAAACGAACGTGGTCCTTTTCGATTCGGATACGCTGCGGCGAAATCCTGTGGAACGCGCGGAGTTCGGACGGCGCCGGGTCGGGGTGCGTGATAGGAACAGCGAATGTCCGATGATTCCGACATCGCACAGGCCCGGGTATTTCTGGACTTGCTTGCCACGCACGCACGTGCCCTCGCGCGTGCCATCAATACCGCCGAACGAACTTATCAAGCGCAGCGGTTGCGCGAACTCCACGCCGAACTGCACACCGTGCGGCACTGCATCGATCGAATCCACTGCCGGTATCCCGATATCACCCCGCCCGGCCGGGCGCGAATCTGACCGACCCGCGCCCGATCGCGCACAATTTGCGGAAGCCGACGTGACTACCACTGCAATCCGGGCACCACCCTGGCCACGCGCGCCGCGGGGCCGGGCATGGACATCAACGGCATGAGCACCGGGGCGAGCACGGTCAACGGGGTGCGACCGGTTTCGCCGGCCTGCTGCTTCGTCGCGGGCTTCTTGCCCTGTGCCGCAGTGGATTCGCCGAAGATGCGGAAGCCCTGATGCAGGATCGTCCGCTTCACCGAGGGCATGAGCAGATCGACGGCCTGCGCGAAAGTGCCCACCGGAGTGTCGATCCGGTGCGGGCGGTCTTCCAGCGCGCGCACTACGATGGCGGCGGCCTGATCCGGGTCCGGCACCGGCAGCGACTTGTAGAGATCGGTCGGCGCGATCATGGGTGTGCGCACCAGCGGCATCCGCACCGAGGTGAAAGTGATGCCCGCGTCCTTGTTTTCGACCGCGGCGATCTCGCTGAAGTTGTCCAGCGCCGACTTGCTCGCCACATAGGCGGCGAACCGGGGCACCTTGGTCTGCACCGCGATCGAGGAGATGTTGACGACGTGGCCGAAGCGCCGGGCCCGCATCGACGGCAGCAGCGCCAGGATCAGCCGGACCGCGCCGAAGTAGTTGACCGCCATGGTCCGCTCGAAATCGTGCATGCGGTCGGTGGAGTTCAGCACCGAACGGCGAATCGACCGGCCCGCGTTGTTCACCAGGTAGTCCACGTGACCGTGCTCGGTGAGGATCGTCTGCACCAGTGTCTCGACTCCGTCCGCGTCGGTGATGTCGCACGGATAGTCATAGGCCACACCACCTTCCGCGCGCACCGAATCGGCTGCGTCGGCCAGATCGTCCTTGCCGCGGGCCACCATCAGCACGGTGGCGCCGCGCCGGGCGACCGCGTGCGCGGTGGCCAGGCCGATGCCCGACGACGCGCCGGTGATCAGTACGATCCGTCCGTTGAGCGGCTCGCTGGACACCGCGGGCTGCCCGCGATGCGGGTCGAGGTGCGCGCGCCAGTACTGCCACAGCCGGTCGGCGTAGCTGTCGAACGACGGCACCGACAGGCCCGTGCCGCGCAACTGCGCCCGGGTGGAGTCGGAGATGAACTCCGCCGCGAACGAGGTGTGCGGTGCCACGGCGGCCGGAATCCCCAGCTGCTCCAACAGGAAATCGCGCACGGCGGGCACGCCGGGCAGGTGCGACAGTCCGCTCAGCGCGCGGGCGCTGAGCGGGACGACGCCGATCCCGGCGGGCGCGCCCGCGGCCGTGGCGAGCGCCCCGTACACGTCGCTGAACGGCTGTGGCTCCGGGTTCACCAGGTGGAAGGTGCGCCCGTCCAGGCCCGGCCTGCGCACCAGCGCGGCCATCGCGGCGGCCACGTAATCGACCGGCACGATGTTGGTCGCGCCGAGATCGGGCAGCGGCATGGGCAGCTCGGCCGGCAGCGCGGCGAGCTTGGCGATCGCGGCGAAGAAGTAGTACGGGCCGTCGATCTTGTCCATCTCGCCGGTGCGCGAGTCGCCGACCACGATCGCGGGCCGGTACACCCGCCAGCGCACGCCCCGCGATTCGCGGACGAGCCGCTCGGCGGCGAACTTGGTCCGGTGGTACGGCGAGGTGAGCCGCTGGCCGAGGTCGAAGTCCTCCTCGAAGAACTTGCCCTTGTGGTCACCGGCCACCGCGACCGACGAAACGTGGTGCAGCACAGCACCGATCGAGCGCGCCAGATCGATGACCGACCGGGTGCCCGCGACGTTGGCCGCGTGCGCGGTCTCCTCGTCGGCGGTCATGTCGTAGACCGCGCCGAGGTGGATCACGTGGTCGGCCCTCGGCGCCTCGCGGGTCAAGCCGAGCCCGTCCGCGGTGAGGTCGCCGACCAGCGAGAACACCCGCTCGCCGCCGTCCCAGCCGGTGGCCAGGTCGGCGAACTTCTGCAACGATTCCTCGCGCACCAGGACATGAATGACGGCGTCGGGCTCCCGGTCCAGGAGCTCCTGAACGACCCGCCTGCCCAAGAATCCGGTACCGCCCGTCACGATGTAGGTAGCCATCGCCCTCTCCTGCTGTTCATTCGAACCGTGTTGTCGCACAAGTCATCCGGCATGCAGCGGTGAATGCGGAGATTTCGGTTCGGCCGCGAGACGCAGACCTGACGCGGTAACAGCGATCGGGCCGAAAGTAGGAACCCCTTCGTCCTGACTTATGCGAAACTGTAATGGGTCCAGATCAACTCCGGCAAGCGTTCCGGGCCGGATCACGTTGTGGGACTGGTCACCCATCGGCCCAGGTCAAAGGGTAAGTGTTACAACAATTTCCAGGTATCGCACTACTGGTCAATCGTCCAATTAAGTGGGGCTACCGAACAGTTATCGCTGCGCTACTCGAGCGGCGGGCGGCTGGACCGGTGAGTTGTCCCGGAAGAGGGCCTCGAAGGCGACGAGATCGGTGGGGCCGGGGACGTTGTCGGCGCCCTCGGTGAAGACGGTGAAGCCGTCGCCACCGGAAGCGAGGAAGCTGTTGGTGGTGACGCGGTAGGCGGCGACCGGGTTCAGCGGCTGGCCCGCGATGCGGACGCTGTCGCGGATCACCTTGGCGCCCTTGGGTGCTGAGCCGGAGTAGGCATAGGTGAGGCCGGCGGGGGAGAGTATCGCGGGCTTGCTGGCGTTGTCCCACTGCTGCTCGAGCAGGCGCAGGATCTGCTGCCCGGTCAGGGTGAGGGTGACGACCTGATTGCCGAACGGCTGGACCGTGTAGATGTCGCCATAGGTGACCGGGCCCGCCTTGATATCGGCACGGACGCCGCCGGGGTTCATGAACGCCGCCACGGCGGGAACCGGCCCGGCGGTGGCCGCGAGCATGGAGTCCGCGATGACGGCGCCGAGCGGCGAGACCCCGGTCGCGTCCGGATCGTGCGGCAGCGTCGCGGCGGCCGCGCCGACCACCCGGGCCGTGCGCGGGCGGGCCTGCTCGGTGTAGAAGTTCACCAGGGCGGTGGTGGCCGGGTCGGGCGTGACGTCGCGGGTCACCACTCGATTGACCGCGGACGCCCGCACGCCGTCGGGGGAGAAGCTCAGGGTCAGGTCGGTGATCAGCCGGCCGTAGGAGGCCGCCTGCGTGACCGACTTGCCGTCGATGGTGCACACGTAGGACTGGTGGCTGTGCGCGGTGAACAGCGCCGTCACCGCCGGGTCGATGCGCTTGGCCAGGTCGGTGACGTTCGGCGTGATGTCGGCGCAGCCGTTGTAATCGACCGGGGCGCCGGCGGCGGTGCGCTGGCTGCCGCCGTCGTGCATCAGCGCGACCACCGTCTCGGCGCCCGCCGCCTTCACCTCCGGGACGTAGCGGTTGATCGCCGCCGCCTCGTCGCCGAAGGTGTACCCCCGAATGCCCTCGGGGAAAACAAGGTTCACGGTATCGGGGGTGACCGTGCCGATCAGGCCGATCGTGTGGCCGCCGGCCTGCACGAGGGTCCACGGCTTCAGCGCGGGCGGCAGCTTGCCCTCGGCGTCGGTGACGTTCGCGGCCAGGTATGGGAACGAGGCGCCGGTGAACGGTTCGCCGGGCGAACAGCCGTCCGGCGCGCAGCCGCCCTGCCGGAGGCGCGCCAATTCCATTACGCCGTGGTCGAATTCGTGATTGCCGACCGACGAGGCGGCGACCCCGATCTGGTTCATGAACGTGATGGTCGGCTCGTCGTGGAAGAGCCCGGACACCAGCGGGCTGGCCCCGATGTCGTCGCCCGCCGCGACGATCGCGCTCGCCGGGTAGGCCGCCTTCAGCCGGGCCAGGTGCGTCGCCAGGTAGGCGGCGCCGCCCGCGTCGTAGCCGGCCACCTTCCCGGTCGAGCCCGCGGGCGGCTCCAGATTGCCGTGCAGATCGTTGAGCCCGAACAGATGCACCTCGTCGGGCTTCGCCGCGCGCAGATCGTTCGTCGAGATGAGCGGGATGACCCCGGGGGCGGTCGAGGTCGGCGGGCCGCCGCCCTTGTCGTTCGAAGTGCCGCAGCCCGCGACCAAGGCGACGCTCATGATTCCGGCAACAACAGCGGCAAGCCGACGGCGCGCGTTCATTCACCGACTGTCCCACGCACGGCCCGCCGCTGCCAGCGGGGAGCACCGGTTTATCCGCCGGTGAGTGACATACTGCCTAGTCAAAGGGACAGGCATGGGTAGTTCACGACCACATGGAGGGCTCGTTCTTTGACATTCTCAGCCAAAACCGGGGCGGTGACGTGTGCGCTGGCCGCCACCGCGCTGCTGTCCGGATCCCCAGCTCGGGCCGATGATTCGCTGTTCGGCGTCGCACCGGAGATTTCGCGGCAGATTTGCGACGGTAAGGATCACGACGATCGCTGGTATCAGGAGGTCGGCGAATGGCTGGAGTTATCGCCCGCCATCTTCGAAAAGCCGGTGCACAGCGAAACCCGCGCCGAACTCTTTCAGAATCCCGCGTTCGTCCATGACACCCGGAAGGCGACCTGTGACCAGGCGGACGCCTATAACGGGAAACTGAAAGAGTTGATCACGAAGTACTACAAGCCGGGAAATCTGGCACCGGACTGCGGCACCACCCAGGGGCTCCAACGCTATATCGACCGGCGGCTTGCCGTTTTCCACTGGGTCGCCGGCAACGATTGGAACGCGGCGAAGCCGCCCGCACCCACCTGTTCGGCCTGACCCGTTTCGCACGGCCTGCGTTGGGCCGCACCGCGTTTCGCCCGGTGCGGCTCAGCGGAGGGTGTAGCCGCCGTCGGGGTAGATGGTCGAGCCGGTGGTGAAGGTGCTGGTGAAGAGATAGACGACGGCGTGCGCGATCTCGGCCTCGGTGGCGGGGCGGCCGAGCAGCGACGCGCGGCGGTACTGATCGAATGCGGCCGCGCGGACGGCGTCCGAGCGATTCGACCACAGGTGGCCGTCGACCGTGCCCGGCGAGATGACGTTCACCCGGACCGGCGCGAGTTCGACCGCGAGGCCGCGACCGAGTCCTTCGATGGCGGCGTTGCAGGCGACGTAGGCGGGCGCGAGCCCGGCGGGGCGGGCCGACGCGGCGCCCGACATCAGGACCACCGACCCGTCCTCGGCCAGCTTGGCCGCGGCCAGCCGGACCGCGTGGTACTGGCCCCAGAACTTGGACTCGAACGGTGACGCGGCAGCGGCCGGACTCAGTTCGCGCATCGGGCCGACCTGGTAGGAGGCGGCGGTGGTGAAGAGATGATCGACGCGGTCGATGCCGTCGAAGAAGGCCGCGAGCGATGCCGTGTCGCCGGTGTCGACGGTCTGCCACCTGGCCGCGTCGCCCAGTTCCGCTGCCGCCGCGGTCAATCGCGATGCGGTGCGACCGCCCAGTACGACTCGGCCGCCGGCGGCGATCACGCGCTGTGCGACCCGCAGTCCGATGCCGGAGCCGCCGCCGATCAGCACGACCGTGCGGCCGCGCAGATCTTCGGCGGCAGCGGGTGCTTCGGACCGGTCGGCGGCGCTGACCTGCGGCATAGTGCTGTCTCCCTCGCTCACGGTGGTTACTCGGCCATCGGCCGCAACCATCGGGCGATCCGAGCTATTCCCGCCTCGTGCGCTCGGTCAGCGCAGGTACCGGGCGACCGTGTCGGCCATCTGCGCGCGGAACGCGGCGGGGGAGAACGTCTCGGCGTGCGCACGAATGGCCGACGGCGGGTAGCGGGCGGGGTCGAAGTCGCGCATCGCCGTGGCGAGGCGATCGATGACGGCCTCGTCGGACCCGTGCGGGATGTGCTCGCCGGTCACGCCCGGCCGCACCGTGTCCAGCGCGCCGCCCTGATCGACCGCGAGAATCGGTGTGCCGCACGCCATTGCCTCGACCGGGACGATGCCGAAGTCCTCGACGCCGGGCATCAGCAGCGCTCGCGCGCGACGGTAGCGGTCGAGCAGCACCTCGTGGGAGGTCGCGCCGAGGAACGTCGTTTCCGGGCCGGCGAGTGCTTCGAGATGCGCGCGGAAACGGCCGTCGCCGAGGATGACGAGCCGGCAGCCGGCTCGCTGGGCGGCGCGGATGGCCAGATCCGGGCGCTTGTAGGGGACGAGCCGACCGGCGAAGAGGAAGAAGTCGTCGCGGGGGACGGTCAGCTCAGGGGTGAAGCGATCGATCCGGACCGGGGGATAGGTGACCGTCGCGGGCAGTCCCCACCAGTCGTTGACCCGCCCCGCGACGGCGCGCGAGTTGGCGACCACATGAGAAAGTCTTGGGGCGGCTCGCAATTCGGCGCGCCGCGCCAGTGTACCCAGCGCGGCGAGGGCCAGCTGACCCGCCCGCCCACCGGCCTCCCGCGCCCGGAAGTCCTTGTCCCAGGCCCATCGCGCCGGGCTGTGCACGTAGGCGATGACCGGGGCGTCGGTGGCCAAGGCCGCCTGGCTGGCGAAGGCGTGATGGCTGACGACGACGGCATCGAAGCGATCCCCGAGGGGCAGGCGCCGCAGTGCGCGGGGAACGAACGGCAGCAGCGGTGCGTGCGAGCGGCGGCCGGAGGCGGCGTAGGCCCGGCTGAGCCAGGTGTCGTGCACCGTGGTCAGCGGCGGCCGGACACCCGCGGGATCGACGATCGGTGCGAAAACCTCGGTGCTGGGCCAGGTTTCGGCCAGTTCACCGACCACCGCCTCGGAACCGCCGAACTCGGTGAACCGCTCGTGCACGATCGCGATGCGCGGCTGGGTCATTCGCGCTCCGCGGTGATCCGGCGCGGCTCGGCCCGGCGGCGGATGGCGGGCGCGACCGGGCGGCCGGCCAGCAGGCCGTCGACGCTGCCCTGTTCGATCGCCTTGCGGTACACCGCCGCCGCCTCCCGGCAGGCGGCGATCGTCGCGTCGACGTCGGCATCGGTGTGCGCGGCCGAGGTGACGAAGGACTGACCGAGCACGCCGCGCTGCAGCAACTCCTGGAGGAACAACGTGCGGAACTCCTGCGACGGTTGCCGGTCCGGGTCGCGGGTGACGAAGATCAGGCAGGACGGGCGGCCGAGCACCCGTAGGTAGTCGGCGATGCCGAATTCGGCGGCCACCGCGTTGACCCCGTCGGCCAGGCGACGGCCCGCGTGTTCCATCCGGCCGATCGGGTCGCCGGACCGATACTCGCGCACGACCGCGCGGAACGCGGCCAGCGAACCCGATTCCGGACCGTGGGTGGTGGACAGCAGGAACACCCGGTCCTGATCGGTGCGCAGCCCACCGAGTTCCATGAACTCGCGCTTGCCGGCCAGCGCGGACAGCGGAAAGCCATTGCCCATCGCCTTGCCCCAGCAGGACAGGTCGGGCCGCACCCCGTACACCGCCTGCGCACCGCCCGCCGACCAGCGGAAGCCGGTGATCATCTCGTCGAAGACGAGCAGCGCGCCGTGCCGGTCGCACAGGGCTCGAACACCCTCCAGGAAACCGGGTTCGGGCTCGGCGAGCGCGGTGGCGGCCTCCAGGACGACGGCGGCCACCGTTCCCGGTTCGAGCACGGCGGCCAGCGAAGGCAGGTCGTTGTAGCGGAATCGAACAGTGCCCGAAGCGATTTCGGCGGGGATGCCGCTGTCCATCGCGGTGGTGCCGATGAACCAGTCGTCCACCGAGAAGAACGGCTGATCGCAGACGGCGATGGCGGTCCGCCCGGTGACGGCGCGGGCGAGCCGCACCGCCGCGGTGGTGGCATCGGAGCCGTTCTTGGCGAACTTCACCATGTCGGCGCCGGGCACCAAGGTCAGAAAGTCCTCGGCGGCAAGCAATTCCAGTTCGGTCGGCCGACTGAAGCTGATCCCGTCGGCGATCGCGCGGTGCACGGCGTCGAGCACCGGGCGACAGGCGTGGCCGAGGGTGACCGAACGCAGGCCCATGCCGTACTCGATGTAGCGGTTGCCGTCCGCGTCCCAGACGTGACAACCGCTGCCGCGCACCAGGATCGGCGCCATGAACTCGGGATACTGGTCCGCGCCCCTGGCGTAGGTGTGCGCGCCGCCCGGAACCAGGTCGTGCAGCCGGGCCTGGAGTTCGTTGCTGCGGGTGAAGCGGCGGGTGCCCGCCGGTTCAGCGGAAAGAGGCTCCATGGTCTGACTCCTGGCGGGTCGGGTCGCACACGCGGAGGAACCGCCTGCGCGAATCCTCCCTGCGCGCAACGGGTTCTGCGCCTAACTGTACGTCGGCCGGATCGGCTTGTCCGCGCAACAGTGTCGCCTGTCGGTCGTTCGGTGTACAGCCGCGCGTGGTCACTGGTGCTCGGTGGAACCCGGCGTCCGTTGCGCGGACGGCGCCGAGGACTCGATGTCCGAACCGGCGACCGGGCACGAGGTGCTGGCCCACAGGTCATGGTCGCCGCGGCGGCCGGTGGCACCGACGTAGCAGCGCATGCGCCCCTCCCTGGTCATGCCGACCCGGGCGGCGATGTCGGCGCCGCGGCTGTCCGCGGGCTCCAGCGCGGTGGACACCCGGCACAGCCCGAGCGGCCCGAAGGCGTGCTCCAGCAGCAAGCGGGTGGCGGTGGCCTGGATGTCGTCGGCGTGCCCCGGCTCGGTCCAGACGAACAGGCGGGCATTGCGGTCGAACATGTCCAGGTCGAACAGCCGGGCCTCGCCGGCATACGCACCGTCGACCTCGATCGCCAGCACCAGTCCGCTCGGGGAACGCAAACCCGGACGGGCATGGACGAAGTGGCGCAGCCAGCGAACCCGGCCGTGCCGGCGTGTCCAGGTGTCGTCGGCCGCCACCGGATACGGGTCCAGCGTCGTCCGGCCGCGCACCCGCGCGTCGCGCCACCCGCGCCAGTCGGACAGCCGCCTGCTGCGGACGACGATCCGCGCGCCCTCGGTCTCGGCGAGCCGGACCGGCCGGGCGGCGCGCAGCGGGTCGAGCAGATGCAGGACGCGGCCCGCGTAGAAGCGTGCGGCGGCGGCGACCACGGCGGTCCTGGGGAACGCGTCGGTCGCGTCCGCCTGGGCGGCGGGCGGCTGCGGGGCGTGCCGGTCGTAGCGGTCCAGCCAGGACCGGGCGAACCCGCCAGCCGGCACGTCGGCCCTGGTGACCGCCCACAACTCGTGGTCGCGCCGCGCGCCGCCCACGTCGAAGTAGCGGCCCATCAGGGCTTCGCGCTGGAACCCGAGTTCGGCGGCGCCGTGCGCGGCGGCGACGTTGTCCGGCGAGATCGGTGCGGTGATGCGCTGCAGGCCGATGTGCTCGAGCCCGTAGTCCATCAGCAGCGCCGCCGCCATGCCGCCGATCCCGTGCCGGGCGACCTCGGCGTCGACCCAGATGCCGAGCTCGGCCGAGCCGGTGGCGGTGTCGATCGAGCCGAGTTCGACCTGGCCCGCGAACCGGCCGTCCACCTCGATCACGGTGGCCAGCCTGCGGCCGGCGTCGGCCTCCGCTCGGCTGGTCAAACACTCACGCACCCAATGGGTTCCGCAATGCCGCGCGGCCCAGTCCAGCGTGGAGCTGTACCAGAACGGCTCGATGAAGCGCCGGTCCCGTAGCCGGATCCGCCGCCAGTGTGGGTAGTCCGCGATCCGCGGTGGCCGCAGCACGACGGTGTTGCCGTGCAGCGACACCGGGCCGAGACTGATGCGCGCCAACGATTTCGGGCTGGTCGACATCGGCGCCTACTCGCGGGGCCGGTTTTTGCCCAGTGACATCGTCTTGAGCACGCCCTCGGTGGAGACGGACAGCCGCCAATATGTCCCTGACGCGTCTTTGAGTACGATTCCGCCCTCGGTCTGCTCGGAAAGCCAAGTCCCGCTGGACAGTACCGCCGACCGCAGGGCGCCGTCGGCCGATTGGGTCTGAAAGACGTCGGTGTCGCCGCGTCCGGCCCGGCCGACCATGGTCCCGGTGAACGTCGGCGCGTGCATGCTGGTCCGGCCGAGCACGTGCCAGTGCGGCGGGAAGAGGGTCGGGTTGAGATCATCCGCCGCCGTGGAGATCAGGTTCACCGCGGTCCCCTCCGGACAGCCGTTCGGATCGATCCGCAGCTCGACGGGCGGCTTCTCCAGGTCCTTGTCGAACTGGACGTTGGCGAGATAGGGCTGGCGGCAATAGATCAGATCGAGGCCGACCGAGCGCGCGGCGACCTTGCAGTTGATCATGCCGAACTGCGCGGGCCCGCCGCCGCCCGCCTTGCCGACGGACAGCGCGACCTCGGCGCCCTCGAACCAGACGTTGGTGAGCCACCAGTCGTTGGCCGCGCCGTCGATCAGGATGTGCTTGTCGGTGGTCTTCGGGTCGGAGTCGGAGACGAATTCGACGTTGGTGAGCGCCAATCCGGCGTTGTGGTCGTTGCCGGTGCCGAGCACGCCGACGTAGTTGCTGGTGAGCTTGGACGAGGTGACGTAGTTCTGGATACAGGAGGTGACGATGCCGATGCCGAAATTGTTGATGTCGCAGTTGAGGAACGCGGTGCCGCCGGTGTTGCCCTCCAGCACCACGCCGCGCTGCTGGAGGTAGCGCGGATGGTTCTCGGCGATGTGGTTGCCGCGGATCACCACCGAATCGAACGAGCAGCGAAAGCATTCCGAGAGCAGCACCGCCGTCGCCTTCGGCCCGGATAGGTAGAAGCCGAGCCGGGCGAAGCGCACCCGGCTGCGCCGGCGCAGCGAGATGAGCGTGGTATCGGCCGCGCAGTTGACCACCGTGACGTCGGCGCCGTCGCCGAGAACGGTGGCGTAGTCGCCCAATTCGGGCCACGCGGTCACGTTGTAGTGCCCCGCGGGTAGGTACATCACCAGCGGCGCGTCCTTGACCGCGGCCGCGGCGGCGATGGCCGCCGTGTCGTCGGCGACGCCGTCGCCGATCGCGCCGAAGTCGCGCACATTGCGCGCGGAAGGCGCGTCGGTGACATGCGGGGAACGGAATTCGATGTTCGGTGTCGCCGGGGACTCGCTGGTGTCACAGGCCGCCAGGACCGGCACCGCACCCACCGCACCCAGCGCGGCGGCGAGCATGCTCCGCCGGCCGACCGTCTCGTGGCGACGAACCACTTCGTTGCTCACAGCCGCAGCCTCCCGGTAAGTCGCTGCAGCCGGTTGCCCGGCTGGCTGTACGCTACCGCGCCGGTCAGCTTGTTGTCGCCGAATGTGGCCAGGGCGCCGCGCAATTGCGGCGCGCTGGTGCTGCCGAGCAGCACGACGGCGATGGTCTGTTCGCACAGCGGGGCGAGTGCGATGGCGTCGGCGGCGTGGGTGATCGGTGCGGTCTGCACCACGACATGGTCATAGTCGGTGCGGAGTTTCGCGACGATCGCCGCGAACCGTTCCGACGCGAGCAGGTCCGGGGTCTGACTGTCGGCCTCGCCGAGCGGCAGCACGGAGACACCGGTTTCGGCCCATCCGGTCAACGCGTCGTGCACGGGTGTGGTCCCGCGCAACACCCCGGCGAGGCCGACGCCGGTGTTCGCCAGGGCACGCGAACTCCCGTTGCCCGTGGTGTCGGCGTCGATGAGGACCACGTTGGCGCCCATGTCGGCGAACGACTTGGCCAGGGTCATCGCCACGTCCGGCTCGGACCGCGCCGAAAGACTGGTCAGCAGCAGGGTTCTGGCCTCGCCCTCGCGGAGTAGCCGGGTGCGCAACCTGCGGGTCTCGTCCGGCGCGCCGGGGCGGCCCGCGTCGATGATGCCCAGGATCGGCACCGGCAGAATGGCTTCCAGGCTGTTGGAGGTGCGCAACGTGCGGTCGGTGCGGTCGCGGACGAAGGCGCCCGCGCAGCCCAGCGCGAGACCGGCCAGCAGGCCGAGGAACAGGATGCGCGTCGACTGCGGCCCGCTCGGCCCGGACGGCACCTCCGCGCGGTCGACCACGGTGATCCTGGCCGCCGGCGCGGCATCGCGCTCGATCGTCTCCAATTCGTCGACGAGCCTGCGGAATTGGGCGACCGCCGAGTTGGCGAAGTCGCGCGCGCCCTCGGCGGTCGAGGCCTGCACGGTGAGCACGATGTTGGTGGTGGCCGGCGGGGAGTACGCCTTGATCCTGCTCTGCACCTCGGCGACGGACAGCTTCAGCCCGAGGTCGTCGATGACCCGCTTGGCGACGGTGGTGCTGGTGGCCAGGTCCAGATAGGAGCGCACGCGCTGCTGGGCGGCCAGCCCACCCTGGTAGGAGTCGTTGACCGAGGTGCCGGTCGCCATCGACACATACATGCTGCTGGTGGCGACATACGTGGTGGGCAACGTACTCAGGTATCCGGCCGATGCGCCTAGGCACAGCACCACCACCGCGACGATGATGACCCAGCGCCGGCGCACGATATGCCAATAGTCGATCAACCCCATGGGGACTCTCTCTGTTCGATGGTGGATGCCCCGACGAATTGCGCGCTGCGCGCGTCTTGCCCTGCGGTAGAAGTCGTTTCGATCCGGGTACGCCGCCGGTACTCGCGGACCACCAGTGCGATGAGCCAGGCCAGCACGGCGGCCTGCAGGAATTTGCCGAGATTCTCCATGCTGCCGAGGATTCCGCGTTCGAACAGCGCCGAGGCGCCGGTCATGGCGAGCCCGAGCACCACGACCGGGAAGAAGCGCGAGTACAGCGCCCTGGCCCAGGCGAGCAACAGCAGGAAGGTGAACGCGGCACAGACGACCACGCCCGGATAGCCGCCGAGCACGAAGCCCTCGTTGAGATTGCCCTCGGCCAGCGAGACCGACACCTTGGTCATGTCGACCGAGGCCCCGCGCACCTCCATCGCCCACTCGGTACCGGACTGGAACTTGGTCGTGCCGAGGAGCTGGCTGGGGACGAGACTGTAGGTGGCGTGGCGCAGCGCCTCGGCGGGGGTCAGCCAGAAGCCCGGCTGGTGGAAGTAGGCGTCGGTGGCGGCCTCGAGCAGGTCGAAGCGGCGCAGGATGCTGAGGAACGGCTGCACGATCGGCGGATAGCCGGAATCGGTCAGCGCCGATTCGGCCTTCGCGTACTGGGTCTGCTTCAGCGATTGCAGCCAGCCGAACCCGCCGATGCCCAGCACGGCGATGGCCGCGACCGAGACCGCCTTGCGCTTGGTCCAGCCGAGGATGGCGAAGCGGACCGCGACGGCCATCGCCGCGCCGATGATCGGGGTCTTCGATTCGACGATCGCGGTCCAGGCCAGCTCGCCGAGGAGCAGTCCGCCGATGACCAGCCAGGTCGTGCGCGGCCGCTCGGGCCGGATGAAGATGATCAGGCCGAGGGCGGCGATCGTGGCCAGGATGGCGACGAAGGCCAGGATCGGATTGGCGCTTTCCACATCGCCCGCGCTGCCGATGGAACCGGAGGCGTAGGACGCGGCCCGGCCGAGCAGGCCGACGCCGTACATCGCGGCCAGGGTCGGCACGAAATCCGGGTCGCGGGTGAGCGACGGTTGTTCGGCGGGTGGGTGCCGCCGGGCCCACAGGGCATAGGCGACAACGAATCCCGCGTACACCCACAGGCCGAACACGACGTGCTGCAACACCAGCGCGATGCCGCGATCGTAGCCGAGCAGAACCAGGCGCGGGTCCGGCACATTGTCGCCGAAATGCGGTTGCGGCTGCACCCACAGCAGCACCACGGGGCGCGCGACATACGACAGCGACCAGAACGCCGCCTGCGCGATCAGGAATACCCGGGCCACGCCCGGAATCCTGGTGGCCGCCACCGCGATGGTGGCGAGCGCGAGGGCGATCAGCAGCACCTCGGTGGTGGCGGTCATGACCGGGACTCAGCTGATCGCATGGATGATCTCCCGCGCCCGGTCGACATAGCGGTGATCGCCCGCCACGATCCGCCGATATCCGGCCTCGGCCACGGCGTCGGCCTTGTCCGGATGCGCCGCGCACCAGTCGAGGATCGCGGACAGCTCGTCGGCGGTGGTGAACAGGAAGCATTCGCTGGTGTCCTGCAACAGCTCCGCGTGCTCGTCGGTGCGCTCGCCGACGAACAGGCCACCGGCGGCGGGTACTTCGAAGGTGCGGCAGGTGTGGGTGTCGCGGTTGTCGGAGTTGAGCAGGACCAGGTTCGCGGTGACGCCGGCGATCACCTCGGAGTAACGCTCGCCGTAGACCGCGCCGCCGATTTCGGCTCCGGTGGAACGCAATTCGGGGACGCGCCGCCATCCGGGCCCGCGCACGAGCATGCGGGAGCCGTGGGTGCGGGCGAGGCCGACCAGTTCGGCTCGGCGATCCGGGCGGCACACGCCGATGAATCCGACCAGGAACCGGCGGGTTCCGCGCCGCGCGGCCGGGTGATGCCAGGCCGGGTCGTAGGCGCTGCGCACGAAGGTGACCGCGCGGGCGCCCCGATCGCGCAGCTCGGCAACGTTGTGCCGCTTGGTGGTGACGATGTGATCCCAGTCCGCTTCGTGCGCAAGGTATTCCGCGCTGGTGTTCGCGGGATTGGCCACGTCGTCGGGGCTGTAGTGCACATGCAGTCCGGCGGGCAGCTCGAGCAGCCTGCGCTGATCGAGGTGAATGCCCTTGAACGCGAACACCAGGTCCGGCCGGAACGCCGCGGCGGCCTGCTCGATCTCGGTGTGCAGGGCGTCGACGTTCCAGGGTGCGCGGCGCCGCGCGAGCTTCGAATAGACCCAGGGCGGCGACAGTCTGGCCGGCAGGGTGACCCGGGTGGTGTCGACGACGACCACGTCGTGCCCGGCCTGCCGGAAGCCGTCGGCGAGCGAGTGGGCGTTGCTGCCGACCCAGTCATCCCCCAGATAGAGAATTCTCATGTCCCGCCCTCCTCCCGCATCAGCACAATCGCGGGGTCGGGGGCGGTCGTTACTCGCTCGCGGTTCATCAACGTACGGATTCGCAGCAGATACCAAGCGGCGACGGTGAATTCGACGACCACGGTGCCGTAGACCAGCGTCCACACCGAGTGCGTGCGGAACGCGATGCCCAGGGCGACGGCGGCCACGCAGGTGCCGAGCACGGCGCCGATCAGCACGCCGGTGGTGTCCTGGCGCACGGGGAGTACGGCGGTGGTGACGAAGGAGGTGATCGCGGTCGCGGGCAGCACGAAGATCTCGACCCGCAGCAGTCCGGTCGCGGCGGCGAAATCCTCGCCGAACACCAGGTGGATCAGCCAGGGTGCGGTCAGCCAGACCGCGACGGCCGCCACGGCCGCGGTACAGACGCAGGCGAGCAGGGCCTGCAGGGCGTGCCGCCAGAAGTTGTCGTCGGTACTCTTGCGCGCCATCCGCGGCAGGAGCGCGAAACCGATGGGGTCCAAGGTGGATTGGATGGCCCGGACCAAACGATCCCCGGCCGAATACAGACCGAGCGATACCGCGTCGAGGACCGCCGAGTAGACCGCCGCCGCGCCCTGCCCGTAGCTCGTCACCAATAGTCGGGAGATGAAAACCGGTGCCCCGGTACGCAACACGGTGCGCACGCCGCGCGGCCGGGTCGGCGGGCCGAAGGTGCGCAGCGAGTCCCACCAGGTCAGCACGACGGTGGGAATGGACGACACCAGCAGGCACAGCACCGCGACCTGGGCATTGGGCATGCGCGGCAGCACCGCGACCAGCAGCACGAGATAGCCGATCCGGCCGACACCCTGGTAGGCGGTGGAGGCGCCGAAGCGGCCCTGCCCGATGAGCAGCCAGTCCTCGGATGCCGACCAGAACCCACCCGCGAACAAGCCGAGCAGGATCATCTCCAGATGGATGGGCGCGCCGACCGCGTAGCTGAACAGCAGCGCGACCCCGAGAACGCCGAGCGAGCTCGCGCGGATGGCCAGGTAGTCGCCGCGCAACTGGTTGATGTGCCGGAGGCGGTCCCCGCCGAGGCCCGCGTCGTGCACCCGGGCGGCCAGATACGAGGTGATGCCGAGGTCGACCAGCAGCGAGCCGATGAAGTAGGCCGACATGCCGATCGCGAGCAGGCCGAGCCCGTGCGTGCCGAGCACCCTGGCGGTGAGCGGAACGGTCACTATGGTGACGACGTACTGCCCGTACTTGCCGAAGCTGACGTAGCCGATATCGCGGATGATGCCGAGAAAGCCCATGCGGTGCTGCGGAGCTCGGCGATGCGTCGCGCCGGCGGCTTGCGTGCGGTCCGGGACCTCGGGGGCGGGGTGTTCAGCCATGCGGGGTTCTCTCCGATGCATGTGATGTGCCCGCGGCGTCGTTGCGTTGTGCGATGTCGTCGAGGAAGGCGGCGACCGTGCGCGCCGTTTCGGTGATGTCGAAGTCCTTGGCGCGCACGCGGGCCGCCGTGGCCAGCCTGCCGCGCAGGGCTTGGTCGCCGATGAGGGTGTCGAGTGCGGTGCTGAGCTGATGTTCGTCGCCGCCGGTGACCAGCAGTCCGTTCACCCCGTCGGTGACGATCTCGGCGGGACCGCCGGGGCCGGAGGCGATCACGGCGCAGCCCGCGTGCATGCCTTCGACCACGACCTGCCCGAACGGCTCGGGCAGCACCGAGCTGTGCACGAGAATGTCGCTGTCGCGCAGGTATTCGGTGGGGTCGTCGACGTGGCCGGTGAAGGTCACCGGCAGCGCCAGGTCGCGGGCCAGCCGTTCGAGTTCGGCGCGGTAGGGCTCCTCGTCGAAGAACGTGCCGCCGATCAGGAATACCCGGCGCGGCCGCACTTTCGTGGCCGCGAGGGCGCGGAGCAGGACGTCCTGACCCTTCCAGGGGGACAACCGGCCGACCACGGCGACGACGGTGTCGGCGGGCGCGCGCTGGTCCGGACGGGCGATCTCGGTGCCGAGTTCGACGCCGGGATAGGCGACAATCGCGGGCCTGCGGCCGATCGGCAAGGTACGCAACGTCGTTCGGCTGTTGGCCAGATAGCCGCGGCTGCACAGCCGGCCGAACAGGCGCAGCACGAGTGTGGGCAGCCGCCCGAAGTAGTCGGCGGCGATGCGGTCGTGCACCTGCCAGACCAGCGGAATCCGGGCGCGCCGGGCGGCGACCGCGCCCATCACCAAGGCCTTGCTGCTCTCCGCCACCAGGACCTCCGCGCCGAGTTCCCTGGCGGTGGCACCGAGTGACCAGCCCAGCCGCAGCAGCGCGACGAACCCGGCGACCAGGCGCAGCGGCCCGGAGTCGATGGTCATCGCCCGGCTGTCGAATCGCCCACGCACCACGCGGGTTTCGACGCCGCGCGCACGCATCCGCTCGACCATCGGGCCGTCCTCCGTGTAGGCCATGGCGACCCGCGTGCGCCCCTGCTCGCGCAGGGCCGCGACCAGCCGCAGCGTGGCCAGCTCGGCGCCGGACGGCGCCGCGGTGTGTGCGAGGAACAGGGCGGTACTCATCGCCTGATTTCCCGGTACATCGCGAGATGTCGTTCGGCTGTGACATCCCAGGAGAAGGTTTCCGCGTGTGCCCGGCATCGGGCCGGGCTCGGCACGGCGCCGTGCAGCGCGGCGGCGAGGCGCGCGCCGAGCGCGTCGGCGTCGCCGGCCGGCACGATGAGCGAGGGGTCGAGCCCGCGCACCGAATCCGGCAGTCCGCCACAGTCGGTGACGATGGGCGCGCGGCCGGCGGCGAGCGATTCGAGCGCGATCAGACCGAATCCTTCGAGGGCGGTGGTCGGCACGACGGTCAGTTCCGCCTGTTCGTAGAGTTCGGTCAGGCGCTGATCGGGGGTGTGCCCGGCGAAGGTGACGGTATCACCGAGTGGTGCTGCGGTGGAGCGTAATTCGGCCGCCGCGGTGCCGGTGCCGACGATCACCAGCCGGGCCGCCGGGTGTTCGGCGAGCACCGCGGGCCAGGCGCGCAGCAGCGTATCGATGCCCATCCGGCGTTCGAGCCGGCGAACACACAGCACCGTCCGGGTGTGCGCCTCGGGCAGGGGTGCGGCGTGGAAGCGGTCGAGATCGACGCCGGGCGGGATGACCGCGATGCGATCCAGGGAAACCCGGTAGTCGGTATGTAGTACGTCGCGAAAGTGGTTGGACAACACCACGAATCGGTCCGCGCCCGAATAACGGACGCGCTCGAGCAGGTATTTCGCGCGCACCGCCGTTTCACTCTGTCCGGTGAGCCGGCTCTCGGCGGCCCACGGCCCGTGGAAGTGGACGACGAGCGGCAGCCGTCCGCGGCGGCCGATGGCCGCCGGGCCGTACAGGCAGAAGTGCCGATCGAGCACGGTGTCGCGGCCCAGTTCGGCCCGGTCCAAGAATGCGGTGCGCGCTCGCCGGAGTGTGGAACCGTCTGAGCCGCCCCATGATTGGGCTCCGGGGGCCGCGGGGGAGGCCGTGCCGAAGGCCGCGGCGGACACCTCGGCGGCCGGCTGTCTGACGAGCGCGTGGAAGAGCTCGGTGAAGTACCGATTGAGACCGCCGGGTGCGGACGCGAACCATTCGGAACCCGTCATGTGCACCCGGACTGTTTCGGTGCAACCCGTCACCCATGCCCCCTACTGGCGGTGATGGCGGGCGAGTCGCTGTCGGTGAACTCGCCTCTCCCGCAAAAGTCTAGGGGACTGTGGCCCTTCTGGTCGGGCAGTCGGCGAGCTACCGACGGGTCACCCCAAATCGAACAGATTCGGTTGCCCGGCACGGAACCGCGCGGCGTCCATTTGACGCAGCGGTTCGAACGCGGGAATCGACTCGCGGGTGTACATCGGGACCCGTGCGGCGGACGAGCCCGCGGCGTCGAGCAGCGCGTTGACCGCGGTGCGCCCGGCCTCGTTGGCGCCCTCCATGGTGGCCAGGTCGAAGTCGGTGCGCACGTAGTCCGCGGCGAGGAACAGGTTGGGAATCTCGGTGCGCGCTTCGGGCCGGGCCGCCCAGGAGCCGATCGTATTGATCAGCAACGGTTCATCGCTCTGGTTCCGCCCGTTCTGCCAGGTGATGCCCGGGTCGAGCAGCCAATCCCGGACGATGCCGTCCTTCAGCTGGATCTTGCCGTCGTCGTTGAGCGCGGCGGTCAGCTGGGCCCAGGTCTCCTGGTAGATCTCGTCGTGGGTGCAGTTCTTCGCGGTCTTGCCGAACAGGATGCCGGGCGTATCCCAGTCGGAGATGTCGATGGTGAGGCCGTCCTGGATGGTGCCGTCGCCGTACTTCGCGGCGTAGTCGACGTCCCAGAACGCGCGCTGGGAGTAGGAGGTCAGCCGCCACGGCGCGTCGAGGTAGATGTTGTACCCCGCACCGAGTTCCAGCTTCTCGGTGACGAACATCTGCAGGCCGCTCATCCAGTCGACGGTCAGTTCGTCCATCCGCGCGAGCGCCGGGGCCAGGCCGCGGATTTCGGGTGTCCAGAGCCCCCGGGCGCGATCCGTCGGCACGGCGCAGACATACCAGTCGGCTTGATGAAGCCGAGTTGACCCGTCCGGCATACGAATTCGCACGCCGCCGAGCTGCCCGCCGGCGATCTCGAACCCCGCCACCGCGTGCCCGGGCCGGAACTGCACGCCCAGGTCGCGCAGCAGGGCGAGCCACGGATCCAGCCAGGCCTCGTTGGTCGGGCCGTTGAGCACCTCGTACACCTTGGGTCCGCCGGTGAGCTCGCGCAGCAGGGCCAGGAAGAAGGCCTCCATCATGTTGCCCATCGTCCTGGTGCTGGCCACGTACTCCTTCGCGGCGACCAGGGCGCGGGTCAAACCCGTCGCGGCCAGCGCCTGGAACTGGGGTGAGCGGCTCGCCGCGCCGACGAAGTCCCACCAGCTGACGTGCTCCCACTGGCCGAAGCGGCGGTCCTCGCTGGAGGTCAGGTAGGTGACGACCCGGCCGGCCATGTGGATCGCCTCGGGCAGCGGGATGAGGTTGTTCTTCAGGAAGCCCTCGATCAGGATGCGCTGCAGGCCTTCCGGGGTGAGCGCCTGCCGCGGATCGAAGTAGAACCCGAACATCAGCGGGAAGCCGTCGGGAAGGTCGTTGGCGCGCGGATAGCGCGGGTCGTTGACCGAGAACGGAACCAGATTGTCGTGCACCGTGTTCCGGGTGCCCGGCAGCGGGATGCGGCGCATGGTGTCGTGCACGTGGTGATAGAACGAGGTGAAGCCGCGCGCACCGTGCTCGCCCGGCAGCGGCGCGCGGCCGTCGGCGCCGGTGCCGGGTAGGGGGATGGTGCGGGACTTGCCGCCGAGTTCCTTGCGGTCGAAGACGGTGACCTCGAATCCGCGCTCGGCGAGTTCGTGCGCCGCGGTGAGCCCGCCGATGCCTGCGCCGAGTACCGCGACCGTGTTGCGGGCCGGGCCGTTTCGCCTGCGCGTCACCTGTGCCGCCGCGGGACCCGCGGTCGCCGCCAGACCGGCGGCCCCGGCCAGACCGGCCGCGCCACGCAGTACCGCCCGCCTGCTGACCGCGCTGTCTCGAAAGTGAGCTGTCACTGCACGACCCCGTTCGCATTTCTGACTATCCTGATAGTCATATTTAGCAGATGGGCGGTCGAGATGGGAGACAATGCGGGGATGACGAGTAAGGGCCCCGATGAGCGGTGAGGCCAAGCAGCGGCGACCGGTCCGGCCGTACGGCGGGGTCGGCGCGGCGGACCGGGTCGCGGCGCGACGGAACAAGCTGCTGGACGCCGGGCTCGAGCTGTTCGGGACGCACGGCTACTCGGCGACCGGGGTCAAGGACCTGTGCCGGGCGGCCGGGCTGACCGACCGGTACTTCTACGAATCCTTCGGCGGCACCGCGGAGCTGTTCGCCGCCGTGTTCGACCGCGTCATCGACGAGCTGTTCGAGGCGGTGACCGTGGCCGTGGCGGCGCAGCCGCCCGAGGGGACCCGCAAGCTGCGGGCGGGCATCGGCACCTACCTCTTCGCGCTGGCCGAGGATCCGCGCACACTCCGGATCGTCTTCGTCGAACCCACCGGCGCGGGCGCGGAACACCGCATGCGCGAGGCGCTGTGGCGATTCGCGCGACTGGTCGCGGCGACCGCGACCGGCGCGCGCCCCGAAACGCCGCCGCCGGCCGAACTGGTCGACATCTACGCGCTGTCGGTCGTCGGCATGCTCGAGCGCGTGCTGGTGGAGAAACAGGGCGGTCGCGTGACCGTCCCGATGGAGGAACTCGTGGACTACTGCACGGCATTCGCCGGCGCGTCGCTCAGCGCGCTCTATGGCGGGCGGATTACCAAACAATCCGGTCGGCACGAAGTACATTCGCGCGCAACGGATTGAGTTGCCCGGGGCTGGCCGGTAACTCCGCGTTCGGTGGCCGCGATGCATAGCGTGGGGTAAATTTCAGGACGGGTTCGTGCTCGGCACGGACCGACCCGCGGGGGGCTGGCGGGAGGGTATGGACAGTGGGGACCGTAGGTTCCGAGGCCGAGCGCGCGGGCATCGCCGAGGGTGATATCCGGGTGCTCGTCGAGAACGGCGAATATTGGCTGCGCAACCGCGGCGACATCGCGATGATGGCCGTGACGGTCGAGCGGCTGCGGGCACGCTGGCCGCGAGCGCGTATCGGGGTGCTCACGCACCAGCCGGGCGTCTTGCGGGCGCTGCTACCCGAGGCGGAGCCGCTGTGCGGACCCGACTGGAGCTGGGGCGGCGACGGCTGGTCCGGACGCCTATCCCGAACGGCCGGAACGAGATTGGTCGGTCCGGCGGCACTACGCTGGCGGGCGGCGACGGATGGTCCGAAGGACCGGCTCCGGGCGCTGCGCTCCGCGGCGCGGCGCCGGGCCAACGGTCCCGGCATCACCGAACACGTCGCGACGCCGGCGGAAACCGAGTTCCCGGTGGAGATCCCCGCCGCGGTCGAGCAGGCGTCGCTGGTGCTCGCGCTCGGCGGTGGATACATGACCGACGTGGACCGGTATCAGGCGCACCGCACGTTGAACCTGCTCGAACACGCTCGCGCACGGGGCATTCCGACCGCACTGATCGGCCAGGGCCTCGGACCGCTGCGGGATCCGGCGCTGGTGCGGCGGGCGGCCGAGGTGCTACCCGGCGTGGATTTCGTGGCGTTGCGCGAGGGACGGCGCGGGCCGGAACTGCTGTCGCGGTTCGGCGTCGCGCCGGAACGGGTGCTGGTCACCGGCGACGACGCGGTCGAATTCGCCTACCGCCTGCGCAAGGCCACGATCGGCGCGGACCTCGGTCTGTGCCTGCGCGTGGCGGACTACTCGCGGGTCAGCGCGACCGCGCAGGCCACGCTCGGCCGGGTGGTGCGCAGCTGTGCGGGGCAACTCCAGGCCGGCGTGGTGCCGCTGATCATCTCCGAATACGCCTCGGAGGACCGGCTTTCCACGCTGCCGCTGCTGGCGGGCGCGGCCGAGGCACGGCCCGCGGTCGGGCGGGGTGGCACGCCGCACGATGTCGCCCGCCAGGTCGCGGGCTGCCGGGTGCTGGTCACCAGCGCCTACCATCTCGCGGTGTTCGCGCTCTCCCAAGGGATTCCGGCGATCGGCATCACCGCCTCGGAGTACTACGACGACAAGTTCCACGGGCTGTCGCGGATGTTCGGCGCCGGACTACGGGTCGTGCACCTGAACGATCCCGCCCTGGAGCAGGCGCTGACCGCGGCCGTGCGCGAAGCCTGGGCCGAGGCTCCGGAGCTTCGAGAAAGCCTGCAGCGCAAGGCCATCGAACAGATCGAAGCCAGCCGTGCCGGACTCGAACGAGTCTTCCGCCTGGTGGAAAGCGGCCCGGTGCGCCCGGGCCATCATCGAGGTGGATAAGCCATGACACGACTGTCGGTCTGCGTACCGGCCTACAACTCCGGCCGCACGTTGGCCACCACACTGCGTTCGGTGCTGGACCAGGACGTCGATTTCGAACTCGTCGTGCTGGACAACGCGAGCACCGACGACACCGGCGACATCGCGCACGCGGTGGACGACTCGCGAATCCGGGTGCTGCGCAACGAGTCCGTGCTACCGATCGGGGACAACTGGAACAAGGTAATCGGCGCGTCCACCGGCGACCTGATCAAGGTGGTCTGCGCCGACGACGTGCTGCGTCCCGGTGCGCTGGCCGCGCAGCTGGCGGTGATGGCGGACGACCCGTCGATCGCCATCTCGTCGAGCCGGTTCGAGGTGATCGACGAGGACGGCGCGGTGCTGGAGACCGGACTCGGCCTGGCCGGGCTGCTCGGCAAGCAGAGCGCGCGGGCACTGGCCCGGGTGATCGTGCGGCGCGGCCCCGCCGATTTCGGGCCGACCGCGGCGGCGATGTTCTACCGCAAGCACTTCGATGAGGTCGGCGGGTTGCGCGGCGATCTGGTGTTCCCGATGGACGTCGACCTGTTCGCCCGGGTCTCGTCCTTCGGGGCGTTCTTCGGGATGTCGGAAATCCTTGCCGCGTGGCGTAATTCGTCGTTCAACCTGTGCAGCCGCACCTCGACGGTGAGCAAGCTGACCGACATGTACCGGTTCCATCACCGCATCGCGGGCGACTACCCGCATCTGGTCAGTCGCGGCGACGTGCTGGCCGGGGACACCCGGCTGGCCCGAGCGGCGCTGTACCGCTTGCGGGTTCGCACGGTGGCGACCGTACGGAACCGGCCGGATCTACTGGTCTGACCGACCGGACCACGACGAAGCCGCCCCGGACCGATCCAGGGCGGCTTCGTCGCGTTCGACAGCGCTCAGATGGCCCAGAGCCGCCCGTAGGTGTACACGGTGTCGCCGCTACCGCTGACCAGCTTCACGAACGGCCGGATCGTGGTCTGGCCCACCACACCCGTGACGGTGCCGTGAAAGCCGCCGATCCGGATGAAGCCGCCGGTGCCCGCGACGTCGCCGCCCGCGAATTCGACCGTCTGGATGCCGGGGCCGAGACCGACCTCGAGCTCGATGCCCGCCCGCGGGATCAGGCCGTTCAACTTGAGCAGCGCGCCGCTGTCCCCGCCGAGGTCGACGCCGAGATCCGGGGTCGAGTAGCCGAACTTCAACCGTCCGCTCAGCGTCGCCGGATAGCCGACCTGGTAGCCGACGGTGATGTGCCCACGCCAGTCCTCGGCGCCGGGGCCGCTGACCTTGAACGCCGCCTCGCCCATGTGGAACCACTCACGGGTGAACGGGTTTCCATCCAACGGCGGCACGAAGTCGATCCGCGTGTCGGATTGGATCGCCTCGATCGAACGATCCTTCTGATCGACGATCTGGTTACTGCTGTCGACGACCGCTCCCGCGGTGCCGGTCCCGAACGCCAGCCCCGACGCCAACACCGTGGCGATCGCGAACATACGGACGCTTCGGCCGCATTGCTGCGGTATTTCCCTCATCAGGTTGTCCCCTCTGCACACACACCTGGCCGAGCGTGGTAGTTCGCTCGACGCCCGCTCCCCGGCACGCGGGAGCGAAGAACTTCATCGACCATCCAGGGCTGTCAGGTGTTCGGTAAACGAAATCATGTCAGATCAAGCGCATAGAGCAAACGGAGACAAATAGGCTGGGGGGCAGCGAATTCGAGGCAACTCATCCTCCCTTGACGGCCGAGTCGGCGGGGTCGTCGACGATCCAGCAACCGTCGAGTTCGGGGTAGCGCGCGCGCACCTCGGGCAGCAGGTCGGGCAGCGTCAGCAGCACCAGATCCGGCCGGGCCGCGACCAGTTCGGCGGGCGCGATGATCGGCACGTCGGTGCCCGGCATCCGGCGGCCCTGCTTGGCCGGCGACGCGTCGGCGACGGCGGTGATCAGCCCGCGATCGACACCCGCCAGGCTGAACAGCGCCACCGCGCGCGAGGCCGCGCCGTAGGCGAAGACCCGATCACCCTGCGCCGCATGCCTGATCAGCCAGCGGCGCAGCACCTCGGCGTGCCCGTCCGCGGCCTGCTGCAGGCTGCCGACCGCGAGCGGATCGGTGTAGCCGGCTTCCCGCGCGCGGATCTCGCGGACCGCGTCATCGGCGGGCCGGGTACCGTGCCGCGCGGCCACGAGCACGGTGCCGCCGTACAGATCGAACTGCCACGCGGTGGTGATGCTCATGCCCGCGGCGGACAGCAGTCGGCCGAGCGCGGACAGCGAATAGTAGGCAAAGTGGCCGTGCCGCAGCGCGTTCCACTGACCGGACGCGACGATGGTGGCCAGCGAGTGGAATTGGATCAGCAGCAGGCCGTCCGGCGCGGTCGCCGCGGCCCGCTCGGCGAAGGCCGCGCGCTGATCGGGCTCGTGCATCAGGCCGAAGCAGTCCAGCACCACATCGGCGACGCCGTCGGTGGCGGTGTACCCGCGTCCGGTGAGCAGCGGCACCCAGGTGCCGCCGTGCGGGCTGCCGAATTCCCGCACGGTCTTGCCTTGGAGCAGACCGGCTTTCGCGACCCTGGCGACCGCGTCCGCGGCCTGCTCGCGCAGTGCCGCCGGCTCGATGCCGCGTGGTTCCTCGGCGCGGGTGTCGTCCTCGGCCAGTTGGGCGAGGCCGCAGGGCGTGCACAGGTCCATGCGCAGCGGATGCGCGCCCTCGGCCAGGCCGACCGGGGCGGCGGCGGGCGGAAAGTAGTCGGCGGCGGGCACCATGCCGAGATCGAGCACCGGGGCGAGATCTATGCTGCCGCAACCACGGCAGCGCCGCGCGGTGGTGGGAGTGGTCACGGTGCGTCCTTTCCGTGGCGCGCCGCGGACCCGGGCGCGCGTGGCACCATGGCCTGGTGCGCATCGAGCAGACCGAGCTCGCCGACGTCCTCGTCCTGGTCCCCGAACCGTTCCGCGACGACCGCGGCCTGTTCACCAGAACGTTCGACGCGGCCGAGTTCGACACCTACCTCGGCAGGCCGGGCGCCGCGGCCGCCTTCCAGCAGGACTCCCAATCCCGTTCGCGGGCCGGCGTTGTCCGCGGCATGCACGGACGATCCGGGCGCGGCGAGGCGAAGCTGGTGCGCTGCGCGCACGGCGCGGTGCACGACGTGCTGGTCGACGTGCGGCGTGGCTCGCCGACGTTCGGCAGGCAGCAGGCGTTCCGGCTGGACGACGAGGCGTTCCGGCACCTGTACGTGCCGCCCGGCTTCCTGCACGGCTTCCAGGCGCTCACCGACAGCGCGGACGTCTGCTACCGCATCGATCGCCCGCACGACCCCGCCGAGGACATCGGCGTCGCCTATAACGATCCCGATCTGGCCATCGCCTGGCCGCGGCCGGTCACCGTGGTGTCCGCCCGCGACGCCGCCGCGGGCAGCTGGCAGCAGCTGCTCGCGGCGTTGTGACGGCGGCCGGCGCCTAGCCGGCCGGAACACGAGCGGTGCCGGGCTGGATCCGGCGCATCGATTCGTCGAGCAGCCCGGCGTCGCGCAGCCGTTCCAGGTGCGGCAGCCGGGTGAACCGCTGGAAGAAGTCGTCGTAGGTGAGGCCGCGCGCGGTGTACTCCTGGAACAGCTCGTCCGCCCCGGCCTGCACGGTCCACAGCGCGCGAAACCCGATGGCGGAGCGAGCCGCCGAGAAGTCGACCCGATAGGAACGCGGGTCGGCGCCGCTCTCGCCGGTGATGTTCAGCGTGCAGCCGGGCACCGCCTCCACCACCGCGCGTGCGATGTCGGCGACGGTCAGGTTGTTGGCCTCGGTGCCGATGTTGAAGGCTCGGCAGTGGATGGCGGCCGGCGGCGCGGTGAGGCAGTTGGCGAACGCCCACGCGATATCGCGGGCATGCACCAGCGGCCGCCACGGCGTGCCGTCGGAGAGTACCTTCACCTCGCCGGTCAGCGTGGCGTAGCCGACCAGATTGTTGAGCACGATGTCCGCGCGTAGCCGCGGCGAGAAGCCGAATGCCGTTGCGTTGCGCAGGAATACGGGGGAGAAGCCGGAATCGGCCAGCGCCGCCACGTCGTCCTCGACGCGCACCTTGCTCTCCGCGTACGGGGTGATCGGGTGCAGCGGCGCGTCCTCGGTGACCAGATCCGCACCGGCCGCGCCGTAGACCGAGCAGGTGGAGGCGTACAGGAATCGCCGCACGCCCGCCTCCTTGGCCAGCCGGGCCAGGCGAACCGACGCGTGATGGTTGATGTCGTAGGTGATCTCCGGCGCCAGCGCGCCGAGCGGATCGTTGGACAGCGCGGCGAGGTGGATGACCGCGTCGAAACCACGTAACTGCTCGACGGTCACGTCGCGCAGGTCCATGGTCAGGCCGGGCGGATCGCCGGGCAGGTCGCCGAGCACGCAGTCGGCGAAGAAGCCGGCGTCCAGGCCGACCACCTCGTGCGCGTTGGCCCGCAGGATCGGCGCCATGACGGTGCCGAGATAGCCCTGGTGGCCGGTGAGCAGGACGCGCATGGCTAGGAACCTCCGAAATCGATGACAGCCTTGTCGAGCACGAACGCCTCGGCGTGCGCGGTGTGGCACTGCACGCCGCGCACCCGGGTCAGGCCGGTGAAGGCCTGTTCGTCGAACCAGTCCCGGTGGGCCTGGGACGGATAGTGCTTCAGCAATAGCCGCGACTTCTCTTCGGCGAGTTCCGCGGTGAGCCGGTGATAGAAGTTGGGTGCGGGAGTGTCGGCCTCCCACTTGAGGATTTCGTAGCCGAGCACCAGATGGTCCCGGAACTCGGTGGGCACCAGTTCGGCGAGCAGCCGATGATCCTGGTGCGCGTCCCCGCGCTGCGGGGCGAATACCAGATCGGGATCAACCCGTGCACGAAAAACGTTGAGTTCGTTCTTGATTCGGTCCCAATGCGCGGGCGCCCTGCCGTCCGGCAGGTCGAGCACGGTCAGGTCGACCTCGGCGCCGGGGCAGAACGCGTCCAGCGCGAGCACTTCCTCGTCCGCGCGGGCGGTGCCGCCGCCGGAGAGCACCAGTGCGCGCACCCGCAGGCCGGGGCGCGCGCGGGTGAGGGTCAGCAGCGTGGCCCCCATCCCGATGGCGATGTCGTCGCAATGCGCACCGAGCACGGCGATCTCGTCGACCGCCCCGACGTTCAGCCGGATCACGCGTTCTCCCAGACCATCCACGGGCGCTTGCCGGACTGGTAGCCGGCATCGAGTTCGGCCCGCTCCTTGAACGTGTCGGCGGGCTTCCAGAATCCGAGGTGCTGGTAGCCGAAGAGCCTGCCCTGCCCGGCCAGCGTGCCGCAGGCGTCCGCCACCAGATCGCCGCCGGGCGGCAGCAGATCGAAGATCTCCTGGCTCAGCACGAAGTAGCCGCCGTTCTCCCACAACGGCATTCGCGACACCGGCATGATCTCCTTGACCTCACCGGTCGGCTTCATGTCGACGCAGTGGAACGAGGACTGCGGCGGCACCACCATCATCGAGGCGGCCGCGCCGGAGGCGGTGAACTTGTCGATCATCTCGTCCAGCGGGGCGTCGGTGAGTACGTCGGCATAGTTGGCCAGGAACGGCTCGTCGCCGGCGACATGCTCACGGACCCGGCGCAGCCGCTCGCCGATCGGCGATTCCAGGCCGGTGTCGACGAAGGTGATCTTCCAGTCGCTGATGTCGGAGCGCAGCATCTGCACCTGGCCGTCGCGGATGACGAAGTCGTTGGAGACCGACTCCTGGTAGGTCAGGAAGAAGTTCTTGATGTGCAGGCCGCCGTAGCCGAGGCACAGGACGAATTCCTTGTGACCGTAGTGCGCGTAGTAACGCATCACGTGCCAGAGCAGCGGTCGCGGACCGACCAGCTGCATGGGTTTCGGGATCATGTCATCGGTGCCGTCACGCATCCGCATGCCGTATCCGCCGCAGAAAAGCACAACCTTCATCGCGCTCCCCTCCCTGTCATTTCCGTCTTTCTTGCGTTGTTCACGTCGTTGTGACTGGTGAGGTCGGCACTGTGCAGTACCGGGAGTGGGTAGACCAATCGGCCGCCCCACGAGGCGATATGGCGGAGCTGCTCGGTGATCTCGGTTTCGAGATTCCACGGCAGCACCACGACGACGTCCGGCTGATCCAGCTCGATCCGGTCGGGTGAATAGATCGGGATCCTGGTGCCGGGGGTGAATCGTCCGTGCTTGTACGGGTTTCGGTCGACGGTGTACTCGAGTAGGTCGGTGCGGATGCCGCAGTAGTTGAGCAGGGTGTTGCCCTTGCCCGGTGCGCCGTAACCGACCACCCGCTTGCCCGCCGCGCGCTGGTCGAGCAGGAAGCGCAGCAGGTCGTGCCGGACCGTCTCGGTGCGGGTGCGCAACTCCTCGTAGCCCTCGACGTGGTGCAGGCCCGCATCTCGTTCCAGCTGAAGGACTTCCCGGACTCGAGTACTGGGTACGGCACCCACTTCGGCCGGCCGGGCCCACACCCGGATCGAGCCGCCGTGGGTGTCCAGCAGTTCGACATCGACCACCGCGAGGTTCGCCGTCGCCAGCGCGCGTTGGGCGGAATGCAGGGTGTAGTACTGGAAGTGCTCGTGGTAGATCGTGTCGAACTGGCCGAGGCGCATCAGGTTCAGCGCGTGGTGCACCTCGATGGAGAGCCAGCCGTCGTCGGCCATCAGCGTGCGCAGCGACCTGGTGAAGCCGCGCAGGTCGGGCACGTGGGCGTAGACGTTGTTGGCCACCACCAGGTCTGCCGGTCGGTGCGTCGCGCGGATCTTCGCCGCGGACTGCTCGTCGAGGAAGGTGGTCTCGGTGGGCACACCCGCCGCGCGGGCGGCGTCGCCGACGTTCACCGACGGCTCGATGCCGAGGCAGGGGATGCCCGCCGCCACCGCGTGCCGCAGCAGGTAGCCGTCGTTGCTGGCCACCTCGACCAGGAACGCGTCCTGGTTCAGTTCGAGCCGCTCGATCGCTTGTGCGACAAAGGTTTTGGCGTGCCGCACCCAGCTGTCGGAGTAGGAGGAGAAGTAGGCGTACTCGGTGAACGTCTCGGCCGGTGTGATCAATGCCGGAATCTGCAGGAGCAGGCAGTCCGCACACAGCCGCAGGTGTAGCGGGTAGGTTGGTTCCGCAAGATCGAGTTCGTCTGCCGCGAGGAACTTTTCGCACGGTGGTGTCGCGCCCAGATCGAGCACACTCGTCAGTCGTTCGGAATCACACAATCGACACTGCAACGCAGCCCACCTTCTGCCTAGATTTCGCTCTCCGGCGCATTGCCGGCGCACCCCTGACGTCGACTCGATCCAGTGAGACGTTACAACGAAAGCCCCGCGTGTCGTAGCTGAAACCGGCTGGCCAGGAAGTAATTTCCGGTACTTTTCAACTGTTTCCGGCGGGTAGCGTCCCCGCGGCTATCGACCGCGTTAGTGGTTCGGTCGTGATGGGATGAATTCGCCTGGGGGTGGCTGAAGTTCGCCACCTGGTCGCATACGCCGCGCGGCGCCGAAACGTACCGGGGTGGCAAACCGACCGTTCCTTTATCGGCTACCGCGTGGAACACTTTGCCGCCCTGATGATTCGACATGTGAAACGGATTGTGTTCTGTAACAATCGGCACTTGACCGCCGAAGGACGGGACACCCGAGGCGGTCAAGTTTGTGCCGTGGGGACCGATCAGTGCAGATCGGGGGGCTAGTTTTCTTCTCTCCCGTGGGGAGGTGCGTTTGTATGAGCTTCGAGCTCGCCGACGACGACGATCTGGACTATCGTCGATCGCCGCATACCCTGCCGCGCTCCGAGCGCGAACGTTGGCAGGGTGAGTATGTAAGGCGCTTAGGCGCAACGGATTTCGGTGTGATCGTGGCGGCCATGGTGCTCGCGCAGGTCATCCGATTCGGCGGACCCGCCGCGCCACCGCTGGCCTGGCAGCTGCCCTATGAAGTGGGGTACACGGTCGTCTCCGGCGCGCTCGCGCTGGCCTGGGCCGCGTTCCTGGCGATCGGTCACACCCGATCGCCGCAGGTCGTCGGCAGCGGTAGTGAAGAGTACCGGCGCCTGGTCTCGGCGACGCTGCGGCTGTTCGGCGTGCTCGCGATCGTTTCGCTGGTATTCCAGATCGAGTTCGCCCGAGGCTATCTGGCCATCGCGCTGCCACTCGGACTGTTCGGCCTGATGCTGAGCAGATTGCTCTGGCGGATCCACGCCCGGCAGCTACGCGCGCAGGGGGAGTACCGCACCTCGGTGCTCGTCGTCGGCTGCGCGGAGGCGGCGCAGGCGATGGCGAACGCGTTCGCCGGCGACCCGGCGTCCGGCTACCGGGTGGTCGGTGTCTGTATCCCGAACGGACTCAACGAGATCACCGAGTACATCCGCGAACCGTCGGGGCACACGTTCTCGGTGGTCGGCAGCGACCGCACCGTGCTCGACGCGGTACGCCGCAGCGGCGCCGACACCGTCGCGGTCACCGCGACCGACCATCTCGGCCCGCGAGAACTGCGCCGCATGGCCTGGGAGCTCGACCCGCTCGGTGTCGAACTGATCGTCGCGCCCGGCGTGGTGGACATCGCGGGGACCCGGTTGACGAATCGTTTCGTCGCCGGAGTTCCGATGCTGCACATCGCCAAACCGCAATACGACCGCGCGAAGTCGGCGGGCAAGGCGGTGTTCGACGTGCTCTTCGCCGCCGCGGTGCTGGTGTTGATCGCGCCGACCATGCTGGGCATCGCGCTGGCGGTGAAGCTGACCAGCCCGGGTCCGGTGTTCTATCTGTCGGAGCGAATCGGGCGCGGCGGCAAGCCGTTCCGGATGATCAAGTTCCGCAGCATGTACACCGAGGCCGAGGCGGGCGTGGACGCGTTGATCGAACGCAACGGGGGCAACCCGGTCTTCTTCAAGATGAAGGACGACCCGCGAATCACCCCGATCGGCAAGGTGATCCGCAAGTTCAGCCTGGACGAGCTACCGCAGTTCTTCAACGTGCTGCGCGGGGAGATGAGCGTGGTCGGGCCGCGCCCGCAGGTCCAGCGCGAGGTGGACAGCTACGACGGCGAGATGCGGCGCAGGCTGCTGGTCAAGCCGGGGGTCACCGGGCTGTGGCAGGTCAGCGGACGATCGGATCTATCCCTGGAAGACTCGGTGCGGCTTGATCTTTCCTACGTGGAGAACTGGTCGATGGTGCTGGACCTGCTGCTCATCGCGCGAACCATCGGCGCGGTGACCCGCGGCGCGGGCGCCTACTGAGCCGCCGGGAACTCCTGTGCCAGTTCGTGGAACACCGCGGTGTTCATGGCGAAGGCCTGCTTGCCCTCGTCGAGCACGCGGCGGCGTTCGAGGTCGTCGAGCGGCAACCGGTCGAGCAGGGCGCGGTACTCGCGCTTGAAGGCGGCCGGATTGGTGACGGCGTCGAAGACGTAGAAGCGGACGCCGTCGCCGCGGTGGGTCAGGTTCCACAGCTGCGCGGCCGTCTTGCCGATGATCTGTCCGCCGGACAGGTCGCCGAGGTAGCGGGTGTAGTGATGCACGACGTAACCGGCAGGCCAGTCGCGGGCGCACTCATCGATGCGGGCGGCGTAGGCGGCGGTCGCCGGGAGCGGCTCGAGCTCGTCGCGCCAGCGCGGGCCGACGAGGTGGTCGAGGTCGCGCTCGAGTTCGGCGGTGCGGGCCAGCTCGGGGCGGATGAACGGCCCGGCGACCGGATCCGCGGCGAGGGTGTCCCAGCGGTGCTCGAGCGCGCGGTAGACGAACAGGAGCTGACCGGTGTAGCGGTGATACGAGTCGACCCCGAGCGCGCCGCCGAGCATGTCGGTCATGAACCGCGAGGTGTTGGCCGCCACGTGCTGTTCGGTGGTGGCACTGCGGATCTGCGTAGAGAACGGTGCTGCCTCTGACATGTCCGAACCACCTCACCTGAGCATCGGCGGGTCACCGAGTATGGGTACCCTAACTAACACGTCCGACGATACAGGTTCCCGGTGTGGGACGCACGCACCTTGCTCATTGAATGGGCGGTGGCCTGCGCCGGCTCCGCGGCCGGATGCGCCGGACGGTCGGGCGGCGCAGGGCGCCGAAGCGGCGCAGGATGCGCGGTCGGCGAACGGTACGGTCGAACCATTCCCCGAGGGTGACGCCCGCGGCCAGCGCGCAGCCGACGCCGAACGCGGCCAGCAACTGATTCGCGCCGATCACCAGCTGATCGTTGAGCAGGGCGTTGAGGCCGCGGTAGAGCTTGAGGCCCGGCAGCAGCGGGGTAATGCCCGCGACCGCCACGACGAGCGGCGGGGTCAGCGCCCGGCGGGCCATCAGGCCACCGGCCATGCCGATCACGGTCGCCGCGACGCCGGAGGAGAGCACCGGGCCGAAGCCGGCCTGCTGCACCATCAGAAAGCAGATCGTGCCCGCGGCGCCGCTGCCCGCGGCCGCGGCGAGGGCGCGCTTCTCCGCGTAGCAGGCGAGCGCGAACGCGAGCGCGGCGACGGCACCGGCGACGATCTTGACCGGCAGGTCGGTGATGTCGCGCGTGGTGAGCAGGAACGGCGGCACGACGGCGCCGAGGGTCCAGCCGACGCGCAACGCGATCGCGATGCCCGCGATGATGCCGCCGGTCATCATCATCACCTCGAGCATGCGCGCGGTCGCGGTGATCGGGGCGCCGGTTATGCCGTCCTGGACCGCGCCGACCAGCTGTAATCCACTGAGCAGCACGGTGATTCCGGCCGCGATGATCAGTGACGGGTCCACGTCGATGCCGAGTGGTCCGGCCAGGGTGGCCAGCACGACCGCCGGTGTCGCGGCGATCGCGCCACCGACCATGTGCTGGAAGAAGAACGGCAGGCCGTAGCGGTTGAGCACCCGGTTGGCCCGGTCGATCGCGAGCGTGGTGGCGAAGCTGACCGCGGCGACGACGACGCCGCCGCCGAGCAGCGCGGCGATGGCGGCGGCCAGCAGCGACCAGCCGAAGGTGGCGGTCCAGCGGTGGTAGGGATGCGGAGCCGTGGTGATCGCGTCGAGCGCGGCGTGCGCGTCCTGGGGCGCGACCACCTCGTTGCGGATGCGGCGGGTCAGGCGGTCGACCGCGGCGAGGCGGGTGAAATCCAGGGATCGGTAGTTGACGATGCGCATGGTGCTGGCCGGCGGCAGCCGCGGGCCGCGGTCGGCGAAGATCCTGATCGCGTCGTAGGTGACGTCGACGTCGCAGCGGGCCAGGCCGTAGGTGGCGGCGATGAAGCGGACCTGCGCGGTCGTGTCGTTCACGCCGGTGCCCGAGGCGAGCACCACCTCGCCGACCCGGACGGCGAGATCCAGCACCTCCGTGACGGCCGCGTCGTCGGTGAGGTCGATCGGTTGCAGCGGCGAGGGCGCCGCGACGATCGTGTCCGCGGTCGCCGGGCGATCGGCCACCAGCTTGCCGACCGCCTGGCTCACCACCGGCATCCGCCGGCCGCGCCGGAACAGGCGCCGCCGGCCCAGATGATCGACCCGCGTCTCCGTGCTGTCGCCTCCCGGAAGCGTGTCTGAATCCATGCACGCGAACGTAGTCACCTTCCGGCGACCTTCGCATCCGGGCTGGCACAACGGCCCGCCGACAGCGTGTCGAGGGCTAGCCGGCGTCGCGGGCGAGCAGCCGGGACAGCGCGAGCAGCAGCTCGTGCTCCGGGTTCGCGGGGAGGTCGGCGGCGCGCCAGGCGACGAATCCGTCCGGGCGGATGAGGGTCGCACCGGTGGGGCCGAGGCCGTAGGCCGCGCCGAAGGTGTCGTCGGGGTCCGCGAAGTCGACCCCGATGCGGTACGCGCGTAGATCGAGATCCGTTGTGGTGGATGCCGTTTCCGCCGCGACGAGCCATTCCGCGCCGGCTTCGCCGGTCAGCAGGGTGAATCCGCCGCCGAAAAGGTCGAGGGTGGACAGGGTCGTGGCGTCCCGGCGCAACCAGACGTGCGGTGCGCGCAGACCGGGGCGTCCGCTGGGGTGGCGCGGGTCCTCGACGGATTCGTCCGGGGTGCCGGTTTCGGTGTGGACGGCGGCCGAACGGTAGCGGTAGCCGAGGATCATGGTGAGGTCGTCGATGGTGGCGGCCTCGTCGCCGGTGCCGCTGTGGCGGCCGTGCAGGCGCTGCATCGCTTGATCGAGGGTGACCGAGGCGACCGGGCGGCGCTCGTCGGCATAGCTGTCCAGAAGCGACTCGCCCGCTTGGCCTTTGAGCACCGCGGCGAGCTTCCAGGCGAGGTTGCCCGCGTCGGCGATGCCGGTGTTCGCGCCGAACGAGCCGGTGGGCGGAAAGACGTGCGCGGCGTCGCCGACGAAGAAGATCCGTCCGGCCCGGTACGCGTCCGCGACCCACGCGCCGATGCGGGTGGTGGCCACCTTCTGGTCCGATCCGGTCATCAGCGGGACAAGGGTGACGTCGAGGTCGGGGTCGCCGATCGCACGGCGGGTCAGCTCGACGCAGCGCGCCTCGGTGAAATCGGCGGCGCTGCGGCCGGTCTCGGGGCCGAACGGAATGCCGAGGGCCCAGCGGCCGAACTCGCGGCCGGGAACGAGCGCGGTGCCGGTCGTCGGCTGGTCGAAGTAGCCGAGCAGGAATCGACGGTCGCGCAGCGCGGCGCCGAGGTCGGCGTCGAAGACGAAGCTCGCGGCGTTGAGCAATTCGCCCGGTCCCGCGGCGCCGATGCCGAGTGTCGTGCGGATGCCCGCGCGATTGCCGTCGGCGGCGACCAGGTAGTCCGCGTGGATGCGGCGTTCGGCGCCGCCGGCCAGATCGCGGACCAGGGCGGTGACGCCGTCCGCGGCGGCGTCGAAGGAGATCAGCTCGGTGCCGAACCGGATGTCCGCGCCGTGGTTCTCGGCGTCGGCGCGCACGACGCGTTCGAGTTCGTCCTGGTCGATCATCGTCCAGTCGGTGGGGCTGAGGGTGGCCGGCGGCCGGACCCGGCTGAGGATGTCGACCCGGAAGCGCTCCCGGCCGGCGAGCGTGTCCGCGCCGATCATCTCCGGGAAGTCGGCCAGGATCGAGGTCCGGTCGCGGATCGCCTGCTCGAGGCCGAGCGCCCGGTAGATCTCCATCGAGCGCGGGTTGAACGCGCGGGCCTGCGGTTGCAGTGCGGTCGACGCGTGCCGCTCGACCAGGATCGGGTGGATTCCGGCTCTGGCCAGGAACAGCGCGGCGGACAGGCCGCTGATGCCGCCGCCCACGATGAGGACCTGGGTCTGCTGGATGTCGGACTGTGTGTTCACGGCGTAGCTCTCCTGAGTGACGGGACGGTCCAACCATGTTTCAATCGATCACTCTTCTTTGTCAACCATTTGATTGATTAACTTGGACTGCTGCCTGAAATTGCTATGCGTATGTAGGATGAATAGCGTGACGTCGTCGAAACCCCGCAGGTCACCCAAGCCGCAGGAGCGTCAGCGCGATCCCGAGCGCACCCGTCAGCTGATCCTGGACGCGGCCGAGGCCGAGTTCGCCGCGCACGGCTTTCAAGGCGCGCGGACCGCCGCGATCGCCGCCCGCGCGGGGGTCAACCAGCAGCTGATCTCCTACTATTTCGACGGCAAGGAGGGCCTGTATCAGGCCATGTCGCAGCGCTGGCAAGCCCGCCGTCGCGACCTGGTTCCGCCGGAAACCCCACTGCCGGAACAGTTCCGGCGCTATGCCCTGGAAGCGCGCGACAACCCCGACGGCGTCCGGCTGCTGGCCTGGGGCGGACTCGAATACACCGGTCCCGCGGGCGACGCGGACCACGCGTCCCGCGCGAAAATGCTCGAGCACAGCGTCGACGAATTGCGCGTCCTGCAGGCCGCGGGCCGGCTCCCCGCCGAGCTGGACCCGGCCGCGCTGCTCGTCATGCTGATGGCCGCCGCCATGGCGCCCACCACGCTGCCGCACGTGCTCGAGGGCGTCTGCGGAACCGATCCGCGCGCGCCGGAATTCATCGATCACTTCGCCGAGCAGGTGGCGCTGCTGGTGGAATTGCTCGGCCGCGAACGCGACTAGCGGTCGAATCCCCTTTGACGCCGGGTGGGCGCGACGCTAGACAGTGACCGTGGGAGCGATATCTTGGACGGCCATTCGGGGTAGGGACTTCGATGGGGTGTGCGCGGAGCTGGGGTTGCGGCGGACCGGGGAGCGGGTCGAGTATCCGCGGCCGCATGCGGTCGCGACGCAGATCGCGGATGGCTGGCTGGTCGTCGTGGTGCTCGACGAGTCCTCCGTGCTGACCGATGAGGCGACGAAAGATTCTGTGTTGGAGCGACTTTCGGCGGGCTGCGAGGTCGTGTCGTGCACGCTCGACGACTACTCGAGCTATGCCGACGTCGCCGGGTGGCAGGACGGCGCGCGGGTGTGGTCGGTGGTGCGGGACAGCCCGGTGAACGGTGAATACGACGATCTGCGGGTGCTCGGGCAACTGCCGCCCAGCCTCTGGGACGAGCTCGACGAATTGCTGGCCGAGCAGCGCGCGGCCGACGATCGCGACGAGGTCGACTACCTCTTCGATGCGCCCGAGCAGCTGGGCTGGTCGCTGACCGGGTTCCGGCACAGCCCGCGCCTCGGTGAACCGCGGCCCGAGTTCTTCGAGGTGCTCGATCGTCCCGCGACCGTCGATCTTCTGTCGCTCACCTCCGCCGCGATCGGGTACGCGCTTGCGGCGCAGGGGTTCCGGCCGGTAGGGGACTTCGGTATCGCCTGGGCCGAGGAGTATGTGCTGAGCACCCGTGCGTCCGCGTTGATCGTGCCCGCGATACGGGTGTTCCTCGAGCGGAGTTCGGGTGGCGCGGTGGAGATTTCGGCGGTCGCCACGGTGATCTCGCCCGCGGTCCGCGAGGTGCTGCTTACCCTGCCGCCGCCCGCGCTGCTGGCCTACGACAGCGCGGAGTTCCTGCGCCGGAGCACCATCGACTCGATCGGCTTCGGCAGATTCGACAGCGCGGGGAACTTTCCCGGCGCGCCGTCCGAGCTGGAGTTCGTGACCGACGGTGGCGACGGAGTCGAGTGGGTGCTGAGTTATGTTGCGGGACCGGTTATTCAGTGGCATGCCGAGCGAGACACGGTGGCGCGGCTCGCGGTGCTGGCGCGGGTGCGCAACGAAGGCGGTTACGTCGACGCGGAACGATTGCGCGCAACGGTCGTGCTCTGCCTGCTCGACGACGCGGCGAGCACGGCCGCCGATCTGATGGCCTGGTATCTGTCGCTCGGGCGGTACACCGTGCATGAATCACGCGCGCGGGCAGCGGCTTTCGACCAGGCCCTGTGCGACCGGTTCCCCGGGTACGCGCGGCTGCGCGAGGTCAGCGGGTGAGCTGGAGGATGTCGATGCCGCGGGTGTTGTCGGCCACGTAGGCGAAGCCGCGGTGCCAGTAGGGAGCCCAGGCGGCGGCGTCGGCGGGACGATAGTAGGCGATCTGCTTCGGGTTGGTGGGGTCGGAGACGTCGAGGAACCGGGTCCCCTGGGCGTAGAAGGACTGGACGAGGATCTTGTCCTGGACGTCGAAGTAGTGGGCGGAGCAGTCGGCGGAGGCGGGGTCGCTGCCCTCCTGGCCGGCCACGCCCCAGGTGCCGACGGTGTTGAGCCGGAACGGTTTCTGCGGAGTGGAGCGCCAGCCCTCGCCGCCGTAGGAACCGTCCAGGGAGGCGATGACGAGCACGCCGTCGCCCGCGCAGCCGTCGACGAAGCTCTCCTCGGTGGCGTAGATGAGGTTGCCGTTGGCGAACGGGCCCGCGCCGCCGCCGTCCTTCGCGCGGTTGCCGATCGGGCGGAAGCTGTTGTGCATGAACTTCGACGGCGCGGCCGTCTCCTTGATGCCGCCGCCCGCGTACGGGACCGGCTCGTTGGCCGACGCCATCCGGAGTTTGCCGGTCACCGGGTCCTTGTGCATGCCGGTCGTCCAATAGCCGCGCACGCCACCGCGTCCCGAGGCCCAGGCGATACCCGTCTCGTCCACCTGCACGTCGTGCACGTAGTCGGTCTGTCCGTCGTTGCGCGCCAACTCGATCGGGTTCGGGTTGACCTTCGGCTTGCGCGGGTCGCGGATGTCGGTGACCCAGATCGGGCGCCCGCCCCACGCGGCGGGCATGCTGTCCGCCTTGGCGGGGCCGCCGGTCCACAGATACTGGCAGTCGTTGATGCACGTAGTGGTATGGCCGGCAGGCACTTTGACGTAGCTGAGCACGGTCGGCTGCTCCGGCTTGGCCAGATCGACCACATAGATGCCGGACTCGCCGGTGCGGACGTTGCCGTTGAAGGCGCGCGGGTCGCGGGACAGGAAGACGCGCTTGCGGACCGGGTCGACCTCGGTGTCCTCGGTCTCCCACATGCCGGGCATGTTGAGCTGGCCGATCAGCTTCGGCGCGGCCGGGTTGGCGGTGAGATCGTAAGTCTTCAAGCCGAATTCGCCGGACACGACCATGACGTCCCGGGCGCCGTATTGCAGGAATTGCAGCGAGATGGCGCCCTGCGCGCCCGGCACCGAGCCGACGGCCTTCACGTTCTTCTCCGCGGCGGGCGAGCCGGTGCGCGGTGCCGCGACGCCGTGCGGGCCGTCGTCTTCGCCGCACGCGGCGGCGGGCAGCACGGTGGCGGCCAGCGTCGCGGAGACGGTGATCAGGAGCAGGGACGACCGGAGCAACCAGCGGTGCACAACGACCTCCAGCGAGACACGTCGCGTTGTGACCAGGGATTCCCGGCCACCGAGCTGTCCTCACTGTAGGTCCGCCGTCGTCGGCGTCGATCCCCAAATCGCGATATGACGAACTGGGGAACGGTTTTCGCGTGGTGGACGCCGGGATGGCGACCATTGCTGTGGGTTTTCCGGCGCAGGAAGTGAATGATGCTGGCATGTCGGATGATCCGCGGCCGGGGGTCGCTGACGGGTGCCAGCGATGGTTGAGACTTGTCGTCGGGTTCGCCGTGCTCCTGCTCGGTGCCGTCGGCTGCGCCGACTCGGCGGACAGGGCTGAACCCGGCGTGGTCACGGTCGGCGTCCGCGAGCCGGCCGGCCTGCTCCCGGCCGATCTGCGCGATCAAGCCGGCCGGATGCTCGTCGGGGCGCTGTGGACACCGCTGGTCGACTACGACGCGGCCACCGGCACGGTGAGTCCGCGAGCGGCCGAATCGGTTTCCAGCTCGGACCAGGTGAGCTGGGAGGTCAGGCTGCGCGCGACCCGGTTCCATGACGGGACACCGGTTACCGCGCGGTCCTACGTCGACACCTGGCGGATGGTCGCGGACGCGCACTGGCCGGGATCCGGCGTGCTCACCGAGGTGTTGCGCGCCGTGGAGATCAGCGCGCCGGACGACCGCACGCTGCGCATCGTCCTCGACCGCCCCTTCGGCCAGGTGCCCGCGGTGCTCGCCGCGCCCGCGTTATTGCCGCTTCCCGCCTCGGTGCTCGCGTCCCGGGATTGGCCGGCCTTCGCCGCCGACCCGATCGGCAACGGCCCGTTCCGGATGGCCGAACCCTGGCATAAAGGATCCGGCGGGCGGCTCGTGCGGGTGGCCGAGGCGGCCGGCCAGGTGCGTGAGATCCGTTTCGAGGTAGGCGATTCCGCCGCGCAGTACGACCGGGTGAAGTCCGGTTCGCTCGACCTGGCCACCGAGGTGCCCGGCGGGCGGCACGCCGCCATGCACCACGATTTCGCCGAGCGGCACGCGATGTGGCCGCTGCCCGAGGTCGGCTATCTGGCATTCCCGCTGTCGGACAAGCGATTCGAGGACGCGACCGTTCGGCACGCGTTCGCCATGGCGGTGGATCGCGCGGGTTTGGCGGCCGGGCCGCTCGCGGATCAGGTCGACCCGGCCCGCGCGATTCTGCCGCCCGGCATCGCACCGGGGGAGCGGTCGGGACCGTGCCGTCCGTGTACTCACGACGCGGCCGCGGCCGCCGCGCTGCTCCGCCAGGTTTCGTTCGCCGGTCCGGTCGCGGTGTATTTCGGTGCCGGACAGGCGGAATGGGGACGGCCGCTGGTCGACCAGATCCGCACGGGGCTCGGGGTGGACGTCACCGCGAGACCGCGCGGCGACGAGGCCGGCGAACCCGGCGACGGTCCGTTCCTGCTGACCCGTTCGCTGAACACGCCGAGCCCGCATGAACTGCTCGCCGCGCTGGCGAAGTCCGTCGGGTACGCCGACGAGGGCTTCGCCCAACTGCTGGCCGCCGCCGACTCGGCGGGCATATCGGCGGAAAGCGCTCAGCTGTACCGGATCGCGGAGAACCAGTTGCTCCGTGAGCTTCCGGTGGCGCCGCTGTGGTCCGGCCACGGTCACGCGGTGTGGGCAGCGCGCCTGCATGGCGTGACCGCCGAGCCGTTGCGGGGGATAGACCTAGCCTCGATCTCGCTCTGAATCCGACCGCCGCGATATGTGACCTGGGACACATTTGATCTTGTGTGGAACCTGGCGCGCGCAGGCACGTCTAACCCAGTGAAAGGCAACAGCATTCGAGAAGGGGAATCAGATGAAACTTCGCGCGGCCATCGTGCTCGGTTTCGCGGTGATCATGGGCTCGGGCCTGATCGCGGCAGGGGCGGCGACGGCGGGTCCGCCGCCGCCGTCCGACGTACAGACGTCGGAGAACGGATGCCCGATCGTTCCGCGGGGGTCGGACGGCAAGCCGCTGCCGCCGCCGAAGGGACCGGACGGCCGTCCGCTGCCGCCGCCGTCGGACAACGACGGCAACCCGTGCCCGCCGCCGTCCTGAGATGAGGTAGGGGCGAGCCCGGAAACGCTTATCCGGGTTCGCCTCTGGGGTGGGAGCTGCGTCTGCGCCGAAACGCCGGATCATGGGCTGTTTTGCGCGATAGTCGTACCGGATGATTCGGTACGAACGAGGAGACAGCACGATGGCCGACCCGGCCGCACCCGTCGGCGCGCGTTTCGCGCGGATCGTCGCCGCCAGTGTGGCAGGCACGACGATCGAGTTCTACGACTTCTTCCTCTACGGCCTGGCCGCCGCGCTGGTCTTCGACAAGGTCTTCTTCCCGTCCGGCGACCCGCTGACCGGTGTGCTGCTGGCGATGGTCACCTACGCCGTCGGTTTCCTCGCCCGCCCGCTCGGCGGAATCCTGTTCGGCCACCTGGGCGATCGGCTCGGACGTCGCCGCACCCTCTCGATCACCCTGATCCTCATGGGCGGCGCGACCGTCGCGATCGGCCTGATCCCCGCGTACGCCACCATCGGGATCGCGGCGCCGATCCTGCTGGTGCTGCTGCGCCTGGTGCAGGGCCTCGCGCTCGGCGGTGAGTGGGGCGGCGCGGTGCTGCTGGTCGCCGAGCACGGATCGGCGGCGCACCGCGGATTCTGGAGTAGCTGGCCGCAAACGGGCGGGCCGCTGGGGAATCTGCTCGCCACGGGAGTGCTCGCGGTCCTCGGCCTCGGCGTGTCCACCGCCGAATTCCAGGACTGGGGCTGGCGAATCCCGTTCCTGCTGTCGATAGTGCTTGTCGCGGTAGGAATCTGGCTACGGCACGCCGTCGAGGAGTCGCCGATCTTCCTGGCGGCCCAGCGGAGCGGCACCCCGCACGACGGGCAGGCCCCGGTCCGAATCGTGGTGCGCCGCTACCGCAAGCAGGTGCTGCTGGCCGCGCTCGCCGACGTAGGCGAGAAGGCGACGTACTACACGTTCAGCATCTTCTTGCTCGCCTACCTGACCCAGGTCGTGCACGTGCCGAAATCGACCGCCCTGACCGCGATCACGATCGCCTCGGTGTTCCAGGCCATGGCGATCGTGCTCGGCGGCGCGCTCGGCGACCGCTACGGCCGCCGGATGTCCAGCGTGCTGCTCGCCGTCTTGATCGCGGCCTGGGCGCTCACCGCACTGCCCATGGTCGACACCGGAGGCGCGCCCCGGATCACCCTGGTCATCGCCGTCGGCCTCACCCTGCACGGTCTGCTGACCGGCGCCCAGGCCCCCTTCTTCGCCGAGCTGTTCCCCAGCGAAGTGCGCTATACCGGAGCCTCACTGGGCTATCAGCTCGCGACCATCGTCGGCGGCTCGCTGACCCCGATCATCGGTGTCGCCCTCCTGCACCGCTACCCGTCCACCGTTCCCTCACCCTGCTGCTGTGCCTCATGCTCGCCTGCACCGCGGCCGCCTTCCTCTGGGCAGGCGAAACCCGCGACCGCGACCTGCGTGATGTGGCACAGAACGTGCCGGACACCTCGTCGACCGAAACGACACCGTCCTGAACCCAGCGGGTCCAGGACGGTGTCGGGTGGTCGATCCGGTGCGGACTACGCCCGCTTGTACACGCTGGCGTCGTTGAGCATCGCCGCCCGCAGCATGGATTCCGGGACGCCCATGCCCTCGACGAGGGTGCGGGCTTCCGGGCGCAGCCGGTCGACGAGTTCGTTCACGCCGCGGCGGACCGCCTTGGCCCGCTCGACGGACATGAAGCGGTGCATGATGTACCAGTCCCGGTTTTCCTCCAGCGTGGTGTAAACGTAGAGGTCGCAGACGGTTTCGGCGAGGTCGCGGGCCTCCTGGTCCTGGATGCCCTCGATGCCCTCGATGAACGCCTCCAGCACCAGCCGGTCGATGTGGGCGGTGCCCGCGGCGAGGATGTGGTCCTGCGCGTTGTTGAACGCCTCGAACGGGGTGGTGTCCTTCGCGCGGGCCCGCAGGCGGTGCCCGGCGGTGCGCACCAGGTACTCCTCGCGGTCGGCGAAGAGTTGCAGCTGGACCGCGCGGCGGGCGAGATCGCCCTCGTCGACGGAGTCGTTGGATCCGTCGCGCAGGCGCTGGATCAGCTGACGCACCCCGGTCACCTTGCGGACCTCGTCGCCGGCCATGGTGGCGGCGAACTTGACCCAGCCGAGCGCGTCCAGGTCGCGGACCTCGTCGGAGTAGGCGGTGAGCAGTTCCTTGGCGACCAGCTGGGTGAGCACCACGTTGTCGCCCTCGAAGGTGGTGAACACGTCGGTGTCCGCCTTCAGTGTGACCAGCCGGTTCTCGGTCAGATAGCCGGCGCCGCCGCAGGCTTCGCGGCATTCCTGGATGGCGCGGGTGGCGTGCCTGGTCTGGGCCACCTTGAGGCCCGCGGCCCGCTTCTCCAGTGCCCGTTGCGAACTCGGGTTCAGGTCCTGACCGGTCTGGACCAGGTGCATCCGGCGCACGAGGTCGTTCTGCGCGAACGCCAGCGCGTAGGTCTTGGCCACGAGCGGGAGCAGCCGCCGCTGATGGCTGCGGTAGTCGAGCAGGACGGTCTCCTGCCCGCTGTCCGGATCGGAGAACTGCCTGCGCTCGAGCGCGTAGCGCAGGGCGATGCTCAACGCGACCCTGGTACCCGCGGCGGCCGCGCCGCCGACGCTGACCCGCCCGCGCACCAGGGTGCCGAGCGTGGTGAAGAAGCGACGGCTCGGGTTCTCGATCTCGGAGGTATAGGTGCCGTCCGGGGCCACATCGGCGTAGCGGTTGAGCAGGTTCTCGCGCGGAATACGGACCTGGTCGAACACGATCCGGCCGTTGTCGACCCCGGGCAGCCCGCCCTTGAGCCCGTCGTCGAAGGTGGTCACGCCGGGCAGGTCGGCGCCGCTCTCGTCGCGGATCGGCACCAGCAGGCAGTGCACGCCGCGCCCCTCGCCCTGGGTGATCAGCTGCGCGAAAACCGCGGCCATCCGCGCGTGTTCGGCGGCGCCGCCGATGTAGTCCTTGCGCGCCGAGGGCGTGGGCGAGTGGATCACGAATTCCTGCGTGTCCGGGTCATAGGTCGCGGTGGTCTCCAGGTGCGCGACATCGCTGCCGTGCCCGGACTCGGTCATCGCGAAACAGCCGAGCAGGTCGAGCGAGATGAGCCGCTTGATGTACTCGCGGTGCCGCTCGGTGCCGAGGTTCTCCACCGCGCCGCCGAACAGGCCCCACTGCACGCCGGCCTTCACCCACAGCGACAGATCCGTGTACGCGAGCATCTCCAGCCCGGTCACCGCGGCGCCCGGCTCGCTGGTGCCGCCGTTCTCCCTGCGGAAACCGCGCTCGGCGTAGCCCATGGTCGCGAGGACCCGCATCTGCTCGAGCACCCGCGCACGGGCGGCCTTGTAGTCGAGGTAGGCGTCCCCGGCGAACTTGTCATCGGCGAGTTGGATTCGGGCCTGCTCCCGGATCTCGCCCCACGGTCCGTCCAGTGCCGCGCGTAGGTGCTCCGCGGTCGTTGCGATGCCGGTTGTCATAACTCGACATTAGCCCGCGCCGCGCCGACCAAACCGTGACTGTTGACACGACATTCCGGGCGCGGCTCTTGTGGTGGATTGAACGAGTGTTTAGTATATTGAACATGTGTTTAACGAACAGCCCCTACCGCAAGGATCCGCCGCGGACCTGACCACCGCGGCCCGAATCCGCGACGCCGCGATCGAGGTCTTCGGCGACCAGGGCTTCCAGGTCGGGGTGCGCGCCATCGCGAAGGCGGCCGGCGTCTCGCCCGGTCTGGTGAATCACCACTTCGGCTCCAAGGACGGTCTGCGCGCCGCCTGTGACGAGCGGGTGCTGCAACTGATCCGGGACGAGAAGGTCAAGGCGCTCACCGCGAACAGCGTCGCGAAGGGCATGCTGGCCGCGCTCGCCGAGATCGAGGTGTACGGCCCGCTGGTCGCCTACATGGTGCGCAGCCTGCAGGCGGGCGGCCCGATGGCGCAGTCGCTGTTCGATCACATGGCCGAGGACGCCGAGGGCTACATCCAGCAGGGCGTCGAGGCGGGCACGATCAAGCCCAGCCGAGACCCCGCCGCGCGGGCCAGATACCTGATGACGCTCAACGTCGGCGCGACCCTGCTCTGGATGCAGATGCACCAGAAGCCCGGCGAAAAGCTCGATTTCCGTAAAGCGATCCGTGAGCTGACCGAGGAGCTCACGCCGCCCGCCCTGGAGTTCTACACCCAGGGCCTCCTTACCGACCCTACGCTTTTGGACACTTTCCACGAGGAGCACTGATGTCCGAGATCATTCGAATCAACGATCTCCGCAAGACATTCGGCCACGTCGCCGCACTGGACGGGCTGGATTTGACGGTCGAGGAAGGGGAGATCCACGGTTTCCTGGGGCCGAACGGCGCGGGTAAGTCCACGACGATCCGGGTGCTGCTCGGCATCCTGCGCGCCACCTCCGGCCGAGCCGAACTGTTCGGGCGCGACCCGTGGGCCGACGCGGTCGCGCTGCATCACGAACTGGCTTATGTCCCAGGCGATGTCACGCTGTGGCCGTCGCTGTCCGGTGGTGAGACCATCGACCTGCTCGCCCGCATGCGCGGCGGCATCAACGCCGAGCGCCGGGCGGAGCTGATCCAGCGTTTCGACCTGGACCCGCGCAAGAAGGCCAGGACCTACTCGAAAGGCAACCGGCAGAAGGTCGCGCTGATCTCCGCGCTCGCCTCGGACGTCAAACTGCTGCTGCTCGACGAGCCCACCTCGGGCCTGGATCCGTTGATGGAACAGGTCTTTCGGGAATGCGTCGAAGAGGCCAAGCAGCGCGGAACGACGGTGCTGCTGTCCAGTCACATCCTGTCCGAAGTAGAGGTCCTGTGTGACCGGGTGACCATCATCCGCGCCGGGCGCACCGTGGAGAGCGGCTCGCTGTCGGAGATGCGGCACCTGTCGCGCACCTCGATCACCGCCGAATTGCTCGGTGACCCAGGCGATCTCGGCCGGATCGAGGGTGTCGAGGACATCCACTGGGACGGCAAGACGCTGCGCTGCCAGGTCGAGGGCGAGCACCTCGGCGAGCTGATCCGGCTGCTCGGCGACACCGGCGTGCGCAGCCTGACCAGCGCGCCGCCCACCCTGGAAGAGTTGTTCATGCGGCACTACCACGTCGACGGCGACGCCGCGGCGCACGGGGAGAAGGTGCGGGCATGACCACTGTCACCGCGGGCAGGCCGTACGCCGCCCCGGCCGTGCGCGGCTCGGCCGACTTCGCGGGTACCGGGCAACTGTTGCGCCTGTACCTACGCCGCGATCGAATCATCTTGCCGCTCTGGGTATTCGCGTTCGGCATGCTGCCCGCGTTCTATGTCGCGAGCACCAAGAGCGTCTACGGCACGCCGGCCGACCTGGCGAACTACGCGAAGACCATCACCGACAGTCCCGCACTGGTCGCCATGTACGGCCCGGTGTTCAGCACGGACCTCGGCTCGATGGCGTTGTGGAAGGCCGGACCGTATTTCGCGATGATCGCGATCGCGACGATCCTCACCGTCATCCGGCACACCAGGGTGGAGGAGGAGACCGGGCGGGCCGAACTGATCGGCGCGACCAGCATCGGCCGCTTCGCCGGGCTGACCGCCGCGCTGCTGATGACCGCGGCGGGCTGTGTGCTCGTCGGAATACTTTCTACCGCACTGCTGTACAGCAACGACCTGCCGATCGCCGGTTCGGTGGCGTTCTCCGCCGCCCTGGCCTGCTCCGGCCTGGCCTGGGCCGGGGTCGCCGCGGTGGCCGCCCAGGTGAGCACCGGTGCGCGGATCGCGCGTGGCGTCGCGCTCGGCGCGCTGGCCGCCGCGTTCGCGGTCCGGGCCATCGGCGACGCGGGTAACGGTGTGCTGACCTGGTTTTCGCCGCTCGGCTGGTGCATTCAGATGCGGGCGTTCGCGCAGGAACGCTGGTGGGTGCTGGTTCCGCTGCTCGCGGTCGCGGTGATCGCGGTGGGTGCGGCGTACGGGTTGCTCGCGCGACGCGACACCGGGTCCGGGCTACTCGCCGAACGCCCAGGCCCGCCGACTGCCGCTCCGGGGCTGTCCGGCCCGGCCGGGCTGGCCTGGCGGCTGCAACGCGGCTCGCTGCTGGTCTGGTGCGTCGGATTCGTGCTCTACGGGTTGCTGATGGGCGGGGCGATCAAGAGCGTCGGCGACATGCTCGACAACAACTCCGCCATCAAGGACATGCTCACCCGGATGGGCGGGTCGGACATGCTGCAGGATTCGTTCGTCACCTTCGCGCTCTCGCTGCTCGCCATGGGCGCGGCCGCGTACTCGCTCTCGGCGGCGCTGCGCCTGCACGACGAGGAGGCCGGCCATCGGGCCGAGTCGACCCTGGCCGGTTCGGTCGGACGCGCGCGATACGCGTTGAGCCACATCGGTTTCGCGCTGCTCGGTCCCGCCGTGCTCCTGCTGCTGGCCGGTCTGGCGATCGGCATCGTCTACGGCGCGACCGACGGCGACCTGGCCGGCAAGCTGACCGACTCGCTCGGTGCGGCGGCCGTGCAGGTGCCCGCGGTGTGGGTGTTCACCGGCATCGCGGTGGCGATCTACGGGGTCGCGCCGCGCTTCACCCCGGTCGTCTGGGGCATTCTCAGCGTCATGCTCGTCATCTTCTTCGCGGGTTCGCTGGACGGGCTGCCGCAGTGGGTCGTCGATGTCGTGCCGTTCGTGCATCCGCCGAAGCTGCCCGGCGCGGAATTCCGGGCCGCCCCGGTGCTCTGGCTGCTGGTGATCGCCGCGGCACTGCACGCGGTCGGCATCACCGCGTTCCGCAGGCGCGATCTGCGCTGAATCGATAGCCGGCGGCCCGTGCGCGACACTGCGCACG